>NZ_JBWKPE010000020.1:0-126147 GCF_059418085.1 Pseudomonas sp. GW821-FHT09C10
AATCAGACACCCGGTGGGGAGGGGCGTCTAGCTGTCAGAATTGACAGTGGCGACGAGTGGTTGCCGGGGTTGACCTGTAAGAGCCTGCACACTTGAGCGCGTGCAGGCAGCGTCGGCAGGTGTAACTGACCCACCGCCATCGGGGTGCCCCCCTCCCATATTGTGCCCGCGCAGGATGCTCAATCGCCGTAGATGTCGGCCTTGAAGTACTGCTGTGAAATCTTCTGGTATTCCCCACTGGCACGAATGCCGTCGATGGCGCTGTTCAGTTCGCTGACCAGCGCGGTATTGCCCTTGCGCACCGCGATCCCGGCGCCCTCGCCCACGTATTTCGGGTCCTTGAGTTCCGGTCCGACAAACCCGTAGCCCTTGCCCCGAGGCATCTGCAAAAAGTCATTCAAGGGAATGGTGTCGGCAAAGATTGCATCCAGCCGGCCTGCCGCCAGGTCCATGTAGATCTCTTCGTTATTGCTGTAGCGCTTGACGTTGATGCCCTTGGGTTCGAACACTTCGGTGGCGTAACGGTCGGTGGTGGTGGCGCGCTGCACACCCACGGTCTTGCCCTTGAGGCTGGCGTACTGGTCGTCCACCACGGCACCGTCCTTCATCACCAGGCGCGACGAGGTGAAGTAGTACTTGTGGGAGAAATCCACCGACTTCTTGCGATCGTCATTGATGGTCATGGACGACAAGGCCATGTCGATTTTCTTCACCTTGAGGGAAGGAATCAGGCCGTCGAATTCACCTTCGACCCACACACACTTGACCTTCATCTGCGCACACAGCGCATTGCCGATGTCGTAGTCGAAGCCGACGATCTTGCCCTCTTCGGTCTTGGACGCAAACGGTGGGTAAGCCGCTTCGATGCCGATGCGCAGGGTTTTCTCGGCGGCCAGCAGCTGGCTGGAGGCGATCAGGCCCAAGGCCAGGGCGGTGATGAGGGAGAGTTTCTTCATGGTCGTGTCTCGCGAGTTGTTATTGGTTTTGGCAAGCGTGAAGAAAAAGCTGGAGCGGGATTTCTTGTACTTATAATTCCATATTGGACTTTTACGTATCGCCCGTCAATCACCCCTCGCCAGCCCTTATCGCCCATGACTTTTTTGCACAACGCTCCGGTGTTTTTGAGCGTTTTGCTCTTATTTATGCGTGCCTATACTCGGTCCAGCCTCTCGGTGCACCCGAGAGGGTCAGTCCCCACAACAATAATTAAGGACACCGACCATGACCCAGTCCTTCCTGGCTGCCCGGGATTTCCTGCTCGCGCACCGCACCGACTACGCCACCGCCGCCCGCGACTTCCGCTGGCCGCAACTGGACGCCTTCAACTGGGCCCTGGACTACTTCGATGCCATGGCCGAGGGCAATGCCGCCGACGCGCTGTGGATCGTCGAAGAGGACGGCAGCGAGCAGCGCTACAGTTTCCAGCAACTGGCCGCGCGCTCCAACCAGGTGGCCAACCACCTGCGCGCCCTCGGCGTGAAGCGTGGCGAACGCGTGCTGCTGATGCTCGGCAACGATGTGGCGCTGTGGGAAACCATGCTGGCGGCCTTCAAGCTCGGCGCCGTGGTGATCCCCGCCACTGCCCTGCTCAACCCGGTTGACCTGCACGACCGCATCGAGCGTGGCCAGGTCCGCCACTTGGTGGTGGGCGCGGCGCATGTCGGCAAGTTCGAGGGCCTGGGCGAGGGTTGCAGCCGCGTCTGTGTGGGGGCGGCGCCTACTGGCTGGGTCGCGCACAGCGCCGCCTTCGAATACCCCGAGCGGTTCGAGGTCGAGGGCCGTACCTTGGCCACGGACGCGATGCTGCTGTATTTCACCTCCGGTACCACCTCAAAACCGAAGATGGTGCTGCACAGCCACCAAAGCTACCCGGTCGGCCACCTGTCGACCATGTACTGGATCGGCCTGCAACCCGGCGACCTGCACCTGAACATCTCCTCGCCGGGCTGGGCCAAGCATGCCTGGAGCTGCCTGTTCGCACCGTGGAATGCCGGCGCCTGCATTTTTATCCATAACGTCGCGCGGTTCAGTGCCCAGGCATTGCTCGGCGCGCTGGAGCAGTACCGGGTGACCAGCCTGTGCGCCCCGCCCACGGTGTGGCGCATGCTGATCCAGGAAGACCTGGCCAGCTACAAATCGCGCCTGAACCTGCGCGAACTGGTGGGCGCCGGTGAACCGCTGAACCCGGAGATCATCGAGCAGATCCAACAGGCCTGGGGCCTGCCCCTGCGCGACGGCTTCGGCCAGTCGGAAACCACCGCCCTGGTCGGCAACACGCCGGGCCAGATGCTCAAACCAGGCTCCATGGGCCGCCCGTTGCCGGGCTACCAGGTGGCCCTGCTGGACGCCGACGGTGTGCCGGGCACCGAGGGTGAAGTCGCCCTGCCCCTGGATATACGCCCACTGGGCCTGATGCTCTGCTACGAAGACAGCCCGGAGAAAACCGCCGAGGTGATGCGCGACGGTTACTACCGCACCGGCGACACCGCGCAGATCGACGCCGACGGCTACATCACCTTCGTGGGGCGCGCCGACGACGTGTTCAAGGCCTCCGACTACCGCATCAGCCCCTTCGAGCTGGAAAGCGCACTGATCGAACACCCGGCGGTGATGGAAGTGGCCGTGGTGCCCAGCCCCGATCCGTTGCGCCTGGCGGTGCCCAAGGCGTTCCTGATCCTGGCCCACGACGCCCCTGGCAGTGCCGAGCTGGCACGCCACATCCTTGAGTTCGCCCGCGAGCACCTGGCGCCCTACAAGCGGGTGCGGCGGATCGAGTTTGTCAGCGAATTGCCCAAGACCATTTCCGGCAAAATCCGCCGGGTGGAGTTGCGGCAGATGGAGGTGGTGCGACGCCAGAGTGATACACGGGGTGAACAGGAGCACTTCGAAGAAGATTTCAGCTGAAAAAAAGCCCGGCGGCCGCTAAAGGTTCCACCGGGCAAAACGAAGCGACCAGCTTCAGAAACGCGGTTTGACGGTCTTCCAATCCGGTTGGTAGCGCTGCATCTGCTTCACGTCGTCGCGCTGGCGAATGCCGCAGCTGAGGTATTGGTCATGCAGCTTGCCCAGTTGATCAGGGTCCAGCTCCAGGCCCAGCCCCGGTGCGCGGGTGATCTTCACGCAGCCGTCAACGATCGGCAGTTTGCCGCCCTTGATCACTTCTTCGTCCGGTTCTTGCCAGGGGTAGTGGGTATCGCAGGCGTAGTCGAGATTGGGCACCGACGCGGCCACGTGGGCCATGGCCATCAGGCTGATGCCCAGGTGTGAGTTGGAGTGCATCGACACGCCCAGGCCAAAGGTCTGGCACATCTTCGCCAATACCTGGGTGTCGCGCAGGCCGCCCCAGTAGTGATGGTCGGCGAGCACGATCTGCACGCTGTTCAGGGCCACGCTGCGGCGGAACTCGTCAAAATCGGTGACCACCATGTTGGTCGCCAGGGGCAAGCCGGTGCGTGTGTGCAGCTCGGCCATGCCTTCCAGGCCGGGGGTCGGGTCTTCGTAATACTGCAGGTCATCGCCGAGCAGTTCGGCCATGCGAATCGAGGTTTCCAGGGACCAGTTGCCATTCGGGTCAATGCGCAGCGGCACGCCTGGAAAGGCCTTTTTCAAGGCCTTGATGCACGCCACTTCATGCTCAGGGTCCAGCGCACCGGCCTTGAGCTTGATGCTTTTGAAGCCATAGGTGTCGATCATCCGCCGCGCCTGGGCGACGATCTGTACTTCGTTGAGGGCTTCGCCCCAGCTGTCGGGTTTATAGGGCGAATCGATGTGCTCGGCATACTTGAAGAACAGGTAGGCGCTGAACGGGATCCGGTCGCGGATCGCGCCGCCCAGCAGGTCCACCAGCGGCACATTCAATGAGTGCGCCTGCAGGTCGAGAAACGCCACCTCGAACGCCGAATAGGCATTGCTCACTGCCTTGCTCGCATGGGAACCGGGGGCCAGTTCGGCGCCGGCAATGCTCGCGGGTTTGTGCGCCGCCACGGTGGCCTGCACGATGGCGCGCAGTTGGTTGAGGTTGAACGGATCGAGGCCGATCAGTTGGTCCTTGACCTGTTGCTGGATCGCCAGCGCCGGGGCATCGCCGTAGCTCTCGCCAAGGCCGATGTAGCCGGTGTCGCTCTCGATTTCGATGATCGAGCGCAGCGCGAAGGCTTCGTGAATACCGCTGGCGTTGAGCAGCGGCGGGTCGCGAAACGCGATGGGGGTGACGGTGACGCGGACGATTTTCAAGAGGCGGCTCCCTGTGGGCCTGGACGCAAGGCGTGATGATGAGTAGTCGGTTTGGAGGTGGGCGGCACACCGGGCCGTGGTGCGGTGCGCGCAAAGAACACCACCACCGCGGCCACCAGCGAGGTCGCGGCCAGGCCGTACAGCCCGCCTTCAATCGAACCGGTGGTCTGCTCCAGCAGGCCGAAGGTGGTGGGTGCAACAAAACCGCCGAGGTTGCCGACCGAATTGATCAAGGCGATCACCGCCGCAGCAATGCGCGCATCCAGGTAACCCTGGGGAATCGGCCAGAACAGCGCCGAGGCGGCCTTGAAGCCAATCGCGGCAAAACAGATGGCGACAAACGCAAACACCGGCCCGCCGGTGGTGGACATGAACATGCCGACGGCGGCGATCACCAGCATCAGCGCCACCCACGCCTGCTGGTGTTTCCACTTGCTCGCCAGGGCGGCGAAACCGTACATGGCGACGATGGAAATCAACCACGGGATCGAGTTGAACAACCCCACCTGGAAGTCGCCCAGGTTGCCCATTTTCTTGATCATGCTCGGCAGCCAGAACGTGGCGCCGTAGATGGTCAGGGCGATGGAAAAGTAGATAAAGCAGAACAGCGCGATCTGCTTGTCGGCCAGCAGCTTGAACATCGACGGCCGCACGCTTCGGGTGGCTTCGCGGGCCGTTTGCTCAAGCGCGATGGCGGTCACCAGCGCGTGTTTTTCTTCCTCGCTGAGCCACTTGGCCTGATGGGGATGAGACTGCAACCAGAACCACACAAACCCGCACAACAGGATGGAGGCAAAACCCTCGATCAGGAACATCCACTGCCAGCCATGCAGGCTCAAGCCGCTGACGTTGAGCAACGCCCCCGACACCGGCCCGGAAATCACCGAGGCGATGGCCGAACCGCTGAGGAAAATCGCCATCGCCTTGCCGCGCTCGGCGGCCGGCAACCATTGGGTGAAGTAGTAGATGATGCCGGGGAAAAAACCGGCTTCGGCCGCGCCGAGCACGAAGCGCAGGATATAGAAGCTGGTTTCGCCTTGGACAAAGGCCATGGCCATCGCGGCCGCGCCCCAGGTGAACATGATGCGCGTCAACCAGGCCCGTGCGCCGTAGCGCTGCAGCAACAGGTTGGACGGCACTTCGAAGATCGCGTAACCGATGAAGAACAGCCCGGCGCCCAAACCATAGGCGGCGGCGCCAATGCCCAGGTCGGTCTCCATATGGCTGCGCACAAAGCCGATATTGACCCGGTCGATGTAATTGACGATGAACATCACCACGAACAACGGCAGTACATGACGCTTGACCTTGGCGGCTGCGCGGACGAGCACGCTCGGGTCGGGCGGATTCTGGACGGTATCCAAGGGCAACTCCCACTCATTATTTTTTTAGGGACGCACCGATGATGGACGCCGGGGATTGTTCCCGTCTAATCTAACTTGGCATTCGATTGATACCTGGATTAGATCAATGTTCGAACTGACACAACTGCGCTGCTTCACCACCGTGGCCACCGAGCTGAATTTTCGCCGCGCCGCCGAACGCCTGAACATGACCCAGCCGCCCCTCAGCCGGCAGATCCAATTGCTCGAACATCATCTGGGCGTAGAGCTGTTTACCCGCACCACCCGCAGCGTCGCCCTCACCGCCGCCGGGCGCGCATTTTTCATCGAAGCCCAGAACCTGCTGGAACGCGCCCAGCAGGCGGCCGTGACCGCCCGGCGTTTTGCCGAGGGCGATATCGGCACGGTGAATATCAGCTTCGTCGGCAGCGCGGTGTATGAGTTTTTGCCCAGGGTCATCGCCGAGGCACGGCTCAAGCAGCCCCAGGTCAGAATCGACCTCTCGGAGATGAACACCTACCAGCAATACGAAGCCCTGCGTGCGCGGCGCATCGACCTGGGCATCGTCCGCGCGCCCCTGCTGGAACCCGGTTATGCCACCGAATGCCTGGTGCGCGAGCCCTTCGTGCTGGCGGTGCCGAGCAGCCATCGACTGGCCAGCGCCGACAGCGTCAGCGTCCACGACCTCGACGCCCAGCCCTTCCTGATGTACGCCCATGCGGCCTACCCGCCGTTCAACGAACTGCTTACCGGCCTGCTGCGCTCGGCCCGTGTCGCCCCCGAATATGTGCAGTGGCTGGGCTCGTCCCTGACCATCCTGGCCTTGGTCAACGCCGGCATGGGCTTGGCGCTGGTACCGCGTTGCGCCAGCAGCGTGGTGTTCAAGAACGTGGTGTTTCGCGATATCGACCTGGGCGAAGGCGCACAGAGTGAACTGCACCTGATCTGGCGCGAGAACAATGACAACCCGGCATTTGCGATGTTGCTGGAGGGGATTCGCAGTGCGGTGCGTGACGGGTGGGCGGACTGACTCCAGGAGCAGGCCGCCCTCTCCTCACGCCACCTTGAACCGATTGACCAACTGCTGCTGGTGCTCGGCCAAACGCGCCAATTCCTGGCTGGTGATTGCGGTTTGCTCGGCGCCGGCACTGACCTGGATGACCAGGTCGTTGATCTCGTTGACGTTACGGTTGATGTCTTCTGAAACCGCACTCTGCTCTTCAGCCGCCGAAGCAATCTGCAGGTTGCGATCACTGATACTGGCCACGCCTTCGGCGATTTCCAACAACAATTCACCCGCACGTTCGACCTTGCGCGCACCGTCCTGGGCCTTGCCCAAGGTCTCCTGCATGGACGAACTCGCCCGATCGGAACCACTTTGCAGATTGCTGATCATCTGCTGAATATTCCCCGTGGACTCCTGGGTCTTCTGCGCAAGTACCCGCACCTCGGACGCCACCACGGCAAATCCGCGCCCATGATCCCCCGCCCGCGCCGCTTCGATGGCCGCGTTCAGGGCCAGCAGGTTGGTTTGCTCGGCAATGCCACGAATGACGTCGAGCACGGAGGAGATCCCATCGCTTTCCTGCTTGAGTTCGCCAATGATCAGCGCGGTGTCCTCGGCCTGCCCCGAGAGCTGGCGGATCAGGGTGATGGTGCCTTCGATCTCGGTGCGCCCTTGGGTGGTGCTGGTATTGACCCGCTGCGACAGTTGCGCCGCATCGTTGGTGCTGTGCGCCACCTCGCGCACGGTGGCGCTCATCTGGTTGATCGCCGTGGCCACCAGTTCAGTGCTTTGGCGCTGTTGCTCGACGCTCTGGCTGGTCTGCATCGTCACCGTGGAAGACTCCTCCGCCGCCGTTGCAACCTGTGCGGTGGCGTTGCCGATTTCCTGCACCACGCCACTGATCTCTTGCGCCATGCGGTTGAGGTTGCGCGAGATCTGACCGAATTCATCCTTGCTCTCATAAGTCGACCGCGCACTGAGATCGCGCTGCGCCAGGTCATTGAGCACACGGTTGAGGTCGCGCACCGCCGAATCGATCATGCGGATGATCAGCCAGGACAACACCGCCACCGCCAGCAGGGACACGATCACTGCGCCAACGGTCAGCCACAGGGCGCGGCGGGCGTCATCCCGCTCGTGCATCGCCAGGCTGCTGACACTTTGGCCCAGGGCTTCCTCCACTTGGCTCATCAGGTCAATGCGTTGGGTAGAGGTTTCAAACCAGGCTTCGGGTTTGATCCCCAGCGCCTGACCCATCGGCACCTCAAACGCCAGGCGCTGCAACTTGGCGACTTCGACGGCGGCCGGTTGCTGCATTTGCGTATCGAACTGCGCCAGCGAGGCCGCGGGTGCTTTGCGTCGGAACGCATCGTAGTAGGCGCCGAACTCGCCCAGGTTGCGGCTGAAGCGCGACAACAGCGCTTCATCGAAATGCCCCTGGGCGAAGACCAGGCCCAGCACCACGCGCTCACGCCCGGCCCGCTCTTTCATTTCGATAAATTGATTCAGGGCCCCCAGGGCGTAGACGATGGTCGCGTTGTTGACGCTCGCTTCCAGGGAATGGGTATAACCGGTCAGCACTTGAATGATCTCGGTATACCGTGCGCCAGATTCGGTGCTGTTGATGCTCAGTTTATCGACCTGCCCACGCATCGCCGGCAACTGGTCCAGGGCCCGCAGGACGTTGTCCAGGTTCGCACCCCCGGAAGTGGACAAACCGCGCACAACCTCGACGGCCGCGCTGGAGTCCCTGCGCATCTGCACCATCCGATCGCCCATGGACTTGCCGCCACTGCCGAGGAACACGCCACTGGCACCGCGCTCGCGCTGCAAGGTGGTAATCAACTGGCTCAACTTCTGGGCGGTGGCACTGGCCATCACCGTGGTGTTCATGTCGCGCAGCGTTTTGTAGTTGTCCACCACAAACACGCCGGCCAAGGTCAGGAACCCGAGCATGGGCAGCAGCAGAATCAACAACAGTTTCAGACGCAGCGGAGCGTTCTTAAGCATTTCCCTAAAGCCTCATGTCCATGGATCAGACTGGCGCCTGTCACGCCAAGATAGTGGCGCCATAATATCACCCATGAAAACGGCGCTACCGCTCTCGGACGGCCATCTGGAGCCAATAGGGGGTTGTACTGACCCAGATCAATAAACCCTCACAAACCAATCGGCTGTGGGTCACTGCGTGGATCGCCCCCCTTGCCTGGCTGACTCAATCCTCTTGAATACTTGCCTGATCCTCCGAATGTTCGGTTTTTTCATAGATGGCCCTTGTGCCCTGATCTAGAGTTCGACAATGGGCGCCCATCGCCTTTCTTATAAGAAACACGCTATCCCGACCGATGATCAGCAGGTGAGCCAGCCATGGAATTACGCATCAACCAAAAGACCTATCAGGTCGACGCCGACGCCGACACGCCGCTGTTGTGGGTGATCCGCGATGACCTCGGGCTGACCGGCACCAAGTACGGCTGCGGCCTGGCCCAATGCGGCGCCTGCTCGGTGCTGGTGGACGGCAATGTCGTGCGCTCGTGCGTCACGCCGGTGGCCGGGGTGGTCGGGCGTGAGATCACCACCATCGAGGCCATCGAAGCTGATGAAGTGGGCAAGCGGGTGGTCAGTGCCTGGGTCGAGCATCAGGTGGCGCAATGCGGTTACTGCCAGTCCGGGCAGGTGGTGGCAGCCACCGCGCTGCTCAAGCACACCCCCGCGCCGACCACTGCGCAAATCGACGCGGCCATGGTCAACCTGTGCCGCTGCGGCACCTACAACGCCATCCATGCCGCCATGCATGACCTGGCCGCCGGGAAGGAGAGCGCCTGATGAACACGCCTGACGTCATCCCCGGCCTCACCCTGGGCGAGCCGATCAACCTGTCGCGTCGACGCTTCCTCGCCAGCACGGCCGTAGGGGCGCTGGTTATCGGTTTCGGCCTGCCACTGGGTTCGGCCCGAGTGCAGGCCGCTGCCGCCGCAGAACGCGGCACTCAGGTACCGGCGTTCCTGGAGATTCGCCCGGACGGTACGGTGCGCCTGCTCAGCCCCTTTATGGAGGGCGGCCAAGGCACCCATACCGCCATGGCGCAGATCGTCGGCGAAGAGCTGGATGCCGACCCCGCCACCTTTATCGTCGAAGCCGCTCCACCCGGTGAGGCCTATGTGGTGATGGAGAACGGCATGCGCATCACCGGCGGCAGCATGTCGGTGCGCATGAGCTACCCGGTCATGCGCCGCCTGGGCGCCCTCGCCCGCGCCATGCTGTTGCAGGCCGGCGCCGAGCAGCTCGGTGTGCCGGTGGCCCAACTGACCACCCAACCCGGCCGCGTGGTGCACGCCGCCTCCGGCCGTTCCCTGGGCTACGGCGAGTTGGCCGGCCGTGCCCTGGACATGCCGGTGCCCGACCCGGCCAGCATCACCCTGCGCGACCCGAGCCAGTTCCGCTGGATCGGCAAGCCGGTCAAGCGCCTGGATGCCTATGACAAATCCACCGGCAAGGCGCAGTACAGCATCGACATCAAGGTCGACGGCATGCTCCACGCTGCCGTGCAACATGCGCCGCGCCTGGGCATGACCGTGGGCAGCCTGCGCAATCAATCCCAGGTCGAAGCCATGAAAGGCGTGCACTCCGTGCACGTGCTGCCCGGCGCGGTGGCCGTGGTGGCCGAACGCTGGTGGCACGCCAAGCGTGCGGTGGAGGCGATCCAGGTCGACTGGCAGGAACCGACGGCCGATTCAAAGGTGCGCGGCATGCCCGCTGATTTTTCCAGCGACGGCTTTCGCGATTTCCTCGCGGCCCAGCAAGGCCCGGCCCGTGACGACGAGAACGAAGGCGATGTGGCCGGCGCGTTGAAAAACGCCAAGACCCAGGTCGAGGCCACCTATCACAACCAGTACCTCAACCATGGGCAACTGGAGCCACCGTCAGCCCTGGCGCGCTTCAACCCCGACGGTTCGTTGGAGATCTGGCTGCCCAACCAGGCACCCGATCTGTTCCGCGCCGACATCGCCAAGCGCGCCGGGCTCGACCCCGCGCAGGTGACCCTGCACTCGCCGCTGCTGGGCGGTTTTTTCGGCCGGCACTTCCTGTATGACTCGGCCAGCCCCTACCCCCAGGCGATTGCATTGGCCAAGGCGGTGGGCCGTCCGGTCAAGCTGATCTGGAGCCGTGAGGAAGAGTTCCTGCGCGACGTGTTGCGCCCGGTGGCGGTGGTCAAGTTCCGCGCCGCGCTGGACGCCGACGGCCTGCCGGTGGCGATCGAAGCGGTGAGCGCCACCGAAGGCCCTACCGAGGCCATCGCCGGCAAGCAGGGCGAAAAACTCGATCCCACCGCCCTTGAAGGCCTGTCGGGCAAGAGCTACGCCATCCCCAACAAACGCATCGCGCAGATCTACGTCAAGGGCCCGGCCATGCTCGGCTACTGGCGTTCGGTGGGCAATTCGCTGAATGACTTCTTCTACGAAGCGTTCCTTGATGAGCTGGCGGACAAAGGCGGCCGCGATCCCTATGAGCTGCGCCTGCACCTGCTGCGCGACAACCCACGGCTGACCACCCTGCTCAAGGCCGTGGGCGAGTTGTCCGGTGGCTGGAAACGGGGCCCCTACACTGCCGAAGACGGCACCCGGCGCGCCCGTGGCGTGGCCATGGCTTCGCCGTTCGGCTCCCACGCGGCAGTGATCGCCGAAGTGTCGCTTGAAAACGGCCAGGTCAAGGTGCACCACATCTGGGAAGCCATCGACCCCGGCAGCATCGTCAACCCGGCGATTGTGCAAGCCCAGGTCAATGGCGCGGTGGCCTTGGGCTTATCGCAGACATTGCTGGAGGAAGCGGTGTACGTGGACGGTAAGCCACGGGCACGCAACTACGACCTTTACCCGATCCTGCCGCCCTCACGGATGGCGCAGGTGCACGTAAAGATCGTCGAGAGTGGCGAGAAGATGGGCGGCATCGGTGAGCCTCCGCTCCCCGCTGTGGCGCCAGCCGTGGTCAATGCGGTAGCGCAGTTGACCGGCCAGCGTGTTCGCAGCCTGCCATTAAGCCGACACACCTTCAGCTAACCGAGCGAGACCGCCCATGAACAACCGTCGATTCGCAAGAACCGCAGGCTGGCTGGTGCTGCCCTGCCTGGTCGCCGCCGGCCTGCTGGCCTGGTACGTCACCCGCCAGCCCGCCACACCGTTTGAGCAGGAACAGGCCGCCAGCGTCGACCCCGCACAGGTCAGTCGCGGCGAGTATGTCGCCCGCCTCAGTGACTGCGTCGCCTGCCACAGCCTGCCGGGCAAGGCGCCCTTCGCCGGGGGCCTGGAAATGGCCACGCCGCTGGGCGCCATTCACGCCACCAACATCACCCCGGACCGCACCCACGGTATCGGCACCTACAGCCTCGCCGACTTCGACCGTGCAGTGCGCCACGGCGTGGCACCGGGCGGTCGCCGGCTCTACCCGGCGATGCCCTACCCGTCTTACGCCAAGCTCAGCGACGACGATATCCGCGCGATGTATGCGTTCTTCATGCAAAGCGTACAACCGGCCAACGAGCCCAACATCCCCAGCGATATTCCCTGGCCGCTCAATCTGCGCTGGCCCATCGCCTTGTGGAACGGCCTCTTCGCGCCGACCGCCACTTACGCGGCCAAACCCAACCAGGACGCGCTATGGAACCGTGGCGCCTACATCGTCCAAGGCCCTGGCCACTGCGGCAGCTGCCACACACCGCGCGGCCTGGCCTTCAACGAAAAAGCCCTGGACGAATCCGGCAAGCCGTTCCTCGCCGGCGCCCTGCTCGACGGCTGGTACGCACCGAGCCTGCGCCAGGACCCGAACACCGGCCTGGGGCGCTGGAGCGAGCCGCAGATCGTGCAATTCCTCAAGACCGGGCGCAACGCCCATGCGGTGGTCTACGGCTCGATGACCGAAGCCTTCAACAACTCCACGCAGTTCATGGAAGACGCCGACCTGGCCTCCATCGCCCGTTACCTCAAGTCACTGCCCGGCGACCCACAGCGCGACGGCACGCCCTGGCAGTACGTAGCCGCCGACACACGCCAGGACGTCCCCGGCGCCCACACCTACGCGACCCGCTGCGCCTCCTGCCATGGCCTTGACGGCAAGGGCCAGCCCGAATGGATGCCGCCCCTGGCCGGCGCCACCTCGGCATTGGCCAAGGAAAGCGCCTCGGCGATCAACATCACCCTCAACGGCTCACAACGGGTAGTCGCCGCCGGCGTACCGGACGCCTACCGCATGCCGGCGTTTCGTGAGCAACTGTCCGATGCGGAAATCGCCCAGGTGCTGACCTACGTGCGCAGCACCTGGGGCAACCACGGGGAGGCGGTCGACGCCACGGCAGTCGGCAAGCTGCGCGGGCATACCGACCCGGCCAGCAGCAGTCCGATTATTTTGCATATGCGTTGAAAGGGTGCACTGAGGCCTACCCCAACTCCCGCTTGAGTTGTTCAAGGTCCAGTGCCCTATCCCTTCGGCAAGAGTGGTTGAAGATGCATTTTCCGTTGCCAACCCCTAACGGACTCAGCGCTCGGCAACTGTTACGGGGGCGCGGAAATAGTGAGGCAGTGCCCCCCCGAACTAATTTGAACGAACCCCCACGTTTATCCATCAACATTGAAGGACCTATCAGACACGAGAACGGCTTGTGTCGCTCCTACGCGAGCAACGAACCCGGCGGCCTCGACCAGGCCCCTGCTCTCTTCGCTCGCACATGACGACCTTGGGGTGAAGGCCATGGCAGCGAATATGCGTGACGCGTCGAAACAAGCCGGCTGGGAAATTGAGCTGGCCACAAACACCGAACTCTTCTACGAGGCCGACCGCCTGGAAACACAGGCCTACGCCATCATAGGCAGCAGCCTGGCCGACGCCGGTGACTGGCTGCGCTTTACCGAAGCAAAACAGATAGCCGATGCAAAGCGCACCGAGGCGTATCAGGACCTGATGCGGATTCGGCGCGGCATGGAGGCTGCGCGCTCCGACTGAGGCCGCTCGGGGCGCTGCGGCAAGATAAAAAAACCACTCGTTCGAGTGGCTTTTCTGGGTTTTCACAGCGCCTCAGGAAGAAAAAACCTCCGTGCGCTGCCGTGTTGTCTTTTTGTACCGGAGCGGCTGCTGCCAGGCCAACTGCGCCTGGACCTGCGCTACGGCCTCCAACACCCGCTGCGCCCAGTTTTCGTCTTGAGGATCCACCACTACCACGCGAAAACCGTGGTCATGGCCTTCACTGCGCACGCCTTCGGAGTCATCCACATGCAGGTCGATGTCGAAGGCCGGGGGGAATTTCGAGGGTGCGTTCGACAGCCCGCGTGCCGTCAGGGCATGGTTGTGCAGCACGCTGTTGACCACGCCGTCGACGCGGATGCCGTAGAGCATCAGCCAGCGGCGGATATACGACGGCGTGCGGCCGGACGAGGTGTAGACCCAGATGCTGCAGCCCTGGCGGCGTAGTTCGCGGGTCAGGGAGCGTGTGCCGATACGCAAGGGCTCACCCAGCCAACGGTGCACGCAGGCCGGCAGCCGGCTCGGCTCGACGTCGCAGTGGTGCAGCTGGCAGGCCAGGGTGTCGTCGATATCGAAGGAAATACGGATACGCGGGCGCTGCTGCATCGGCAGGAGGCGCTGGAGGACCCGCCCTGCCCTGGCGAATAGGGGAGAACCACTCATCAATGGCCTCCTTGAGAAACGGGCGGGCGCGGGTCCTTGAGAAAAAACTTGCGCGGATCCGGCGCCTGTTCTTCCAGGAAGGCGGCGTATTTTTTCTTGATCTTGGGCAATTCGTACAACGCCTTGACTCCATGTTTGGCTGAGTTGCGGATCACCGACGAAGGGTTGAAGTAGCCCTCGGCGTTCTCCAGCGTCAGCACGAACGGCGGCAGGCCTGCACGCATCAGCAAATAGCTGACGATCAGCGAACCGCTGCGGTTGTTGCCTTCAATGAACAGCTGCGGCTTGCTGAGGATGCGTACATACACCCCGGCGGCGCGCTTCCAGACTGATTCACTGCGGTACGCGCAATACCAGTTGTACAAGTCCTTGATGCCACCTTCGACATTGTTGAAGAAGTGTTCTTCGGTCGCCGCCAGGTGGTGGGCGTATTCCAGGCGCCGTGCCGGGTCGCTGCCACAGAGCACGGTGGCGTTGATCTCCAGCATCAGGTCCAGCTGCTGCAGGTCGAACAGGTCGACGCCCCGCGCGACATAGTCGTCAATCAGCGCGTAGCCTTCAAGCACGTTGTGCAGCACTTCGTCGGTCAGCGGGTCGCGCGGCTCGGTAAAGTCCCGGCTGAGCTCGGCAAAGCGCTGTTGCACCTCACGCAGTGCGCGTTCAATCGCGGGCAAATCAAGGCGTCGTGTTGCAGGCATCGGCATTCCCATAAGCAGTTGAAAATACGGGAGCATCCCAGCTCCCGCAGGGGCATCAGCTGAACTTGCCGCTGATGTAGTCCCCGGTCATTTGTTCACGCGGGTTCTCGAAGATCTGCGCCGTCGGGCCCATCTCCACCAGGTAGCCGGTGCGCGTGCCCTGGGAAATGTCCACCGAGAAAAACGCCGTGGTGTCGGCCACGCGGATGGCCTGCTGCATGTTGTGGGTCACCAGGGCGATGGTGTAGTCCTTCTTCAGCTCGACCATCAGCTCCTCGACGCGACGGGTGGCGATCGGGTCCAGCGCCGAGCACGGCTCGTCGAGCAACAGCACTTCCGGCTCGGTGGCGATGGCGCGGGCGATGCACAGGCGTTGCTGCTGGCCACCGGACAACGACAGGCCGCTGACCTTGAGCTTGTCCTTGACCTCATCCCACAGCGCGGCGCCTTGCAGGGCGTGCTTGACGCGGTCGCCCAGGTCGCCTTTGTAGCGGTTCAGGCGCAGGCCGAAGGCGACGTTGTCGAAGATGCTCATCGAGAACGGGTTCGGCTGCTGGAATACCATGCCGATGTAGCGGCGCACGACCACCGGGTCCACGCCCTTGCCGTAGACGTCCTGGCCGAGGAAGTGCACATGGCCCTCGAAACGGAAGCCCTTGACCAGGTCGTTCATGCGGTTGAGGCTACGCAGCACGGTACTTTTACCGCAGCCGGAAGGGCCGATGAAGCCGGTGATCTTGTTCTTTTCGATCGGCACATGGCTGTCACGCACGGCCATGAAGTTGCCGTAGAAGATCTTGTCCAGCTTGCAGTCCATGACCACAGGCGCCTGGGTGACAAACGGAGCGGCTATTTGCGCAGTTGATACGTTCAAGATTCAGATGCTCCCGTTTTCAATACTTTGGCTTGCCGAAGATACGGCTCACGATATTCACGACCAGCACGATCATTACCAGTACCAGCGACGCCGCCCATGCGAGTTCAAGCTGGTTGTCGAAGGGCATGCCGGAGAAGTTGTAGATCAGCACGGCCAGGGAGGCCGTCGGGTTCATCACCGCCAGGCTGCCGTCGTGGTAGATCCAGTAGTTGCTGAACAGCGCGGTAAACAACAGCGGCGCGGTTTCGCCGGCGGCGCGGGCCACGGCGAGCATCACACCGGTAAGGATTGCCGGCAGGCCGGTGGGCAGGACGATTTTCCAGATCACCTGGGAGCGGGTACAACCCATGCCGTAGGCGGCGTCCTTCATGATCTTGGGCACCATGCGCATCGACTCTTCAGCCGTCAGCACCACGATCGGCAGCATCAGCACCGCCAGTGCCACGCCACCGGCCGGGGCCGAGTAGGTGCCGGTGGTCATCACCACCAGGGCGTAGGCAAACACACCGGCCAGAATCGACGGCAGGCCGGTGAGCATCTTCGCGGCAAAACGTGCGGCGTTCGCCAGCTTGCTGTCCGGGCCCAGTTCGGCGAGGAAGATTGCCGCCATGATGCCGACCGGCACGGCGATGGCAGCGGCAATGCCGACCATCACGAAGGTACCGGCCATCGCGTTGCCGAAACCGCCGCCGGTCTCGAAACCGGTGGGTGGCAGCTCGGTGAACACTTCAAGGCTCAGGCGCGCGCCGCCGCGGGTGATGAGCATGTAGAGCACGGAAATCAGCGGTACGCTGGCCAGCAGCGCGCCCGCCCAGACCAGGGTGGTCAACACCAGGCTGCGCAGGGCACGGCCTTCGAACCGGCGCTGGAGGCTGGGCATTGCGCCTGCGGGGGACGTCAGGTCGGTTGCAGCAGTGAGGTCAGTCATCACTTATTACCCCGTTGGGCGTACATCATGATCATGGAGCCGAAGATGTTCACGATCAGCGTGATCAACATCAGCACCAGTGCGGCGTACATCAATACTTCGATCTCGTTCGGCCCGGCTTCGGGGAAGTTCAGCGCCAGCAAGGCCGCCAGGGTGTTGGCCGGGGCGAACAACGACAGCGAGATGTTGTTGGCGTTGCCCACCAGCATGGCCAGGGCCATGGTTTCACCGAGTGCGCGGCCCAGGCCCAAGACCAGGGAACCGAAGATGCCGGTGGCGGCGGACGGCACCATCACCTTGAGAATCGCTTCCCAGTGGGTGGTCCCCATGCCGTAGGCGGCTTGCTTGGTTTTCATCGGCACGGCGGTGAGCGCATCCTGCGACACGGCGGCGATGGTCGGCAAAATCATGATGGCCAGTACCAGCGCCGCCGGGAGCAACCCCGGCCCGCTCAGGGACGTGCCGAAAAAGGGGATCCAGCCAAGTTCAGTGTTCAACCATGCGGTCAACGGCCGGATCGCCGGGATGACCACGTAAATGCCCCAGAGGCCGTAAACGACGCTGGGGATGGCCGCGAGCAGTTCGACGATGGTACGAAACACCGCCGCCAGCTTCGCCGGCAAAAAATCCTGGGTGAGGAAAATCGCCATGCTGACGCCGAAAACACCTGCGATCAGCAACGCGATAAAGGCACTGTAGAGCGTGCCCCAGATGGCCGGCAGAATGCCGTACTTGCCTTGGTTGACATCCCAGACGCTGCCCAGCAGCACGTCAAACCCGTGCTTTTCCATGCCTGGAAGGGCCTTGCGCCCGACTTCGAACACCAGGGCAAACACCAACGCCAGCACCAGAACCACGCCTATTCGTGCAAGCGCACGGAAGGTGCGATCAACCAGGAAATCCTTCGCAGAAGGTGGCTGGCAGGCAGAATCCGGGTTACCCGGTACGACAAACGGTGTGTTCATTGGCTGATTCCGGAACAGGGGGGTAACCCTCCCGGCCGGGCTGACAGCGCCCGCCGAGAGAGGCCTCACAAGCGTTACTGGATGTTGGCGGACGCTTTACGAACCTGATCGACCACCGACTTCGGCAGCGGGATATAGCCCATCGAATCGGCGATTTTCTGCCCTTCGGTCAGGCTGTACTCGACCATTTCACGCATGGCCTTGGCCTTGGCCGGGTTGCCGTTGTCCTTGCGGAAGATCATCCAGGTGTAGGACGTGATCGGGTAGGACTTGGCGCCGTCCGGGTCCGGCAGCCAGGCCACCAGGCTTTCCGGCATTTTCACCGCGGCCAGGGCTTCGGCACCGCTTTCGGCGTTAGGTACCACGTACTTGCCGGCCTTGTTCTGCAGCTGGGCAAAGTCAACCTTGGCCAGCTTGGCGAAACCGTATTCGATGTAGCCAATCGCGCCTGGGGTCTGGCGTACGGTGGCGGTCACACCATCGTTCTTCGGCGACTTGATGAATTTGTCGCTGGCTGGCCAGTTGACGGTGTTGCCTTCACCCAAGTCCTTCTGGAACTGCGGGTTGATAGCCGCCAAGTGCTTGGTGAATACGGCCGTGGTGCCGCTGGAGTCTGCACGCACGACTACGGTGATCGGCATGTCCGGCAGTTTCAGGCCAGGGTTGGCGGCGACGATCTGCGGATCGTTCCACTTGGTGATCTTGCCCAGGAAGATGTTGGAGTACACATCCCGTGGCAACTTCAGCTCTTTAGGATTGCCCGGCAGGTTGAACGCCAGGACGATTTCGCCTGCGGTCATCGGCAGCAACTGCACGCCTTCGGCGACCTTGGCGATGTCTTCATCTTTCATGGCCGAGTCACTGGCGGCGAAGTCCACGGTTTTGTTCAGGAAGTCCTGTACACCCGCGCCACTGCCTTTGGACTGGTAGTCAACCGTGACGCCTTCGGTCTTCTTGCTGAAATCCTTGAACCAGGTGAGGTAGATCGGCGCTGGGAAACTGGCGCCAGAACCTGTCAGACGGACGTTCTCGGCAGCAAATACCGAGGTGGCACTTAGAGAAACCGCAACGGCGAGTGCAGCTGACTTCATCAGACGTTTCATTCAGGGAAATCCTTGTGATTACGGGCTCCCGGAACTTTGCAGCAGCTTTGTTACGCTTTTATGAAAATTGGGTGGCAAACCGCTATTTCGTCCCGTCTTTCCGCCACAGCCACGTATTTCGATGTAATTGGTTGGTAACAAAATGCGACTAAGACTTTGCCATCTCCCCCCACGACGCGAGTGCCTCCCATGTCTGCAGTAGACGACGCCTTGATCCAGCGCATCCACCGAGAGCTGCTGGATCACAGTGACGAAGAGCTGGAACTGGAATTGTCCGAAGACGGGCACGACCTCAACGCGCTGTTCGACGAGCACGTCGAGGAAAGCCCCGAGAAGGCCGCGCGCAGGATTTACTTCAGCGAACTGTTCCGCCTGCAAGGTGAACTGGTGAAGCTGCAAAGCTGGGTGGTCAAGACCGGCGCCAAGGTGGTGATCCTGTTCGAGGGGCGCGATGCCGCCGGCAAAGGCGGTGTGATCAAGCGCATTACCCAGCGCCTCAACCCACGGGTCTGCCGCGTCGCCGCCCTGCCCGCGCCCAACGACCGCGAACAGACGCAGTGGTACTTCCAGCGGTATGTCTCGCACCTGCCGGCCGCCGGTGAAATCGTGCTGTTCGACCGCAGTTGGTACAACCGCGCCGGCGTCGAACAAGTCATGGGCTTTTGCAACGAAGATCAGTACGAGGAATTCTTCCGCACCGTGCCGGAGTTCGAACGCATGCTCGCCCGCTCCGGCATCCAGTTGATCAAATACTGGTTCTCCATTTCCGACCAGGAACAGCACCTGCGCTTTCTCAGCCGCATTCACGATCCGCTCAAACAGTGGAAACTCAGCCCCATGGACCTGGAGTCGCGCCGGCGCTGGGAGGCGTACACCAAGGCCAAGGAAGTCATGCTCGAGCGCACCCACATCGCCGAAGCACCATGGTGGGTGGTGCAGGCCGACGACAAAAAGAAAGCCCGCCTCAACTGCATCCACCACCTGCTCGGGCAAATGCCTTATGAGGAAGTGGAACTGCCGGTGATCGAGCTGCCGCAACGGGTCAGGCAGGAGGACTACTCGCGCAATCCGACACCGGTGGACATCATCGTGCCTCAGGTCTATTAACGCAGGACGCAATAGATTCCCCAGGGGTAGTTAAGCGCGAACACCGTATGTGGTGAGCGGGCTTGCCCCGCGCTGGGCTGCGTAGCAGCCCCAATAAGAACGCTGCAGTGTGCCAGACAGTTCCGGGGCTGTGTTTTGGGGCTGCTGCGCAGCCCAGCGCGGGGCAAGCCCGCTCACTACAAGGGTCCATTTGCCATAACGTTTGCGCTTACGGTGCCGGCTCCACATCCTTGAACACCAGCCCTTGGCTATCGCTGACCTGCCATGGGTTGGCAGTGCCGGTCTGGCTGAAGACCACGTGGTCGAAGCGTGAGTCTTTCAGTCCATCGATACGCGCCTTGGCCGCGCCGCGAAAGCGCACGCGCTCGAACACCAGGCCCTGATGGTAGGCGTTGTGCGCTGCATCACCCTTGACCTCGATCGCCGCCCCCTGGGCATTCTCGACGCTCACGTCGCTCACCCGGATGTCCTTGAACTGCCCCGCGATGGTTGAGCGCTGATAGTCGAGCTTGGCGTTCGGGTCGTTGTAGTCGAGGGTAAAAATGAACGCTTGCTTGACGGTGTTGCGGATCGCCGAGTCGCGGAATGTGACGTTGCGCGCGCCGCCGCCCATGAAGTTGGTGCTCTTCATGCGCAGCCCGGCATCGGTACCGTCCGACACGTTGTCTTCGGCCAGGATGTTCTGGATCCAGGCGCCGGTGTGGCTGCCGGCGACCACCATGCCATGGCCCTTGCGGAAGTAGTTGTTGAAGATCCACGCGTCTTCCTGCGGCGGCTGGTGCACGGCATCGGCACCGGTGCCGGCCGCGAAATTCACGCAGTCATCGCCGGTGTCGAAGAAGTTGTTGAACACCATCGCGCCCTTGCTGTTGGCGAACTCGATGCCGTCGCCGTTGTTGGCGTCGTAGGTCGTGTGGGTGGTGTTGGCCAGCACCACGTTTTCGGTCTCCAGGTTCATGATGCCGTGGAACGCCGGGTTCACCACGGTGAAGCCGCCGTAGAACACATTCTTCACATTGCGCAGGGTGATCAGCGAGGAGCGCATCTGCCCGTAGGCATCCTTGACGTTCATGCCGCGTGCCACGGCCTGTTCCACCTGCGCCTTGGCGAGGATGCCGTCCCGGGCATAGCGGGTATTGTCACTGGGCAGGTAGAACGGCAGTGCCTGGCCACGTTCGTCGACGACATCGGCGTTGCGCTTCCAGCCATTGCCATCAAGGGTGCCCTGGCCGACGATGCGGATGTTTTCGAATGACTGATGCTGGCGCGGATCACGGGGCAACGCGTTGATCAGCGAGGCCGGGCGCACAGTGGTGGAATACGGATACTGGATGTAGCCGGCCAGCGGGTAATCTTCGGCGCGCTCGGAGCCGAGCAGGGTCGCGCCTTCGGCGATCTCCAGGGTCATGTTGCTCTTGAGGTAGAGCGCGCCGCTTTTGTAGGTGCCTTCAGGCAACAAGACTTTGCAACCGACGGTGCAGGCATCGATGGCGTTCTGGATCGCCTGGGTATCGAGGTGACTGCCGTCGCCTTTGGCGCCGTACTTTTTCACGTCAAATACCGCCGCAACCGGGGTGGTGCGTTGCAGCACCGGGGCGCTGTCCGCGGATTCCTTGCCGTTCCCGTCCACCGAACGCACGGTGAAACGGTACGCCGTGTCGGGCTTCAAGCCTCGGGCAGTAAAGCTGTGAATGCCGATGCGATGATGAAAGTTGGCGATGTCTTGCCGATAAAACTGGTCGATGTAGGGTTTGGCCGGTGACACCTGGTCATTATTGGCATTGGCGCTGCCCAGCAGCGTGCCGTTGGCGTAGACCCGGTAATCCTTGATGCCGGCATGTTCGGCAGGCTTTTCCCATACCAGGATGATTTGCCGGTCATCAAAGGCCAGCGTCGGTACCTGCAGGTTTGACGGGGCTTGCAGCGCCCATGACAGCGGGCTGCATCCAACGGCCAGCAGGGCCAGTGCGCAACGCACCGAGATGTTTTTCGAGGGTTGATACGGCATGTTGTTCTCCTTGTTTTTGCCGGTATTCACATCGAGGGGCGCGACCTCTGCCGCCCGGATTCTTCGAGGTATTGGCTGCGATTGACGAAGGTCTCGCGGGGCATTTCGCGTACATCCATGGACAGCGCATCGACCTGCGGCAGCAGTTCAATCAGGGCGCCCAGCGTCGCCGAAGCCAGGCTGCGTTGCTGTTCGGCAGTGCGCCCGGCGAACAGGTACAGGGCGACGTGCACGAAGTCATCTTGAGTGCTGCCACAGCGGTAATGGGTGAAGCCGTTGAGCCGCACCTTGATGTCGCCGGGCTTGAATACGCCGAAGCTGTCGAGGGCATCGTGTACGGTGGCCAGCAGGGTGTGTTCGCCGATGCGCTGGGCCAGGGCCGCCGGGCAATCGATGATGCAGTGGGGCATGGTCAAACCTCAGGTTGATGAAAGGACAGCGGCGCCACACAGGGCGCCGCAGACTGACAGCTTACTGGGCGCCCAGCGCCTTGATCAGCACGTCCAACTGCTCCACTTCTTCAGGCAGCAAGTCGGTCAACGGCGCGCGCACGGGGCCGGCGTCGTGGCCGACCAGGCGTGCACCGGCCTTGACGATACTCACGCCATAGCCTTCGCAGCGGTTGCGGATCGCCAGGTACGGCAGGAAGAAATCATCGATCAAGCGGCCCACGGTGGCGTGGTCGTCGGCGGCCACGGCGCGGTAGAAATCCATCGCGGTTTTCGGGATGAAGTTGAATACCGCCGAGGAATACACCGGCACGCCCAGGGCCTTGTAGGCCGCGGCATAGACTTCGGCGGTCGGCAGCCCGCCGAGGTAGGTCAGGCGATCGCCGAGGCGACGACGGATCGACACCATGGATTCGACTTCACCAATGCCATCCTTGAAGCCGATCAGGTTCGGGCAGCGCTCGGCCAGTTGCTCGAGGCTGTCGGCATTGAGACGGCACAGGTTGCGGTTGTACACCACCACGCCGAAATCCACCGAATTGCACACCTGCTCAACGTGGGCCACCAGGCCTTTCTGGCTGGCTTCGGTGAGGTAGTGAGGCATCAGCAGAATACCGGCGGCACCGAGGCGCTCGGCCTCCTGGGCGTAGGCGATGGCCTGACGAGTCGGGCCCCCTGCCCCGGCGAGGATGGGCACCTGGCCTTTGCAGGTGTCCACCGCAGTCTTGATGATCTGCGTGTATTCCTTGGCTTCCAGGGAGAAGAATTCCCCGGTGCCCCCGGCCGCGAACAACGCGCTGGCGCCGTAGGGGGCCAGCCATTCCAGGCGGCGGGCATAGGTGTTGGCACGGAAGTCACCGGCCGCGTCAAAGTCGGTAACCGGGAACGAGAGCAAGCCGGAAGACAGGACTGTTTTTAATTCTTGTGGCGTCATGTTCGCAAACCTCAAATCAAAAAATAAAGGGATACCTTGAGAGGTACGTCATCGTACAACTACAAATGATTGTTAGCTAGCCCTAAGCGCCTTAGTTCGCACATTTAGATTTAATTCAATAAAAACAGCACATTAATCGCATTTCATAGTAATTAGCGCGTTACCAATCAACCATAGTTATACGATGACAACAGAAATCACCCGACCCGCCGTCGTTCAGACTCCTGGCTGAAGTCACGACTGGCCTGCACCAGCATGCGCGTGTAGTCGTGCACGGCCTGGTCCTGACTCAAGGCCTGGCAGTCGAGCAATTCGACGATCCTGCCGTGCTGCATCACCGCCACCCGGTCGCACAAGTGAGTGACCACCCCCAAATCATGGGTGACCAGCAAATAGGTGAGTTTCTCGCGCTGGCGCAGGTCCGCCAGCAAGTTGAGGATCTCGGCCTGGACCGACACATCCAGGGCCGAGGTCGGTTCATCCAGCAACAGCACGCGGGGCTCAAGGATCAATGCGCGCGCAATGGCCACGCGCTGGCGCTGCCCACCGGACAACTGATGGGGATAGCGAAAGCGGAAGCTGTCGTTCAGGCCGACCTTGAGCAGGATCTCGTTGATCCGGTCGTCCTTGTCCCCTACCCCGTGGATGATCAGTGGTTCGCGCAGAGCGGTGTCGATGGTGTGCCTGGGGTGCAGGGAGCCGTAGGGGTCCTGGAAGACCATCTGCACTTTGCGAAAGTGCTCCTTGGGAATCTTGTGCTGCAACGGCGCGCCGGCGATGCTCAGCTCCCCGTTCCAATGCCGGTATTGCCCGGCCAGGCAGCGCAGCACGGTGGTCTTGCCCGAACCGGACTCCCCCACCAGGCCGAACGATTCGCCGTCGGCGACACTCAGGCTCACATCGTGCAGCACCTGGTTGATGGCAGCGCCGGTGCCGAAACTCAGGTTCAAGGCGTGCGCTTGGATCATGGGCATGGTCAGGTTCCTTATTGAGTCAGCCAGAGTGGATCGCGCTTGAGCACCGGCAGGTGCACGCGGCGGTTATCCATGCTCGGCAGCGCGGCCAGCAGGCCACGGGTGTAGGGATGCTCGGCGTATTGCAGGTCACAGGCGGCCAGGGATTCGACGACGCGCCCGGCGTACATCACCAGCACGCGGTCACAGTAGTTGCGCACCAGGTTGAGGTCGTGACTGACAAAAATCAGCCCCATCTGCTGCTGGTCCACCAGCTCCTCCAGCACGCTGAGCACTTGCTGGCGCACCGAGACATCCAGCGCCGACGTAGGCTCATCGGCAATGATCACTTCCGGGCGGGTGATCACCATCATCGCGATCATGATGCGCTGGCCCATACCGCCGGACACCTCGTGGGGGTACAGGTTGTAGACCCGCTTCGGATCGCGGATATGCACCTGCTCGAGCATCTGCATGACTCGCTCGCGCGCATCACTGCGACTGGCCTTGTGGTGGGCCAGGTAGGCTTCGGCAATCTGGTCGCCCACCTTGACCACCGGGTTCAGCGAGTACTTGGGGTCTTGCATGATCATCGAGATGCGCTGGCCGCGAATCTTCTGCATCGCCTTTTCACTGGCCGAGAGCAGGTCGACCTCGCCAAACGCCATGGCCTTGGCGGTGATTCTGGCGCTGGGCGGATGCAGCTTGAGCAGGCTGCGCCCGACGGTGGACTTGCCTGAGCCGGACTCACCGACAATCGCCAGTTTCTCCCGCCCCAAGGTAAAGGACACATCACGCACGGCGTGGGTTTCTTTCTGGCCACTGACGAAGCGCACATTCAGCCCTTCGACATTCAGCTTGATGGCAGACATAAGGTGTTCTCCGATTATTCGCTGCGCGGATCAAGGATGTCCCGCAGGCCATCGCCCAACAGGTTGAAGGCCAGGCTGACCAACATGATCGCCGCCCCGGGAACCGCCACCAGCCACCAGCACTCGAGCATGTAGCGGCGCCCGGTGGAAATCATCGCGCCCCACTCCGGCAGCGGCGCCTGGGCACCCAGGCCGAGAAAGCCCAACGCGGCGGCGGTGAGGATGATCCCGGCCATGTTCATGGTCAGGCGGATGATCACCGAGGACAGGCACATCGGCACGATATGGCGCAGGATAATCCGCGCCGGCGACGCGCCTTGCAGTTCCACGGCGACGACAAAGTCGGCGTTGCGCAGGGACAGGGTTTCAGCCCGCGCGAGCCGCGCAATCGGTGGCCATGAGGTCAAGGCAATCGCCACCACCGCATGCTCCAGACCAGGGCCCAGGGCGGCGATAAAGGCCAGCGCCAGGACCAGGCTGGGGAAGGAAATAAAGATATCGGTCAGGCGCATGAACACGGTGTCGACCGCCCCGCCGAAGTAGCCCGAGACGGTGCCGATAAACAGCCCGATGGGACCGACGATCACGGTTACCAGGGCAATGATGTACAGCGTGATCCGCGAGCCATAGACCAGCCGACTGAAAATATCCCGACCATATTCGTCGGTACCGAACCAGTGCGTCGAGCCCGGCGCCTGCAAGGCTGTGGCAAGGTTTTGCGCGACCGGGTCATGGGTGGCGATCCATGGCGCAAAGGCCGCGACCACCACCAAGAGCAGCGCAACCAGCAGACCCGCCAGGGTCATGGGGTTGCGCAACAGGTGACGCAGCACCCGCAGGCCGCTCTTGCAGAAGGCATCGAAACTGGAGCCCGGCGAGCGATCCACCGGCCGCTTCGCCGCCGTGTCGATGGAAGACAGATTGGCATTCATAAGCATCTTCTCTGTGTGAATTCTGAAGGGCCGCAGCCCCACTCAACGCTGCTTGTAGACACCCAGGTAGCGGGTGGCCTCGGCATCGTCACCACTGAAACCCTTGACGTCGGCCGCGCTGACCACGGTGTCGGTCATCTGCGAGATCATCAGGATCGGCCCCACCTGCTGGTCATAGAGCCTCTGCGCCTGGTGATACAGGCTGACCCGCTGTGCCGAATCGCGCGTCACGCCCGCCTGGTCGATCAGGCTGTTGAGCTGCGGATTGAAGAATGAAGCGCGCCAACCCTGGAAGTTCGGCAAGCCGGCGTCATCGCTGTTGTCGGGGTTGTAGGCGAAGGTGCGCAGGCTGAAATACGGATGGGGATAACGCTCGGCGCCACGGGCCACGATGATCTCGAAATTGCGCGCGCGCATGGCGCCGTAGACCTGGTTGCCGGTGCCGGTGACGATGCTGGCCTTGATCCCGCCTTCGGCCAGGGTCGCTTGCAGGCGCGCGGCGATGTCAATGAACGGCGGCTCCGACAGCGTGCGAATGGTGGTGTTGAAACCGTTGGGGTAACCCGCCTCGGCCAGCAGCTTTTTCGCCTTGGCTACGTCCATGTGATAACCCGGATCCGGCAAGCGCGCTTCCAGCCCCAACTGCATCGGCTGCTGATTGAGCTTGCCGTAATACGGCATCACCTGTTCATCCAGGCCCTTGTAGTCGATCAGGTTGCGCACGGCTTCACGCACCTGAGTCTTGGCAAACTCGGGTTGCTTCATGCTCATCGCCACGTAGTACATAGTGCCGCGCGGCAATGATTGCACCTGGATCTTGTCCGAGCCGTCGATGGCGCGAATGTCCGGCGCCGCCATGCCGTAGGCCAGGTCGAGGTCGCCGCGTTCGAGCATCAGGCGCAAGGATTGAGATTCGGTCATGTGCCGCACCACCACGCGCTTGAGCTTCGCCGCGCCGCCCCAGTAGCCGTCGAAACGGGTCAGCAGCAGCGAATCGTTGGCGCTCCATTTGCTCAGCACGAAGGGGCCACTGCCGGCCTCGTTGGTCACCAGCCAGCCGGCGCCGAGGTCGCCGTTTTTCTCATGGGCCAGGGCCGTCTTGCGGTCCACGACCACAGCGCTCGGCGAGATCGCCAGGGAGTCCACCAGCAGCAGCGGGTCCATGGTCTGCGGCAGGTCGACGACCAGGGTGTGGGCATCCGTGGCGCGGATCAGCGATTGGATATTCTCGACGCTGTAGCCGTAGGCCTTCCAGGTGGTGGCCAGGCCGAAATTGAGCTTCATCACCCGGTACAGCGACCACGCCACGTCCTCGGCGGTCAGCGGGTTGCCCGAATGGAATTTCACATCCTGGCGCAGGTGAAAGGTCACCTGCTTGCCGTCTTCGCTGATGTCCCAGCGTTCGGCCAATTGCGGCAGGTGTTTTTCCGGGTTGCCCCGGTCACGCTTGATCAGCGTGTCGTAGAGGTTGGCGTTGACGCCGGAGGCATCCAGGCCAGGCGCATTGGCCGGGTCGATGGAGAACAGGTTGACCATGCTCATGCCGACGATCAATTGATCGGCGGGGGTCTTGGCGCTGGCCGTTGTCATCGGCCCAAGGGCGAGCATCGCCGTTAACAGGCCAAGGTGCAGTGTTGAAAATACCGTCTTCATGCAAAATTCCTTCTTCTTATAGTTTTATTGGTACGGCGCCGTGCGTTAACGGGTACGGGGGTCGAACACCTTGTACAAGGCGTCGCTGATCAGGTTGAGCGCAACGAAAATCAAGCCGATCACCAACACGCAGCCCATCACCGCGTTCATGTCGCCGAGCATCAGGCTGCTGGTCAGGTACTGGCCGAACCCCGGCCAGGCAAACACGGTTTCGATCAGCACCGCGCCCTCCAGCAACGAGCCGTAGGCCAGTGCAACCACCGTCAGCAACTGCACGAGGATGTTGCGAAACGCATGCCCCCACACCACCTGGCGCCGGGACAGGCCCTTGACCCGCGCGGTGATGATGTACTCCTGGGACAGTTGCTCGAGCATGAAGCTGCGGGTCATGCGGCTGATATACGCCACCGAGTTCAGGCCGAGGATCAGCGCCGGCAACACGATGTGGCGCAGGGCGCTGGCGAAGGCCTCCCAGTCACGTGCCAGGGTCGAGTCGATCAGCAGCAGGCCGGTGACCTCGGGCACCATGCCGTCATAGGCCAGGTCGATGCGCCCCGCTCCACCGGCCCAGCCGAGCCAGGCGTAGAACACCAGCAACCCCATCATGCCCAGCCAGAAAATCGGCGTGGAGTAGCCGAACAAGGTGATCACCCGCGCCACGTGATCGCCGAGCCGCCCCTGGTTGCTGGCGGCACAGACGCCCAGGGGCAAACCGATCAGCACGCCGAACAGGATCGCCAGGGTGGCCAGTTCAATCGTCGCGGGGAAGACCCGCAGGATGTCGTCGAGCACCGGGTGGCCGGTCAACAGCGCATTGCCGAAGTCACCGTGGAGCAGGTCATTGAGGTAAAGACCGAATTGGGTCCAGATCGGCTTGTCCAGGCCCATCGACCGGTACACCTGATCGTAGGTGGAACTGTCGGCATCCGGCCCGACGACCGCCAGCACGGGGTCGAGCGGCATGACCCGGCCGATGATGAACGTCAGGGCCAGCAGGCCGAGCAAGGTCACCAGCACCGTACCCGCACGCCGGGCCGTGTTGGACGCGCGAGCGCCCATGACAGAGGCAGTCATAACAAACATAGTGAGCTCCTGATAATCGGTCAGCGCTTCTTGTAGACGTCTTTGTAGCGCGTGGTCGCGGCGGTATGGCCCTGGAAGTCAGCGACGTCTTCGTACACCACCACGGTGTCGGTCATTTGCGAGACCGGCAAAATGGCCCCGACCTGCCGGTCGACCTGCTCCTGGATGTCGCGGTATTGGGCCAGTTGCTTGCCTGTGTCAGGCTCGACTTCCGCGCGTTCGATCAGCTGGTTCAGCTCAGGGCTGTAGAAGGATGTGCGCCAGCCCTGGAAATTGGTGAGCTTGGCCTCATCGCGGTTATCCGGGTTGTACACCAGCGTACGCAGGCTGGAGTGCGGATGCCGTTCCGCCCCGCCACCGCCGCGGCCGACGATGATGTCGAAGCTGCGCTCACGCATCGCGCCGTAGATCTGGTTGCCCGTGCCGGTGATGATGCTGGCGTCAATACCGGCCTGGGCCAGGGTCGACTGCAGGTTGGAGGCAATGTTGATAAACGGCGGTTCGGCGAGCACGCGAATGGTGGTCTTGAAACCGTTCGGGTAACCGGCCTCGGCCAGCCAGGCCTTGGCCTGCTTGACGTTGAGCGTGTAGCCGGGATCCGGTAGGCGCGCGGCCAGGCCCAGGGGCAGCGGCCGTTGATTGATCACGCCGTAATGGGGCATGACGGTCTGGTTGATGCCCTGGTAATCGATCAGCGCACGCACGGCCTTGCGCACGCGCGCATCAGCGAACATCGGTTGCTTCACACTCAGGGCGACGTAGTACAGGGTGCCGCGCTGCAAGGTCTGGGTGCGGACCTTGGCGCTTTTCTGCAGGGCTTCGATGTCCGGCGCAGACATGCCTTTGGCGATGTCCAGGTCGCCGCGCTCGATCATCAGGCGCAACGACTGCGACTCGGTCATGTTGCGCATGACGATGCGCTTGAGCTTGGCCGGGCCGCCCCAGTACCCGTCGAAACGGCTCATCAGGATCACGTCGTTGGCGCGCCAGTCATTGAGCACGAACGCACCGCTGCCGGCGGCGTGAGTCACCAGCCAGGCGGCGCCCATGTCGTTGTTCTTCTGGTGTTCGAGGACTTTCTTGCGATCGAGGATAAAGGCGCTCGGCGAGGTCGCCAGGGTGTTGAGCACCAGCAGCGGGTCGGTGGGCCGGGGCAGCTCGATCACAAAGGTCGAGGCATCCGTGGCACGCATGTAGCGCTCGACGTTCTCGGCGGTAAAGCCGTAGGCCTTCCAGGTAGAGGCCAGTGCGAGGTTGAGCTTGAGCACGCGCTGCAACGACCAGGCAACGTCTTCGGCGCTCAGGTCATTGCCGGACTGGAATTTCACGCCGGTGCGCAGGTTGAAGGTCAGGGTCTTGCGGTCATCACTGACCTGCCAGCGCTCGGCCAGCGCCGGCACCAGGCGATCCGGCTGGGCAACGTCCTGCACCAGCAACATGTCATAGAGATTGGCGTTGATCTCCGACACGTCCAGGCCGGTGGCCGCCGCCGGGTCAAGGGACAGCAGGTTGATCATGCTCATGCCGACAATCAACTGATCAGCCGGCGTTTTGGCAAAGCTTGCAGGTACAGCGGTAACGGCCAGGGCGGCGACGAATACCCGCGCCCACAGCGAAGGGAAAATGCTCATAACAAGAGTGCCTTTTTTATATTTATAGGGCTCTTGATCAGCCCGACGGATGCCGGGCTGACCCTGTACACGTCAGAAGCTTTTAAGCGTATTGGTCTCGATGAAGTTGAAATCGATGTCTTCACCCAGGCCCGGCAAGTCGGACAGGTGCACAAAACCGTCGTTGTCCATCGGGTCTACCAGACGCTTGAGGTAGGCCGGTACTTCGTCGTAATCCAGGTACGGGTGCAACAGGCCACGCTCATACCAGGTGCAGTTCTTGATCGCGCCGACCACGGCCAGGTTGGCCGCACCGTTGCCATGAATCTCGCAATCCATGCCGAAGGATTCAGCCAGGTGCGCAACCTTCAGGCACGGCGCAATGCCGCCGACGCCCGCCACACCGGCGCGCAAGATATCGCACACATCGTGCTTGACCCAACTGGCGCGGCTCAGGTGTTTGCCGGACAGGGTTTCCGGGCCCAGCACCGGAATGTCCAACTGCCCCGCCAGCCAGGCATAGGACTCGGTGGACTCTTCCATCATCGGCTCTTCGAACCAGGCGAAGTCGAGCTTCTCCAGCTCACGCCCGATGTACAGCGCTTCGGTGCGGCTGTACCAGTGATAACCGTCGAGCATCAGGGCGATGTCCGGGCCGACCGCTTCGCGTACCGCCGCACAAGCCTGGACGTCGATGCGCGGGCTTGGGGCAAAGGACACCGGCGGCATCCAGGTGTGCAGCTTGATGGCCTTGTAGCCGCGCTGCACCAGGGTCTCGGCAAAACGCCCGTAGTCTTCCGGGGTGGCCAGGCCACCGGGCAGTTCGTCGCCACACATGGTGGAGCCGTAGGCCGGCACCTTATCGCGGAAACCGCCAATCAACTTGTGCACCGGCACACCCAGTTTGCGCCCGGCCCAATCCCACAGGGCCTGCTCCACCAGCGCCAGGGCGCGGTCGGTCAACTGGCTGGCACTGCCGCGCTGCCAGTGCGCGAGGTCGTGCCAGATCTTTTCGCGATCGAAAGCGTTCTGCCCCACCAGCACTTTGCGCACGAAACCATCCAGTACATACGGGCGGATCAGTTCAGGGGCGCCGAAGGCATAACCCTCCTGGCCGTCTTCGGTCTGGATGCGCAGCAAAGCCATCTGCGCCTGGGTGACATCACCGGGGTGCGCATGGCCGGCACTGTCCACTGCGCGGCGGGTCGGGTAGGAAAACACCTGGACGTTGACTGCTGTGATTCTCATGGACGTCGTAAGCCTTCTTATTGGATTTGTGACGGGAGTGTCGTCTGTTGCGACCGATCATAGGTCATCGTACAACACTTGAAAAGACCCAATAACCCGCCTCCCTTCCGCGTAGATTTTCAGTAAATCCCGACAAAACCCTTATTTTTAAAGACAACCAAGGAATAACCTGGATTGCTGTAAAGCCCTATTCACTGGGTACATATATTTCAAGATGTTTCAAAACCACCGATAACCCATAGACGAGTCATCTTGTCGTACGATAACGTATATCGGCACCTTAGATGAGAGCCATACGCAACAACCCACTGCCGTAGCAACCGTCAAACGCCCCTAACAAAAACAAAAAAGAAGACCGTATGAACACCACCCTACGCACGCTCGTTACTGCCCTGACCCTCGGCCTGCCGCTGTATGTCAGCGCTGACTCCGCCAGCATCAACTACCGCCACCAGTTCACCGAGGAGGACAGCGCCCACGCTGACCGAATCAAGCTCAACTACCGCCTGGACAGTGGCCTGGGATTTGAAGCGGAAATGAAATACCGCACCGCCGGCGACCGTGAAGACGTCGCCTACGACAACATGGTCAACAACGGGCACGAGTTCACCGTGAGCTACAACTACAAACTCAGCGCGCAATCGACGTTGACCCCGGCGTTCCAGATGGACAGCTCGAAAGACTCGACCACCTACAAGTTCGGCCTCAAGTACAACTACAAGATCAACGACGCGTTCTACGCCGCCACGCGCTATCGCCTGGATGCCAAGAAGCTGGACCGCGACCAGGTCAACAAGGACTTGCCCGACCACATCAAGGATGACCAGACCACCCATCGTTTCGAGGGCTGGCTCGGCTACACGCCGGCCAGTAAGTGGGCGTACGAATATCAGTTCATCTACTTCAAGACTGACTACATCCGCTACGACAACAAGAAGAGCGATTACGAACAGAACCTGATCGTCAAATACAAGCTCACCAAGGAATGGGCCCCGTTCATGGAGATTGGTGATGTGAAGGTCAACGCCACGTCCGAAGACCGCCAGGCGCGGTGGCGCCTGGGCATCCAGTACAACTTCATGTAAAGCCCCCACGACTTGCCTGGCGACTGCGCATCGCTCGACAGGCAAGCCACCTGCATTCAGCTTTCAATGGAAGACCTGACCATGACCACACCCCCCAAACCCTTCACGCGCATCTTGCTCACCGGCGCCGCCGGCGGCCTGGGGCAAATCCTGCGGAACACCTTGCAGGCCCATGCCGACAGCGTCCGCGCCTCGGACATCAGCCCCATGACCCCCAGCCGGGGTGAGCACGACGAAGTGATGACCTGCAACCTGGCCGACAAGGCCGCCGTGGCGGCACTGGTCAACGGCGTCGACGCCATCGTTCACCTGGGCGGGATTTCCGTGGAGCGGCCGTTCGAGGAGATTCTCGACGCCAATATTCGCGGCACGTTCCACATTTACGAGGCGGCGCGACAGCAGGGGGTCAAGCGGATTGTGTTTGCCAGCTCCAACCACGTCACCGGCTTCTATCCCCAGGACGTTGAACTGGACGTGCACTCACCGCGCCGTCCGGATGGCTACTACGCCCTCTCCAAGGCCTACGGCGAAGACCTGGCGGCGTTCTACTTTCATCGCTATGGGATTGAAACCGTGAGCTTGCGCATCGGCTCGTCGTTCCCCGAGCCGCGCAACCGGCGGATGCTGTCGACCTGGCTGAGCTACACCGACCTGGACCACCTGGTGGCGCGCGCCCTGCTGGCCAAGGATGTGGGACACAGTGTGGTGTATGGCGTCTCGGCCAATCGCGATCGCTGGTGGAGCACCCGGCACACCGAGCACCTGGGCTTTGCGCCCAAGGACAGTTCGGAAGCGTTTCGCGCCAAGGTCGAGCAGCAATCGCCAGCGCCGGCCGATGAACCGGGCAGCCGGCTTCAGGGCGGCGCGTTCACCGCGGCCGGGCCGTTCGACAACTCGGCGGCGGCAGCTTCATAGGCCCGGCGCATGCGCTCGCGGCTGTTGGACAGGTGCAGGCGCATCGCCGCCCGAGCCGCATCGGCGTCACGGCGCAGGATGGCTTTGTAGATGTCCTCATGCTCACGACTCAAGCGCTCCAGGAAGGGCTCCTTGTTATCGTTGGCCAGGCGTTTGGAGTGCAGGCGTGTACGCGGCAGGATGTTGAGCCCCAGGTGCAACATGATGTCGGTGAAATAGCGATTGCCCGTGGCCAGCGCGATCTGCTGATGGAACTGAAAGTCTGCCGACACCGCGTAGTCGGCACTCACCGCCCGTGAGTTGAGCGCATCCAGCGAGTCGCGCATCACCTGCAATTGCTCGTCGGTCCGCCCCACGCACGCCAGGCCGGCAGCCTCCACCTCCAGGCTGATGCGCAATTCCAGCACGGCCAGCACATCCTGCAAGGTCACGATGCTGTCCGGGTCGATGCGAAACCCGCTGGGGCTCGGGATATCCTTCACAAAGGTGCCGACGCCGTGCCGGGTTTCCACCAGGCCCGAGGCCTGCAGGCGCGAAATGGCCTCGCGCACCACCGTGCGGCTCACCCCATGTTCGGCCATCACTTCGGATTCGGTGGGCAGCTTGGTGGCACGCGGCAGCTCACCGGAACAGATGCGCCGGGAAAGCTCGGTGACCAGTTCTTCGGCCAGGCTGCGGTGCCGGCGGCGAACGGTGGGCTGGACGTTCGGGTTGTCCATCAAGAACGGTTATCTCGGTTGGCGGAGGAACGCGCATCATAGCGCATTCGGTTGTACGACAACCCTCCCTGTGGCTCCCAGCGCCTCCCCCTACGCGAAAAGCCTCTGCCTGGCCACTCTCAGCGGCTGCCGAGCGGACTAAAAATGTGCAGGATTGCTCGACGCCCCTGCTCATGATCGGGCTATGATCGACCGATATGAACCGGACGCCCGATGCCCCATGCCCGTTGACCTGCAAGCGCTGTACCCCAAACTGATCCACCTGATGCTGGATACGGTATTTGTTGTCGACGGCGACAGCCAGATTGTCTTCGTCAGCGATGGCTGCGAGGCCCTGCTCGGCTACCGTGCCGACGAACTGGTCGGCACCCTGATCACCCACTACATGCACCCGGAAGACCTGGCGCGCACCCGGGCCTCCATTGTGCGGGTCATGAATGGCCACTCCCATGTCGACTTTCGCAACCGCTACATACGCAAGGACGGCAGCGTGGTGCACATCCTGTGGGCGGCCTTCTGGTCCAAAGAGGTGGGCGCGCGCATCGGCGTCGCACGGGACGTGACGGCGCTCACCCAGGCCGAAGAAGAACTGCGCTTCCTTGCCCACCATGATCCGCTGACGGGCCTGACCAACCGCTCACTGTTCAATGATCGGCTGGACCAGGCCCTGCACAGTGCCCAGTCCCACAACCGCGGCCTGGCGTTGCTGTTCCTGGACATCAATGACTTCAAGGGCATCAACGATGTGCATGGCCATGCCATGGGCGATCGCGTGCTGTGTGCGATTGCCCGACGCCTGGAACGCTGCGTACTCGACAGCGACCTGGTGGCGCGGATGGGCGGTGATGAGTTCACGGTGCTGTTGACCGACATCCCGTCGCGGGAGGCTATTTCTGCCAGGGTGGTGCAGATACTCGCGGTCATGGCCGAGCCGCTGGGGCCCGAGTTTGGTGGGGTGAAGATGCCGTCCTGCAGCATCGGCGTGGCGGTTTATCCCCAGGACGGGGAAGATGCCGATACCCTGCTCAGCCATGCGGACGGTGATATGTACCGGATAAAACGGCAGCGATTCGCGGCCGAATGACCAGAAGGCGTTTTGCATCAGGCAGGTCGGTCCACCCGCCCGATGCAGAAGCGCTCAGACGCTCACAACCGACAGGCGTTGACCGGCGGAACCCGGCCGCGCCAGGGCTGGGCCCGCTCCAGCTGCCCCGCAAGGGCCAGCAGGGTACTTTCTTCGCCAAAGCGAGCGGCGAAGTGGGCGCCCATCGGCAGGCCGGCAGCGCTCCAGTACAACGGTACCGACATCGCCGGTTGCCCGCTGGCATTGAACAGCGCCGTGAACGGTGAGTAGCTGTGGAACCGTTCGATCAGTTCCTCCAGGCTCAAGCGGTCGTCTTGCAGGTCCAGCTCCCCGATCGGCACCGGCTCGCGGGCCAGGGTCGGCGTGAGGATCAGGTCGTAATCCTGCATGAACACCGCCAACTGCCGACCCAGGGCATGAATCCATTCCACGGCACCGGCGTACTGCGCACCGCTGACGGCCCCTTTGCAGCGCAGGATAATGCGGGTGCGGGCTTCCAGTTCCTCAGGCTGCACGGCGAAACCGCGCATCTGCCCCAACACATCGACATAGTGGCGCGTGCTTGCACCGATGATGGTGAAGACCTGATCGAGAAACGCCGGCAGCGCCACCGGCAAATTGACCGGTTCAACGCGGTGCCCCAGGGATTCGCACAACCTGGCGGCCTGGCGTACGGCTTGCACACTTTCGCCGGAGGTCGGCCAAGGCCCGAGCTGCTCGACCAAGGCGATCCGCAGCGGCCGAGGGTCCTGCTGCAGCGCGGTGACATAGGGCTGCGCCTGCAGCGGCGCGGCATAAGGCGCGCCCAGGTCGATCCCGGCCGTGGCATCCAGCAGCGCGGCGCTGTCACGTACCGACAAGGTAATCGCATGGGGGCTGCCCATCCCGGCCCAGCCCTCGCCGATCATCGGCCCGGAAGGCAGCAGCCCACGGCTGGGCTTGAGGCCGAACACCCCACAGCAGGACGCCGGCACACGCAAGGAACCGCCGCCATCGTTGCCATGGGCAAACGGTACGACGCGCGCCGCCACCAAGGCTGCCGCGCCGCCGCTGGAACCGCCGGCACTGTGGGCGATGTTCCAGGGGTTGCGGGTGGCGCCAAAGCGGTTGGACTCGGTGGAATACGAGGTGCCGAATTCGGGTGAGGTGCTGGTACCGACAATCACACACCCGGCACGGCGGATACGGCTGACGTGTTCGGCTTCAACGTCAGCGCGAGCGCCTCCCAACGCCTGCGAGCCATTGGTCATCGCCGCGCCGTTGACCGGCGAAAACAGGTCCTTGATCAGGGTCGGCACCCCGGCAAACACAGCGTGGCCGGGGCGCGACGCGCGCATCGAGTGGCGGGCCGAATCGTAAAGCCGCTCGGCCACCGCATTCAGCTGCGGTTCGACCCGTTCGATACGCTCGATCACCGCTTCCAGCAGCTCGCCGGGCTGCACCTCACCGCGCCTGACCCATTCGGCCAAACCGGTGGCGTCTTCGCTATCCAGCAGGTTGTGGATGTCCATGCTTATCTCCTCTTGATTACGAATGACTTGATCCGAATGCCTGGGTCAGCGCTTTGCGCCGTGCTTGCAGGCCTGCCAGTGCCCAGGCCAGGGCCGAGGCAAAACTGGCGCAGGCCAGCCACAGGATTGAACGACGCACGTCACCCGAATAAACGCTGAGCACGGCCACCACCAGCGGGCTGACAAATTGACCGAAATACAGAAACGCCGTGAACCCGCCCAAGCCGCGCCCGCGGGTTTTCGCGCTCAGGGCATTCATCACCGGCGCCATCGCGTTGGGCACCAGCAGCCCGGCGCCCAGGCCATGGATCAGCACGGCCACCAGCACCATGCTGTAGCTCGGTGCGCGCATCAGCAGCCACAACCCCAAGCCCAGCAGGCTCAGCAACAGCGCATTGCAACCGGGGATGCCGATGCGCCGGCGCAGCAGCGGCCAGGCTAACGAACCGCCCAGGGTCGCCAGCAGACTGCCCCCCGCCGAGAGCCCGATCATCGTGCTTGAAGTAACGCCGAGGCTGACGAGTAAAACCGGCGCCTGGATCGGCACGATAAAACTCAGCACCATCCCACTGAGGATCAGCAGATAACCGAGCACCAACGGCAGCACGGCCACCCTGCCCTGTTCAGCCACCTCGACGGGCTGGCGGGCGGCTGCGGGCTCCCACAGCACCTTTATCATCATCGGTATCAACAGCAGTGGCAGCAGGTACAGCAGGAATGGCAGGCGCCAGGAGTGTTCGCCCAACGCGCCGCCCACGACATAGAACAGCGCGCCGACCAAACCGATGGTGACCACTTGCCGATTGATGTAGCGCAGCCGTTCCTCGCCGTGCCAATAGTCGGCAATCAGCGTCGCGCAACAGGTCATCACCGCCGCCTCCGCCGCGCCGAACAGCAGGCGTACACCGACGATGGCGGGCAAGTTATCCAGCAGCGCCGGGATGGCCCCGAGCACGGCATACAACAGCGTGGCGATCACCAGCAACGCCTTGCGCCCGACCCGGTCGGCCAACCAGCCGGCCAGCGGCGCGCACAGCGCAATCGCGAGTGCCGGCCCGGTGACCGCCAAGGGCACCAGCAGGTCGGCGCGCGGTTCCAGCGCACCGAACTCGGCGCCCAGCTTGGGCAGGATCGGCGCCACCATGGCCGCGCCCATGATGGTCAGGCTGCTGCCCAGCATCAGCACCAGCCCTTCACGGCGCCCGGTGGCTTGCCGTGGTGATGGGGAATCGGAATGTGATGAGTTCATGGCCAACCCCTTAGAAACTTTGAGAAATGCGCAGCGCCACGGTGTAACCTTCGGCACGGTTGCGGGCATCGGTTTCCTTGTAGGCGTGCAGCCAAATGGGCGGCAGGCCGGGCTTGAAGTAACTCACGGCCGGCCCGACAGCCAGCACCCGCGCGCGGTTGCCCGATTGCAGCCCTGGCGCGTCGTCATCGCTGAACTGGCGGTAGTAGTAACCACCCAGGCCCAGGGTCCACGGCCCTACATGCTGGCCCACGGCAAATTCGTGGCGGTATTCGACACCGTTCTTGTAGTCGGTCGCGGGGTTGCGGGTATTGACGTCCACCTCAACGCTTGAGGAAACCTCGAAGCCACTGTCGGTGATGTAGGTGGCGTTGACGATCGGCGAGAACGTCCAGTGATTGAGCCCTGGGGAGATCAAACGATTCTTGTCGTAGTCACCGGTGGGCGCCTGGATCTGCAACTGCGTGTTGATAAACAGGTTCGGCGACAGATTCCATTGCAGGATCACCGGCAGAAACTGCATGTCGGCCATTCGAAACGGATCGGCCTCCAGGCTCAGCGGGCCGGCCGGGGTCGGTACCTTGACGGAAGCGTCCATCTTGAAGAACGGTACCACCACGCCGAAACCATAGTTGGCGCCCAGCACCGTGTGATCGGTCATGCGCATGTAGGCGACGCCGATGGACAACACATCCAGTGAGAAGTGGTTGTCGACGGAGCGACCGTTACGGTCCTTCTGCACATTGGCCGAGTAAAACGCCGTGCGCAGCCCTACGGTCCCGAACGGCGTGGCCGGCGGCATCATCCCCGCGCCGAAATCGTAAACGCCGACAGCGGTGGTCGGCGCACCGTTCTCGGTGGCCTGGACACTGGCGCAGCAACCCAGCAGCCCCAGGGTGAACAGCGTCATGCGTGTGGCGCTTGCATTATTGTGGTGAATCATCGAATGCCCCTCCCATCAAGTGGTGTGGGCCATCCTAGTAACGCGCAGAGTGCGGCGGTTATCCGTTTTCAGCAGAGTTGCGTGCGACGCAGGGTCTGGGAAGGGCTTTCACCGAACATGGTGCGGTAATCGCTTGCGAACCGGCTCAAATGCCAGAAGCCCCAGCGCGCCGCCACTTCCTGTACGCCGTGGGCTTGGGTGCTGGTTCGCAGTTCGCGGCGCACCGCATTGAGGCGCAATGCCCGCAGATAGGCCACCGGGTTGATGCCCAGGGTCTCCTGAAAACAGTACTGGAGTTTGCGCCGGCTGGCGCCGATGTGGTTGCACAGGTCGAGGATCGACAGCGGCTCGTCGAGGTGACTCAACGCATATTCGCGGGCGCGATCGACCATTCTTTTGCGCGCCGTGGGGTTGAGGGGTGGGGCCTGGTCCGGGGCGATCAACTCCAGCATATGCAGCATCACCGCATCGCGGATGCCGCGGCGGATCGAGTCATGCCCGAGCACGGCATCACAGCCCGCCAGCTCGTCGAACAACGCCGCGAGGTCACGTTGCACGGATGAATCACCCAAACGGTAACACCTGGGAAGATCGGTAATTCGAAACTGAATGCCCTGGCACTCCAGCACATGTTCCAGGGCGTGCTCTTCGATGGCCACGCCGAGCAGGTCCAGGTGCTGTGGAGTGTGCAGCTCGGGCAGGTTTTCACCGTGGGCCACCAACAGGCTGGGCTCGTGGATCGGATGCCCCGAGCAATACACCGGGCCGTCGGCACTTAAGGGAATGCTGAAGGTGATCGCACCTTTCCAGGCCACACCACTCTTGACCATGGCCTGATTAGAGCGGTCGCGCACCAGTTGCATCCAGTCCGAGCGGAACTCCAGCAACTCACCGGCAAAGGAGCCGGGTGATAACTGATCGTAGCGAACCTGCCAGCCGCCCATATTGCGAGCGTGCTCGTCGATGTCGCTGGTCAGGAAACGCTGGAGGGGTAACGCCGGTGGAAGCACCACCGAGGCCGCAGGCATCTGCACATTATTATTGTTCATTGACCTAACCTTTTTCAGTTGCAAGGCTTACAGGTCGTATCGCACGCAAGTTCCATTCCGAACCCGGGGCAGCGCGTGCATGTGTGCCGAAAATGGATAGTGAGGATGTGCGCCCGCGATGCCAGCCTCGGGCAAATACGTTCACCTGTTAATGAATTTTTTCACCTTCAAGGCTTGATGTTTTTCAGCTCATTGAGCAAGTCCAGCAACTGCTGCATTTTCTCCGCGCCAAACTGCGCTTCGATTTTCTGGTAGTTGCTTTCCATGCCCTCGCTCATGGAGACGAAACACTGCTGGCCGCGCTCGGTGAGGCCCACGAACACCCGGCGCTGATCCTGGCTGGACTTCTGCCGGCGCACCAGGCCGTCGCGCTCCAGGCGGGTCAACACTCCGGTCATGCTCGGTTTCAGGATGCAGGCCTGCTGGGCGAGTTGATGGCTTTCGAGTTCGCCCTGCTGGCGCAGGATCCGAATGACCCGCCACTGTTGCTCGGTCAGTGCATGCTTGTTCAGTGCCGGGCGGAAGAACGCCATTGCGGCTTCACGGGCTTGCAGCAGGGTCAGGGTCAGCGAAGGTCTGGGGTTGGCCATATCGGCACCAATTGGATGGGCGAGTCGGCAGCTTAGTGTCGCCGGCCAACCGCTGCAAGCGGCCTGGGGGCTGTGAAAAGTACAATCGGTTCGGCGTAAAAGCCATTCTGTTGCACCGCGGCGATGCTCATGATGATCCGCACAAGATCAACAAGACCTCCCTTATGCCTGGCTCAACGCAATCCCGATTGGCGCTGGCGGTACTCCCCCGGAGTGAGCTGTGCGTAACGCTGGAAAAAACGACTGAAATAGGCCGGGTCCTTGAACCCCAGCTGATAGCAGATCTCGTTGGCCGAGCTGCCGGTAAACAGCAGCAGGCGCTTGGCTTCCTGCATCAGGCGCTCCAGGATCAGGCGCTTGGACGGCAAGTCGGCAATACGCCGGCACACGTCGTTGAGCCGCGCCTCTGTCACGCCGATGCCCTGGGCATAGCGCGACAACGGCCAGTGTTGCTGGTAGTGCGCTTCGATCAGCTCGTTGAAGCGGTGGAAGATTTTCAAGTCTTCGTGACGGGCGGGCGTGGCTTTCAACGAGTTCGAACACAGCCGCAACAGGCTGATCATGATCAACCGCGTCAGGCTGTCCAGGGCTGCGCTGCGCCCGGAACGCTGGGCTTTTACCTCTTCGCGCAGTTCCTCGAACAGATAATCCAGGCGGCGGATATCGCCCGCGTATTGCGGCGCCAACTGCGTCAGGGCAACACACGCGGCCGGCAATTGCACACCGGCCGGCGCCAGGCTGGCGTCGGCTTCGATCAGTTGCCACACCAGTTGCTGACGCACCGTCAGCACATGCCCGTCACTGTCGGCCTCGGTCACAAACGAGTGCGGCACCGTGGGTGGCGTGAGGAAGAACATCGGCCCGGACTCGACGTATTGCTGGTCGTCCAGGTACACGCGCACGGTGCCGTTTTTTACGTAGTGAACCTGGAAGAACCGGTCATGCCGGTGAACGGGCATGTTGCGCCCGAAGAAATCCGCCAGGTTGGCCAGCTTATCGTAATGGACTTCGGCGTCGCTGTAGCGCTGGTCGTACACCTGGCCAATGTTGATGTTCGGGATGGGTTGACGGTCGCTCATCGCACGCTACTCGTTTTTATTGTGATTGCCCTGATGCAGCGGTGCTCACCTTGCAAGCACCCCGTGGACAGTCTACACCCTTGACGATAGTTAACATCTTAATTATAACTGTTAACACATTAACTAAATGCAAGGCCGCCATGGCCCTGCCAGGAGAACCCATGAGCCGTGCCTTGCATGACATCGCGACCGGCACCCTTTTCGGTGTCGCGCTGAACTACCAGGGGTTGCTCAAGCAGCGCCTCGCCGAATTCGAACAGCCGCCGTACCAGAAACCGCCGGTCAAGCCGGTGCTGTTCATCAAGACGCCCAACACCCGCAACCAGCACGGCGCCGAGGTGGTGCATCCCGGCCAGGGCGAGCGCCTGCAACCTGGGCCGGCATTGGGGGTGGTGATGGGCAAGAGCGCCAGTCGCGTCAGCGCGGCCGAAGCCCTCGACTACGTGGCCGGCTACACCCTGGTCAATGAGTTCAGCCTGCCGGAAGACAGCTACTACCGCCCCGCCGTCAAAGCCAAATGCCGCGATGGGTTCTGCGCCATCGGGCCCGAGCTGATCCCCACCGCACAGGTCTCGAACCCGCACAATCTCGCGATCACGCTGTACGTCAACGGCGAGGTTCGCCAGCACAACACCACGGCCAACTTCGTGCGCAATATTCCATTGCTGATCGCCGAGATCAGCGAATTCATGACCCTGCACGCAGGCGATGTGCTGATCACCGGCACGCCCGAAGGCCGGGTGGATGTACAGCCCGGCGACACCGTGGAGGTCGAGATCAGCGGCCTCGGCCGCCTGGTCAACCACATCAAGGCAGAGGAGCTCCCATGAAACACGCCCGTATTCGCTTTGAAGGTGAAGTCCATTGGGTACAGGTCGAAGCTGAAAACGCCGTGCGCCTGGCTGACGGCCGCCTGCTGGCCGAAGACCAGGTGCAATGGCTGCCACCGGCCACCGGCAGCATGTTCGCCCTGGGCCTGAACTATGCCGACCACGCCGCTGAACTGGCGTTCAAGCCGCCGACCGAACCCCTGGCGTTTATCAAGTCCGTGGGCACCTACACCGGCCACAACCAGGTGACCTGGCGCCCGGATAACGTCGCCTACATGCACTACGAGTGCGAGCTGGTGGCCGTCATCGGCAAGCCGGCGCGCAACGTCAAGCGCGAAGACGCCCTGGATTACCTGGCGGGCTACACGGTGTGCAACGACTACGCGATTCGCGACTACCTGGAAAACTACTACCGGCCCAACCTGCGCGTGAAAAACCGCGACGCCACCACGCCCGTCGGCCCATGGATCGTCGATGTGGCCGATGTGCCGGACCCGAGCAACCTGAAACTGCGCACCTGGATCAACGGCGAGCTGCGCCAGGAAGGCAGCACCCAGGACATGATTTTCGACATTCCCTACCTGATCGAATACCTGTCCAGCTTCATGACCCTGCAACCCGGCGACATGATCGCCACCGGCACCCCCGAAGGCCTGGCCGACGTCGTGCCGGGCGATGAAGTGATTGTGGAAGTCGAAGGCGTAGGCCGCCTGGTTAACCGAATTGTCAGCGAAGCGGCGTTCTTCAACGCCCGTAAAGAGGCTTGAGCAGCATGATCAAACATTGGATCAACGGCCGTGAGGTCGAAAGCAAAGACGTGTTCGTCAACTACAACCCGGCCACCGGCGAAGCCATCGGTGAAGTCGCCAGCGGCGGCGCCGAGGAAGTCGCGCAAGCCGTGGCGGCGGCCAAGGAAGCCTTCCCGAAATGGGCCGGCACCCCGGCCAAGGAACGGGCGCGCTTGATGCGCAAGCTGGGTGAACTAATCGAACAGAACGTGCCGCACCTGGCCGAACTGGAAACCCTCGACACCGGCCTGCCGATTCACCAGACCAAAAACGTGTTGATTCCCCGCGCCTCGCACAACTTCGATTTTTTCGCCGAAGTCTGCACGCGCATGGACGGCCACAGCTACCCGGTCGATGACCAGATGCTCAACTACACCCTGTACCAGCCGGTGGGTGTCTGCGCGCTGGTGTCGCCGTGGAACGTGCCGTTCATGACCGCCACCTGGAAAACCGCGCCGTGCCTGGCCCTGGGCAATACCGCGGTGCTGAAAATGTCCGAGCTGTCGCCGCTGACCGCCAACGAACTGGGGCGCCTGGCGGTGGAAGCCGGGATTCCAAAGGGCGTGCTCAATGTCATCCAGGGTTACGGCGCCACCGCCGGCGATGCCCTGGTGCGTCATCCCGATGTCCGCGCGATTTCCTTCACCGGCGGCACCGCCACCGGCAAGAAAATCATGCAGACCGCCGGGCTGAAAAAGTACTCCATGGAACTGGGCGGCAAGTCGCCGGTGCTGATCTTCGAAGATGCCGACCTGGAACGCGCCCTCGACGCCGCGCTGTTCACCATCTTCTCGCTCAACGGCGAACGCTGCACCGCCGGCAGCCGGATCTTTATCCAGGAAAGCGTGTACCCGCAGTTCGTCGCCGAGTTTGCAGCACGCGCCAAGCGCTTGATCGTCGGCGACCCGCAGGACCCGAAAACCCAAGTCGGCTCGATGATCACCCAGGCCCACTACGACAAGGTCACCGGCTACATCAAGATCGGTCTCGAAGAAGGCGCCACTCTCCTCGCCGGTGGCCTCGAGCGCCCGGCCAACCTGGCGGCGCATCTGAGCAAGGGCCAGTTCATCCAGCCCACGGTGTTCGCTGACGTGAACAACTCCATGCGTATCGCCCAGGAAGAGATCTTCGGCCCGGTGGTATGCCTGATTCCGTTCAAGGACGAAGCCGAAGCCTTGCAACTGGCCAACGATACCGAATACGGCCTGGCGTCTTACATCTGGACCCAGGACATCGGCAAGGCGCATCGTCTGGCCTATGGCATCGAAGCGGGCATGGTGTTCATCAACAGCCAGAACGTGCGCGACCTGCGCCAACCGTTCGGCGGCGTGAAGGGCTCCGGCACCGGCCGTGAAGGCGGCCAGTACAGCTTCGAAGTGTTCGCCGAGATCAAGAACGTGTGTATCTCGATGGGCAGCCATCACATTCCACGCTGGGGCGTCTGAGCAACACCAGTCCCCCGACGACAACAACAACAATTTCAGGAGCATCATCATGGGCGAAGTCGTCCTGGCGGCGAAAATCTGCCACGTACCCTCGATGTATTTGTCGGAGCTGCCTGGCAAGCACCACGGCTGCCGCGAAGCGGCGATTGCCGGGCACAAGGAAATCGGTCGGCGCGCCCGCGAGCTGGGCGCCGATACCGCCGTGGTGTTCGACGTGCACTGGCTGGTCAACAGCGCCTATCACGTCAACAGCGGCGAGCACTTCAAGGGCATCTACACCAGTAACGAACTGCCGCACTTCATCAAGAACATGGCCTACGAATACCCCGGCTGCCCGGAGCTGGGCGAACTGATCGCCGCCGAGGCCAACGCCGCCGACGTGCGCACCCTGGCCCACAACATCCCGAGCCTGGAGCTGGAGTACGGCACCCTGGTGCCGATGCGCTACATGCACATGGGCGTACCGGACGAGCAGACCTTCAACGTCGTTTCGATTGCCGCCTGGTGTGCCTGGCATCGCCTGCAAGACAGCTTCACCTTCGGCGCCGCCGTGCGCCGGGCCATCGAGAAGAGCGACCGTAAAGTCGTGGTGCTGGCCTCGGGTTCGCTGTCGCACCGCTTCTCCGACGACCGCAATGCCGAAGCCAATATTCATAACTGGACCCGTGAATTCGACAAGCAGGTCGACCTGCATGTGGTGGAACTGTGGCGCCAGGGCCGCTGGAAAGAGTTCTGCGCCATGCTCCCGGACTACGCCGAGCATTGCTTTGGCGAAGGCAAGATGCACGACACCGCCATGCTTCTCGGTTTGCTCGGCGGGCCGGACTACGACAAGCCGGCCGAGATCATCACCGAACCCTTCGGCAGCTCGGGCACCGGGCAGATCAACGCCATTTTCCCTGTTTGACCGCATGGCCGCGCGGCATCCCCGCGCGGCCTGAAGGAGCCGTTCATGCCCCACTTCATCGCTGAATACACCGACAACATCGAACAGCAGGCCGACCTGCCGGGCCTGTTTGAAAAAGTCCACGCCAGCCTGGGCGACAGCGGCGTGTTTCCCCTGGGCGGCATCCGCAGCCGTGGCGTGCGCCTGGACACCTGGCGCATGGCCGACGGCAAGCATGACTACGCCTTCGTGCACATGACGTTGAAGGTCGGCCATGGCCGCGACCTGGCCACTCGCCAGCAAGTCGCCGAGCGCCTGTTCGAGGTCATCACCCAGCACTTCGCCGCGCTTCAGGCCCAGCGCCTGCTGGCCTTGTCGTTTGAAATGCTCGAACTGCACGAACAGCTCAACTTCAAGCAGAACAACGTGCATGCGTTCCTCAAGGCGCAGGTCGGTTAAGGCGCCCTGCCCGTTCACACCCTCGGCCTCTCAGATAAAAAGTATAAAACCATGAGCACAGCCCATACCGCCGACAACCTCGGCCAGGTCGCAAGCGACCGTACTCACAGCACCATCACCTGGCGGCTGATGCCGTTGTTGCTGATCTGCTACCTCTTCGCCCATCTCGACCGCATCAACATCGGCTTCGCCAAGATGCAGATGAGCGCGGACTTGAACTTCAGCGACACGGTCTATGGCTTCGGCGCCGGCCTGTTCTTCGTGGCCTACGCGCTGTTCGGCGTCCCCAGCAACATGGCCCTGGACCGAGTGGGCCCAAGGCGGTGGATTGCCACGCTGATGGTGGTGTGGGGCGTGCTGTCGACCTGCATGTTCCTGATCGACAGCGCCATGGGCTTCTATGTGCTGCGCTTTTTGCTGGGGGTGGCCGAGGCCGGTTTCTTCCCGGGCATCCTGGTGTTTCTGAACCGCTGGTACCCGGCCGGGCGTCGCGCGCAAGTCACCGCCTTGTTTGCCATCGCAGTGCCCATGGCCGGGGTGATCGGCGGCCCGCTTTCCGGCGGCATCCTTGAACACTTCCACGACTTGGGCGGCCTGCGCGGCTGGCAATGGATGTTCGTCATCGAAGGCGCCCCCGTGATTCTGCTCGGGCTGGTGGTGCTCAAGTGCCTGCCGGACAGCTTCGAGACGGTCAAGTGGCTGGCGCCGGAACAGAAGCAACACCTGCGCGAGCAACTGCACCGGGAAGAACACCGCAAATCCATCACCTCGTTTTCCGCCATTCTCAGCAACCCACAGGTGTGGCTGCTGGTGGCGGTGTACTTCGCGGTGATGCTGGCGGTCAACACCCTGGCGTTCTGGATGCCGACGCTGATCCACGGCGCCGGCATCGGCAGCGACGGCAAGGTCGGCCTGCTCAGTGCGGTGCCGTACCTGGCCGGGTGTTTTTTCATGATCGGCTGCGGGCGCTCGTCCGACCGCCAGCGTGAACGCCGCTGGCACCTGTGCGTGCCCTTGCTGATGTCGGCCGCCGGCATTGCCATCGCCGGGCTCGCCCCCGCCAACCCGGCCGTGGTGCTGGGCGGCCTGATCGTCGCCGGCATGGGCGCCAGCGCGGCGTTGCCGATGTTCTGGCAACTGCCTCCCGCGTTCCTCTCCAATAACACCCAGGCCGCCGGGATCGCCCTGATCAGCTCGTTCGGCAGCATCGCGTCATTCTTCGCGCCCTACCTGATCGGCTGGATGCGCGACACCACCCAGAGCGCCAGCCTGGCCCTGTACGTCCTGGCGCTGCTCATTGCTCTTGGCGGCCTGCTGGTGCTGCGCACCCGGGCGGCCATCGTCAACCCTCAATAAGAGACTCTTGCCATGCTTGATCAATCGCTCATTTTGCAAGCCGCCGCGCGCCTCGACCAGGCCGAACGCTCACGCGAACAGGTGCGTCAGTTTTCCCTCGATCACCCGGCGATCACCCTCGACGACGCCTATGCCATCCAGCGCGCCTGGGTCGCGCAAAAAATCAAGGACGGGCGCAAGCTGGTCGGCCACAAGATCGGCCTGACCTCCCGGGCCATGCAGGTCTCGTCCAATATCACCGAGCCGGATTTCGGTGCGCTGCTGGACGACATGTTCTTCGATGAAGGCACCGACATCCCCTTCGAGCGCTTTATCGTGCCGCGCGTCGAGGTGGAGCTGGCATTTATCCTGGGCAAACCGCTGAAAGGCCCGAACGTGACGGTGTTCGACGTGCTCGACGCCACTGAATGGGTGATCCCCGCGCTGGAGATCATCGATGCGCGCATCCAGCAGGTCGACCCGCACACCAAGGAGACCCGCAAGGTGTTCGACACCATCTCCGACAACGCCGCCAACGCCGGCGTGGTCATGGGCGGGCGGGCCGTGCGGCCCACCGAGATCGACTTGCGCAAGGTGCCGGCGGTGCTTTACCGCAATGGTGTGATCGAAGAGTCCGGCGTCTCCGCCGCCGTGCTCAATCACCCGGCCAAGGGCGTGGCCTGGCTCGCGAATAAACTGGCCGCCTATGACGTCACCCTGCAACCCGGGCAAATCATCCTGGGTGGCTCCTTCACCCGCCCGGTGGCGGCCAACCCTGGCGATACCTTCCATGTCGACTACGACATGCTGGGGTCGATTGCCTGCCGATTCGTTTAACCGGAGAGTGCTCATGGACATGCCTGTCAACACCTTCAAACATCGCCTGCGCAGCGGTGAAACCCAGATCGGCCTGTGGCTGGGCCTGGCCGATGCCTATTGCGCGGAACTGGCCGCCAACGCCGGTTTCGATTGGCTGCTGATCGACGGCGAACATGCGCCCAACGACCTGCGCGGCCTGCTCGGCCAGCTCCAGGCCGTGGCGCCCTACCCCAGCCAGCCGGTGATTCGCCCGGTGATCGGCGACACCGCGTTGATCAAGCAAGTCCTCGACATTGGCGTACAGACCTTGCTGGTGCCCATGGTGGAGAGCGCAGAACAGGCGCGTACGCTGGTGAAAGCCATCCATTATCCGCCCAAGGGCGTGCGCGGCGTCGGCAGTGCGCTGGCCAGGGCTTCACGCTGGAACAGCATTGCCGGTTACCTCGACCACGCCGATGAGCAGATGTGCCTGCTGGTGCAGATCGAAAACCGCGAGGGCCTGGCCAACCTGGAGGCGATTGCGGCGGTGGAAGGCGTCGACGGGGTGTTTATCGGGCCGGCGGACCTGAGCGCCTCGATGGGCCATCGCGGCAACCCCGGCCACCCCGAGGTGCAGGCGGCAATCGAAGACGCCATCGCGCGCATCCGCAGCGCCGGCAAAGCCGCCGGCATTCTCAGCGCCGACCAGGCACTGGCCCGGCGCTACATCGAACTGGGCGCGGCGTTCGTGGCGGTGGGCGTGGACACCACCGTGCTGATGCGCGGGCTGCAAAGCCTGGCGGCGGCCTTCAAGGACTCACCGGCGCCTGCCAGCGCGGCCGGCGGCGTCTACTGACGCAGCCTCGCTTGCGCGCGGCAGCTGTGGGGCTAGCTTAACTAGCGCTTGAGGGTTTTCAGTTCGTTGAGCAAGGTCAGCAAGGTCTGCAACTTCTCTTCGCCAAACCCCGCCTGCAAGCGCTGGTAATTGGCTTCCATGCTCTGGCTCATGGAGTCGAAACAGGCTCGGCCCTTCTCGGCCAGCCGCACCAGCACGCGGCGTTGGTCCTGTTGCGCCTTGCGCCGCTCCACCATGCCTGCCGCTTCCATGCGCACCAGCACCCCGGTCATGCTCGGCTTGAGGATGCACGCCAGCTCGGCCAGGCGGTTGATCTCAAGCTCCTCATGCTGGCTGAGGATCCGAATGACCCGCCATTGCTGCTCGGTCAGTCCGTGTTGATTGAGCGAAGGGCGAAAAAACCCCATGGCGGCTTCACGCGCATGGAGCAAGGTGAGGGTCAGGGATTGGCGCGGTTTGGACATGGATGGCGGCGTCGCAATTGGTTAACAGATTAACAACATTCTAGCATTGGCGATTGTTACCCGTGTGCGGCTTTACCGCGCGGCCGGATTCAAGGTTGATGATTGGCAGCCACGGTCAAGAGCGGCGGCACACAGAATCAAGACACCTACCGCGCGGAAGGCACCTAATACACCCCAACAGGCACAGAGCTTCGTGTCGGCTCTGCAGTGAGTTTCCCTTCACTTTTCCAGGCTGCGCCATGATCAATATCGAAACGCCGACCTACTACTCGGCAACCAAGAAATACAACCTCAGCTTCCCCACCCTCGAACAGGACGTGGAAGCCGATGTGGTGGTGATTGGCGGCGGTTTCTCCGGCATCAACACCGCACTGGAACTGGCCGAAAAAGGCATCACCAACATTGTGGTGCTCGAAGCGCGCTACCTGGGTTTCGGCGGCACGGGTCGCAATGGTGGGCAGATCATGGCGGGGATCGGCCATGACCTGGAGAAAATCAAGAACCAGGTCGGCGACGAAGGCCTGCGCCAGATCTTTGAAATCAGCGAGCTGGGCGCCGGCATCATCAAGGATCGCATCGCCAAGTACGCGATCGACGCCGACTTCTGCCACGGCTACGGCTACATGGGCTTCAACGCCCGCCAGGAAAAAACCCTGCGCGCCTGGGAGAAGGACTTCAAGTCGATCAACACCAAGGACGAAATCCGCTTTATGGCCGGCTCCGAGGTCAAGCAGATCATCGGTTCCGACGCCTATACCAGCGCGCTGCTGCACATGGGCGGCGGGCACGTGCACTCGCTGAACCTGCTGCTGGGCGAAGCCAAGGCCCTGGCCGGCCACGGTGTGCGCATCTTTGAGCACAGCCCGGCCCTGGAAGTCAGTTATGGCGAACGCATTACCGTGCGCACCGGCCGAGGCTCGGTCAAGGCCTCCAAGTTGCTGTGGGCCTGCGACAGCTTTCTCAACAAGCTGGAACCGGAACTGCACAAGACCACGGTCAATACCTACGCCTTCCAGTTGATGACCGAACCCCTATCCGACGAGCTGATCAACCGCATCAGCCCGATACGCGGCGCCTACAGCGATATCCGCCCGGTGATCGACTACTACCGGGTCACCAACGAAAACCGCTTGCTGTTCGGTGCCGCCACGCCTTTTGTCGAACACATCCCGCTGGACCTCAAGGCCTGGAACCGCAACCTGATGCTGAAGATTTTCCCCTACCTCAAGGACGTGAAGATCGACCTGGCGTGGGGCGGGCCGATGGCGACCGGGGCCAACCTGTTCCCGCAGATCGGCACGCTCAGCGGGCGTCCGAATGCCTTTTATGTGCAGGGCTACGCCGGCTTCGGGGTCACGCCCAGCCACATCATCTGCAAGGTCCTGGCCGAAGGCATGAGCGAAGGCTCGTCGCGCTACGACCTGATCAGCGCGGTCAAGCATGCGCAGATCCTGGGCAAGGACCATATCCGCCCGCTGCTGCTCACGGCCGGCAAAAGCCTTCACCAACTTTCGGGCTACTTCAACGGTCGCCGTTGAGCCCCACTGTTTCATTCACAGGAGAACTGCCATGCCCGTTACCACCCTGAAGAAAGACATCCAATTATCCGACCTCGATGCCTGGGGCACCGTTGCCGACCTCGGCTCCGAGATCCTCGAGGGCGAAGTCAAAGCCTTTGGCAAAATGACCTTCGGCGCCCCGACCGACGCCGTCAGCAGCGCCTATTTCGGCACCACCCAAGGCAAGTTCCGCATGGTCTACCCGTTCGCCGAACAGGCCACGGTGGTCACCGGTGAAGTGGTGCTGACCGACGAAAGTACTGGCCAGAGTACCCGCTACAAAGCCGGCGACAGCTGGTTCGTGACCCAGGGCACACCGGTGCTGTGGGAAGTGGTGAGCGAGAGTTTTGTGAAGCACTATTTCGCGGTAGTCTGATCGCTCCCCTCTGCCGGCTTCGGCCGGCAGCGTTTGTTCCGGCGCAGGTGACTGACCATGCACGCCATCCCCGCTCAGGAAGTCGCCGGCCATTGCCTGCAGGCTTTCACTCAACTGGTGCCCGCCAGCCAGGCAGCGTTCTATTGTGTCGACCGCCAGTTGCAGGCCCGTGATTTCAGGCTGCAAGGCATGAGCGGTGAGATGCACCGCGACTACCTCGACAACTACCGCCAATTCGACCCGTTGCAACCGCGCAATTGCCTGTCCAGCGGGCTGGCGGTGGTGCCGCTGGGGTTCGCCATGGCCCGCCAGCCCCTGCGTGACAGCCGCCGCTATCAAGACTTCCTGCAACGCTATGGTGTGGTCGATGTGGTGGAGATCGTCGCCCATCGCGCCGACCAGCCCCAGGCGGCCATCTCCTTGCTGCGCACGGCGGAGCAAGGGGTGTTTACCCTCGACCAACTGGCTCAGCTCAATGCCTTGCAGGCGTTGCTGCAAATGGCCGTGGCCAATATGCAGCCCTGCGACGATGCATTGGCCGGGCTCACGCCCAAAGAGCGCGAGATTGCCTGGTTATTACGCCAGGGTGCGAGCAACAAGCAACTGGCCCTGGAGCTGGATGTCGGCTTGCCCACCATCAAGACCCACCTGATCCACCTGTTCCGCAAACCGGTGTCAGCAGCCGTACCGAGTTGGTCGCCGCGCTGTTTCTGTAAGCCGCCTCAACCCTTTGGTTGATAGGCGCGCCAGGTTGCCAACCGCATGATCCGGGGTGTCCATTCCCTCAACCGGAGCCATGCAATGACCACTTCATCCGACTGGATCACCGTAGGCGCCCTCGCCGATGGTTTTGCCCCCGACGCGTTTATCCTGCCCAACCTTGCCGACCTCAACGGCAAGGCCTTCACCCTGCACTTCGCCAACGGCTGGCAGATCGAGCATCGCTTCGACACCGAGCAGTTGCACTGGCACGCCGCCGACGGTCACTCCAGCGGTTCGGCCGCCTACCGCGCCACCTCGGTCCGCCCGGGCCTGTACCTGGTCGACTTCATCAAGCATGAAGCCGGCCAGGCTTGGTCCATCAGCCTGGTGCTGGACACCACCACGTCGTCGTTCACCGCCGTGATCGGGCGCATGCCGGACCGCGAACAAACCGAGCAAGGCCTCTACAGACGCGCCCTGGCCGGCAAGGCCCTGACCTCGGTGGACGTGGACTTCCTGCACGGCAGCCTGGATCAACCCTGGCAGCTGGGCCAATGCCCGCACGCGCCCACCCAGGAACTGACCGGCCTGCGCAACCTGTATCGCTACAGCCCCAGCGAAGTCTACGAGCACATCTACCTGAACGATCAGTTCTATGCCTGGCAATGCCTCAAGGGCGTGGAGCAAGGCCTGTGCGATACCGACCGCTGCCACTACTACAAGATCGCCGATCAGCTGTACCTGTTCGTCTGGCGCGAAAAAATCATCCCGACCCTCGGCCTGGTGCTGATCGACCTGCAACAGCACCGCAGCGACGGCAAGATCTTCGGCTATGCCGGCGCGTCGTTCGATGAGCTGTCGAACTTTCCGGTCAGCTCCTACTGCCAAGTGCTCAACCGCACGGAGTATCCCGATGCCTGATCCACGCACCGTTGTCATCACCGGTGCCGGCACGGGCATCGGTGCCGCCTGCGCGCGCTTATACGCCGCCGAAGGCGCCAACCTGGTGCTCATCGGCCGTCGCCGCGAGCCGCTGGAGCAGGTTGCACAAGACACCGGCGGCCTGGTGCTGGTCGGCGATGCGGCCTGCCCGGCCACCTGGGAGGGTTTCGTTGCGCAGATTGCTCAGCGCTACGGCCGCCTCGATGTGCTGCTGGCCTGCGCCGGCGGGCATGGCATGGGCAGCGCCACCCAGACCAGTCCGCACACCTGGGAGGCGGCCTTGCGCAGCAACCTGGACAGCGCGTTCTACAGCGCTCGCGCCTGCCTGCCGCTGCTGATCGAAAGCGCCGGCAATATCGTGCTGCTCGGCTCCATCGCCTCGCTGGCCGCCGGACCCGAAGTATGCGGCTACACCACCGCCAAGCATGCGCTGCTCGGGCTCAATCGCTCCCTGGCGCGGGATTACGGCCCAAGTGGCGTGCGCGTGAACGCGGTGTGTCCCGGCTGGGTTACCACGCCCATGGCCGACGAGGAAATGCAGCCGCTGATGAGCTTCCATGGCGACACCCTGCAGCAAGCCTATGCCCGCGTATGCGCCGACGTGCCGTTGCGGCGCCCCGCCAGCGCCGAGGAAATCGCCAAGGTATGCCGCTTCCTGGCCAGCCCGGATGCCGCGATCATCACCGGGGCCAGCGTGGTCGCCGATGGCGGTTCGAGCATTGTCGATGTACCCACGCTGGCTTACGCCCATATGGAGCGTGCACATGCCTGAAGACTTGGATTTCAGCGGCAAGACCGTGCTGGTCACCGGCGGCGCCCAGGGTATCGGCCAGGCCATCGTCGAGGCGTTCGCCTGGCGTGGCGCCCGCGTCATGATCGCCGACCTGCGCCTGGCACAAGCCCAGGCATTGGCCGAGGGCTTGTGTGCGCGCGGCTGCCGGGTCGAGGCCATCGCGCTGGACCTGGCCGACGCGACGGCGGTGTTCGAAGGCATCCAGGGCATAGAGCTGGCCTGGGGTCGCCTGGATATCCTGGTACACAACGCCGGCTACTTTCCGTTGACAGCGTTCGCGCAGATCACCCCGGCCGTTCTTGAACGCACGCTGGCGGTGAATCTCTCGGCCCTGTTCTGGCTGTCCCAGGCCGCCTTGCCGATGTTTCAACGCCAGGGCGGTGGCTGCGTGCTGGTCACCTCATCGGTCACCGGGCCACGGGTCGCCTATGCGGGGCTCAGCCACTACGCGGCGTCCAAGGCCGGGGTCAACGGTTTTATCCGCAATGCCGCGCTGGAGCTCGCGCCTTACCAGGTGCGCGTCAACGGCGTCGAGCCAGGGATGATTGCCACGCCGGCCATGGATAACCTGGGCGACAGCCAGGTCAATGCCGACATCGCCAGCCGCGTGCCCCTGGGACGCCTCGGTGCCGCTCAGGATATTGCCGGGGCCATGCTGTTCCTGGCCTCCGACCTGGCGACCTACATCACCGGGCAGACCATCGTGGTGGACGGCGGGTCGACGCTGCCTGAGGTGAAATGACCTCTGTCGGGATGTAAACCGGTTCAAATCTGGAAGGGGCGGTGTATCCGTTGAATAGCGCTCGCCCCTTCAAGCAGCGACAGTGAATCACTGAACACCCGCGACAACGCTGCAAGCCGTTTGACGTAACCCTGGGGCGTCGAATAGATCAGCTCCACATGCAGGCTGTCGACGATACCCAGGTAAGCGTCACAAAACACCTCGAGCGCCTCGGGCCGTACCATCCGGTACCGCCCTTGCGCGGCACGCTGGAAATCCTCGCGAATGCTCGCCAGGTAGCCCTCAAATCCTGCCGTAATCACGCTGCGAATATCCGCCGGCGGAAAGTAGGCCGTGCGCAACAGGAAGCGCAGGTGCGCCGACCCTGCATAGCGCCCGCGCAACCGCTCAAGGTGCAATTGCCCAGGCACGCCGGGGTGCCCGGCCTCTTCCTTGAAGCACTGCGCGATGTACTGATGTTCATGGGCCAGGGCAATCTCGAAGACTGTCTGAAACAGCGCGTCCTTACTGACAAAGTGCGCGTACAGCGAGGCCTTGCGCATGCCCGCCCCGACCGCGATTTCGTTCAGCGATGAAGCGTCATAGCCATGGGCGGCAAAGTGTTCGACCGCGACTGCGCAAATGTTATGGGCCGACAGGGTGAGCGGTTTCATTGATCCATCGATACCCTACGCCGCACCGACCGCTTGCTGCAGATGAGTGGAACGAAAATCCTTGGGCGACAGCTCGAATTGCTTCTTGAACGAGCGGCTGAAGTGCGCGGAATCGGTGAAGCCCCACTTGTAGGCAATCGAGGTGATCGACTCGCTCTTGAGGAACGGGTTGGTCAGATCGTCCGCGCTGCGCTTAAGCCGCGCACGCTGGATGTAGCGGCAGACGCTGTCGTCCTGCTCTTCAAACAAGCGGTACAAATGCCGCACCGAGATGTTCAGGCGGCTGGCCAGGCCTACCGGACTGAGGCCGGGTTGGGTCAGGGACTCGTCGATGACTTTCTGCACATAACTGCGCAGGTTGCTGCCGTGCAAGGATGTGGCGCTGTCGCCTGGAGCGTCATGCAGTTCAAAGGCTGAACCGAGCAGCGAAACAAACGCCGCTTGCAGCGCCTCGGCCTCTTCAATCGAATCCTGCCCCTCCAGGCCCTCGCGGCACAGCTGGTCCATCAACACGTGGAGCATGCGCCCGCAGGCCTTGCTCGAAGAGATCTTGCCGAAGGTCTTAGAGGCGCTGCCCAGCTGCTTGCACACTTCGTTGCGCGAGAGTGACAGCGAGGCATGTTCGATAAGGCCAAAGGGGCTGATCTCGATCGAACCCGTGGAGTCCATCAGCAACATATCGCCGGGGGCCAATTGAATGACCTGGCCGTTCTGGGTGATCTGGCAATAGCCACTGCGCTGGCTGACCAGGAAGCAATGCTGGTCCATATCGTGATCGGCATTGGGCCGCTCGCGTTTGATCAGGCCGGCGTTGGTGCGCAGGTTGGCCAGTGACAGGCCGCCCCGGGAGTGCTTGGACACCTCACCGATGAACAGTGAGCGGTTGAAGGCCAGTTCCGTGTCGAAATGGCCGCAGGCCGCTCGCAGATCCCGAGTCCAGGTTTCCAACCCATAGTGCGCAGACTGATAGGTGCTCATGGCATCTCCACAATGGTTTCTTGTTTTTGTTGGCTAATAGTTAACATGTTATCTATATAGGCGCAACAAGTCCGTGATACCGACTGTAGAAGCACTAATGATGCCAATTCCTCAACTCAGATCGCGCCCAATACCCGCTGCAAACCCGCCAGTACCCTGAGCAGCCCGGCCCGCTGCGCGCCGCTCAAGGGGATGTAGCGCCGGAACGCCGGCATGCGGTTGACCACCTCGCTGCCGCCCATGTGTTCAAGCCGTACGTGCCATTGCTGCCCGCTCAAATCGAGGTGCAGGCGCTTGAAGTCCAGCCCCATCAACGCTTGATGCAGGTCGGGGTCATCGTTCAAGGCCGCCTGGAGCCTGGCCAGCAAATCCGGCGCTCCCGCCCGTTGCCGACAGGCCAGCCCCGCGCGCCGGATCGACCCGCTGTGGTGCAGTTCAAAGCGCGCACTGCCCTGCTCTGAGGCAGGCACCGTGAACCTGAATTCGGTCATCACCAGGTGCATCAGCAATTGCGCTTCGGTGCGCTCGGCCACGTCGACCTGAAGGCCGATGTCGTCCAGGCAAAACCTTGCCTGGGCTGGCCCCGTCGAGGTGAAACTCGCCAGCCCGAGGTTGCGCCGCACGTACTCAAGCGTGACCCCAGGCCGGTAACCGGACGGGGCCCGTTGGGCGCTGAGCAGCTCAGACAGCTTTTGCAGCCTGCTCGAGATAAGGGTTGTGAGGGTTGCCAGGCTCATGGGAAAACTCCTTGGCCAGCACTTCTTCTACCGAAGCCGGCTTGAATGGATTGACCTTCTGTACCACCAGTGTCCAGAACAGCGCGTATGAAGCCGTGATCCCGAGCATTACCCCGAACGGCACATAAATGTCCGCAGGGTTCATGCCCGGCGGGGTAATGAACCACATGCCCAGCAAGATGCCGACGCTGGAAAGGATCTGTGGCAACGGGAAGAACGGCGAACGATAGGCCCGTGGCAGGTCCGGACGACGAATGCGCAGGATGACCACCGACAGCGTCACCAGCAGGTAAGAGAAACTCCACGCACACACCGCCGCCAGCACCAGGTGCATGATGTTGTCGGTGTTGCCGCCCAACCACAGGGCATACAGGCACGGAATCAGCATCGCCACCAGGATGCACAGCAGCGGCGTCTTGAAGCGCGGGTGCAAATAAGTGAAGACCTTGGGCAGCGCGCCGTCCACCGCCATGCCGTAGAGAATCCTCGGCACGCCCGCCATCAGCGTATTGATGGTGGCGGCACCGGCGAACAGGAAACCGATCCCCAGCCACAGCGGGCCAATATCGCCCATGACCTGCTGGGCAAAGCGTGGGATTGCCATGGGCGTGTCGAGCAGGTGCACGCCCGTGGCGGCATCCAGCACCACGTTTTCCACCTGGCGCTTCATCGCCGCGCCATAGATGAACATGCAGGTCGCCACGCTCAACAAGCCGAAAATCATGGCCTTGGGCATGACCTTGGCCGAATTGCGCAGGTCCGGGGCCAACGGCGTGACGAACTCGCAACCGACGAACATGAACATGGCCATGCCCACCAGCGACAGAATGGTGACCAGGTCGGTACCCACCAGCGATACGCCGAACCAGCCCTCCAGCTGCACCGCCGGTGCGGCGATCAGGCCGAGCACGCCGAACACCATCAGGGTGGTCCACATGCCGAAAGTCAGGATGATCTCGGCCCTGCCGAAGGCGCTGACGCCAAAGGCATTGAGAATGCCGAACACCACGACAAACCCTACCCCCAGCAACCAGGAGCCGCCGGCGGACTCCGCCAGGGTGTTGAGGTGTTCGAAGTTCACCAGGGCCATGACCCCGGACAGAATCGTCTCGGCGGTGCCGGCGAACACGTGCACGATCAGGTACGCCGACAGGGTGCCGGTGATCGCAAAGAAACGGCCCATGCCGCAATTGATGTAGTCGTAGACCGAGCCGGTGGTCGGCAGGATCGAGGCGGCCTCGGCGAAGGTGGTCGCCTGGGCCAGCATCATCACCACCGCAATCAGCATGGCCACCGCGAAGGCGCTGCCGCCGATACCGAAGCCCATGGTCGCGGTAAGAATCACCGGGCTGGCCATGATCAGGCCAATGGTGCTGGCCAGCGCGGTCGGAAACCCGACGCTGCCGCGTTTCAAATGCTGTGTGAGCCGGTCATTGATCGACATGGTGCGGATCCTCGAAAGCGGATTTCTGAGTGGATGCATCGAGCCGTTCAAGGAACCGGCGATAAAGCCCTCCCCAGCCAGTCCCTGATCGAAACGGCATCGTGCGCAAAATCACTGTGCACTTCCCGAGCACCGAGCGTCTTGCCCATGTCTGCCGTGGCTTTTGTTGCTGCCTGCCAAGGCATGCGGCTTGGCGGGCAGGATCAATTGCGTGGCACGCAGGTGAAAGACTTCCTCCGCCTGGGGTCATCTTAATGCGCCCTCGACTTAACCAAGCTGGGGACTATAACAATGGAGCACACCTTGAAAATACGCACGCAATCCTTGGCCGTCGGTCTGGGTATCGCGCTGTTGATCGGCCATTCACCGGCCCAGGCCTATGAGCTGTACGCCGATGAGGACACCCACTTGAATGCAGACTTCCTGGCGGTCTACGGCCTGTTCAACAGCCGTCACAACTACGACGGCACAGCGGGCGGCTCGACCTGGCGCGAGGGTTTCATCAAGTACGGGGTGAGCGGCGACCAGGGCCTGGCCGGGCACGGCACCGCGTATGGCGCGCTCAATTGGGTCAGCTCCGGCACCTGGGGCGATGGCGACGCGGCGGGCAACACCGATGGCAGCGAACGCACCACCAAAATCGAAGACGCCTACCTGGGATGGCGCTCGGCCGACCTGTTCCCGGCGCTGGGCAAGGACGGTGTGGATTTCTCCGTCGGGCGCCAGGTGGTCAAGATCGGCCGGGGTTTCCTGATCAACGACGACGGCCCCAACCTCGGCAAGGGCCCGGCTGACGGTGCACTGAACCGTGGCGGCGCCTATTACCTGGCGGCACGCCACGCCTTCGACCGCACGGCGGTGCTGCGCCTGGGCGGGCAAGAGGGCCTGCACGGCTCGGTGCTGTGGCTCAAGTCGGACAACCGCGCCCAGGCCGAAACCGAACTGGCGGCGGGCACCCTCGACTACACGGCCGCCGCCGGCACGCTGGGGCTGACCTGGGTCCACGGCATGAACGTCACCGACCAGTGGGCCAGCGACTTCCAGAAACAGCGTGAGGGCCTGGACACTTACAGCGTGCGCGGCGAAGGCAGCGCCGGTATCGACAACGCCAGCTTCGCCTTCGAATACGCCTGGCAAGACAAGGACGCGGGGCCGGAAAAAGCCTGGTACGCCGAGGCCGGCTACACCTTCGCCGATGTCGGTTGGTCGCCAAAAGTGACCTACCGCTACACCCGCTACTCGCAAAAATGGGACCCGCTGTTCACCGGGCTCAGCACCGGCTACGGCACCTGGTTCCAGGGTGAAGTCGCCTCCAACTATGCCGGCCCGTTCAACAGCAATACCGGCATCCATCACGTCGGTCTCAAGGCGACGCCCCTGGAGAACCTGACGGTCGGCGCGCTGTACTTCGACTTCAATACCCTGCGCAAACACGACGCGCTGAACCTCGATGCTCGGGAGCTGGACCTGTACGCCGAATGGGCGGTCAACAGCCACCTGATCATCAGCCCGCTGGTGGGCATCTACCAACCCAAGAAGGATGCCGACACCGGCGGTAACCAGGTGGGTGGCAACGGCACCAACCTCTACAGCCAGCTGACCGTGGCCGTGCCCTTCTGACCCCGTTTCAGGAGCTGCGCGACGCAGCTCCGTCCTAACGTTCGTGCTGGTGCAGCATCGTCTGGATCTGATGGGTCGCCTGACGGGTGTTTTCCGCCAGCTTGCGCACCTCATCGGCCACCACCGAGAACCCGCGCCCGACCTCGCCGGCCCTGGCCGCCTCAATGGCGGCGTTCAAGGCCAGCAGGTTGGTCTGGTCGGCAATGCCCTTGATCACACTCACCACCGTGGCGATCTGGCCGTAGGTGGCCTGATTGTGTGCGAGCAGCTGTTGATGGGTGGTCTTCGCCGACTGCTCGTCGCTGATGTCACGCACCGCGCCGACCACCCGCATCAAACGACCTTGCGCATCACGCAGCGCCCGCCCGCGCTCCCTGCACCAGATGTAGTCACGGGTCTTGTGGCGCATCCGGTACTCAAACACGTACTCACCGCTGCCCTGGGGCGCAAGGATTTCCCGGTCGAAGATCGCCATGATCTTCGGCAGGTCATCGGGGTGGGTGATGCTGACCTGCGCGTCCCAGCCATCGGGCAGCTCATGGGGCGCGTAGCCCAGGAGCAGACGGAACTGATTGAAAATCCGCATGCGGCTGGCGGGGTCCTGCACGTCACCGTTGACCACGGTGATGTCCCAGCAGCCTTCGGTCATGGTGCAGAGCAGCAGCTCCCAGATCTGCGTCTCGTGCTGATGCGCAAGGGCGCGCTGCGCATGCTCGCGCAACTCGGCTTCCAGCGCCTGTTCACGCTGCCCGGCCTGCTCCAGTTGCCGGTGAAGCACGGCAAGTGCCTGTTCGCTGCGCGCCCCTTCGGCAGCCTGATCGCGGGCTGATTCCTCGAGCAACAGCAACTGCCGCGCAGCCTGCGCACGTTGTGTGGCGAGTTGCTCCAGGTCGGCCTGCACCGACGGATAAGCGTGCAGTGCCTGGGTTCCCAACACCTCCCCCGCCAGCAGTTGCTTGAGGACGGCGGCAAGGTCCTGCATCGGCTGTTTTTTCTTGAAGAACATCGGCCTGGCCCTTTCTGATCGAGTCGAAACCCCGGATCTGATCGCAAACCGAGTGTGATTGCTTGTACGAGCCTGCAAGGCCTTTGCGCGTGGCTGCCATCCAAAAAAGCCCTGCGTCGGGCGCTATCGTGCATCTGTAGGATGGTGATCGGCTTTCAACCCGTCGATACTTGTCCCCAGGCCCTGCCCACGTCCAAACGACGTTCCGGCCCTTAATGACTTCGTGACGAAAACAATAAGAATGTCGCACAGAGGTACATACGAATGAGCCGTCATGATCATGGTCACGCCAGCCTGCTGGAGGCATTCAGCGCGATGACACTGGAGCTCCAACGCCTGGCGCAGGACAAAGACATAGAACACTTCCACGAAGCGGCGCTGAGCTGCATCCGCCAGTTGCTGCCCTTCGACAGCGCCTGGTGGGGCCGGGCTGCGCTGATTGACGGCCTGCCGGAAGAACACAGCTCGTACCTCTACAACCTGCCCCGCAGCTACCTGGCCGATTGGCAATCGATTCGCCATATCGATGTGACCATCGCCAGGGTCCACGACGTGCCGGGGCAGGCGGTCATCGTCGACATGCGCAATCCCGCCAACGGGCCCGGGCTCAACTGGCTCGGCACGTGCTACGCGATTGGTGAATTGCTGTGCGTGGTGTACATCGACCCGCAAACCCACCTCAGCGATCACCTCGCGCTCTACCGTGCGCCCGACGCCCCACGCTTTACCGAGCAGGACTGCCTGCTGCTGAACAACCTCATGCGGCATCTGGTGGCGGCGGTCTCAGCCAATCAGATTCGTACCCTGGTGGCCATGCGCGAAGCCCTCACCCACCCGCGCAATCTCGCACTTGCCGTGTGCGACCAACGCGGCACCCTGCACTGTGCAGAACGTGGCTTCGTCGACTTGCTGCTGAGCGAATGGCCGGACTGGACCGGCCCTTGCCTGCCGGTCGCGATGGACGCCGGGGGCTATGACGGCAAGCACCTGCAGGTCGAGGCCTCGACGGTCGGCGACCTGCTCCTGCTGGCTGCCCGCAGCCGTACGGTGCTGATGCAACTGAGCCCTCGGGAGAATGCGGTGGCCCAGGGTTTCGGCGAAGGCAAGACCTACAAGGAAGTCGCCCGCGACCTGGGCATGTCGCCCAATACCGTGCGCCATCACATCCGCGCCATCTACAGCAAACTCGGGGTCAAGGACAAAGCCCGAATCGCCCACCTGCTGCACGCCCCGCCTGATTGATCGGCACCACTGACCCGCGCTGACTTTTTCGCTGTCGTTTTGACGGCCACGGGACACCTTTGCGCTTTTTTTGTCCCCTCTGCCACCCACGGGCGAGCCGTTCGCCACACAACACCTCAAAGAAGAGATGCCATGCCCATGATCCACACCTTCACCCGCACCACCACACTGGCCCTGCTCGGCGGCCTGTCGAGCCTGCACGCCAGTGCGGCCGACCTCAACGCCCGGGACTTTTTCGGCGCCCCCTCGGGCACCAGCCTGGGCGTGCTGTACCTGCCGGCAAGCCGCGCCAGTGATTTCCACGGCCCGGCCGACAGCACCGGCAAGGCCGACCTGAAGGTCAACGCCGTGGCGTACCGCCAAGTGTTCTTCACCGACCTCTGCGGCACCCTCTGTACCCCACAGTTCATCGTGCCTTTCGCCGACATCAACGCCCGCCTGCCGGGTGCCGGCCAACGCAGCGCAGAAAGCGGTTTCGGTGATCCCCAGGTCGGCGGCACGGTGTTTTTCATCAACGATCCGGCCTCGCGCACCTACAGCGGCCTACTGACCCTGATCACCCTGCCTGTGGGCGAATACCACGGTAACAATCCCGATGTATCTCCCGGTGCCAATCGCTGGGGCACCACCTTTGTCTACAACTACACCCAGGGCATCGGCGAAAAGTGGGTGCTGGAAGCCAACCTCGAAGCCCAGCTCTACGGCAAGAACGACAACTACTTCGGCAGCGACCTGAAACAGGACCCGCTGTACCGCCTGCAAGCCTTTGCCTCCTACGACTTCACATCCAGCACCTACGGCGCACTGCGACTGATCCACGCCGATGGCGGCGAATTGCGGATCAATGACCAGCGCATCGACAACACCCACAAGCGCTACACCCAAGTGGGCTTCGAGGTTGGTCACTGGCTGGATAAACAGAACCAGTTGATGTTCGGCCTCTCGCAGAACGTCGCCACCGACAACGGCTATCACGGTACCGACGCGCTGCTGCGCCTGGTCCATGTGTTCTGAATCCCCTCATCGGAGCTTGCCCATGAACACCCAGACCCAACCGCTGACCGATGAACGCGCCCACGCCTCATCCCCATTGGCATTGCTGGCCGCCATTGTGCTGTTCGCTGCCATCACCCCGACCATTCTCATGACCGCACCGGCCGTGGCTGCGCAACTGGCAACGCAATGGCAGTTGAGCCCGTCACAGATCGGGGACCTGTTCTCCACCGAACTCGGCGCCATGAGCCTGGCCACCCTGCCGGCACTGTGGTGGCTCAAGCGTGTCGACTGGCGCCGCGCCGCCTTGCTGGCCGGGTTGCTGTTCATCGTCGCCAACCTGCTTTCAATGCTGGTCCACGACTACCCGATACTCCTGGCACTGCGCTTTTGCAGCGCCCTGGCCGGTGGCTCGTTGATGATCATCTGCCTGTCCAGTGCGGCCTCCACGGCCAATCCCGGGCGTGTCTACGGGTTATGGGTGATGGGGCAACTGGTGGTCGGGGCGATCGGTCTGAGCATCCTGCCCCGGCTGTTCGAGCACTACGGGCTGTCAGCCTGCTACCTGATCCTCGCCGCCTTGATGACGCTCTTTCTGCCCCTGGCACGGCACTTTCCCCAGGGCAGCCCGGCGCCTGAAAAAGCCGCCGAGCGCATCGCCCTCGCCTCCCGGTGGAAAGCTGCACTGGGCATTCTGGGCCTGCTGAATTTCTACGTCAGCCTGAGCGGTGTCTGGACCTTTATCGGTTCCATCAGCAGCCACGCCGGCCTATCCGCCGAGGCCAGTGGCGAGATTCTGGCGCTCGCCACGGTGATGGGCATCGTCGGGGCCGGTTGTACCTCGCTGATCGGCGACCGTCTGCCACGCCTGTTGCTGTTACTGCTGGGGTACGCGTTGATGGCAGGCGCCGTGCTGTTGCTGCTGGGCCAGCCCGACATGCTGCGTTTTGCCTTGGCGGCGCTGCTTTTCAAGTTCACCTGGACCTTCATCCTGCCGCTGGTCCTGGCTTGCCTGGCCGACCTCGACCGCTCCGGAAAATTGATGAACACCTCCAACCTGGTGATCGGTGGCGGCCTGGCCATCGGCCCGACCGTGGCTGGCCGGATGATCGAAGCCAGCGGCGGCTTCCAATCACTGCTGATCGCAGGGGCGTGCGTCACCGTGCTGTCCCTGGTGTTGATGCTGAGCAGCCGCCCGAATGCCTGACGGGCCCTTTTACCCCAACGAAAATGGAAAGACGATGAGCCGAAAAAGTGCATTTTTCTTCGACGAACTCAGCCTCTGGCACAGCGCCGGGTTGCACGCCTTGACCTTACCGGTGGGCGGGTGGGTGCAGCCGCCTGCCGCCGCCGGCCACGCCGAGTCACCGGAAACCAAGCGTCGCTTGAAGAGCCTGCTGGACGTTTCCGGCCTGACCCGCCACTTACAGGTGCGCAGTGCCAACGCGGCCACCGATGAAGACCTGCTGCGGGTGCACACGCCCAACTACCTGCAACGCTTCAAGGCGATGAGCGATGCCGGGGGCGGCGAATTGGGGCCCCACGCGCCCATCGGGCCAGGCAGTTATGAAATAGCCAGGCTCTCCGTCGGGCTGGCCATGGCGGCAGTGGATGCGGTGCTGTGCGGCGAAGTCGACAATGCCTATTCTCTGTCACGTCCACCCGGCCACCACTGCCTCGCCGACAACGCCATGGGCTTCTGCTTCCTCGCCAACATCGCCATCGCCATCGAAGCCGCAAAAGCACGGCGTGGCCTGGGCAACGTCGCGGTGATCGACTGGGACGTGCACCACGGCAACGGCACCCAATCGATCTTCGAAGAGCGCGGCGACGTGCTGACAATTTCCCTGCACCAGGACGGCTGTTTCCCGGCAGGTTACAGCGGTGAAGCGGATCGCGGGCGCGGCCCGGGGCTGGGCGCGAATATCAATATCCCGCTGCCCCCCGGCAGCGGTCATGAGGCGTATCTGCACGCGATGGAGCGTATCGTGATTCCGGCGCTGGAGCGCTTCGAGCCGGAATTGATCATTGTTGCCTGCGGCTACGACGCCAACGCCGTCGACCCACTGGCGCGAATGCTGTTGCACAGTGACTCGTTCCGGCACATGACCCGTCTTGTACGCCAAGCAGCCGAACGCCTGTGCCAGGGCCGCCTGGTGCTGGTGCACGAAGGCGGCTACTCCGAAGCCTATGTACCGTTTTGCGGGCTGGCGACCATTGAGGAATTGGTGGGCGTCAGGACACAGGTCGGCGACCCGATGCTGGAGTTTGTGCAGTTGCAGCAACCGAACGCGGCGCTGGCGGCGTTTCAGTTGCGCTTGATTGATGAGTTGGCCGAAGCCCGCTGAGCGTGACGCAAAAAAAATCCGATGCCGTTGCCGGCATCGGATCTTGGCCAGTCAGCAGTGGCTGATCAGTCGTTGCAACACCGTCTTGAAGGTGTCGATCTGGTCCTGGTTGAACTCGGCGAACACCTTCTCCTGCTGCTCCCGTGCGATGGCCCAGAGGTCTTCGGTCTGCTCGATACCCGCCGCGGTCAGGCGCACGCCGTGCTCGTCGTCATCGACCAGCCCCTTGCGCTTGAGGTTGGCCACGGCGTCGTCGATTTCCCGCACCGGCATCGCCACTTCACGCAGCAGGTCGCTGGTACTGAGGCGAGCGTCGTTCTCCAGCACCATCAGCATCCGCGCCTCGTTGGTACGCAGGCCGGTGGACAGTTGCCGGGGCTGGTAGCTGGACTGGTAGGCGCGAACCGCCTGGGTCATCAGGTAATACAGGTTATGGCTCAGGCGCCCCTGGAAGTGGCTGCTCGGCGGTTGGCTTTCGTCGCGCCTGGTCATGCGCGTGTGGGGCAGGACCATGGAGTAGGCGCCCTGGTGGTAGAGCAGCGGCGAGCGCCCGAAATCGTCGAAGGCCACCACCTTGCCGATCATGATCCAGTGATCGCCGCCATCCACCTGCTGGTATTTCTCGCAGTGAAAACGTGCCGCACAATCGGCGAACACCGGCGCCCCGCCCTCCCCCGGTGCATAAGCGATCTCGGCGAAGCGGTCGTCCTTGGGCCGGGCAAAATTGTTCGACAGGTCGATCTGGTCAGCCGCCAGCACGTTGACCGCGAAGTGGCTGGCCTCCTCGAACACCCCGTGGCTGCTGGAGCGTTTGTCGATGCTCCACAGCACCAGCGGTGGGTCCAGGGACACCGAGTTGAAGCTGTTGGCGGTAACGCCCACCTTGCGGCCGGAGGCGTCGGCGGCGGTGACCACGGTCACGCCCGTGGCAAAGTTGCCCAGGGCCCGGCGAAAGGCGCGTGGGTCGAAGGTCGATTCAGACATGCAAGACTCCCGGGCTGCGTCAGGCGCAGCCCTGATTGTTGTTTTCAAAAGCAGCTTCAGATCATGCTCGGATCGGGCTCCAGGCCCATCAACTCGCGGCCGAGGATCTGTGCACAGACGTCGTAGTCGGTGTAGGCATGGGCGCCGGTCATGTGCGAGTCGCGGAACAGGCGCTGCATCTCGTTGTGCTCGAACCAGGCGTTGCCGCCGGCGGCTTCGAACAGACGGTCTACCGCCTGGATGCACATCTTGGTCGCGTAGGCCTGGTTGGTGCGCCAGAACGCCAGGGTCTGGCGGCTGGGGTAGCGCTGCTGCTCACTGTGTTCGGCGTGTTCGTCCCAGGTTTTCTCGAGGAAGGCGCGCGCGGCGGCCACCTGGTGCGTCGACTCGGCCAGGCGCATCAACGCCGGGGTTGCGGCACCGACCGCCGCGCCGGTGTAGGCGCGCACGCGGGTCTTGGTCTTTTCGCGGAACACCTCGAGCATCCGCTCGGCGACGCCCAGGCTGACGGTGGAAAAGCCACTGGCAAAATACGGCCGGTACGGTGAGTAGAAAATCCTGCTGTCGGGGTACAGCCCAAAGCCGGCGGACTTGCCTTCCATCATGTCCTTGGCTTTCTGGATGCGGTGTTCAGGCACCCAGGCCTTGTCGATGATCAAGGTCTTGGTGCCGCTGCCCTTCATGCCGGCGGCAAACCAGTCATCGCGGATCTGGTAGTCACTGCGCGGCAGCACCGCGAAGCAGTAATCCTGGGTGCCCTGGGGGTTGTTGCGGCGGAAACCCACGATCGCCCACTCGGCGTGATCACAGCCGCTGCTCCAGCCCATTTCCCCGCTGAACAGCACGCCGCCCTCGACTTCCTCGGTGCGCCCGAACGGCGCGATGCTGCTGCTGGCCGTGGCATCCGGGTCTGTGCCCCAGACCTCCTGCTGCAATTGGGCCGAGAACAGTGCCAATTGATGGCTGTGGGTACACAACAGGCTCATGGCCCAGGCCGTGCTGGCGCAGGCCCCGGCGAGCAAGGCGATGCAGTCGGCAAACTGCGGCAGCGACAACTCCATGCCGCCGAACACTTTCGGCTGAAACACACGGTGCATGCCGATGCTCTTGAGCAGCGCAATATTCTCGGCGGGCACCTGGCGGTCCTGCTCGGCCACGAAGGCATTGGCGGCGATGGTCGGCAGGATGGACTTGAGGTCTTCAAGGAGCGGGTTTGGCTTTTTCATGGATGGCCCTGCTTATTATTGGATGTCCGGGCAGCGCCAGAAATCAAGGCGTGGCGCCGGATGCAGGGCCAGTATGGAGCGTGCCTTCCTGGCAGGACATGCACCTTCCAGAGTCAAGATTGTACTTTTCAAAGGCCCAGGCTGATCCGCCGTGTACAGGCGCTGGCAGCCACAGACATGCCACTGGGCAGCCACAGTCAAGCCCGTTCCGGCCACTGGGATTAACCTCGGGCTTTTCAATCTCTGCCACCAGGAAAAACCCCATGAGCGATATTCCACTGCTGCCCCAGGTTGAAGCCTTCCTCCGTCGAACCCATACGTTGTTCATTGACGGTGGCTACGTCGAGAGCCACTCCAGCCAGCGCTTGGAGGTGATCAACCCGGCCACCGGCCAGGTCATCGCCGATGTCGCCGACGCCGACCCGGCCGACATTGACGCGGCCGTGGCGTCCGCGAGCTGCGGCTTCAAGCAGTGGTCGCAGGTCGCACCAGCGGTGCGCGGCAACGTGCTGCTCAAACTGGCCGACCTGCTGGAGCAACACCGCGAAGAACTGGCACAGATCGAAACCTGCCAGTCGGGCAAGATCATCCAGATTTCCCGCGCCTTCGAAGTCGACCAGGCCGCGCACTTCCTGCGTTACTACGCCGGCTGGGCCACCAAGATCAGCGGCCAGACCATCACCCCATCGTTGCCCTCCTTCGCCGGCGAGCGCTACACCGCGTTCACCCTGCGCGAGCCGGTCGGAGTGGTGGTCGGCATCGTGCCGTGGAATTTCTCGACCATGATCGCCATCTGGAAACTCGCCTCGGCGCTGGTGACCGGTTGCAGCATCATCATCAAGCCCAGCGAGTTCACGCCGCTGACCATCCTGCGCATCGCCGAACTGGCGATTGCCGCCGGCCTTCCCGCCGGTGCGCTGAACGTCTTGACCGGCACCGGCAGCGTCGGCAAAGGCCTGATCGAACACCCCGGTACCGACAAGGTGTCGTTCACCGGCTCCGTGCCGACCGGGATTGCGGTGGGCCAGAGTGCCATGGGCGCCGGGCTGACCCGGGCCACCCTTGAGCTGGGCGGCAAGAACTCGGCCGGGTTCCTGCCCGATGTGGACCTGGACAAGGCCGTCAACGGCATCATCGAAGCAGGATTTTTGCACTCCGGGCAAATCTGTGCCGCCGCCGAACGCTTCTTTGTGCATCGTTCGCAGATCGAAACGGTGATGGGCAAACTGGCCCAGCGCCTGAGCACGCTGAACATCGGCTCGCCTCTGGACGAGCGCACCGAATTCGGCCCGGTCACCAACCGCCAGCACCAGCTCAAACTCGGCGAGTTCTTCGCCAAGGCCCGTGCCGAAAACAACCGCATCATTCACGGTGGCAACCTGATCGACCGGCCGGGCTGTTACGTCGAGCCGACGATCATCCTCGCCAACAGCGTCAACGACACCCTGCTCAACGAAGAGACCTTCGGCCCCATTGCCACGTTCTTACCGTACGACAGCGAAGAAGAACTGCTGGCCTTGATGAACAACACCCCCTACGGCTTGAGCGCCAGCCTGTGGACCAACGACCTCAGCAAAGCCCTGCGCATGGTGCCCGCCATCGAGGCCGGCACGGTGTGGGTGAACATGCACACGATGCTGGACCCGGCGGTGCCGTTTGGCGGCAATAAGTCCTCGGGGATAGGCCGGGAGTTCGGCAGCGCCTTCATCGAGGACTACACCGAGTTGAAGTCGGTGATGATTCGCTACTGAATCCAACCAGTGGATCCATTGAAACACAATCGTCCGATAATCGCCCAATAAAGCAACCACAAAAGATTGACTCTCCATCAGGCCAGCCATTTAATGGATCCATTAAATAAAAACAATCCGCCGCCTGGAGAGTCATCATGTACCCCAAGAACACCTGGTATGTCGCCTGCACCCCCGATGAAATCGCACACAAGCCCCTGGGTCGACAGATCTGCGGCGAAAAGATGGTGTTTTATCGTGGTCAGGAAGGCGCCGTGGTGGCGGTCGAGGACTTCTGCCCCCATCGCGGCGCGCCGCTTTCACTGGGGTATGTCGAGAACGGCAACCTGATCTGCGGCTACCACGGCCTGGTCATGGGCGGCGACGGCAAGACCGTGGAAATGCCCGGCCAGCGGGTACGTGGTTTTCCCTGCAACAAGACCTTTGCCGCCGTTGAACGCTACGGCTTCATCTGGGTATGGCCCGGCGATCAGGCCCAGGCCGACCCGGCGCTGATCCACCACCTGGAATGGGCCGTGAGTGACCAGTGGGCCTATGGCGGCGGGCTGTTCGATATCCAGTGCGACTACCGCCTGATGATCGACAACCTGATGGACCTGACCCACGAAACCTACGTGCACGCCTCCAGCATCGGCCAGAAGGAAATCGACGAAGCGCCGCCCGTGACCACGGTGGACGGCGATGAAGTGGTCACCGCCCGGCACATGGAAAACATCATGGCCCCGCCGTTCTGGCGCATGGCCCTGCGCGGCAATAACCTTGCCGATGACGTGCCGGTGGACCGCTGGCAGATCTGCCGCTTCACCCCGCCCAGCCATGTATTGATCGAAGTCGGCGTGGCCCACGCCGGCAAAGGTGGCTATAACGCCGCCCCCGAACACAAGGCTGCGAGCATCGTGGTCGACTTCATCACCCCGCAAACCGAGACCTCGATCTGGTACTTCTGGGGCATGGCGCGCAACTTCAACCCCCATGATGAGGCACTGACCGCAAGCATTCGCGAGGGCCAGGGCAAGATTTTCAGCGAGGACCTGGAGATGCTCGAACGCCAGCAACAGAACCTGCTGGCCCATCCGCAGCGCAACCTGCTCAAGTTGAATATCGACGCGGGTGGCGTGCAATCGCGCAAGATCCTGGAGCGACTGATTGCCAAGGAACGCGCCCTCGAACCGCAACTGATCGCCACCACCACCGCCTGAACAGCGCGACAACTTTGCGAGGACTGAACATGATCGATGTGGTGGTGGTATCCCGTAACAACGAAGCCCAGGACATTTGCAGCTATGAACTGGCCAGTGTCGATGGCCAGCCGCTGCCGGCCTTCAGTGCCGGCGCGCATATTGACGTGCACCTGCCCGATGGGGTGATCCGGCAATATTCCCTGTGCAATCACCCCGAAGAACGTCATCGCTACCTGATCGGCGTGCTCAAGGACCCGGCCTCCCGGGGTGGCTCGCGCAGCCTGCACGAGCAGGTTCACGAGGGCGCCCGCCTGACCATCAGCGAACCACGCAACCTGTTTCCCCTGGTCCACGACGCGCGTCGCAGCCTGCTGTTTGCCGGTGGCATCGGCATCACCCCGATCCTGTGCATGGCCGAGCGCCTGGCCCATGCGGGTGCCGACTTCGAGCTGCATTACTGCGCCCGTGCCAGCGAGCGTGCGGCGTTTGTGCAGCGGCTCGAGGCGTCGCCGTTTGCCGCGCGGGTGTTCCTGCATTTCGACGAGCAGCCCCACACCGCGCTGAACATCGCCGAAGTGCTGGCAGCGCCCGCCGATGACGTGCACCTGTATGTCTGCGGCCCCGGCGGGTTCATGCAGCATGTGCTCGACAGCGCACGCGTGCAGGGCTGGCAGGAAGACTGCCTGCACCGCGAATACTTCAGCGCGGCCCCGGTGGACAGCAGCCTCGACGGCGGCTTTTCGGTGAAGCTCGGCAGCAGCGGCCAGGTCTTTGAAATCCCCGCCGACAAGACCGTGGTCCAGGTTCTGGAAAGCCACGGTATCGAGATTGCCGTGTCCTGCGAACAAGGGATTTGCGGCACCTGCCTGACCCGTGTGCTGGAGGGCATACCGGAGCACCGCGACCTGTTCCTCACCGAGCAGGAACAGGCCCTGAATGACCAGTTCACGCCCTGCTGCTCGCGCTCGAAAACCCCGCTGCTGGTACTCGATATCTGACAGGGTTCACGACGCCGGCAAAATCACCTTCATGCGCGCGGCGGCGGTGGCTGAGCTGAAGATCTCGGCATAGCGCAACGTTGCATTGGCGTGCTCGCGCATGATGGCTTCGGCCCGCGCGCCCTGGCGATTGACCAGGGCATCGAAAACCGAATGATGCTGCATGTGGGCATAGTTGAAGCGTCGGTACTCGCGGGCCATGTCCTCGCGATCTACCGCCAGCGCGGTCACCGAGGCGAACGGCAGGTGATCATTGCGGGCCAGCGCGTCGGCGATCGCCGGGTTGTGGCTGCCTTCGACGATGACCTGGTGAAAGCGCATGTTCAGGTCGTGATAGACCTCAAGGTCATCCTCGGTCACGTAGCCCTTTTCGAACAGTTGATCGCCTTCCACCAGGCAGCGCTCCAGCGCCGCACGCGCCGTAGTGGACAAGCCCTGCTCGGCGGCTTGCCGTGCCGCCAGGCCTTCCAGGACGCCGCGCACTTCGACGGCGCCGGCGATGTCGCTGGGGCTGACCGAGCGCACCTGATAGCCACGCCCGCCAAACGGCACCAGCAGTCCTTCCTGCTCAAGGGTACGAAAGGCCATGCGCACCGGCATGCGCGACACGCCGAACAGCTGCGCCGTGGGAATCTCCATCAGCCGCTCGCCCGCCGCCAACTCCCCGCTGGCAATCATCTTGCGCAGTGCAACCAGCACCAATTGACCGGGTTTACTCATCCAGGCAACTTCCAGAAAACGTGAGCCGCCATGGTACCGCAAGTAGTACCGCAAGCACCTGGCCGCGTCAGATGAACGCCAGCGCTGCCCGTGCCCCGTCTATGGCGCCCAGGTGCTGCGCCAGTCGCGAGGGCAGGTAATCGAAAAAGAACCCGGCGCTTTGCAGCTTGGCGGCACGCAGCGGATCGTCTTCGCGCAGTGCCCTGGAGACCCGCGCGGCCCGCGCCCAGGCAAAGGCCAGCAACGCCACGCCACAGAGCTGGAGGAAATCCGGCGCCGCCCGATAGGGGTATTCACTGTCTTCGTGCGCGCGTTCACGAATGGCGTGCACCACACTGGCCAACGCGTCGCACAGGCTGGCCAACGCAGCGGAAAAGCCTGCGCATTCCTCATACTGCGCGCCCTGCCCGGCCTCGGCGCGCAACTCGGCCAGCAGCAGGCCAAAGGCTCGGCCGTCATCCCCCAGCACCTTGCGCAGCAACAGGTCATTGGCCTGGATCTCGTTACTGCCCTCGTAGATCATCGCGATGCGGCTGTCCCGCAGTGTTTGCTCGATGGCGAACTCGGTGACGTAGCCGTAACCGCCGAACACCTGCAGCCCATGGCTGGCCTGGCGAAAGCCCTGTTCGGTGAAAAACGCCTTGATGATGGGCGTCAGCAACGGCGCCAACCGGGCGGCCGACGAGTCCTGGTCATGCTCGGCCTGATCAAGCAGGTGCGCCGCCCAATAGCCGATGGCGCGCATGCCCTCGCTGGTGGTGCGCAGCTCCAGCAACACGCGGCGCATGGCCGGGTGATAACGGATCGGGTCAGCCGCCTGGGCCACCACCTCTTCCGGCCTTGACGGCGCACGCATCTGCAAGCGCTCGGCGGCGTACTGGCGAGCGTTCTGCCAGGCCGCCTCGACATGCCCCAGGCCTTGCAGGCCCACATGCAGGCGCGCCGAATTCATCATCACGAACATCGCCGCCAAGCCGCGATTGGGCTCGCCGATCAGCCAGCCCTGGGCGGCGTCGAACACCAGGGAACAGGTGGCGCTGCCCTTGATGCCCATCTTGTGTTCGATGCCGTCGCAGTGCACGCCATTGGCCCGGCCATCGTCCAGCTGCTTGGGCACCAGGAACAGTGAAATGCCACGGCTGCCCGGCGGCGCATCGGGCAGGCGCGCCAGCACCAGGTGCAGGATATTCGCCGTGAGGTCGTGCTCGCCGCCGGAGATAAACAGCTTGCTGCCGCTGAGGCGATAACTGCCATCCGCCTGGGGCTGCGCGCGACAGCGCAGCAAGCCGACATCGCTGCCGGCCTGGGGCTCGGTCAGGCACATGGTGGGCAAGGCCTGGCCGCTGACGATGTCGGGCAGGTAGCGCGCCTGCAACCATGGGACGGCGTGGGTCTTGAGACACAGATAGGCACCGTGGGCGATGCCGGTATACATGGCCCAGGCGTGGTTGCTGGCGTAAAGCATCTCTTGCAGCGCCGCATCGAGCAGTTGCGGCAAGCCCTGGCCGCCGTGTACCTCGGCACACGCCAGCGCCGGCCAGCCCCCCTCGACATAGGCGCGATAGGCCTCGACGAAGCCGTCCGGGGTGCTGACCCGGCCCGCCTGCCAGCGGCAGCCCTGGCGATCACCGCTGCTATTCAACGGCGCCAGCACGCCCTGACTGAAGCGTGCCGCCTCCTCCAGCACCTGTAGCGCCAGCGGCAGGTCCAGGGCCGCGAAAGCCGGGTGGCGCTGCCAGGTATCGGGCGCCTGCAACCAGTGTTCCAGGACAAATTGCATATCGCCCAGGGGCGCCTCATAGCTCCACATCGGAACACCTCATCGACAAAAAAGAATCGTGCGCTTCAAGCCCGGTAGGCAGGGTTCTCGATCAGCAACGCCATGCCCTGCCCGCCGCCCACACACGCCGCGGCAATTCCGTAGCGCAGGTTGTGCTGGCGCAGTTGCCGGGCCAGGGTCATCACCAGGCGCAAGCCGGTGGCGGCCAACGGATGCCCCAGGGCAAGGGAGCCGCCCTCGACGTTGAGGCGGCTGCTGTCCAGCTCCAGTTCATGGGCAACCGCCAGTACCTGGGCGGCCTGGGCTTCGTTGATTTCGAAGCGGCCGATGTCGCCAAGGTTCAAGCCGCTGCGTTGCAGCAGCAGGCGGATCGCCGGTGCCGGGCCGATGCCCATGAACTCGGGGGCCACACCGACCACCGCGCTGGCCAGCAACCGCGCCAGGGCCGGGCGCGTGCAGGCCGAGGCACGCCCCACCAAAGCCGCCGCCGCACCATCGACCACCGCGCAACTGTTGCCGGCGGTTTGCACGCCGCCTGGATGCACGGCGCGCAAGCGCGTCAGGGCTTCAAGGTCGGTAGGACGTGGGTGGCTGTCGGCGCTGACGGCACTCGCCCGGCGCGCGAGGCTGATGCCCCTGGGCTGGTACCCCTCAAGCTCGAACACTTGGTTATCGACCGTGACGATTTCTTCCGCCCACGCGCCGTCACGTTGCGCCTGCAAGGCACGCTGGTGGCTGTCGCAGGCGTAGCGGTCCACGGCCTTGCGGCTCAGGCCATAACGGCGCGCAAGATTGTCGGCGGTGGCGATCATGTCCAGGCCGGGGGCCGGGTCGTACAGGGCCTCCCAGAGAAAATCCTTGAATTGCACCTCGCCGCCGAGGCGAAACCCATCCCGATGGGTGTAGGCCGCAATCGGGTTGCGCGACATGGATTCACTGGCCACGCACAGCGCCAGTTGCACCTCGTCGCGTAGTTGTTCAGCGGCCTGGCGCAGCAGCTCGAAACCGGTGGCGCAGATGCGCTGCACCCCCAGTGCCGGGACTGCTTGCGCCACCCCGCTGTACAGGCCGATATGCCGGGGCAGCAAGTAGGCATCGAAACTGGCCTGGGCCATGGAGCCGGCCAGCACGCTGTCCACCGCCAGGGGGTCGATGCCGGCCCGGGCCAGCACTTCGCGGCCGACCTTGATTCCCAAATCGATAGGCGACACCTGGGACAGTGCACCGCCAAGGTCGACCCACGGCGTGCGCACCGCCGCGAAAATCGCCGCATCGGCAAACGCCGAGTACTGCCCGGCGCTGTTCAAGGCTTGGGCCCGGCGCGCAGGATCGCAGGGTCTTCACCGCGATACAGCGCCTCGACCCTGGCCGCGCGCCATTGCAGCACGGCGCGCTGGTTGATCGAGCCTTTGTCGGTGATTTCCCCACGGTCGATGGACGCCGGCTCGTCGAGCAGGGCAATCCATTCCAGGCGACTGGCATTGCCGGTGGCCTCGCGGTTGAGGCGCTGCAACCAGTCGCCGAACCACTGGCGTACCGGCGCGCTGGCCAGCACCTCGGCGTCGCTGGCGTCGGCGCTCAAACCGGCCAGCCGACGGCACTCGTAGAGCCGGGGGAATACCAGGGCGCCCAGGCATTCGCGGTCCGGCGCGGCAATCACCAGGTCCTGCACATAGGGCGCGCCGTCGAGCACGGCGCGATTGCGCAACGGGCCGACACTGACAAACACCCCGGAAGACAACTTGAAATCCTCGGCAATCCGCCCGTCGAACATCAGCCCCAATTGCGGCTGGTGCGGGTCGGCGAGCTTGATCGCGTCACCTGAACAGTAGAAACCCTGGTCGTCGAACACCTCGGCGGTTTGCTCCGGCGCCCGCCAGTACCCCGGCATGATGTGCGGCCCGCGAAAGCGCCCTTCGAACTTGCCGTCCAACGGCACCAGGCGCACCTCGCAGCCCGGCGCGGGCAAGCCGATGTAGCCGGCCATGGACAATGGCCCGGTGGTGAAGGTGCAGGACGGCGCGGCTTCGGTCATGCCCAGCCCGGCCATCATGCGGATACGTTCACCGCAGTGCTGTTCGGCCACGCGGTCGAGGCGATTCCAGATACTTTGCGACAGGCCGGCGGCGGCGAAGAAGAACAGTTTCATCCGCGCAAAAAAGCGTTCACGCAACTCGGCGTCCTGTTCCAGGGCGTTGACCAGCTCTTCCCAGCCCTTGGGCACCGTCAGGTAGGCCGTGGGCGAGATGTCCTTGAGGTTGCGCAGGGTCTCGGCAAAGCCCTGGGCGGTCGGCTTGCCATCGTCGAGGTAAAACGTGCCGCCGTTGTAGAGCACGATGCCGACGTTATGGCTGCCACCGAAGGTGTGGTTCCACGGCAACCAGTCCACCAGCACCGGCGGTTCTTCACCGAACACCGGGAACGTCTGCAACAGCATTTGCTGGTTGGCACAGAGCATGCGCTGCGTAGTGATCACCGCCTTGGGCAACTTGGTCGAGCCCGAGGTGAACAGGAACTTGGCGATGCTGTCGGGGCCGGTGGCCTGGAACGCCGCGTCGGCCTCGGCGCCGCCCGGCGTTTGCAGCAGGCTGGCGAAGCTGGCCTGAGTGCGCCCAGGCACATGGCCGCGTACGCTGAGCAGCGGGGTCTCGGCCGGCAGGACGGCGTCGATGGCACGCTGGTAAGCCGCCGCATCGCTGACGAACACCAGGCCCGGTTGCAGCAGGTCGCACACATGCCGCAGCTTGGCGAAATCCTGGGACAACAACGAATACGCCGGCGACACCGGGCAATAGGGAATGCCGGCGTACATCGCGCCGAGGGCGACCTGCAAATGCTCGATGTCGTTGCCCGACAGCAAGGCCAGCGGCTTATCCGCCGACAACCCGTAACGCAACAGGCCCTGGGCAATCGCACGCACGCTGTCGAGCATCTCGCGGTAGCTGACCCGGCGCCAATCACCGCCGGCCTGGCGTGCGGCGATAAACGTCTGCTCGGGCCGCACCCGGGCCCAATGCACCAGACGATCGAGCAGGCGCGTCGGCAACTCGGCCAGGGGCTCCAGGGAGCGCATATGCAGCACGCCGTGTTCTTCAGTGACCGCCACCGCTGCGTGGCCGATGGAGACCTCGCGGTATCGCGGTGCGGGCTGGGGTTGCGGTCTGAATTCGGAACTCACAAGGGTGTCCTCCAGCAAGGCGGATCAACGCCGCCTTGTTATTGTTGTGTCGCGACGCCTGCTCAGATCGGGTAGTGCCGTGGCCCGTTCTGCAAGGTCACCCAGCGCAATTGCGTGAAGTGCTCGATCGAGGCCTTGCCGCCGAAGCTGCCGTAGCCGCTGGACTTGACCCCGCCAAACGGCATCTGCGCCTCGTCATGCACGGTCGGGCCGTTGATATGGCAAATGCCCGACTCGACCCGCTGCGCCAGGGCCAGTGCACGCCCGGTGTCACGGCTGAAGATCGCCGCCGAGAGGCCGAACTCGGAGTCGTTGGCCAGGCGCAACAAGGCTTCATCCCCGTCACCGCGCAGCAGCACCGCCACCGGGCCGAAAGATTCTTCGCGGTACAGGCGCATATGCTCGGTAACGCCATCGATCAGGGTCGGCTGCAGGATGCTGCCGTCCAGTTGGCCACCCACTACCAGCCGCGCGCCCTTGGCGAGGGCATCGTCGATCAGGGCCTTGATGCGCGTGCCGGCGCCGGCGTCCACCAGGGAACCCAGGACCGAATCCGCCGCCATGGGATCGCCCGCGCGCAGGGTCGCGACCTTGGCCGCGAGCTTGGCGGTGAAGGCATCGGCGACCTTGGCATCGACAATCAGGCGCTCGGTGGACATGCAAATCTGGCCCTGGTTGAAATAGGCGCCAAAGGCCGCCGCTGCCACCGCCGCGTCGAGGTCGGCGTCGTCGAGCACCAGCAACGGCGCCTTGCCGCCCAGTTCCAGCAAGGCCGGCTTGAGGTGACGCGCCGAGAGCTCGCCGACAATCCGCCCCACATGGGTCGAGCCGGTGAAGTTGACCCGGCGCACGGCCGGGTTGGCGATCAGCCGCTCGACAATCGCAGCGGCATCCGCCGGGGCATTGCTGATGACATTGACCACGCCATCGCCCAGGCCGGCATCCTGCAACACCTGGCCAATCAGGCGGTGCACCGCCGGGCTCAGCTCCGAGGCCTTGAGCACCACGGTATTGCCGCAGGCCAGCGGCATGGCGATGGCGCGGGTGGCGAGGATCACCGGGGCATTCCACGGCGCGATGCCCAGCACCACGCCGCAGGGCTGACGCAAGGCCATGGCGAAACTGCCGGGAACATCGGAGGGGATCACTTCACCGGTGATCTGGGTGGTCATCGACGCCGCTTCGCGCAGCATATTGGCCGCCAGGCGCACGTTGAAGCCATACCAGTTGGCCATGGCGCCGGTTTCGCCGGCGGCGGCGATAAATTCGGCGCTGCGCGCCTGCAATTGCTCGGCAGCCTTGAGCAAGCGGGTGCGGCGTTCGTTGGGCGCCAGCGCCGCCCACGCGGGGAACGCGGCGTGGGCCGCGGCGACGGCGGCGTCGGCATCTTCCAGGGTGGCGGCGGCCACCCGCGAGACCACTTCACCGGTCACCGGGTTGCGGCGCTCGAAGGTTCGACCGTCACGGGCGGGGCACGACTGGCCGCCGATCAACAGGGGCACGTCCAGCATGGTGATTCCTCTTTATTGTCTTTATCGGGAATACGTTCAAGCAGGGTACAACGGCGCGGCCAGGCGGCCGCGCCCTTCAGCGTTTATACGCCTGCAGGCCAGGCTTGATGCTCTTGTCGTCGAGGAACTGCTTCATGCCCTGCTCGCGACCGCCTTCGGTGTCGAGCAGGCGCGACTGATCGAGCTTGGCGTAGAGGTAATCCTCGTTCTGCTCCCAGGTCAATTCGCGGCAGCGCTTGAAGCCATGCTTGGCGGCACGCAGCACCACCGGGTTTTTCTCCAGCAGGTTGCGCGCCAGTTCAATGGTCACTTCGCGCAGTTGAGCCAGCGGCACGCTTTCGTTGACCAGGCCCATTTCGGCGGCTTTCTGCCCGCCAAAGGTCTTGCCGGTCATGATGTAGTACAGCGATTGGCGATGGCCCACGGTGTCGGCCATGGCCTTGCTCACCAGGTTGCCCGGCGGGATGCCCCAGTTGATTTCCGAAAGGCCGAAGGTCGCTTCGTCCGCACAGATCGCCAGGTCGCAGGCCACCAATGGGCTGAAACCACCGCCGAAGCACCAGCCATTGACCATGGCGATGGTCGGCTTGGCGTACATGCGCAGCAGTTTCCATTGCCATTGCGAGGCTTCGCGGCGGATTTTTTCCTGGAGGATTTCCGGGCCGGCGTCCACCTCGCGAAAGTATTCCTTGAGGTCCATGCCGGCGGTCCAGGCTTCGCCGGCACCGGTCAGCACCAGCACGCCGGCGGCAGGGTCCTGCTCGAGGGTTTCGAGGACGTCGATCATTTCCCGGTTCAGGGTCGGGCTCATGGCGTTGCGTTTTTCCGGACGATTGAGAATGACCCAGGCGATGCCTTCTTCGATCTCAACCTTGACGGTGGTCCAACGGCCTTCGTAATTGCTCATGGCGGTACGCTCTTGTTCTGGGTTTGAAGATGAGTCGAAATTAAACCGCAAATATAGTTATGTCAATTAACTATTAATTCGGATAACCAATATTTTTACGCGATGAAACCTGTGTTTTCCAGGCGTTGTGAAAAGCCGGCATAGCCATGACGCGCCAACCCCGGCAAACTAGATAGACTTCTTAACCTCCACCTTCTGAGGATTGCACTGCCAATGGCCAAGCCTTCCACCATCGCCGCCGCCAGCCAGGCCCTGCCCGACAACGACGAGGTACGGCCGCCGCTGGATTCAGCCCTGGACGATCTGATCGGCTACGCCATGCGCCGCGCCCAGCTCAAGTTGTTCCAGAACCTGATCGGCCGGCTGTCGGACCACGACCTGCGCCCCGCACAGTTCTCCGCCCTGGCGATCATCGAGCAGAACCCCGGGCTGATGCAGGCCGACCTGGCCCGCGCCCTGGCCATCGAGCCGCCCCAGGTAGTGCCGTTGCTGAACAAGCTGGAAAGCCGCGCCCTCGCCGTGCGGGTGCGCTGCAAGCCGGACAAGCGCTCCTACGGGATCTTCCTCAGCAAGAGCGGCGAAACCCTGCTCAAGGAGCTCAAGGCGATCGCCGCCCAGAGTGACCTGGACGCCACGGCCGCCCTTGACGCCCAGGAACGCGAAGAGCTGCTGCGCCTGCTGAAGAAGGTCTACCAGGACTGAGCGGCTTACCAGAGCGCCACGGTGTAGAGCACCAGGAAACGGGTCTGGTTTTCATCGCGAAACGCCGCGCCGCCGGGGAAGTCATTGCGGTAGATCGACTTGCGCGCCATGAACCCGACGTTCTTCAGCGGGCCGTCCTGGATCACATACCCCAACTCCATCTGGAACTCGCGCTCCTTGCGGTCCTCGGCATTGAAAGCGGCCAGTTCGATGTTGTCGCCGCGCACATAGCGCAGCCGAGTCTTCAACCCCGGCACACCCGCCGCAGCGAAGTCATAGTCGTAGATGGCCTGCCAGGTGCGCTCCTTGGCGTTAAGAAAGTCCGAGCTCATGGTCAGTTCGCTCATGCCCATCAACTCGGTGCCGGAGATATAGGGTGTGGCCGTCTCCCCGCTTGAGTGCATATAGCCAAGGCTGACGCGATGGCCGCCGAGGCGGTAGCCGAACAGCGCCGAGAGGTTGCGGTTATCCACCTTGCCCGCCTTGGCACTGCCATCCTCGCGACTGAAAAAGCTGCGCAGGTCGCTGGTGAACACGCCATCACCCAACGGCAGGTTGTGCAGCAGCGCCAGGGTGTCCTGCTGGTAGAGGTCCGCGACCTGGGAGTGATAGACGCGCAGGCTGAGGTCTTTGTTGACCTGGTAGTCACCGCCCACATACGCCAGGTGCGACGTGGTGGCGGTGGCGTTGAAACGCCGGTTGGGCGAGGCGATGGTCATGGCCTGGTAGTCGGTGGAGTCGCGTTTGTTGATGCGGTCGATGTAGCCGGTGTTAAGGGTCAGGCCCTCGATGTCCTTGGAGCTCAAGGTGGTGCCGCGAAAGGTTTGCGGCAGCAGGCGCGACGGACTGGCAAAGGCGAACGGCAGGAAGATCGACACATCGCCGGCCTTCACTGTCGTTTGCGCAAACCGCAGCTTGGCAGTCGGGGCCAGGCGCGAGTACTCATCGGCGGCGCGCTTGTCGCTGGCCGACACCGGCAGCAACTCGGTGCCGCTGCGGTCCGGCGACGAGTCGAGCTTGACCCCTATCAGCCCGCGCACATCCAGGCCGAAGCCCACCGGGCCCGGGGTGTAGCCCGATTCCAGGTTGAGGATGAACGCCTGGGCCCATTCCCGCGCGGCGGTCTTCGCTCCGTCGTCCTTGTAGTCGCGGTCCAGGTAGTAATTGCGCAAGGTCAAGGTGCCGTGGCTGTCGTCGATAAAGCCTGCGGCCCACAGCGAAGTGGGCAGCACGCTCAAGGCCAGGCATGCCATGAGCAGGCGTGGGGTATTGTTCGACACACAGGCGACGGGCGCCGCTGCAACGGCGTGCTCCATAGGGAGTTCTGGCATGTTCGATGTCCATTTTTTGTTGTTGTTTTTGGGGTGGCACACGCTCGGCCGGTCGGCTTCGCGAGCCAAGAATGGAAACAGCCGGCGGTGCCCGTCAACCGCAACTGAGCGATAATCGAACATTAATAAAGCTATCTATTTTTTAGTTGCATATGGATCAACATCACAAGCCTATGAATTACATGAATTTATCCATGTTTTATGGGCGGATTAATCCACGATTCATTTTTTAGTTATCTTTGTTATCTTAATCATCAGCAGCCACTCGCGCTCGTCACCACAACAAAAACAACAATGAGGTTTGCCCATGGACACTCCATCGCGTCGTTCGACGCTGACTATTGCGTTGTGCTTTATCGTTGCGCTGATCGAAGGGTTCGATCTGCAGGCCGCCGGCACTGCCGCCGCTGGGTTACGTCAAACGTTCGCCCTGGATCCGAAGATGCTCGGCTGGGTGTTCAGCGTCGGCATCATCGGCCTGCTGCCGGGGGCGTTCTTCGGCGGCTGGGTCGCCGACCGCATCGGGCGCAAGAAAATCCTGGTGGGTGCCGTGCTGCTATTCGGGCTGTTTTCCCTGAGCACGGCGTTTGTCGACAGCTACGCCAGCCTGTTGCTGGTGCGCTTTCTCACCGGCCTGGGCCTGGGCGCCGCGTTGCCCAACCTGATCGCGCTGTGCGCCGAAGCGGTGAGCGAACGCAACCGGGGCACGGCCATCAGCGTGATGTACTGCGGGGTGCCGCTGGGTGGCGCATTGGCCGCGGTGGTGGCGATGTTTTCCAGTGAGCACTGGCAGACCACCTTTATCATCGGTGGCCTGGCGCCGTTGCTCGCCGTACCGTTGATGATCCTGCTGCTGCCGGAGTCCAGCGCCTTTCGCCAACAGCGCGACACCACCCCTGGCGCCCGCCCCTCCACCGGCCAGGCGCTGTTCGGCGAAGGTCGCGCCCGCACCACGTTGGCGTTGTGGCTCAGCTATTTCTTCACCCTGACCGTGATGTACATGCTGCTTAACTGGCTGCCGTCGCTGTTGCTGGAGCAAGGTTTCAGCAAACCCCAGGCGGGCATGGTACAGATGCTCTTCAATATCGGCGGCGCCCTCGGCTCGCTGCTCGGCGGCGTGCTGCTGGACCGCTGCAATGCGGTCAAAGTGGTGCTGGGTGTGTATGCCGGGTTGCTGGCGGCGTTGGCCGGGGTCGGGTTGTCGGTGGGCATCGTGCCCATGGCCATTGCCGGTTTTGCCGCCGGCCTGTTCGTCATGGCCGCGCAGTTGGTGCTGTACGCATCGGCACCGCCCTCCTACCCGACCTCGGTGCGCGCCACCGGTGTCGGTGCCGCGGTGGCCGTCGGCCGCCTGGGTTCGGTGGCCGGGCCGCTGGCGGCCGGGCAACTGCTCGCCGCGGGCGCCGGCACCGCCGGGGTACTGCTGGCGACCTCCCCCGGGGTGGTGATTGCCGCACTGACCATCATCAGCGTGATGGTGCGTACGGCGCCCACTAGAACTTATGCAGCCAATTGAGCACCAGTTTGTTGCCCTGCGTGCGGTTCTCCGCCTGCTGCTCGAAGTAGGCATTTACCGATAGCACGTCTTCCTTGCTGAACCCGTAGACCAGGCCTGGGCCGATGGCCCAGACCTTCTCCCGACGCCCGCTCACGGCGTGCCCATCGACCTGGGTGTCGGTGATTTGCTTCAACCAGTAGCCGTTAACCCCCACGCTCAGTTGCTGGCTCACGGCATATTGCAGGGTCAGGTTGGCATGCAACGCCTGCCCGGCCTGGGTATCGGAAACATCCCCGAAGCCTGCCTGCGGATCATCGTTCTTGCCATTCCACAGGTACATGAACCGCCCGCTCGTCGACCACGTCGGGCTGAACCAGTACGTCGCCGCGTAATACGGGTTGAATGACCAGAAGTTGCTGCCTGGGTTGATCGAGCGCTTGCGGTCATAGGCGCCCACCGGCACCGAGATATCGGCTTCAATACGTTGGGTCAACAGCGGGCTGCCATCGGCGCGGCTCAGGGTCGGCAGTTGCAGGAAGGGCCCCACAATCACATCACCAAAGCCGGCGCGAGAACTCAGGGCCGCATTGTTCAACCCGTCGTCGACATCCACATGGGCCAGGGAGGTGTTGATCAGGGTGAATCCGGGCATCGCGCCATTCGCCAAGGGTTGGCCGAGGTAGATGATCTGTGTGGTAGGCGCCACCACTTCCACGTCCTGGTTGGGCAGTGCCAGCTTGTGGCCGTTGGCATCATTGAAACGGCTGGCCCGGGAGTACGTCAGGTATTCCTCCAGGTACCAGCCCGGGCCGGCGGGTGCCGGTGAGCCGTCGTAGAAACTGGTGCTGCCCAGGTTGAGGCCGGGCAAGTCGTAAGCATGTGCAGTCGATGACAGTGCGATAAAGGTCCCGGCCGCAGCCGCCCGCAAGATAGGCTTGAGCATCTTGTATGTCCTGTATTTTTGTTGTTGTTCAAGACCCCCGGCACGGCGGATCCGCACCGGGGTTTACCGCTGTAGCAACCCCTACACGTAGGTCGCCGCCAACCCACCGTCCACCGGCAGATTGACCCCGTTGACCCAGCGCGCGGCGTCGGAGCACAGGAAGGCGATCACCGCCGCCACCTCATCGGCCAGGGCCGGACGGGTCATGCGCTGGCTGTCCGCGGCCACCCGCTCCGGCCCGAGCATGCTGACAAAATCGTCGAGAATCGGGGTAAACACCGGCCCCGGCGCCACGCAGTTGATACGCACCGAGTGATCACGAAACCAGGCCTGGGATTGCTGGAAGCTCCACACGATCAGCGCCTCCTTGAAGTACTGATAACAGCTGGCCTGCTCCACCGGATTGGCCGCCAGCCATTGCTGCCCGGCCTCGAAGCCTTGGGTGGCAGCCAGGGCCTTGTGCAGCTCCAGGCGTTGCGGCCATTGCGCACCGAGCACCGAGGCGACATTGACGATGCTGCCGCCCGCCGCCATACGTGGCAGCAGTGCTTGAGTCAGGTGCCGCAACCCCAGGTAGTTGACCGTGGCCACCGCTTGCACGGGCGCGGTACCGGGCACGCCGGCAATGTTGCACAGCCCGTCGACCCGCGCCGGCAGGCGTGCCACCAGGGCATCGATGCTGGCCGGATCGCCCAGGTCAGCCTGGAAGAAGCCATCCAGGGTCAGTTGCGGTGCATGGCGATCAACGCCGATCACCGTGGCACCCTGGAAGCGCGCGAGCCGCGCCAGCTCGGCGCCAATGCCGGAGGCGACGCCGGTGACGACCAGGGTTTTGTTGTGCAGGTTCATGTTCAAGCCCTCTTGTTTTTGTATAGGCATAGGTGGATCAAAACGGATAGGCAGGCGCAGTGTTCTTCACCGTGACCCACTGCCACTGGCTGTACTCGTCCCAGTCGGCCGGCCCGCCTACGCTGCCGCCATTACCGGAAGCGCCGCGCCCACCAAAGGGGTTGATGCATTCGTCGGCGACGGTCTGGTCATTGATGTGCAGCAGGCCGCAGTCAAGCCGCTCGCCGATGGCCATGGCACGCCCGACCGAAGGCGAGATGATCGCGGCCGAGAGGCCATACTCGGTGCGGTTGGCCAGTTCGATGGCCTCCTCGTCCGTGGCAAAACTGACCACCGTGGCCACCGGGCCGAAGATTTCATCCTCAAACGCGCGCATCCCAGGCCGCACACCGCTGAGCACGGTGGGCTGGTAGAACAACTGGTCGTATTCGCCGCCCGCCTCCAACCGCGCGCCCGCTTGCAGGCTGTCGCTGACGATCTCGTGCACGCGCTGCAATTGCCGTTGGTTGATCAATGGGCCGAGCGCGGCTTCACCGCGGGCGGCATTGCCCACGGTCAACGCCCGGGCCTTGTCCACCAACTTGCGCGTGAGGCGTTCGGCGATGGATTCATGGGCGAGAATCAAGCCGGTGGCCATGCAGATTTGCCCCTGGTGCAGCCAGGCGCCCCAGGCGGCATTGCTCGCGGCCAGGTCGAGGTCGGCGTCTTCGAGAATGATCAGCGGGTTCTTGCCGCCCAGTTCCAGCGCGACTTTTTTCAGGTGTCGTCCGGCCACTTCGGCGACTTTGCGCCCCGCCGCCGTCGACCCGGTGAACGCAATCATCTGCACATTCGGATCGCGGCACAGCGCCTCACCCGCCGGCGCGGCACCGGGCAATACCTGCAGCAGGCCCTTGGGCAAGCCCGCCTCTTCGAACAGCCGGGCGATCAGAAAACCACCGCTGACCGGGGTCTGCGGGTCGGGCTTGAGCACCACCGCATTGCCCGCCGCCAGGGCCGGGGCCACCGAGCGCAGCGAGAGCACCAGCGGAAAATTGAACGGTGAAATCACCCCGACTACGCCATGGGGCTGACGCCGGGCATAGGACAGGCGACCGGCCGCACTGGGCAGCACCAGCCCGTGAGGTTGGGACAACAGCCCCGCCGCCTGATGCAGCAGCACAATCGCCTCGCGCACTTCGTGCTCGCCCTTGAACAACGCGCCGCCGGTTTCCCGCGCGACGTACAGCACCAGTTCGGCAAAGGACTGCTGGGCCAGGTCCGCCGCCTTGCGAAACACCTCGGCGCGCTCCCGTGGGCCGAGTGCTGCCCAGGCCGGCTGCGCCAGGGCCGCGCTGCGGCAGGCGACGGCGATGTCGGCCGGGTTGGCCATGGCGCAGCGCATCAGGGGTTCGCCGGTGGCGGGTTCGATCACCGCGATCACGGACCCCGAGGCAGGTATCCAATCGCCGTTGAACAGGCATTCGGACGCAATGGCCCGCTGTAGCAAGTGGGTGGTTTCAGGTACTGACATGGCAACTCCCGGTTCTTGTAATTGTCATCGCCTGCACAGGGTGCAAACGCCGCATCAAGCCTTGAGCAAAGGCTGTGCCGCTTGCACCCAACGACGCAGACATAAAGGACCGAGGGCTCTGGGACGAGGCCTGCCACGCGGCGCCCACGCCTCACCGCCCCATCGGCTGCAAAAACCGCGGCACCACCACTTGTTCAATTGATAAGGTTATGTTTAATAACTATCTGAGCAGTTACTCATATCGATCACTCGCTTTGCAGGGGCATAACAATGACTAATCCCCACAGCGCGCTGCCCGACGACCGGGTGGCCAGCGCGCCCTACCATCCGCGCGGCGACAGCCGTCAACTCAGTGAGAGCAGTTCGCCCACCCCGGCGGAACTGACCGATTGCCTGTTCTTCTCGCCCGAAGACGGGCGTATCTGGCTCAACGATCAACGCATGGTGTTGCTGCACGGTTCGTCGTTCGGTGCCCTGCGCGCGGAGGTCATTGAACGCCTGGGGCTGGAGCAGGCGCGTGGCCTGTTCACCCGCACCGGTTATGTCTCCGGCGCGCGGGACGCGCGGTTGATCCGCGAGCGCTGGCCACAGGCCGATGCCGCCGCGGTGTTCCGCGCCGGGACCCACCTGCACACCCTGGAAGGCATGACCAAGGTTGAACCGCTGCACTTCAAGTTCGATGCCGACTCGGGGTTCTATGAAGGCGAGTTCCTCTGGCACCACTCGTGCGAAGCCGATGAACACGTGGGTGCCTACGGCATCGGCCAGGACCCGGTGTGCTGGACTGAAACCGGCTATGCCATCGGTTTTGTCAGTGGCCTGTTCGGGCAAATGGTGATTTTCCGCGAGGTGGAATGCCGGGGCATGGGCCACCGCTGTTGCCGGGTGATCGGCAAGACCGCGGAGCAGTGGGGTGACGTCGAGCAGGACCTGCGCTACCTGAATGTGTCCCAGGCCGTCACCAACGCCACGATCGCGCCCACGCCCGACCACCCGGTGAGCCACAGTGCCAGGGCCAACCCGCCGCAAACACTGGTGGGTGCGAGTGCGGCCTTCAACGCCGCGACACAAGCCCTGCAACGTGTCGCACTGACCCCGGCAACGGTGTTGATCAGCGGCGAGTCCGGGGTCGGCAAGGAGATGTTTGCGCGCCAGTTGCACCAGCTCAGCCGCCGCCAGGACAGCCCGTTCGTGGCACTCAATTGCGCTGCCATTCCGGACAACCTGATCGAGGCCGAACTGTTCGGTGTCGAACGCGGCGCGTATACCGGCGCGACGCACTCACGCCCTGGACGTTTCGAACGGGCCCAGGGCGGCACGCTGTTTCTGGATGAAATCACCAGCCTCAGCCTGGCCGGGCAAAGCAAGTTGCTGAGGGCCTTGCAGGAACGGGAAATCGAAAGGGTCGGCGGGGTGCGCGGGATCAAGGTGGATGTGCGCGTGGTGGCCGCCACCAATATCGACCTGCGTAAAGCCGTGGCTGACGGCAGCTTTCGTGAAGACCTGTTCTACCGCCTGAATGTCTACCCCATCGCCCTGCCCCCGCTGCGCGAACGCCGGGACGACATCCCGCTGTTGATCAATGCGTTCCTCACGCGCTTCTGCCAGGAATACGCGCGAACGCCGGCGGGCCTGACCATGCGCGCCCTGAAGGTGTTGCTGCGCTATGACTTCGCGGGCAATGTGCGCGAACTGCAAAACCTGATCGAACGCGGCCTGATCGCCAGTGACGAAGGCCAACCCATTGACCTGGTGCACCTGTTTCGCAACGAACCGATGCCGGCCGATCCCTACGGCCTGGACGACCACGGCAGCCTGTCCAACAGCGCACCGCCGCCGTGCCTGGCATTGTTCGACACCCTTGGCCAACTGGAACCGGGGTTTTCCATCGAAGGCCTTGAATCGCGCCTGCTCAACGAAGCCCTGCAACGCAACGCCGGCAACCTGGCCGCCGCTGCCAGGCTTGTGGGGCTCAGCCGCGCTCAATTTGCCTACCGGTTGAAGAAGCATCAGCGGCAAATCCCTTGAATGCCAATTAGTGCTTTAAAAGCTTTACCCAATTAAGTATTTTGCAGGGATACCGGGGCGATAAGCGCCCCTCTTTTTACTCGTGACAAGGATCTCCTGTGAGCGGACTGCGTGAACGTCAGAAAGCCGAACGCCGGCAAGCTATCAGCCAGGCCGCGATCGAGCTGTTTGAACGCCAGGGTTTCCAGAACACCACCATCGAACAGATCGCCAGCCAGGCCGGGGTGTCGCCGCCGACGGTGTTCAAGTACTTCGGCAACAAGCAGGAAATCATCCTGGAAATCCTGCATCACGCCGATCAGCGCGCAATCAGTGACACCCGCCGCGAGATCCACACAATGGACGATCCGGTCGAAGCGTTGTGCCACCTGGAAAGCCTGCTCACCGGCTATGCCCTGGAAGTCATGCACCCCAGCCTCTGGCGTGAACTGCTGCCGCTGATCCTGTTCGGCGGCAGCAATGAACTGCCGGCCGGTTATCGCGCCATGAACGATGCGCTCAGGGCGGAAATCAGCGAACTGCTGCGGGAACTGCAACGGGCCGGCAAGCTGCGCCCGCAACTCGATGTGGAATTGGCCGCGTTCCTGTTGAACGACTATTCGCACCTGCAACTGTTCAGGCTGGTGAACCAGGAACAGCCGGATATCGACGCGCACTCGACGCAGGTACGGCGCATCACCGAGCTGCTGTTTTACGGCATGCAGGCCTGACAGCTTCCAGGGCCGGGCCTCAGTAAAAGCGATAGCAACGAATCACCACCTGGTCGGCGCCCGGGTAATGCACCAGGCCGATAAAACTTGAACGGGTGAGCCAGTCCAGCCGCCCCTTGGGCACCTGAAACAGCGGGGTGCAGGTGCAGCGGTACTCCGTCTCAGGAATCGGCCATTGACCGTCGCGCTCCAGCTGTCGCCCGTACTCAGTCATGCTCAGCACACCCCGGTTACGGATGTTGATCACCTCGCCTTCGTCGGTCCTCAGGCTGTAGCGGGCATCCAGTTGACCGATGCCATCCGGGCGCAAAACAAAACAATCGTCTCCGCCCGCCAGGACCTGGCCGCTGATGCCGACCCCATCGAAGTCCCCGCCCACAATCGGGTAGTTGCAGCGCAGGCCTTCAACGCTGTCGCCCAGGGTCACACCCGGCCCTATCGCGACGCGCAGGGTCAGCACCCGCTGCAAGTTGGGGGCAATGTCCATCCGTTCAGTCATGGCAAGCTCCAGGCCCGGCGCGCACGCACCGGGCCATACTGATCAGCGGTTGCTCTTGATGGCCGTCCAGGTGCGGGTACGGATGCGCTCCACGGCGGCCGGAATCGGTTCCAGGGCGAACAGGGTCTTGCGCGCTTCCTCCGGCACATACATGTTGGGGTCGTTGCGAATGCTGGCGTCCACCAGCGCAGTGGCGTCCTTGTTCGGGTTGGGGTAGCCGATCTTGTTGCTGATGCGCGCAATCACGTCCGGGCGCAGGATGTAATTGATGAACGCATGGGCCTCCGCCAGATCGGGTGCCTTGGCCGGGATCATCATCACGTCCGCCCACATCGGCGCGCCTTCCTTGGGCAGTGCCATCTCAACCTTGACGCCCTTGCCGGCGGCATCCGCCAGTCGCGTGGCCAATGCGACACCGCCGGACCAGCCCACGCCCACACAGATATCACCGTTGGCCAGGTCCATGCCGTAGCGCGACGAGTTGAAGTAAGTGACGTAAGGGCGAATCTTCATCATCACGGCCTGGGCTTGCACATAGTCCTCACGCTTCTGGCTATTGGGGTCGAGGCCCTTGTAGTGCAGGGCAATCGGCAGGATCTCGTTGCCGGCGTCGAGGAAACCCACGCCACAACTGGCGAGCTTGGCGAGGTTTTCTTCCTTGAAGATGATGTCCCAGCTGTTCATCTGCACGTCGGGCCCCAGGACCTTGCGCACCTTGTCGACGTTGTAGCCGATCAATGTGGTGCCCCATAGGTAAGGCACGGCGTAGCGGTTGCCGGTGTCACCCACGGCTTCCAGGGATTGCATGAACTGCGGGTCCAGGTGCTGCCAGTTCGGCAACTGCTGGCGGTCCAGCGGCTGCACGGCACCCGCCTTGATCAAGTGCCCCAGGTTGGCGGTGCCGGGGAACACCACGTCATACCCGGAGTTGCCCGTCAGCAGCTTGGACTCCATGGTTTCGGCACTGTCGAACACATCGTAAATCGGGCGAATGCCGGTTTCTTCCTGGAAACTCTTGAGCACTTCGGGTGGCAGGTATTCGATCCAGTTGTAGATCCGTACGGTGCGTTCTTCAGCCAGGCAAAAACCACTGATGAGCAACGAGGCGACAGTGCCCAGCACGGTGTTACGCAAAAATCTGTTCATGATCAAAACACTCCAGCGCGGCCGCGATGGCTCGCAGCACTTAATAGCGGTAGGTGAAATACAGTTCCAGCGCACTGAACATCTGGTCGTTACCGAACACCTGTTTGGCGGCGGCCAGCGGCTTGACCCAGTTGTAGGACAGCGACGTATAGAACGACGGCGTGGGCGTCCAGTCGAGGAAAACCACACTTTCGTCAGCAAAGCGCCGATCGCTGACCGGCGCGCCCATGTAGTTTTTCTCGTCCAGCCAGAACTGGTAGTGAATCGCGCCGAGGGTCAGGGTGTCGTTGAGGTGGGTCTTGAGGGAGAACTGCTGGACGTTTTCGTTGCTGTTGAACAGCAGGTAGTTGCCGACCACATCCCCGACCAGCCACGTGCTCCAGTCGACAAAGCCTTTGCTCAGTGAATCCCAGGCTTTCTGGCGGTTGTCGGTGAGGTTGTCGTCGCCGGAAAAGCTCGCGTAGCGGTAGCCAACGATCGGCGTCAGCGGCAAGGTAGTGAAGGCATAGTCGGCCTGGGCATACCAGGCGTTGGCATCGTAGTCGACACCCTCGCCGCTGCCGCGCTCCAGCGCGTACTCGGCATTCAGGGTCAGGGCCTGGACGCCGGGCACCTTGGCGTTGAGCGCCCTGACGTTGTACACCTGCATCCCGTCCCGACGGCGCGGCAGCGTGCTGCCCCTGGGGCCGAGGGCATTGACCTTCATGGCCATGGCACCGAGCGTCACCTGGTCATCGAGGTTGTAGTCGAGGTTGACGCCGGTCATGCGGAAATCGCCCAGGTCATCATCGGTGCGCAGGGTGAATACCTGGGACTTCAGCGCGCCATGATCCCAGGCCAGGATCGCTGAATCCTTGAAGGCGGTTCGCGGGCCGAGCCAGTAGGCGCCGTCCTTGTACTGGTCGAGGTTACCGTCCATGACGATGAACCCCGTACCGATCATGTAGTTCTGGCGGCCGGCGGTGAACTTCCACTCGCCGGCGCGAAAACCGCCGTAGAGTTCTTCGGCTGCGACCTTGCCGTCGGAGCTGCGGGTGAAGCCTCCCGCATCGCCATCGCCGAACGTGCTCGCCCCCACCAGGGAACCGCCGGCCAGCAGGCTGAAATCCGGTTGCAGCGCATACTCGAGCTTGACCCCCGGTTTTACGTAGACCTCTTGCCAGTTGATCCTGGCGCCGCCGTTTTTTCCGTTGCGCGCATCGACCTGGCCGCTGCCGAAGTTGACGCCACGGGTAAACAGCGTCGCCCCGCCCACGGTGAGGTTGACTTCCCCCTTGAGATCGCCGTCCTCAAAGGTGTAGCCCGCCAACGCAACGTGGGTGGTCAAGGGTAAGCCGAGCGCTAACAGCGCTCGAGAGAAACGCTTGGTGAAAACCATAAGAAGCTCCTGTGGAATTATTGTTGTTACAGGGCAGTCAATGGCGACGCAGGGCGCCGCCAACACCTGGGCAAGCCAGGTGAATAGAACGCAAGACTCTTATTGTTTGGCGTGGATCAGCGACTCAGGTGGGCGGCGATTGCGCGCAGCATGCGCACGCTGTCGGTATCGAACGGGCTGACCGCATCGGTGAGTGACGATTGCTTGACGATCACCACGCCGGACGGTTTGTCGATGAACAGGTATTGGCCGTGGATCCCTCCGGCCATCAGGGCTTGGCTGTGGTCGTTGAACACGTACCACTGGCTGCGATAGGACGCACCCGGCGTCCAGCTGGAGAACTCGGCATTTTGCGCGTAGATCGCCGGATCAGAACCGGCGGCGATACGCGCTACGGTCTCGGGCGACAGCAGCTCGACCCCGTCCTGACGACCGTCATTGGCGAGCAGGCGACCGAAGCGCGCCATGTCTCTCAAGGTGGCACTGAAGCCCGCCCCGGCAACGTTACGGCCCCAGGGATCGGCCATGAAATAACCGTCGCGCTCGCACCCCAAGCGCCTCCAGATCTGTTCCAGCATCTGACTGCACGCCTGGCCCGAGGCCCGTTCCATGACCCATGCCAGGACTTCGGTGGTGGCGGTCACGTAATGGAAAAAGCCGCCGTGTGCGCCACGTTTTTTCAGTGACGGCAGGTATTGGTACAGCGATTCAAACTGGGCGTACTGCGCCGGTGCTGGCTGGAAACCGCAGGCATAACCGTACTGCGAACTCTCGGAGGCGGGATCGTCATACACCTCGCTGTAGTCGATGCCCACGGCCATATCGAACAACTGGCGCACCGTAGCATCGCCAAACGCACTGCCCACCAGCTCAGGCACGTAGTACGCGGCGGACAGCTCGGGCTTGAGCATGCCGTTGGAAACCAGTTGTTCGCCAAGGGTGCCGATCAGCGACTTGGTCACCGAGAACATGATGTGCCGATCATCCGCGCGCTGGCCGTTGAAGTAGCGCTCGAACAACACCGTGTCGCCCTGCATCACTAAAAAGGCGTCGGTCTGGCTGGCCACAAGGTGTTCGATCACGCTGATGCTGAGCCCGCATTCGCTGTCGAAACACAGCGGGTCCAGCGCTGTGGGCGCTTCCTTGAGCTGACCGGCAGGCCTTGAACCCGCCGCCACATCAATCGTGGGACGCAGCCGCGCCAGATGACGGAACCCCCACTGGCTGAAGGGCGCGCGCATCCAGTTGTGCCACGTTACCCGGTGTTTCGGCTCGGCCGGGAAGCCCTGCATCAGCGCAGGTGCCACGGGGGTTGCAAAGCACGACTCATTGGCCTCGACGTATAGAGTCGCCAGTACAGACGGGGTTTTAACACTCATCGGGATAACCCTGAAAATGACTCTGCGTGGGAGCAGATGCACAGGAATAATTATCCGATATTTTATTTTAGTCAATAAATCTTTTTATCCAATAACCCTATATCCGAGTGTACCGCGCCGTGGGCACACCACCCGGGCAATGAAGATTGGGCGACCACCAACGAGTGTGCTGATGTAAGCTTCGTCATTCGTTTGAAGCCGCCGCTGCCGGCAGCGGCCGTACGGATACCGCAGCCTTCATTTACAGGAGTTTGAAGTTGGGTAATTTCTCGCAGAAAACGCGTGCACGCGGGAAAAACGGGCGCACTGGAACGTTTGTTGCGATCACGGTGACCGTTGTGACGGCGCTATTGGTCGCTGCGGCACTGGTTCAAAATCGCGGGGTGCAGATCGATGCAAGGCCTGGTGGAGTCGGCGTGAGACTCGATCCGGCGCAGCAACCGGCGCCCTCGACGACCACCTATAACGACGGCGCTCCCATCGTTATCGCAGCTGGCGCGAAGGTCGAGGTCCACGTCACCGGGCCAACCCGATCAGCGCCTGCGCCCCGCCCGGCAAGGGACGGAATGTCTACCTACGGAGCGGCTTCGCCGATCGTGACCGGGCAAGGCGCTGTGGTTAAGTCCACAGTCGATACCCGGCCGTGAGGGGCGTTGAACTTCGCCGTGCGGCGATGATGCTTTGGGTGCTGGCCATGCCTGGGCTGGCCCTGGCGCAGGCCCCGAATATGCAGACATCGGGCCCATGTTCGTCCATCGTCAGCGGTGCGGGCGCATCGGGGACAAGCTATTGCATCGGTATCACCGAAGAAGCGTTGCAACGCCTGACCAACATAACCACCGCAAGCCAGGGTCGCAGGCTCTTTGTTGCAGAGGCGTGGTTTAGCCCGACGCCGATGTTCGGGCGCCCCAGTGGTGACAGGCAGTCAGTCAACGAGCAGGTTTTCCTGTCCGTGCGCGCGACGAACATCACGGCGGCGCCCCTTGTCCTGACAGCGGCCAGGTGGGAGATCGTGCAGGCAAAAAACCTGTCGAAGGGCGGCGGCTCATACGGCGCCAAGAACTTGCTGTGGCCTGCACTTTCAGTGAACAAGCCAATCAAGATCGAGGCGGGAGAACAGGTCGACATCAAGTTCGGTGAAGGGCTGGAGCTCAACGGCATGGCCGGCCGCCTGCGTAAAAACCATGACCTCGACAGTGCCTATACGTTGCCTGTCGAACCAACGCGGATTAACGGCGACAACTACATCAACTGGTTCGCCGAACAGATGGCGCTGCTCTATGGGACCAGCGCCAAGCTGCGACTAACGCTTTATGAAGGTGACTACAAGCCTATCGCCAGCCTGTCACTGCCCCTCGCCCAGAGTGTGGACTTTTTCTATCATGGCGAGGCGGTGGACCAGAACGGCAACGTGCAGTACGCCCCCCGCCTGGCGTACGACGCCTTCCTCGGCCAGTACCTCGAAATGCGGGCAAAGATGGAGCCCGGGTTTCGGATCAATACACCGCCGACCACGGTGATCGAGGTGACGCCGGATCCCACCGTGTGGGGTAAGCAACGGTATCGAAACCTGGGGGTTCAAGAGCCGCCGCAATAGTGATGTTACGCGCGGCTCAGACTGCTTGATCCATACCGGCCATGGTCAAAAATCGACGGTCGCCGATAGTTGCAAGGTACGCGGATACCCCGGGGAAAACGCACCATAGGAGGCCACGCCGGACCAGTACTCACGGTCGAACACGTTCTGCACCGTGGCGCGGAATGTCGTCGGCCGCCCTTCTATCTTGGTGGCGTAACGCGCACCGGCGTCAATGCGGGTCCAGGCGTCGAGTTCCTGGGTGTTGGCCTGGTTGACGTATTGGCTGTCGGTGTAGATCGCACCACCCGTGAGGGTGAAACCTTCCAGCCAGGGGGTGTCGTATTCCGCCCACAGGTTGGCCTGGATATCGGGCACGCCGACCGGCTTGTTGCCCTGGTTAGCGGCTGTCGCCGACTGGGTCAGCTCGCCATCGAGGAAGGTCACCCCCCCCATCAAACGGGTGCCGGTGGCCACTTCGCCGAACACGCTGAGTTCCAGACCACGGTTGCGCTGTTCGGCCTGCACCGAATACACGCCATTGGCGCCCAGTTCGCCGGCAGGTTTTTCGATCTGGAACAGCGCCAGTGTGGTCATGAAGGTGCCGTGTTCATACTTCACCCCCAGTTCGTGCTGCTTGGACTCATACGGCGCAAAGGTTTCCCCGGCATTGCTCGCCGTGCCCGGTGCCGCATCGCCTTTGCTCAGCCCTTCGACGTAGTTGTAGTAGAGGGAGACGTCCTCCCAGGGCTTGACCACCACACCCAGCAACGGCGTGGTGGCGTTGGCGCTGTAACGCGAGCTGACGGTGCCGGCGGCATTGTAGTTACGCGACTCGATAAACTGCCGGCGTACGCCCAGGCTCAGTTGGAGACGGTCGTCCAGCATCCCCAAGGTGTCGGTCAACGCCACGCCGGACAGCTCCGACTCGGAGATTCGCAGCACCTTGGGCGTGTTGATGTATTGCTTGGGCGTGTCCACCGGGTGGTAGATATTGGAGAGGATTGTGGTGCCGTTGTTGATGCCCCGCGACAGCTCATCCTGGTAACGGGTCGCCATCAGCGTGGTGGTATGGGTTACCGGCCCGGTGGCGAAGAGCCCGCGCATCCCCACATCGGCGGTAGAACGGTCGACGTTGAATTTGTAATAGCCCGGGACGTTGCTGGTGTCGCCCGCGTCATTGAGGATGCGCGGCACCTGGTCGGACATGCGTTTCACATCCGACCTGCCGCCCCCTGCATGGGCGAAAACGGTGAGGTTGTCGCTCAGATCATATTCACCGCCGAGCAATGCGGACTGTTCCTTGGTATCCGACCAACCCCACTTTTGCGGCAGGCTGGTGCGGCCATTGGGGGCGGATGGCACGTCAACGCCCGGCGCGATGGTGAACGGGCGTGAGGCACCGTCGAAGCTTTCTTTCTGGCTGATGTAGTCCAGGTTCAGGCGCAGTCGCTCGCCACGATAATCCAGGGCAATCGCACCGATGCCTACGTCGCGATGCTGGTCGTTCACCGCCGTGTCGCCGCCCTGCAGGCTGCCGTTAAAGCGCACGCCGAACTGGTTTTCCTCACCAAAACGCCGACTGATATCCAGGTGCCCGCCCGCCTGGGAGTCCGACGCGTAGCTGCCGGTGAACCGGGTCAGGTCTTCCTCCAGCGGCCGTTTGGGAACAATGTTGATGACCCCACCCACGCCACTGTTGGGCGAGATGCCATACATCAAGGCACCCGGCCCCTTGAGCACTTCGACACGCTCGGCGTACTCGGTAAACGCCCGGTAATTGGGGGCCACGCCATACACGCCGTCGTAGGCCAGCTCACCCAGGTTGCCTTCGCCGATGGCAAAACCGCGAATGAAAAACGAATCGACGATACCACCGGTCTGGCCGGTCGAGCGCACCGACGGGTCGCGCTCCAGAGCATCGGCAACGGTGACGGTTTGCAGGTCGGCGAGGGTTTTGGCGGTGTAGCTGGTGACGCTGAACGGCGTGTCCATCACGTCTTTGTTGCCCATCATGCCCAGCCGCGCGCCGCGCGCCACCTGCCCACCGGCAAGCACCTCGGGCAGTGCCGTCGGGCCGTTGTAGCGGCCGTCGATCGTGGTGGTGTCGAGGGTCAGGCTGGGCGTGCTGTCATCCGTGGCGGCAGGCGTTGGTGTCTCAGCCCAGGCATTGGCGCCCGCTGCGACCATGACGAAATTCAACAGGGCGGTTCGAATAGCGAGGGTTAACGCGCGTTCACCGCAAGGCCGACTGGCAACAGGCATGACGAGAGGATCCTTTCAACGAGAGAAAATGGGAATCACTCCTAATGCCAGTCGACGTGCGAAAAAGTATCACCCACCCACTTGATTTTTTTACACGACTCATTCGTACAGGCGGTCCAGCGGGATCGCGATGACCGGTAGCGCCGGATCAAACACATGCCGTGTGGTCTTGTACGGAAAGATCTCGCCACGAGCGATGGTGTTGAAAATCCGCGCGACCTCGAACGCGTGCCCCGTGTGCCAGTGCCGTACGCACACCCGTGGGTCCGCGTAGTCGAGCTGGATGCACGGCACCCGACACAGACCCAACTGCAACGCTGCATTCAGGCGATGGTTACCGTCCATCACGATGCCTTGCGAGCGCTCGACAATGATCGGTTCCAGCCAATGCCCTGCGCGGATAATCGAGTCGCATAGCCACTGCACATTCGCCGGGTCCACCTGTTCCGATTGCAGCACTTCGCACACCGGTCGCAGCGCAATCTGATAGGTCTGCTCAATGGTCCCTTCCTGTCCCGGCAGCATGCTCAGCAAGCTCCGGTCTTGGCGACCGCTGCGTGTCGGCGGGCCATGTCCAACAGGCGTTGCGCCTGTTCGATCAGCGGCAGGTCGACCATTTCGCCGTCAACTTGCACCGCATGGCTGCCCCCGGCCACGGCACTCATCACCCGACCGGCCCAGGCCAATTGCTGCGCATCGGGTAGAAATGCGCGCTGCACCGTCGCCAACTGCGCGGGATGGATGCACAGCTTGGCCCCGAACCCGAGGGAGCGAGCGTAAAGCGAGTCCTGGGCGACCACCGCCAGGTCGTTGATCGCCGGCGTGACTCCGTCGATCGGTGCCGGCAAACCCGCAGTGCGAGAGGCCAGCACGATGCGGTTGCGTGCGTACACAAACGCCTCAGGCACCTGGCCGCAATTGATATCCAGGGAAAAATCCAGCGAGCCAAAGGCCAGGCGTGCCAGGCCGGGAACCGCAGCAATCGCCTCCACCTGCTGCAAGCCTCTGGCCGTCTCGATGATCGCGACAATGTGCAATTGGGGTTGCCACGCCAGCAACTGCTCGACCACCCGCGCCAACGCTTGCGGCGCCTCGGCCTTGGGCAGGAATACCCCGGTGCAACGCTCGGGGTAACGCATGTCGCCCAACCACGTCAGGTCCTGGCGGAACAACGCGCTGCCGACGCTGTTGAGCCGGATAAACCGCTGGCACGCGACACTTGGCGCACTCTCCTGCCACGCCCAGATGGCAGCTCGAGCAGCGGCTTTGCTATCGGGATGAACCGCATCCTCAAGGTCCAGGATGATTGCATCCGCTCCGGCCTCAGCCGCTTTGGCAAAGCGCTCCGGACGGTTCCCCGGAACGAACAGGTAGCTGATGGGAAGCAGGGCAGTCGTGATCGGACGATCAGTGTTCATAGCAGTTCTCCTTGGCGTGCATCAGTCGTGGTTTTTGCAAAATTTTCAGGGGCCTCGGTGCGGCTGAATTGCGCCTCTGTCAGCGCCCTCGCCGATCAACGTTTAACCCCTTATTGATCAATGAATTAACAACGCTTTCAAACTTGGGACGAACGCCCGCAAGAGCGTGCAAATACACGTTCGCGCAACGCTGTTCGGCCGGGATCAATAAGAAATATTTGAAAACCTTACTTGATAATCGTTCTCGGTAGCAATATTGTTCACGCCGCCAAGAGAAACTTTTCATGACCCTAGGCAAGTCTTAACGCTCACCAAAAGTATGGCCTCGCGACATCATTTAACCATCACTCAGCGGTGAGTCAGATTAAGAAAAACGGCAGTTAGTGGCCGATCGCTACACCCGTATAAACCTTATGGAATGGGGTTCTTATGCAATTGTTTTATGAACCGATTATTACCATCAAAGCCACAGTTTCGCCTGCAGGATTCGTGTGGCATCCACCGCCAAACGCATAAGCGTTAAAAACACGACGAACGACAAGACCACATTCATCGATCTCTTCCAGAGATTTAAATATGAATGACGACGCTATAAGCGCCAGGGGATAGTTATGTCTATTGCAATAACGCGCCTCAATGAAGCGTGTACAGAAGTTCATCTTTCGAAAATGCTTAATCCATTATTGGACGCATGCATCGCACAGCTGTTACATAACCAACCCGACAAACTGCTTGAACTCGTTGCACAACATGGCTCCCCCCTGAATCTTGTATGGCCACACGCCTTTGCACTGAACACCGGCGCATTGCAATCCGTGCTGGAACAGCATGAAGTCCGACATGCGATCTTCTATGGCGCCAAAGCCAACAAGTCACAATGTTTACTCGGCGCAGCCAAGGCGTCCGGTATCGGCGTCGACGTTTCCAGCATTTACGAGATGCAAGCAGCACTGCGCGCCGGTGTGCCGGCCGCTCAGTTGTGTGCCACCGGCCCGGCGAAAACCGAGGACTTTCATCGGGCGCTGGTCCATGCCGGTGCACTGATCTGCGTGGATTCGCTGGAAGAGTTCGACCATTTGAAAACACTGGTCGAAGCCAGCAGCGAGGCCATAAAAGCCAGGGTTTTACTGCGTTACAGGCCTAAAGCCTGTGCGACCAGCCGCTTCGGAATGGGGGCCGCAGACCTGCTGGTGTGCTTGCACTTACTGACCGGACTCAGGGCATTTTTTGACTTCGAGGGTTTCCATTTCCACCTCGGTGGCTATGGGTTCGAATCTCGAGCACAGGCCTTTCGTGAAGTGACCGATTTCGTCGATGTGGCTCGGACGATGGGGTTGGCGCCGACCATGATCGATATCGGCGGAGGTTTGCCCATCCGCTATGTCGAGCCACACGCCTACGAGCGCTTTCTACAAAACGACAATACACCCAATCACTATTACAACCAGTCAGTGCCCAAGTCTTATTACCCTTACGGCAGCAACTTGACGGCGAGCCAATGGTTGACGTTGTTTCTGGAAAGTGCCTTCTCGCCGCGGCAAAACATTGCCCAGTACTTGAAGGCCAACAGCATCACCCTGGCATTGGAGCCGGGCCGAAGTCTGGTGGACCAAGCCGCAATTTCGGTATTTCGCATTACACGCAGCAAAAAACTGGCCAATAACAAAACGGTGTTATTTGTTGAAGGCAGCAGCTTCAGTGCCTGCGAAACATGGTTCGCGTCGGAATATCTGGTCGACCCGATTTTAATCAGCGCAGCGCCAACATCCGCCACACCGATGCAAGCCTATATTGCCGGACATAGTTGCCTGGATGATGACGTCATCACCCACCGCCTGATCAACTTTACGACTTCCCCCAAGGCCGGCGACTTATTAATTTATGCCAACACCGCCGGCTATCAAATGGACTTATTGGAGAACGAGTTCCATCGTCACCCCCTGCCCCGGCGAATGGTGGCGACTTGTTGCACGTACGGTAACTACGCGTTTTCACCTGACGACTAAAGGAAGTACTTCATATGATACTGACTAAAGTTTCCGAGCTGATCGGCAATACGCCTATGTTGGGTATTTATATCCCGGGCACTGATGCCCGGCTGTTATTAAAGATAGAGAAAAACAATCCCGGCGGCAGTATCAAAGACCGCATGGCGCGCAACATGGTACTCGCCGCGCTCAAGTCCGGACGCTTGAAACCAGGAGGCGTGGTGGTTGAGTCGTCGTCGGGCAATACCGGCATCGGCCTGGCCATGGCCGCCGTCGAATTCGGCCTGCAATTTATCGCCGTGGTCGACCATCACGCGGCGCAGGACAAGATCGCGGTGATGAAGGCACTGGGCGCCGATATTCGGTTTGTCGCGGGAACTTATCGTGAAGATGAAGTCGCGGTGGTAGAGCGCCAGCGCCTGGCGGCCGAACTCGCCGAGCAGATCCCGGGGGCCGTGTTCATGAACCAGTCCGACAACGCGGCCAACGCTGGCGGCTACAGCGACTTTGTGCGGGAAACCATCGTTCAGGCCGAAGGTGTGATCGGCGCGTATGTCGGTTGCGTCGGTACCGGCGGGTCGATGACCGGGATTGCCCGAGGCCTTAAACAGCACAACCCCGACATTGTGACCGTGGCGGTGGAGCCCGCGGGTTCCATCGTTTTCGGGCATCCCGGCTATCCGTACTATCAGTCCGGTACCGGCACGCCTGCCGGGGACACAGTGGGGCTGGTGCTCGATTACAGCTGCATCGACCTGGGCGTGCAGGTCACCGACTCACAAGCCTTCGAGACCTCGCGCTATATCGCCCGCCACCTCGCCCTGCTGGTAGGCGGCTCGACCGGTGGCGCAATTTTCAAGGCCCTGGAGCTGATTCACAAAGGTGTACTGAGCGGCAATGTAGTAGTGCCGATTGCCGATGGCGGCGAAAAATACCTGCACACGGTCTTCGATGATAAGTGGCTGGAGGAACGCGACTTGCTCGACCCCGGGGTCGCGTCGCAACTGGATGCCTGGCTGGGCAAGAACCACTGGCAGGAGTCCAGCTCCGCCCCGCTGCAACTGAGCGTCGCATGACCCTCTTTCGACCAAGGAGCGCCTCTGAATGAAACCGCTGAAAGTCGCCATTTGCGGCGGTGGCCGAACAGGTCATCTCAACGCCATCCTGTTCAAGCAACTGCCTGACGTCCAGGTTTCGCTGCTGACCAGCAACCTGGAAGTCGTCGACCACCACACGCGGCAGGTGCCGCTCCAGGCCCTGCTGCCGGACGGCTCCACGCTGAACGCCCGGCTGGATCGGGTGACCGCCGAGGCCAGGCCCGTCGTCGAAGACGCCGACATCGTCATCATCACGGTGCCAGCCCATGCCCGCGCCAAAACCCTGCAGGCCATCGCGCCGCATTTGAGCACGAGCAAACCGGTGTACATCGGTGCGATTCCGGGCTTCTGCGGGTTCGACTGGCTGGCCGAGGCCACACTGGCAAACCACCCGAACCTGGTGATCTGGGGCATGAAGGACGTACCTCATACCGCCTTCGATCTTACCCCCGGTAGGTCGATAAAAATGGGCGGCGGCAAAAGCCAGTTATATGTCGCGACCCATGCCCGCGAATCCCAGGCGTCGCGCCAGCAGTTGCACGACATCCTCACACGCCTCTACGGCCCTTGCGTCACGCTGCTCGATCACTACCTGGAGATCACCCTGACGCCCGGCAACCCGATCATGCACAGCTCGGTGATCTACGGGTTGATCGGCCCCTACGGGCAATGGCACCGCAAGATCTTTCCCCAGCGCCTGTGCTGGTGGACGGAGTGCCCCGAACTGGGCGCCTACTTCCTGGAACGCATGGATCAGGAGAGCCAGGAACTGTGCGCGGTTATCAGTGCGCGCATGGGCGTCGACCTGTCGTCCGTCAAATCCTTGAAACAGGAAATCGTCGAGGCGTACGGCGATCAGATTCGCGACCAGAGCAGCATGTTGTCCATTCTGCGCACCAACCAGGCCTACAACGACATCCTCGCGCCCATGGTGCCAGCCGGTGATAACCGCGCCGGGTATGTGATCGAGCGTGAGAGCCGTGCGTTTAACGAAGACGTCGCCTATGGCCTGGTGCTGCTGGTGGAAATGGCCAGGCGTTTTGAACTGAAAGTGCCCTATATCGAAGAAGTCCTGCACTGGAGCGTTGCCTACATGCAAGGCCTGCGCGACTCGGCGCTGGATTACTTCCCGAGCCAATGGCCTCGCACGGCATAACCCTTTTAATGAATGATTCAACGAGCAGAGAGCTGATATGGATGACCTCAACACCTTGATCGCCTACTCCCGCAAGAACGCCCTGCGCCGGCTGATTCGTTGCTTGTTTGCGGAAAATATCCTGGATCGTTCGGCGCTGGCGTTTACCCATGACGGCCAGCAGGCCACCTACCCGCTCAAGCAGAAAGGCGCGCAGCTGTTTTTCTCCGAGATTGCGCTGGGCCCGGCCGACACGCTGGTCAATGACGGCGACGTGGTGCTGCTGACGGCCGAAGGCGTGCGCCAGGTGATCACCCGCCATCAGGACCTGCTGGATGTACTGCGCGACAGTTTCGACTTCGAGCCCAGCGACGAAGGTGTGGCCGGTCTCAAGTCGGATATGGAAAACAGCCTGCTGAACGACGCCCACGCCCGTCAGTTCCGCCAACACTGGAACGCGCGCCTGGCGCAGGCCGCTCAACGCCAGGGCCTCAGCAGCCTCACCGATTACCTGCGTCGGCATGCGAGCACCAAGGACGCCGCGATCTTGCTGGATCAGTGGGGCTCGCTGGAAGGCCACCCCTACTACCCGACCTGGAAAGCCCGCCCCGGGCTGAATGACGCTGAGGTCGAGCAACTGTCTCCGGAATTCAACGCCCAGGTGCCCCTGCGGATAGCCGCCTTGCGTGCCGACATGGCCAAAAGCGAAAGCATGCCTCACGCGACCAACTACCCCGCCTGGTTCGCCAGCAATTTCCCGGCACACTGGGAGCAATGGAAAGCGGCGCTCAACGCCAAAGGCCTGGATGAAACGCAATGGCTGCCCCTGCCGATTCATGCCTGGCACTTGCAGGCCTATGTGCTCAAGACGTTTGCTGCGGAAATCGAAGAAGGCCTGCTGATCACTGAGGGGCCGGATATTCAGACGCTGCCGACCATGTCATACCGCACGATGATGCCGGTCCTGGACCACGCTGCACCGCTGATCAAATTGCCCATCGCGTTGTGGATGACCAGCGAGTTGCGCAGCCTGCAAGCCAAGTCGATCCATATGGGGCCGCGCATCAGCACGGTGATCACGCAAATCCTGGAAGCCGAAAACGGTTTCGACCAGCAACTGGAAATCTTCCCGGAAGAAATCGGCGTGCGCTACCGCCACGCAATCACCCAGGACGACGTACCGGGAAAACACCTGTCCGTGGTGTTTCGTGCCAGCCGGCAAGCGTTCGAACGCAGCGATGAGCGTCTGCCGATCACGGTGGCTTCGTTGTTCACCCGTTTACCGGGCAGCGGTCGGCCGCTGTTTACTGACCTGATCGAACGCGACGGGGTGCGTGCCGACGCCGCCAGCGTAGAACAGTGGTTTCGCCACTATGCCAAGGTCGTCACCCACCCCGTGGTGGCAATCTATCTGCTGTACGGGATCGGGCTGGAAGCGCACCAGCAGAACACCATGGTGCTGTTCTCACCCGATGGCGTGCCGCGCAGCCTGCTGATCCGCGATTTTGGCGATGGCAGAACCTACGCCCCCCTGCTGGAAGAACGCGGTTATACGTTACAGCCGCATGTGCAGCCTGGCATTCTGCCTACGGTATTTAGCGGCGATATCGAGCCGGTGCGCATGTTTGTACTGGACGCCGCGTTCCTCACCCACTTGCATGAAATGGCCCTGTGGCTGACCAAGGAGTACGGCATGGACAACACACGCTTGTGGGCAATATTGCGCGAGGAAACCGAAAATGCCTTTGCTGCCGTACGCGAGCGGGTCTCGCCGCAGGTGTGGGAGGTCGAGCGCCAGGCCTTTGTCGAGGACCCATGGCCTACCCGTTCGTTACTGCGTATGCATTTGATGCAGTATTCCAACTACCGTTTGCAGCACACCCTGACCAACCCGCTAGCTGCCGTTTAATCACCGAGGCCGTCTCATGTCCCAAGCAGGTGCCATCCAGGGTTCGCGTGTAAGAATCCTCATTTATCTTCTGTTCGCGATCCAGCTGGTCTCCATGGGCGCGATGGAAATGAGCGGGCCGTTCTGGCCCGTGCACCTGCGCGGGCTGGCGTCCTCGGAGTCGGTATTCAGCTTCGCCAGTATCGCCGTTTACGTCGGGCCGATGCTGGGCATCATGCTGACCAGTGCATTCTGGGGCCGTATCGGCGATCGCTACGGCCACAAACTGATGATGATCCGCGCACTCGCGGGGTTGTCCCTGACCCAGCTCGGGCTGGCCTTTTTCAGTGACATCTGGGTCATCCTGGTCCTGCGTTTTCTGCAGGGCGCCTTTGCCGGCTATATAGCCCCGGCGCAGGCTTACGGGGTCAGTATCGAAGCGCCGTCGCGGCGGGCGCGGTTATTCGCGATCCTGCAGATATCGACCAATGTCGGCTCACTGCTCGGTGCGGTCGTAGGCGGCCTGATCCTCGATTACGCGACGTTTTTCTGGATCAACATCGTCGCCTCGGTGCTCTGTGCACTCTGTACCGTCATCGCCGCCGTGACCTTGCCGGATGTGCCTCCCGTACCCAAAAAAACGACGGTGGCCACCCGCACGCCGGTCGCCGGCACCGACAGCGTATGGCGCAGCTCTCCGCTGCTGTCGCTGCTGTGCGTCATGGGCATCCTGCTGCTCGCGCGCATGCTGCCGCAGACCTCGTTCTCGCTGTACGTGAGCTCGACGTTCGAGGTCAACAACTCCGTCGTCGGCTTGTGCTACGGGTTGCTGGCGCTGGGCTTCATCCTGTCGGCAACGGCATGGTCGCGCTACTTCGAGCATCGTTCCCAGGCAGAAACCCTGCAACGCATCACATATGTCGTCATGGGCTGCATCGCCCTGACCGCCGTGGCGGGCGTAACGCGCAGCCCCGTGGTATTTATCGTCGCCTACTTCATTTGGGGGGTGCTGCTGGGGGCGACCACCCCCGTACTGATGGCGCTGGTCTCGAAAACCGCCGACAGCTCGCGACAAGGCTACGTACTGGGTATTGCCCAAAGCACTGCGCAGTTCGCCTCGATTGCCGGCATCTCCATCGGTGGCTTGCTGAGCCAGGTCTACGGCCTGCAATACACCTATCTTTTCGTGTGCCTGGCCTATGCAGTGGCGCTGATTCCCATGGTCGCGCTGCGGTACTGGTCGGTGTCCGCGCCTTCCAATGGCGTTGCAGGCAGCGACTGAACAAGGAGTAAGGGTTTGAACATTGAACAACTGCGTGCCGATACACCGGGTGTCGAGCATCTGATCCATTTCAATAATGCCGGTGCGGCGCTGATGCCTGAGCCGGTGGTCCAGGTCATGACCGGGCACCTGCAACAGGAGGCCCGCCTCGGCGGGTATGAAGCGGCCGCCCGATGCGCGCCTGAACTGGATAATGTCTACACCGCCATCGGGCGCCTGATCAATGCGCACCCCACTGAAATCGCAGTGGTCGAAAACGCCACCCGAGCCTGGGACATGGCCTTCTATTCACTGGCGCTCAAGCCCGGCGACGCCGTGCTGACCTCCATGACCGAATACGCCGGCAACTACATCCCATACCTGCAATTGAGGCAGCAGCGCGGGATCGAGATCCGGATCATCCCCAACGATGGACACGGCCAGGTGTGCCTGGCAGCCTTGGCGGCCATGCTGGAAGACGAGCGCGTCGCCCTGGTATCGCTGCCGATGATCGCCACCAACGGCGGGCCTGTGCAACCCGTCGAGCAGATCGGTGCCCTCGCCCGGGCGGCGGGTGTGTTGTTCCTGCTGGACGCTTGCCAGGGAGTGGGCCAGGTGCCGATCGATGTGCAAAAGATCGGCTGCCATATGCTCGCCGCCACCAGTCGAAAATACCTGCGTGGGCCGAGGGGCGTGGGGTTCCTGTACGTAGAACAATCCCTGTGCCAACGCCTGGAGCCGGTTTTTCTGGACCTGCATGCGGCGTCCTTGCTCACGGCAGACAGCTTTGAAATTCGTGCGGATGCGCGACGTTTTGAAAATTGGGAATGCAATGTTGCGGCCAAGCTGGGCCTGGGGGCCGCAGCGGAGTATGCGTTGGCGCAGGGTATCGAACCGATATGGCAGCGCATCCAGCACCTGGCGGGTTACTTACGCCATCGACTGAACGACGTGGCGGGTATCACCTCGCAGGACCTGGGCCCTGTAAAGTCCGGCATCGTCACCTTCAGTCATCGCCACCACAGCGCCCCACAGGTGCAGCAGTGGCTCGCAGCGCAACCCAAACGCATCAACGTGAGCACTTCGACAGCAGGCTCGACCCTGCTCGACATGCAGCATAGGGGCTTGCTTGAGGTCAGCCGTGCATCGGTTCACGCTTACAACACCGAAGCTGAAATCGATTCGCTGATTGACGCCTTGATACGCCTGTCACACGCCTGATCACGGGACACGATGGCGCTTGCGCTCAAGCTGGTTTGTCAACTAGCATTGGGAATACTTCTCAATTACAAACAAATCGGCCGCCATGAGCGAAACCTCTTCCGCGAATCACCTCAATCACCTGCGCGCCATCGAGGCCCTGTACAGCGGGCATCACGGCTGGCTGTATGCCACGCTGAAGAGAAAACTGGGTAACGCCATGGATGCGGCGGATCTGGCCCAGGACACCTTCACTCGGATCCTCGCCTCACAGGTCACGGTGATTGACCAGCCACGGGCGTACTTGAGCTGCGTGGCCAAGGGCATCCTGGTCAACTGGTACCAGCGCAAGGCACTGGAACGCGCCTACCTGGATGCGCTGGCGAACGTGCCCACCCACGAAGCGCCGTCGCCCGAGGCGCACTTCATGGTGCTGGAAACCCTGCACGAAATCGACGCCATGCTCGATACCCTTGCGCCCCTGGTCAAGCGCGCCTTCCTGCTGTCGCAGATCAACGGCCTCAAGTACGACGACATCGCCGAGCAGCTGGGTGTATCGCTGATCACCGTCAAGCGCTACATGAAACAGGCCTTCGTACAGTGCCTGATGCTGGTGGAGTGAATGCTCGGTCTGCGCAAGGAGCCGCCGCTGGACCCGCAGGTACTCGAAGAAGCCGCCGAGTGGCTGATGCGCTTGAGCGAACGCGAACTGAGCGAGCACGAGCGCGCCGAATGGGAGCGCTGGAAGGTCAGCAGCCCGGAACGAGATCGCGCCTGGTCCCGTGCGCAATTGCTGCAGAGCAAGTTCGGCGGCCTGCCGCCCGCCCTGGCGATGTCGGCGCTCGACCGGCCAGACAGCCCTGAACGTCGTGCAGCACTGGGCAAGCTGGCGATCCTGCTGGCGCTGGCGCCCGCGGGTTGGGGGAGCTGGAAGCTGGCGCAATCGCAGCAATGGTCAGCGGACTACCGCACCGACGTTGGCCAGCGCCGCGAACTGACCCTGGCCGATGGCTCGCGCATCACCCTGAACACCGCTACCGCCATCGACGTCGTATTCGACGACCGCCAACGGCTTATTCACCTGCGCGAAGGCGAAATCCTGGTGCAGACCGCCGTGGACACCGCCCCCCTGCCCCGGCCGTTCCTGATCAGCACCCGCCAGGGAAGCATGCAGGCGCTGGGCACACGGTTTACCGTCCGTGAAGTCAGCCCTCGCACCCATCTTGCGGTCATCGACGGCGCGGTGAGGGTGATATTGGCCGATAACCGCCAGACCCCGCCGCTGATCGTCAACGCCGGACAGCGCACCGACTTCTCCTCACAGACCTTTGGTGAGCTGGCGCCGACCGATCGCTACATCGGTTCATGGACCCAGGGCATGTTGATGGCCGACAAGATGCGCCTGGCGGATTTCGTCGCGGAACTGACGCGCTACCGCCGAGGTTTCCTGCGCTGTGATCCGGCCATCGCCGACTTGCGCATTTCCGGAGCCTTTCCGATCAGTGATACCGATCGCACCTTGAGCATGCTGGTGCACACTTATCCCGTGCTGGCGAACAGTCATTTGCGCGGTTACTGGGTCACCCTGTCGCCCGCCTGATCCCACGCAAAAATAAACGGCGGCCGGGGTGATACTTTTTTCGATCTCGACTGGCAAAGACAGGAACAGCCTTTTCCTCTCGTCCATGGATCATCCTTTCATGCTCGTAGCACGGCCCCTGCGTCCGGCTCGTCCTCTCAAACCGATGGTGCACGGCGTCGTGCTCAGCCTGCTGCTGGCCGGTGCCATATGCCCGGTGGCATTGGCGGAGGCACCGGCCCAATTGGATTCGGTCGCTGTGCAGGCCTACCACATCGCCCCCGGCCCGCTCGGCGCGACGCTCTCGAGCTTTGCCGTGGACGCCGGTATTGCCCTGTCGTTCCAGCCTTCGATCACGGAGGGCCTGATCAGCCCCGAACTGAACGGCACCTACTCCACGCAGGAAGCCGTCACGCGTTTGCTCGAAGGCAGCGGCCTGGAGATGGTGTTGCGCAGCGATGGCAGCTACACCCTGGTACTGCGCCGGCTGACGCTGTCGGCGACCACGGTGGAGGCGGCGCAAAAACACACCGATAGCCTGCCGCCGGTGTACCCGGGCGGCCAGGTAGCCGAGGGCGGGCGTCTCGGCCTGCTCGGCAATACGGATGTGATGGACGCGCCGTTCAGCATCAGCACCTATACCGCGTCATTGATCAAAGACCAGCAGGCGACCACCGTGGGCGACGTGCTGGAGCGCGACTCTTCGGTCCGCTCCACCGGCCAGACGGGGGGTATTGTCGATTCATTCTTTATCCGTGGTTTTCCAGTGGGCGAAGGCAACCTCGGGGAACTGGCGTTCGACGGTGTGTACGGCGTGGCCTCCAATTACCGGGTATTCACCGACTACGCCGAACGCATCGAAGTGGTCAAAGGCCCTGGCGCCCTCCTCTACGGCATGTCCCCCAACAGCGCCGTCGGTGGAGTGATCAACGTGGTCCCCAAGCGCGCCCTGGACGAGGACCTGACCCGCGTCACGGCCACCTATGCCCAGGACCGACAACTGGGCACCCATATCGATCTGAGTCGGCGGTTTGGCGAGGACCGGCGATTCGGCATGCGCGTCAACGGCCGCGTGCAGCAGGGTGACACTGTCATCGACAAGCAATCGCGGGATGTCGGGGTCAGTGCCATCGCCCTGGATTACCAGGGTGATCGCCTGCGCACCAGCCTGGACCTGATCAACCAGCAAGAGCAATTCGACGCGGCGTCACGGCCCTTCCTGATCGCGCCCGGCGTGCCGATTCCCCACGCCGCCAACGGACGTACCAACGTCAGCCAGGCGTGGGGCTGGTCCAAGACCCGCGACGAGTCGGCATTGCTGGGTGGCGAGTATGACGTGAGCGACGCACTGACCCTGTTTGCCCATGCCGGCGGTGGGAAGTCGAACGTGGCACGCCTTTCCGACCAGACCCCGACCATCATTAACACCGCCGGCGACACCTCGTCGATCCCCGGCTATTACAAATTTAAAGTACGGCGCTACACGGTCGACAGCGGTGCCCGACTGCGTTTCGACACCGGGCCGATCAGCCACAGCACCACGCTGCAAGTCACGCGCTATCGCGATGAGTTGTCGCGCGGCATTATTTCCGGCCCGCCGATCCTGTCGAACATTTACCACCCTGTCTCACGACCCCAGGCCGACATTGCCACGCCGGCCACGCCGAAAGTCTCGGCGACCGAATTGTCCGGCGTCGCCGTTGCCGACACCTTTTCGATGCTCGAGCAGCGCCTGCAGGTGACGGCCGGCCTGCGCAAACAGACCATCCGCTCCAACAACTACAACGCGGCAGGCGCGGTGACCACGGCTTACGACAACGGCAAGACCACGCCGCTGTTCGGCGCAGTTGTCCGGCCCTGGGAGCATGTGTCGTTTTACTACAACTACCTGGAAGGCTTGAGCAAAGGCGATATCGCTCCCGCCACGGCCTCGAACGCGGGCCAGATCTTTGCCCCCTACGTTTCACGCCAGCATGAGGTCGGGGTCAAGCTCGACTACGGCACGGTCATGTCCACACTCGCGCTGTTCCAGATCACCAAACCCAGTGGCGAGCTGTCAGGCACCACCTTTGCGGTACAAGGCGAACAGCGCAACCGGGGTCTCGAACTCAACGTATCCGGTGAGGCCGGCCAAGGCATACGCCTGCTCGGCGGGGTGACGCTGCTGGATGCGCAACTGACCAAAAGCGCGGTTGCGGCCAACCGGGGCAATACCCCGGTGGGGGTGCCGAAGGTGCAAGCCAACCTCTGGGCCGAGTGGGACGTGCCCTGGGTCGAGGGGCTGACATTGACCAGCGGGGCGTTGTACACCGGCAGCCAATATGTGAACCAGGCCAACACCCAGCAGTTGGCCCCCTGGACCCGCTTCGACATGGGCGTGCGCTACAGCACGCGCATCGCCCAGCGGCCGACGACCTTCCGCGCCACGGTACAGAACGTGTTCGACCGTGAATATTGGTCGGGCGTCGCCTCCTACGGTGCGTTCTCTCAAGGCTCGCCACGCACCCTTCTACTGTCGACCACGGTCGATTTCTGAAACCTTCGGCCCGGCACGGCAAGCTGCACCGCCACCCGGCCCGACCACTGCAAAGGCTTTAACCATGGTTACCATTGTTCGACGCAGCCACGCCTTCGCCGGGCTGCTGCTTGCGGGTTTGCTGGGATGGGCGCTGCCGTCAACGGCCGCCGAGCCGCAGGCACCACGCAGCACCGTCACCGATTTGCTCGGGCGCCAGGTCAAGGTGCACCTGCCGGTCCGGCGCGTGATTCTCGGGGAAGGCCGTCAGTTGTACCTGGTTGCCGCGCTGGATACGCAAAACCCCATCGAGCGAATCGTCGGCTGGCGCAAGGACCTGATCCAGTCCGACCCGGACACCTATGGCGCTTACCTGCGTAAATTTCCCGCTATCGCCAAAATCCCCACCTTTGGCGGTTTTGAAGACGGCACTTTCGATATCGAGCAGGCCATCTCCCAGCGCCCGGACGTGATCATCCTCAATATCGAGGCCCAGCACGCGACCGAGGACGCCCGCTATATCGAAAAGCTCGATGCCCTGGGGATTCCAGTGGTGTACGTCGACTTTCGCAACCACCCGATGCAGAACACCGAACCGACCATGCGCCTGTTCGGCCAGTTGTTCGGCAAAGAGGCGCGTGCCGAAGCGTTTATCGACTTTCGCAATCAGCAGATCCGCCGCGTCACCGACGTGATCAACGCGCAGCACCCTCCGCGCCCCAACGTGTTCATCGAGCGTATCGGTGGCTACACCGACGATTGCTGCCTGAGTTTCGGCAATGAAAACTTCGGTCTGTTCGTCGATATGGCGGGAGGCAATAACGTCGCCAGAGGCGTTATTCCCACCACCTTTGGCCAGCTGAATCCCGAGCAAGTGATCGTCGCCAACCCGGAACAGGTAGTGGTCACCAGTGCCAACTGGGAAGCCTTTGCCCCCGGTGGCCACTGGGTCGGGGTGGGTCCCGGTGCCGACATGGCCCAAGCCCGGCGCAAACTGGCCTGGTATACCCAACGCCCGGCCTATGCCGGGATCAAGGCCCAGGATGACCAGGCGTTCCATGCCATCTGGCACCAGTTCTACAACAGCCCGTATCAGTTCGTGGCCATCCAGCAGTTGGCCAAGTGGTTTCATCCGACACTGTTTACCGACCTGGACCCTGAAGCCTCGTTTCGCCAATTGCACGAGCGATTCCTGCCAGTGCCCTATGAGCCGGGTTACTTCGTGAGCCTCAAGCCATGAGTGCCGTGATCCAACGCGACACCTACCGGGCCCTGGTGCTGCGCAAACGCCTGATCCTCGGAGGCCTGGCCCTACTGTTGCTGTGCAGTGTGCTGCTTGACCTGGCCCTGGGGCCGGCGAGCTACAGCTTCCATGAAGTGCTCGGTGCACTGTTTGCGCCGGACAGTGCGCCGGCACAGGTTCGCGTGGTGATGTGGGACATCCGCCTGCCGATCGCGCTGATGGCGGTTGCCGTGGGTGCGGCGTTGTCACTGGCCGGCGCGCAGATGCAGACCATCCTCAATAACCCGCTGGCCAGCCCCTTCACCCTGGGCATTTCCGCCGCCGCCAGTTTTGGTGCAGCCATGGGGCTGGCGTTTGGTGTGGCGCTGTTTCCGTTGGCGGCGCAGTACATGGTGCCGTTCAACGCGTTCATCATGGCCATGCTGTCGGCGTTGCTGATTCACTTCCTGAGCATGCGTCGCGGGGTCACCGCGGAAACCATCGTGCTGTTGGGTATCGCCCTGGTCTTCACGTTTAACGCGTTATTGGCCCTGGTGCAGTTTTTCGCCACCGAGCAAGCCGTGGCGGCCGTGGTGTTCTGGACCATGGGCAGCCTGACCAAAGCCACCTGGCCCAAACTCGGGGTGATCTGCCTGGTGATCGTGATCACCCTGCCGATCTTTGCCAAGCGCGCCTGGGCCCTGACCGCACTGCGACTGGGTGACGACAAGGCCGCCAGCTTCGGGATCAACGTACGCAGCCTGCGCTTTCAGACGCTGATCATGGTCAGCCTGCTCGCCTCGTTCCCCGTGGCCTTTGTGGGCACCATCGGTTTTATCGGGCTGGTCGGCCCGCATATTGCGCGGATGTTGATCGGCGAGGACCAACGCTTCTTCCTGCCGGCCTCGCTGCTGACCGGCGCACTGATTCTGTCCGCCAGTTCAGTGGTGAGCAAAACCCTGATCCCCGGCGCCATCTTCCCGATCGGGGTGGTCACTTCGCTGATCGGCGTGCCGTTCTTCATATCACTGATCCTCAGCGGGAAGAAAAACACATGGTGAAGCTTCAGTTGCAAGACCTGGGTGCCCGCTATGGCCAGCGCACGATCATCCGTGGCGTTACCACCGCCGCGTTCACCGGCGGCCAGGTGGTCGCGGTGGTGGGGCCCAATGCGGCGGGCAAGTCCACCCTGTTCAAACGCATGGCCGGGCTGATCGACGGGCCTGGACAGGTGATCCTGCAGGACTCGAAAAAGGGCCGGCAGGGCATCTGCTACATGCCCCAGGGCTTGAATGCCAGTGCGCGGTTGACGGTCTACGAATCGGTACTCCTGGCCCGCAAGCAACTGTCGCCGCAATGGACCGTCCACGATGACGAGTTGAACCTGGTCGACAAAATGCTCGAGGCCCTTGGCATCAGCGACTTGTCCTTTCGCAACTTGGGCGAACTCAGCGGCGGCCAGCAGCAACTGGTGTCCATCGCCCAGACCTTGGTGCGCGAACCGGAAATCCTGCTGATGGACGAACCCACCAGCGCCCTCGACATGCATCGCCAGGTGCAAGTGTTGAACTTCATGGGCGCACTGGCCCGCCAACAGCAGGTCATCGTGTTTATCGCCCTGCATGACCTGAACCAGGCGTTGCGCTTTGCCGACCAGGTATTGGTGATTGCCGACGGCACCGCCCAGGGCAGCGGCGCGAGTCATGAGGTGATCACCGAACACATGCTGCGCGAGGTGTACCAGGTTGAGGCGCGGATCGAGCAGTGCAGTCGGGGACAACGGCATATCTTGATCGACGGGATAACCGGATAGCTCATAGCCGCTGATCAGTCACGAAGCCTGTCGCCAGACACTTGGTGCCGCCCCTCCTCCAATGGGTTTTCGTAGAAACGCAAAAAGACGCCGAAGCGTCTATCACGTAAATCACTGTCTAGTCCTGAAATAGGTTTTTAACCGTCCGGCCAATTCTGGACTGCCCCCGGCATCGTAGACATCTCCAGCCTATGCTTGCGTAACGCTTTTCAAACTCTACCGGTGACAGTTGATTGTTGAAACCATGCCGGCGTTTTGCGTTGTAGAACATCTCGATGTAATCGAACACATCACTACGAGCATCTTCGCGCGTGGAATAGATTTTCCGCTTGATCCGTTCCCGCCTTAGAAGCTGGAAAAAGCTCTCGGCCACGGCGTTGTCATGACAGTTGCCTCGGCGACTCATGCTGGCAACCAAATTGTTCGCTTTCAAAAAACTGCGCCAATCGGAGCTGCTGTACTGGGCAGCCGCAACTTTCGATAGCGGCTGTGGAGTTATCGCATGCGTCAGAGTATGAGCCGCCGAGGAAACTGCTGGGATAATGCGCCGATGGAGCGGGTTTTTAGCAGCTTGAAAACAGAGTGGATGCCAACCACTGGCTACATGACCGGCCACCAGGCTCAGAGAGACATTAGCCAGTACCTGATGCATCACTACAACTGGATCCGACCTCATCAATTTAACGATGGATTGGCCCCAACGAAAACGGAAGAAAAACTCAAAACCGTGTCCGGGATGAGTTGACCACTACAGGCGGCTCTGGTGTGTATTTACTGGAGAGCTTATCCCCGAGAAAATATTTTCTTGACAAAATAATTATCGATGATTAGCCTCCTACCTAACGTAATAATTTTTTACTTACATATAGTTATAAATATAAACTATTAGGATATGTGCAAAGCCAAAAACGATAAGACCTCGCAGCTTATGGAGTGTAATTAGCTGTGTCGTTCGCGTGTAACCCGGAGAGTTGGGCGAAAAGCCCACCACTGTTCTGTGCATGCGACGCTTTGCGGTAAATCGCCATGGTCTTGGCGAGATTCTCGCCTTGCCACGCGATAGCAGCTACTTTGATCCGGGTTTCCTTAATTGCCCCCCCGTCCTTGAAGCGCTCAGCCAATAATCTTGCGAAAGCATGGCAGCCATATTTAATTTTTAAATAGCATTGATTTTTTTGTAGACATGGAATGTCAACTTAAAGACCTTTTATCTCTGATATAGGCACCTGAAATGGACGTCGGAAAATGACCGCATCAACTATAAATCCTCTCTCCAAGCTTCATACCCCTTACGAGGAAACAGATCTTGTTTGCCTCCCCTCCTTTGCAGCAAAAAGGCTTCGCTGTCTTATTTCGGCGCCATAAATTCTTAGCAGTGGCTTGTGTCGCTTTTCCTTTGTAATATTTTAGAGGATCAGAAACACTCAACTTTTTCGGCGCCGGCGATTTATTGCCCACACATATTAAAACCCTTAAATCTGTTGCAGTCATGGTTATTTCATGGCGTAAAGTCCAATTAATAGATTGGCAGCATAGGAAGCTAAGAGAGAAGCGTCTGTCCATACCCAGTGTCACTCTCTGCTCCAAGCCAAAGCCAGTTGAGGTGGATCTGAGAATATCAATCGCGCTTACACGTGCGCGAAATGCTAATAAAAAATACTTGCACTAGATGCTTGCGAAAGGAAATCATGGAATGATTGTTACAGATGTAAAACTCGTGGATATAAATTTTTTACGCCCGCATGAAGACATTGACGAAGCTAACCTCACATCTCTTACAGAGAAGATCCATAAAAATGGCGCCTGGGATACTCCCATAATCATTGATAAGGAAAGTGGGATAATTATGGATGGGCACCATCGCTATAATTTCGCTCTCACGTCGGGTTTATCCCGGGTTCCATGTTATGAAATGTCATACTCGTCAGAAAAGGTAAGGGTATATGACTGGAAAACCGGCCTCCCTTTTGCGTACCAACAAATCTTTAAATCTGTCGAGTCTGGAAAGATTTTTCCTCCTAAAACCACTCGCCACGATTTCTCTGAACAATTTGCCACAGTGAACATCGAACTAACACGGCTGTATTAGGCATCTGGTAACGCAGAAAGGCGTAATGACGAATGTCCGAGCGCAACAACTTAGTAACTATAAACACTTACCATAAATAATCAGGTCATTCGACACTATGATTATTGAACCGTCTAGACTTTAAAGACCCCGAAGCATATGGAAATCACGAGGTTATCTATGTCGTTTGCTAAAAAGAACATTATTGATGGACTAACTGTCACTCCGCTCGTCACACTTTCAAAAATCAACAAAGCAATGGGTACAAACGTCATTGTCAAACTGGAAAAAAATAACCCCGGTGGAAGCATCAAGGATAGAGCCGCTGCTTATATTATCGAGGAGGCCGAGAAAAAGGGCCAACTCAAGCCTGGTGGCACGATCATTGAGTCGTCTTCAGGTAACTTTGCAATCAGCCTGGCTATGATCGGTGCAGTGAGTGGATATCGGGTTATTGCGCTTGTAGACCCTAAGGCCACCGAAACCAATAAAGCGCTCATGAAAGCTTACGGAGCTGAGGTCATTACTGTAACGGAAAAAGACGATACAGGCTCTTATCATAAAACCAGAATCAAATTAGCCAATGATTTATCAAGGGAAATTCCTGGTAGCTATCGACCTGACCAGTGTTTTAATGTCCTCAGTTCGTTAGCGCATTACCACTCAACTGCAAAAGAGATCCATGAACAAACATATGGGCAAATCGGAGGCATCGTTTGCGCCGTCAGTACAGGAGGCCAGATTGGAGGCATTTCGGAATACTTCAACGAGTGCCTTCCTGACGTCAAGGTTACCTGCGTGGACGCATATGGTTCCTCCGTATTCGGAGGGCCATGCCATGCTTATAAAATCCCTGGAGTTGGACTTGGCTGGACACCAAGGAACATAAACGACGTTTCAAAGATCGATTACTTTTATCGAGCAAGAGATGAATCCTCCTACATAGCTGCCCGCCTACTGTGTCGCCATGAAGGGATTTTGGTCGGAGTCTCCTCGGGAGCCGTTCTTCTGGCGGCACTTAATTTATCTTTACGCATCGGGAGCCATAAACCTGTTGTGGCCATTTTGGGCGATAGCGGGGAAAGATATTTGGATACTCTTTACAATGACGCCTGGCTTAAAGACAATAATATTGATACAGGGCTTGAACTCCATAAATTACAGGCGCTCGTTGAAACCATGGACAGACCTATAGAATCACCTGATATAGAGAGTAATTACAGGGATGATTTGATCAGCATCCTGGAAGTCCCTGACACGACTATAACTCATTTTAGCATGCTGGAAGGCCGAAATTGAACACATGAATAATCATATTGTCTTCGCCGTGAGCTTTATCCTGTCATTTGTTAACTTTATGATTTTCTACAGCTACCCTTTCAAGCTAGAGGAATTAGGCATAGAAAATGGGGTGGTCGGGTTAATTGTGGGAGGTGCGACTGTCCTTACCCTGATAATGAGGCTCGTGTCAGGTGTACTCATAGATCGCATTAGGCCGAGATGGGCATTATTTATTACTGCGTTTCTGTACTGTGGCTCTTTGCTCCTCATAAATTTTAACTGGGTTTCATCGGTTATCATGGGGCGGCTGGCACAAGGGGCTCTCTTGGGAGGGATGTCTACACTACTCATGTATTATTCAATTGCATTCAGTAATAATGCAGTTGAGAAATCAAAAAATGTTTCGATGATCACATTTTTCAATGTTCTACCTACGTGCCTTGCACCATTTGTAGCGCTTAAAATCACCCAGACTTGGGGAGGGGGGAGCGTTTCACTGGCTGGATTAGTGCTATTTTTGACCTGCCTGTTGTTTACATTTGTCTTGGATATTCAACAGAACTCTGTTGACGTGCCTTCAGCCGCTGACAGAACCTTACCACCAAAAGGAATAATACATGTCATTGCAGACCAAAACATAAGAACAGCAGTTATTATATTGGCACTGGTATACGTCATAAGCGGAACCACGGTTACTTTCTTACCATTTTTTCTTATTAAAAAAGGCATGAAAGATCCCTCTTGGTATTTTCTAGCGTTCACCATCTGTATGATGTTGCCTAGACTTTTTTTGAATAAATATCTACCAAAGGACAGCCGATTCCCAACGCAAATTCTAACGGTTTGCGTGGCTTCTGCCATATTCGGAACGTTTTCGAATTACCTGTTGGCGGGCAGCAGTCTTGTGTACATCGGGGCAGTTTTTTGTGGGGCGGCTCTTGGGCTTATCTACCCTGCGGTCATGTCATACGTTGTCTGTAGCGTAGATCAGCCGTTGGTTGGAACCTCATCCTCCGTCGTTGCTGCCTCTGCAGATATTGGTGTTATTGCTTCTAATGTTGGCTTGGGCATTGCCAGTGTTGCGTTCGGTGAAGACACTGCGATGATATTGCCAATTAGTACATCCTGTATAGCCTTAGCATTTATTGTCTCCAGGGTTTGGGCGCAGAACTCCATTCAAAAGGAAGCTTCATTATGAAAACTGTTGTATTTTTGTCCGACTACGAAGACGAAATTGAATATCAAGCGGTATTTGAAGTCCTCTCGAAATGGGGCATCAGAGGCATTACAGCTAAGCCACGTGAAATCTGTATAATAAATGGAGCCGAAGGGTCTTCTTTTCTTTTTCGCGGCGCCCCCCTGCAACCAAACCTCGTGGTCGGGTACGCGTATGAAGATGATTTGATTACAGCAATGAAGTTAATGAAGTTATGGCAGATGATGGGCGTTACAGTCCTAAACGATGCCGAAACACTATTTTGCGGCCAAAACAAGGATTTATCTTCGGCAATGCTTAACAGCAACGCAGAAGTGCGGCACTTGCCATATTATAAATTCCTCGAGTTACCTTCAGAAAAAGCACTTCATTCTATTGGCTTTCCATTGGTTGCTAAACCTGTGAACGGCGCCTGTGGACGCGGATTATTTAAGCTTGATTCATATGTAGAATTTTGCGACTGGTTCAAGGAGCATGAACATCTTATAAAGGACTACTATGTTCAGCCCTACATTAAAAAGAAAAACAACGAAGACTTTAGAGTGGTAGTTGTTAACCATGTCGCTAAATATGCATACTCGCGACGTGGTGCGAACGGTAGCTGGATTACTAATCTCATGAAGGACGGTACTGGCAAGACGTTCACTATTGACACATTGCCTCAGGAGCTTGTTCTCATGGCGGAGAAAAGCTCTATCGCAGCAAAGTCACTCTTTTGTGGTGTTGATATAGCTATGGACTCGTCAGGAGCCCCTTTTATCATTGAAATAAATACCTGCCCCGCGATTAAAATTAGTCGATATATTCCAGGCGCCGATACGCTTGTTGAACAAGCATACGCCGAGTTCATTCGCCAAGTGTTGATTGATCATGACATTTGAGCCTTTTCAAAGTAACCCGGAACGTGATGCAATCATGCAAGCCCTTATAACAGGGTGGGCTAAATCTCGGGGAGGATCGCATGTTTCGGTCACGCACGGGAGTGGAATATCTCATTGCATTTTTGAATACCCTATAGGCAAAAGAGCCCGTGACAGGGAAACATTTTGTTGGGGAGGGCTTGAACTTGTCGACTCTGTTACTGAGTTTCATCAGAGCAAACATCATTTCCTTAGTGTTTTCGGTATTGACGTGAAAACCCATGAGCGCCTTCTGATGAAGGGATATGATATCGTTGCGCGGGAAACGCATATGTATAAGTCGATCTCGAAGAGTGCGCCCTCCCCTTGCTGTGCTGTCAATCGAGTCCTCAGTCAGGAGGAGGCTGACTGGTATAACGCTCAAAAAGGATCGATATTTATCCAGCCTGAGCATATTGCTGATCCGGACGTGTACGACTTTTATACCCGTGAACGGGGCATTATGACGTCTCATGCGAGAGCGATTCGTGTCGGAACCTTCTTGGTTGTTGATGACGTTCAAACACACCCGGACTTTCGCAGAAAAGGACTTGCCTCCTATTTACTGGCGACCATCACTTCTGTTGCTCAACAGAACCAAATGTACGCGCTAACCCTTATTTCAAGCGATGAGGGGCTACCGTTATATTCCCGTGACAATTATGAAAAAGGTCTTCCTCTCACCGTTTACAGCTCATCGCATTAACAGAAGGAGATAATGATGAATATCATAGCACTTGAAGCATTAACTTTTGGCCTCGGCCGTTTGGCTGCGGCCTCACGAAAACATGGCTGTTCGCTAATGCTTTTCACACGTGACAAAACAGTATATGACTATGAGTTGTCTTTGCTCGACGAGCAGAATATCAAGGTTGTAGAAATCGACACATTCGATGATCATGCCGTCGTTGAGATGATCAGAAATGAGAAGGACGTCGTAGCATTACTCAGTTCAACGGATACTTGGAGTTTGCATTGCCTTGACGTGAGTAAAAGTCTAGGCTTACCCGCTCAGAACGCAGATGCAGTCCGAATAGCCCGAGACAAATACCAGCTGCGTAATCGCCTCTATGAGGCTGGCCTGTCTTCTGCCAAAAGTCAATTGGTGGATCCTAGAAAATTTGATAATGAGTCAGTAATTAAAGACATCAGCTATCCGTGCATAGTTAAAGATACTGCTGGAACTGGAAGCCAGAACGTATGGATCGCTTATGACAAGGAGGACTTGCTACAAACTCTTGATAAGGCTGCTCAAGAAGTCCTTCGCGGCCAGATCGCCATTGAACCCTTCTTTTCGGGTACGCTCTATAGTCTTGAAACGCTTAGTTGGAAGGGTGAGACACGTGTAATTGCATTGACGAGCCGGATCACCTCTCAGGAACCTTATTTCCGCGAGGAGGCTTTCTCATCACCGGTAACTATCAACCACTCAATAAGCGCAGCGCTGGAGGTATGGATTGATAATGTCTTGAAAAGTATCGGATACGGTAATGGCTTTGCGCATACGGAGTTCATGATAACCGATACGGGTTTTGAGGTGATCGAAATCAATCCTCGTCTGGGCGGCGTGCAAATCGGTGAGGCGCTGTGTCAATCTCTTGATATTAATATTTATGAAGCTTGGATTGAGATGGCGTTAAATAAAAGACCAGCTCTTATGGATGTACCACTTAATATTCACAAGGGGATTGGCCAGTTAATTATTTATGCCACGGAAACGGGCGAGTTTTCCCATATCGAAGGACTCGACAGGTTGAGTGCTCATCCCGGAAGCCCACGCTTTTATCCAACGGCTTACAGTGGAAAGTCAATAAGCACCATTGTCGACCAACGAGCTAGTATCGGAATACTTTTGGCTGAAGGTGAAACCTCAGAAGTTGCGCTGCTTAATGTGTTCGCAGCAAGGAACAAAATACGTGTAGTTATGAAGGGTTAAATTCTAATTTCATATCATGTAGAAACTCAGACTTAATCTGACAGTTATTGAATTTGCGGTCGTGACTGTCAGGTCAAATTCAGTTGATCATTTTGACCTGCCAGTTTTTTTCATCCGTAAACGTCTCAACCGGTGTGCGATCGCAACTGCTCGGCCAGTTCAGGCCTTGCGGCTTGGCAGCGACATGCAGACGTTCGGCCTGTGGCGCGATCCAGAAATGGTCGGTGATCCCATCGAAGCCAGCGGCGGCAATCCTCTCCAGCTGCGCCTCGGTGGACGCGGTTCGACGATTTCCGGATCGAGGCCGACGACGATGGTGTCAGGTCGCGGGTATCACATCCATCCGTCCCTCTTTGGCGAATGCAAAACCCACGCCTGGTACAGTGAAACGCCCAATCAAGGGCCAGAAGGAGGCCTATTGATTTTACAAACCACAAGAAACTATTTTTCTTGAAAGCCCACCCCCTTGGTGGGCTCATTCAAAAAGCTACAAGGGTTTGTTTTTTTTGCCGATGGCATTGTTGATAATTCCACTGATTAAACTTATCGACGGCTCCTTGAGAAGATCGTCATGCATGCTGTCGACTGTAATGTTGTCAAGAACACCATCAATGTAAGGACGCCATTGTTCGCATTGGGGGGCCTGCGGATCAACTTCCTGGCTGGCCGTAAAGTAAGTGACATTACCGTTATATCGACTCAGCATCGGTTCCTGACCCAGGTGGGTATTATTAATGGAGACTTCCACTATTCTTTCGAAGTTTTCAATATCAATCGACCCCAGCGGGTTATGCAATGCGCGCAGGGCAGTGTGGCACGCAAACAAACTTCTCGACGCTGTTGCAAAATCTTCTGGGGCGATACCCGCTTCTGAAAGTATCGCGCCGAAGACCACCTTCTCTGTGATATTTTCGTTTTTGAGCCATTCAAAAGGCACACGCGGATCAAGAAGAATAACTTCTCCCACTTCATGTCCCCCTCGCTCCAGTGCGCAAGCCAGCTCAAACGCAACGCGGCCTCCAAAAGACCATCCCAGCAGATGGTAAGGACCTTGCGGCTGCCGCTCCAGAATCTGCGCTTTATAGTCTTCGACCATAACAGCTAAGGACTCGGCGAAAGGTTCTTCGCCCTCGATACCACGGGCCTGAATCCCCATCAAGGAAATGTCAGGCAGGCGTCTGATAAACGCTGAATAGGACCATGACAATCCTCTTCCCGGATGAATGCAGTACAAGGTTGGGGCATTCTCGACTGATCGCAGCGGCAAAATTACGCTGAAAGAAGAACCTTGATCTTGAGCAAGACCGCTTTGCAGTTGCGCCACTGTAGGCGCTTCAAACAAACTGCGGATCGTGACGTCGACGTGCAGGGTTCCCCGGATCCGGTTGATCAGGCGCATGGCCAACAGGGAATGGCCGCCCAGTTCGAAGAAGCTGTCGTCCAGTCCCACCTCTTCCAGGCCCAGCACTTCACCGAACAGTTGGCACAGCACCACTTCCTGCGGCGTGCTCGCTCGCCGGCCGCTGGCAAGCCGCTGAGGTGCCGGCAAGGCCCGTGTATCGAGCTTGCCATTGACCGTGCGTGGCAGGTCATCCAGCAGCATCATCGCCGCCGGTACCATGTAACCGGGCAACCGCTCCGCCAGGTAGCTCTTGAGCGCCTCGGGAGTGACCGCCTCGGCCTCGTGCAGCACCGCATACCCGACCAGTTGCCGAGGCTCGTCACGCAGGATCACGGTCGCCTGCGACACCGCTTCGTGCTGCAACAACACCGCTTCGATCTCTCCCGGCTCAATCCGCACGCCGTTGAGTTTCATCTGCTGATCGGCACGGCCGCGGTAGACGAGAGTGCCGTCGTCGCGCCAACTGCCGAGGTCGCCGGTGCGGTACATGCGGCTGCCGGCTTCGCCGTACGGGTTGGCGATAAAGCGTTGCGCCGTCAGCCCCGGTTGGTGCAGGTAACCTCGCGCCAGTCCAACACCTGCAAGGTACACCTCACCCACCACGCCGACGGGCACTGGCTCCAGGTAGTCGTCCAGGATAAATACCTGGTAGTTCGGCAACGGCCGGCCAATCGGCAGCGTGCCATCGTCCATGTCCTCCTGCGTCACTCGGTAGGCAGTGGCATCACAGGTGGTTTCCGTGGGGCCATACAGGTTGGTGATGCGTTGCGCGCTCAGGGTATGGTAGATGGCTTGGCACACACTGGCCGATAACGCTTCACCCCCTAAAAGCACCTGCCGCACCACCAGCCCCTGGGGCGCTGCCGACAGGGCATGGGCCAGATAAGAGGGCACGCAGCTCAGCACGCTGATCCCCTGGGTGTGCACGTATTCCCAGAAACGTGCGAGGTCGTCGCGCGTCGCGTCGTCGATCACCACGGTGCAACCACCGCAAATCAGCGGTACTGCCAGTTGCACGATCAGCGCATCAAACGACACGCCGCTGAGCAGCGACACGCGGTCGTCAGCACCGATTTCCAGGTAACCGGCAAGGCTTGCGATCTTGTTGGCGATCGCTGCGTGGCTCACCATCACGCCTTTGGGCTGACCGGTCGAGCCCGAGGTATAGACCACGTAGGCCAACTGCTCGGCACTTTGTACAGGGTTTAGCGGAGCTGATGAACGACGCCCAGCCAACCACTGCTCGGCATCCAACGCCCGTGCCGGTACGCTTGCCGGGAAATCCGCCAACGCCGACTCCAGGCACAGGGCCAGAACCGGCTTGGCATCTTCCAGCATCCACTCGATACGCTCGCGAGGGTGCAACAGGTCCAGCGGCAAGTAGGCCGCGCCTGCCTTGAGCACGCCCCATACCGCCACCACAAACTCCAGCGAACGCGGCAAGGCGAGCGCAACCAGGTCCTGCGCGCCGATGCCTTCGGCCAGCAAGGCATCGGCCAGCCTGTTGGCTTGCTGATTGAGTTGCTCGTAGCTCAGATGACGGCTGCCGTGCTGTACGGCGGTGGCATGGGGTGTGCGCAGCACCTGGTCTTCGAACAACGTCACCAAGTTCTTGGCATCGAACTGCGTAGCCGTGTCGTTCCACGCCTGCAGTACCTGCACGCGTTCATGATCCTCAAGCAGAGGCAACGCGGCCAGTGCTGTGTCAGGGGCCAGTGCGGCTGCCTCCAACAACATCACCAGGCGCGCCACCAAGCGCTCGACCGTGGCAGGGTCGAACAAGTCCAACCGATACTCCATCACCCCACTCAGGCCTGCCGGGAGGCCATCGCTGTCATGCTCTTCACTGAACAACAGTGACAGATCAAACTTGACGGACGAGTTGCTCAGCGTCACCGGTGCAATGTCCAAACCGGTGAACGCCAACTGTTCGGACTGCCCCACCAGGTTGGCTTCCAGGCTCATGGCCACCTGAAACAGCGCATGGTGCGACAACGAACGCACCGGGTTCAGGGCTTCCACCAGGCGCTCGAACGGTAAGTCCTGGTTCGAGTAGGCCTCCAGGTCCGTGGCTCGCACGCGGTCGACCAGGGTGTTGAAATCCGGATTGCCGTGGGTGTCTGTGCGCAGGACCAAGGTGTTGACAAAAAAGCCGACCAACGGCTCAAGTGCGTCGTCGACACGCCCTGCCGTCGGGCTGCCAATGGGAATATCGGTACCTGCGCCCAAGCGACTCAACAGCGCGCAGAACCCGGCTTGCAACACCATGAACAACGTGGC
>NZ_JBWKPE010000021.1:0-115447 GCF_059418085.1 Pseudomonas sp. GW821-FHT09C10
GCAGCCTCATTTGCTGTCAAGTGATTATTTTCAGAAGCTTTCGAAGATTTCTTCAACAACTTCAACCACTTGCGCTTGCGATCTCTCGTCAGCGGGAGGCGAATAATACAGTATTGAATTACCTGGTCAACCCCTCTTCTGGAAAATCTTTTCCCTAACAAAGAACCCCCCGCCGCAACGCAATGACGCCCTCCTTTAAAAGAAGGGCGTCGTTGCGTCTATATAGATAGAAGGTGAACTTGGCCAACAGGGGATTCGGCTGCCAAGGATCACGGCGGTGTTCCCGTGAAGTCAGGCGACTCTTTAATACCGCAGGAGTGCCCGGTACGCAGGGGGTCTTTGTTTTCACGCCCAGAACAGGGATCATCGCCCTCCCCCACCCCCAGAGGAACCGAGACCATGGAATTGACGCTGGAAGCTGTTGCGCTCTTTGCACTCAAGCTCGTGCATGAGGAGGACGGTGGCAGCCCGGTGTTGAGGGACGACCTGGTGATGGATAGGTATGAGCGGGAGGTGTTCGGGTTGCTGGTGCGACAGGGGGATCTGCCGAGCGTTCTGCTGAAGATAGACGAATGTGTGGTGCAGGCGCTGGCCGCTTTGGGTGGGGCCGATACGGTATTGGGACGTGAGCTGCAGCGGTTGTCTACCGACGTACAGCAAGCCTCCACGCTGGAGGAACTCAAGCCACTGCTCGCGACACTGAAGGACTACCTTAAAGCCATTCAATAACGGACTCACCACAAGGACCTTCACATGATCGACTTCAACAACAAAGGCTTCTTCAAACTCAAGCAAAACAACGAATACGCCGAACGCGTCGCGGCCCTGCTGCTGGACGGAGAAGAAGTCATCGACGCCTACAAAGCTATGCGCGACGGCGTGGTATTCACCACCAAACGCATCATCGCAGTGAACGTACAAGGCATAACAGGCAGCAAGAAGGACTTCACCTCGCTGCCGTACAAGAACATCGTCGCGTACTCGGTGGAAACGTCCGGGACGTTTGACCTGGATTCGGAACTGGAGATTTACTTTTCGTCGCTGGGAAAAGTGAAATTTGAATTCACCGGCAAAACCTCGATTGTTGAAATCTCGCGCTTGATCTCCAAGCACTTGCTGAGCTGATCAGCAGGCATGCTTCAGAGCATCACCGATGACGCCTATTGATCGTCATCCGAGCTGTTGAACCGAGCCCGATCACCTAAAAGTAAGCCGACGCTGACTACACGCAAACTCATCAAATAAATGGAGCCCCCAGTCAACAGCTGACGCTTCACCGCCACTGAAGTGAACGTGACAGTAAACCGTGCCAGCGGCCTGTGGTCGTTCGATTTCGCGCCGATGTAACGTTGAACCGCGCGGCGAGCAAATCGCCGCGCGCCTTACCTGGCCACACTCTCCACCACTACCTGTTGCCTGATTTCTCGCCGACATGGATACAGTGAGTGTCATGCCAGTTGAAAACCCGGCCTTCACCGACAATTCCCACATTTGAGTCACTGAACGAAACAAACGAAAATCGAAATAATCGAAGCAGCGCGACTGACTCAAACATCAGTCTACTTTTCCGACACTAGCCAACGAATTAAGCCGACATCAGCTTCTGATCCCCCCTCGTAGCCTCACTCCCTCGCACAAGGAAGTGAGCCATCCATGTCAGAACGCTTTTATCCCCCCACCGAAGAAGAGTTACTCAAACAGCGAATCCTGACCCCACAGTCGTCGCATGCGCCGTATTCGCCGTTTGTTGATTTTTTCGAGCCACCCCATGCCCCGGTAACCACGCCAGCCAAACCTCCCGGCTGCGTCTTCATCAAGCCCTGCCAATTGCCTGACGGCATCACCCATTACTTCAACCCCGCCGGTTATGTCTCGTTGGAGCTGATCAAAGAGTACGGCAATTTAAGCCTGCTAGGTGGGCGTGAGGTAGACGGTCGGCGCGCAGTTGCCTTGCGCAAGATCGGTGGCAGTGCACTACCGGCGGGTCTAGGACAGTTGGCGTTGCGTTCGGCGTTTTTTGAGTCGGCAGCCACTGCAGTCGGGTCCGTCGCCGGTGGCCTGTTGACGGGTTTGGTGGCGTTGGCCTGGCCATCAGAGTTGGGAGATAGCGCGCTCTACAGCGAGGCACAATTGCGTTCGATGCAAAGGGCGCGTTCGCAGATGCGCTTGCATATCGAGCAACGCGAGGACGGCACGCTCAAGGGGTATGGGTTTTACACCGGCAATAATCCTGATTGGCAAATGATTGATGTGGTGCAGTTCCAAAGCCGTGGCGATCAGTTTGTGGCGGATTTGGGTGAGGGTGTCGAGCTGATCTGGACACCCGCCGTTGATCCAAGTGACACGCTGGGTATTCCGACCCTGGAGGCTGCGCCGCAAGCACCGGTGATCTGGATTTACCCACCGACGGAGAAAGCGGCGCAGATTCTGGTAAACCCGATTTATCCGCCGGAGTATCGGGATTTTATTCTGGTGTTCCCGGTGGAGTCGGGGGTTCGACCGCTGTATGTGGTGATTAGTGTCAAGGCTGGGGATCACAAGTACCACAAGGCTCCAAATACTGAACAAATAACTGGCTTTGGAAACCTGATAAAAGCAAAACCCATGACTCCCAGACAGGGCGGTGCCGGGCTGAGAGAGCGTTGGATTGAGGAAAAAGGCAGGAAGATCTATGAATGGGACTCCCAACATGGAGAGTTGGAAGTTTATCTCGCAAGTGATGGGAGCCATTTAGGTGCGTTCAGTCACATAACCGGCGAGCAGCTAAAAGAGCCGAAGAAAAAACGAAACATCAAAAAATATCTATGAGGGACACATGGGACTAAAAATGAGATTGGAATGGTTCGACAGAACCACAGAGTGGCTACGCGGAACGGAGGACTCAGCGGACCTAGGAAACGACTACTCCGTGATTTCTAAACTTGGACTGTCGATAGACGAGGACGTCAATAACGGTATGTTTGAACTGCGGCGGGAATGGCTATCACTGATACAGACACACTTCTCTCATGAAATTGCTCTTTCAGAAAGCGACTACTTCATCGCGTTTGATTACGAAGGTGCAAACGAATAACACAGACTTAGAGAATTCGTCTTCATGCGCAGACTGTCGTTCAGGCAGGCCTCCACGAGTTGGCTTTCACTTCATCCTCCACGAGGACGAAAAAGGAAACGTTTTCGATCAGAGCATTGGTACTCCGGCGAAGTCAGCACGACCGATGAAGACCCTGGCGGATAGCGCTGGAAGTATCAAACCTTCACGTCCTTCCAGGCGCAGCATCCGCATTTGTTCGGCCGTCCACCTAACCCTCTTTCGCCTCACTCCCCAATCAGAACCCGTTTCCCCGGATCCGTAATATCAAACACCTGCTGCGCACACGCCGAGGGTTTGAACTGGAACTCCACCAGATACACCTTGCCCTTTTCAGGCTGGAAGCGACTTAACAGAGGCCCGCAAATGGCGTAGATGCCAGGGCGTGAGTCGGTGGACGAACTGGCAACGGTCAGCTTCTTGCCAGGATCTGCCTGGATCTCCAACTGCGGGAAGCGCTTGAACCCAGCGCTGGCCACCGTCTGGTTGAGTTTTGCAATCCAGTTGAAGACGCGGCCTTCACCTGCATCCATCACCGTGCCCAGGGTTTCCATGCGTTCATCGGGGTCGCCTTCGCGGCGTATCGAGAACTCGACGGGAGCGGTGCCGCCATAGGCTTTCATGATGACTTTGGCGTGGTCCGCATCGACGGCCACGGTTTTCTGACGCAGCTGGATGCCATCCTTGAGCAGGCTGGGCGATGAGTCTCGCTGGTTGGATTGACAGGCACATAGCGCCAGGACCAGGGACAGCAGCGCGATTCGCTTCACGGGAGGATGTCCTTATCAGGGTGAACGATGATGACTGGACCTGTGATTAAACAGAATGTTCCGCCATGATCGCCTCAGGTCTCGTTAAACACCAACCGCGCACACAGCCCGCCCTGCTCCCGGTTATGCAACGCCAACCGGCTGCCGATCTTGCCCACGATCATCTCCACAATCGCCAGCCCCAGCCCAGCGCCATTGGCATTGCCACGGCTGTAGAACCGCTCGAACAAACGCCCCATTTCCGCCTCATCAATGCCCGGGCCCTGGTCCTCCACGCTCAGGCAATGGGCGCCAATGACCACTTTGACTTCGCTGCCCGGCGGGGAGAAGTTGAGGGCGTTGGTCACCAGGTTTTGCAGGGCGATGGCCAGCGCCACCGGTTCGGTTTCGATCCAACAGTCTTCATCCCCTTCCAGCACCAACTCCACGCCTTTCTCCATGGCCAGCGGTGTCAGTTCGGCGAGTTCTTCGCGCACCAGTTCGGTGAGTTGTACACGGCTGCGCTTGGGGTTGTTCAACTGTGGTTCGATGCGCGCCATGGTCAACAGTTGGCTGCCAATGCGGGTGGCGCGGTCGACGCCGTTGACCAGGAAGTCCAACGCTTCGCGCCGCTGGGCCTCGGTACCGGCGCTTTGGGCGTTCTGCGCGTGGATGCGCAGGATCGCCAGGGGGGTGCGCAGTTCGTGGGCGGCGTCGGCGATAAAACGGCGTTCGCGTTCCAATAGATCATCCACCTGGACCAACAGCCGGTTGAGCGCGGTTTGCATCGGCTCCAGGTCGCTGGGCAGCGGCTTGAGGTGCAGCGGTTGCAGGGTCTCGGCGGTTCGCCCGCGAATCTTGCGGGCCATGGCGCGCAGGGGTTTGAGGCCCCAGCCGATCACCAGCCAGATCAACACCGTGAGCAACGGCACGCCGATCAATGTAGGCCAGAGGGTGTGGCGCATGATGCGCTGGATCACGTCCTGGCGAATATCGTCGCGCTCGCCCACCCAGATCAGCAGGCCCTGTTGCGGATCGGCGAGGAGAAAGGCGCACCAGTCGTTGCCGTTGTCCATGATGTCGTGGGAGCCGAGGGTAGCCGGCGGTGCGGCCAACACCGGCGCTTCGGTGGAGCGTACGAGCAATTGGCCGTCGCTGCGCCACACCTGGAAGGTCAACCGGGTTTCATAAGGGTGAGCGACGCCGCCTTCGCCGACACGGCTCATGGCCTGATCGAAGGCCTGGTACAGCCGGTCCCAATCAGCCTCGCCGGGGTCGCGTTGGCGCAGCACGCCTTGCAACAGGCGCGCGCTTTGGGCGAGTTGGGCGTCGTAGACTTCTTCGATTTCGTGGTGGCTATCGCGCAGCACCAGCCAGCTGATCAGCGCGTCGCCCAACAGGATCAGCACCAGGACAGGGATGAGGATACGAGCACGCACGGAGGTCATGGTTTGAGCGCCAGTACATAGCCAACGCCGCGCACGGTGCGGATCAGCTCGGTGGATAACTTTTTACGCAGGTTATGGATCAACACTTCCAAGGTGTTGCTCTCGACCCGGTCCTGCCAGCCATACAACGCGCGGGACAGGCGCTCGCGGGTCACCACTTTGCCGGGGCGCACCATCAGTTGGTGCAGCAGTTGGTACTCCATCGGCGTCACGATGATGTCCGCGTCCAGGTACCGCACCTGTTGGGTGGCCGGGTCGAGGCTGACGCCGGCATGTTCCAGCATCGGTTGCGCGCGCCCCTGGCTGCGGCGCAGCAGGGCACGCACGCGGGCCTTGAGTTCTTCCACAGCGAAGGGCTTGACCAGGTAATCATCGGCACCGGCATCCAGGCCGGCAATGCGCTCGGCGGTGCCGTCGCGGGCGGTGAGGATCAGTACCGGCAGGTCGTGCTGCTCGGCGCGCAGTTGCTGCAACAGGTCCAGGCCATCGAGGCGCGGCAGGCCGAGGTCGAGCAGCAACAGGTCGAAGCTTTCCGTGCGCAGGGCATGCAGGGCCGCAACGCCATCCTGCAACCAATCCAGGGTGTAGCCTTCAACGCCCAATGCCACGCGAATCCCTTGGCCAAGGGCGCGATCATCTTCGACAAGGAGTAGGCGCATAGCAAAGTCTCTGTAGGAATCGGCGGCATCATGCCGGGTTCTGGGCGGGGCTATTCCAGCAAAGATGTTACGGCGCGTTGCCAACTAAGGTTGCCCTAAGGTTGGTTTTGCACTGTTAAATCTCCCACATCTGCTGAGAGCTTTTCCATGCGCAAAATTCTCCTGCTGTCCCTGATTATCGCCAGCCCCCTGGCCGTTGCCGGTCCGCAATGCACCACCGCCGAACGCTCGCAATGGCAAGACGAAAAAACCTTCCAGGACAAGCTCAAGGCCGAAGGCTACGAGATCAGCAAGTTCAAGGTCACCGATGGCAACTGCTACGAGATCTACGGCTTCGACAAGGACAAGCGCAAGGTCGAGATCTACCACGACCCGGTCACCGGCAAGGCCGTGAAGACTGAGATCAAAGGCTGATGCCAGGCGAATCCCTGCGCCTGTGGGACCCACTGGTGAGGCTGTTTCATCTGTCGATCGCCGGGGTCTTCGTCGCCAATTACTTCTTTAACGAAGCGGGCGACGACTGGCATGTCTGGCTGGGCTACTACGCCATGGCCTGGCTGCTGGTACGAACGGTGTGGGGATTCATCGGGCCGCGCAGTGCACGCTGGGCGGACTTCTGGCCGACCCCGAAACGCTTGAACACCCATCTGCGCTCGCTGCTCAACCGCCGCCCGCAGCATCGCCTGGGCCATTCGCCCCTCGGTGCGCTGGTGATGCTGTCGATGTTGCTGGCGTTGCTGACCATCGGTGTCAGCGGCTTTTTGATGCAGGAAGTGGATGCCCTGTGGGGCGCCGATTGGCCCCTGCAAATCCATGAGACCGCCGCCAATGTGCTGCTGGGCCTGGTGTGCATCCATGTGCTGGCCGCGGTGTTTGAAAGTATCCAGGTGCGGGACAACCTGCCGTTATCCATGCTCACCGGTCGCAGGAAGCGCCTGCCGGATGAACGTGCGCAGTAATCCTTTTCTCGACAGGTCCTCTATGCGCTCCGCCTTACTGATCTGCAGCCTGCTCGCCGTCTTCGTCGCCGCGTGGCTAAGCCATCCGCCCCATGTGCTGGCCCCCTTTGCCCAAGTGACGCCAAACACCTCGAAGGTGGCGGCGGCGCCGCAATACACCAGCCGTTTTGTGTCCTCGCAGCTCACGGACTTTGTGCACTCTTCCTCCGTCACCGCCCTGCCCGGCGGCGACTTGATGGCCGTGTGGTTTGCCGGTTCGCGGGAAGGCGCCGCCGATGTGCAGGTGCGCACCGCACGCTTCGATGCGCGCAGCGGCGAATGGGGCACCGAGCAGGTGCTGGCCACGCGGGAAAGCACCCGCGACGGCACCCAGCGCTATATCCGCAAACTCGGCAACCCGGTCATCGCCCTCGGGCCGGATAAACGCCTGTGGATGTTTTATGTGTCGGTGTCGGTCGGCGGCTGGGCCACCAGTGCGATCAACCTGATGGTCTCGGATGACCTCGGCGCCAGTTGGTCCGCGCCCCGGCAGTTGGTGACCTCACCGTTTTTCAACATCAGTACCCTGGTACGCGCCGCGCCGGTGTTCCACGCCGACGGCTCCATCGGCCTGCCGGTGTACCACGAGTTCATGGGCAAGTTTGCCGAGTACCTGTACTTGAGTGCCGACGGCGCGGTGATCGACAAATTCCGCATCAGCCGCGGCAAGAATTCCCTGCAACCGACCATCGTGCCGCTGGATGGCAAGCGTGCCGTAGCGATGTTGCGCTACGCCGGCGACACCCACCACCGCGTCCTGGCCAGCCGCACCGAAGATGCGGGGCAAACCTGGAGCGAGCCATACCCCCTGGAACCGGCAAATCCCAATTCATCGTTGGCGGCGGTGGGTACCGAGGATGACGGGCTGCTCGTGGCCCTCAACGACCTGCAGGACGGCCGCTTCAAGCTCAGCCTCTACGGCACCGACGCCCAGCTCAGCCAATGGCGCACTGTGGTGCAACTGGATGAGTCACCCGACCCGCTCGGCCAACCGTTCTCCCCCGAGGCCTATAAAGCAATCATCGGCGAAGGCTTCCGCGCCTCCAGCGGCGCCAAACGCCTGCCGCTGGAACAGCGCTTTCTCAGCAACCTCGACTACCGCGTGTGCAAACCCCGGGGCTGCGATTTCGAATACGAGTACCCGTACTTCAGCCGCAGCCCGGACGGCATGTACCACGTGGTGTACTCGTGGAATAACACCTTTATCAAACATGTCAGCTTCAACGAAGCCTGGCTGGCGGAGCGTCTGTGATGGTTTCTGTGTGGCAGGCCCATTTGAGTTTTGTGCTGCTGGGGTTTGTGCTGTTGAGCGCGCTCAGGTTTACCGCGCCCTGGCGGCCATGGCTGCTGCCGGTGCTGGTGGCGGTCAGTTTTATCCCAGTCAACGCGCTGCCGCTGGCGGCGTATGTGCGCAGCTTTACCGACGATTTGGCAATCAGCACATTGGTGTTGTTGGCGTGGGTCGTGCTCAGCCGCCTGGGCTTAGTGCAACCACTCGCTCATCGGCATCAAGTGCAGACGTTGCTGCTGTTTGGCCTGCTGAGCCTGGTGCTGTACCCGGCCACCTTGGGCCTGACCTACTTCGACCCGTACCGCTGGGGCTTCAACCCGCGACCGATGATCGTGCTGGTGGCGGCGGCCGCACTGTTGATGCTGTGGCTGCGTAATACGCTGGCGGTGTGGATGTTGGCGATGGGCACGTTGGCTTTTGCGTTACGGCTCAAGGCGTCGGAAAACTATTGGGACTATCTGGTCGATCCGTTGCTGACCGGTTACTGCCTGATCGCCGGCGCGGGGCTGCTGATCAGCGCCGCCTGGCGCCCTCTTTTGAAATGGCACCGGGGTCAATGATGAGTGCGTTGCAATCACGCCGCCTGCGCTACGGCCTGGGCGCGATCGGGTTGGTGTTTGTGTTGCTGGCTGCGTTGCGGCTGGTGTTTGTGCTGGTTTTTTCCGACCTGCCCTTGAACACCCCGGCGCTGCTGGAAACCCTGGGAATCGGCCTGCGTTTCGACCTGCGCCTGGCGGTGTTGCTCCTGCTGCCGCTGGCCGCGCTGGCGTGGTTGCCGCGCTGGAACCTCACCACCCTGCCGGCCCTGCGCTGGCTGGCGCGCGCTTATCTGGTCATCGCACTGGCGGCGGTGGGGCTGGTGTACATCATCGACTTCGGCCACTACGCCTACCTCGGCGTGCGTATCAATGCGACGGTGCTGCGCTACCTGCAGGATGCGCAGATTTCCCAGCAGATGGTGTGGGAAACCTACCCGGTACTGTGGATAACCGCCTGCTGGCTCGCGGCAGTGACGCTTTGGGTCTGGGCATTGGTCTGCCTGGAGCGGTTGACCCTGGATCGAGCGCCCGCCCTTATCGGCAAACCGGCACTGGCGGTGGTGAGTGTGATGGGCGTCGTCGCGGTGCTGCTGGCCCTGCTCGGCCGTGTCGCCCATCTCAACCTGGAAAACCCGGTGCCCCTGCGCTGGAGCGATGCCTTCTTTGCCGGCAACAGCCAACTGGCCGCCGTGGGCCTGAACCCGGTGCTGTTTTTCTATGACACGCTCAAGGTCGGCCAATCGCAGTTCGATGAGGCCCAGGTCCGCCAGTATTACCCGCAAGTCGCCCAATACCTGGGCGTGACCCAACCCGATGCCCAGTCCCTGGACTTCATCCGCGAACAAGGCGTGCAGCCCTATCGACTGGCCGGCGAGCGCCCACCCAACGTAATTTTCGTGATGCTCGAATCCCTCGGCACCAGCGCCGTAGGCGCCTATGGCAACCCGCTCAACCCCACGCCGAACCTGGACAAACTGGCGACGCAAAGCTGGTTCTTCAAACACTTCTATGTGCCTGTCACCGGCACGGCCAAAACCGTGTGGGCCAGCATCACCGGCGTGCCCGACGTCACCCGCCAGGAGACCGCCACGCGCAACCCGCTGATCACCCGGCAACACACATTGATCAATGCATTCGAGGGCTACCAGAAGTTCTACATGATCGGCGGCAACGCCGGCTGGGCGAATATCAATGCTCTGATCCGCCAGAGCATCGACGATGTGCAACTGTTCGAGGAGAGCGACTGGCAGTCGCCACGGGTAGACGTGTGGGGAATTTCCGACCTGGACCTGTTCAAGGAAGCTGACGATCTGCTGAGCACGCTTCCCAAGGACCAACCGTTCTTTGCCTACCTGCAAACCTCCGGCAACCATCGCCCCTTCACCATCCCCAAACACAACGATGGCTTCCAGCTCAGCCACGTGACGCTGGAACAGGCCCAGGCTGCGGGGTCCCGCAGTGTCGAGCAGTACAACGCCGTGCGTCTGCTGGACTACAACATCGGCCGGCTGATGGACATCGCCAAGGCCGGTGGCTACTACGACAACAGCATCTTTGTGTTCTTCGGTGACCACAACACCCGCATCAGCCAGATCCCGCACATGGCGCCGGCCTTCGAACAGCTGGGCCTGGAAAGTAACAACGTGCCGCTGCTGATCCACGCACCCGGCCTTGCGCCGCGGGTGATCGAAGAAGCGGTGGGGCTGGCCGACCTGCTGCCCACCGTGGCCGGCATGGCAGGCGTACCGTTCCGCAACGGTGCGATGGGCCGGGACATCCAGCAACCGGCGCCCGAGGGCGAGCGCGTGGTGCCGCTGGTATTGCGCGAAGGCACCTTCCCGATCATCGGCGGCGTGACCCGGCACTTTTTGCTGCAGATGCAGCACGACGGCAGCTCACCCACCTTGCATGACCTGGCATCACTCACCCCGCGTGACGATGTGGCCGCGCAGCACCCCGAGGAGTTCCAGCGATTGCAGGCACTGACCCGTGGGCTGCACGAGAGTGCGCGGTTGATGCTGTTCAGGAATGTGCGTGAGTGATTACTTGGGTTGGAACGTCTCGAGGTACGCCAGGATATTGTCGATTTTTTCCGGGTCGCTGATGCCCCAGAAAATCATGCGCGTACCACTCACCACCTTTTTGGGCGCTTCGATGTAGGCCGCGAGCTTGTCGCGGGTCCAGACCACACCGGAGTTTTTCATCGCGTCCGAATATTGATAGTCGGTGGTGGTGCCGGCAGGTCGGCCGATGATGCCGTTGAGCTCCGGGCCAAAGCCACCGCGTGCGCCTTCGCCGACGCTGTGGCAGCCGCCGCAGGTCTTGGTGAAGAGTTTGCCGCCGGCCTCGGCATCGCCGGCGGCATTGGCGGCGCCGGTATTAAGAATCAGCGCAAGGGTCAGCAGGACGTACTTCATGGGTGACTCCACATCGGTGTTGGCGGCGATTATGCCGGTTTGTCAGGAGCGCATGCCCATCCAGATCACCGCTTCGGTCCACGCCGTAACCACCGGCGTCAGCGCACGGAACCAGGGATCCTGCACATCGATCTGCGCAGCCGAGTGGTCATGGTGGTGTTGCTCTTCTTCAACGATGGAAGCAATGGCCGCCACGGCCAGTGGGTCGATTTCGCGTAACGCATGAAGCTGATGGGCCAGGTGCTTGAGCACCACGCTTTCCACCGCGACGGTGGTGGCAACAATAGCCTTGCGCCCGCACACCCCGGTGAGCAGACCCAGCACCAGTCCGCCAAGGCCGCACAGCCAGTAGCTGCGGCAGCGTCGGTAACCCCGTCGTTGCAACTCGGCCTGGAACACCGCGCGATGGCGACGTTCGTGGGACAGGAATTCCTCGAGCTCACCCACCATGCCGGGTACAAACAATCGCGCCATAAACAGCTGGCCGCTGTAGATACAGATCGCCCCATGCTCGCCGGCGTGGTCGACTTTGATCATGCGATTGCCCAGGTCAGGGTCGATCAAGGGGGCTGCGGAAGCGTTCACGGTTGACGACCTTGTGCGAGGGCCCACGGGATTCGGGCCGATCCTGATTGCAGAACGCCGGTATCCTGCCGTACCTCCGCGCAAATGCGCAACCTAGACCCTCAAAACTGACCACCCATCGCCCCATACGCATCCAATCGAACCTATCCGACCCTGTTCCACTCCACCTTACTGAACCCTGATGGTGGAGTAAGGATCATGGCTCAGCCATCGATTTTGGTATTGGAAGACGACGAGATCATTCGGTCGTTGATGGTGGATGTACTGGAGGATTTCGGCGCGGTTGTGACGTCTTTTCCTTCAGCCGATGAAGGAATGATTTACCTGGAGCGCGGCGATGATCCGGTGGACTTGATTGTCAGCGATGTGCAGATGCCGGGGTTGCTCAACGGCTATGACTTGAGCCGGGTAGTGGCTCATCGCTGGCCGTCGGTGCCGGTACTGCTCACCTCCGGCAATGCCAAACTTGCACAGCAATTGGGCGGCTCCGTGCGGTTTCTGCCCAAGCCGTGGAGCACCGAACATTTGCTTGAGTGTGTGCAAACGGCGCTGACTCAGCAGGGCTCATCCATGCATTGATAGCTTCGCGATATCACTTTTGCCGAACTTCACAGCCTGCCTTGTGGTCACTTGCATCAGCAGGGAGCGACTTTTCTGATCCGCTGGTCAGCCTTTTCGTCTTGTGCGTTCAGCTGATGCTCACCTGTTGTGTAGAATTGTCGCCTTTTACAACGCGTCATTCATGGCCGGAAGGCCCACAGTTCGAGCTCATTGCATGCATTCACAGGCCCATGATGATGGTGCGCCCTCATTGCTGGACGCGTTGCGCGCAGGCACCGGCCTATTGCACGTAGCCTTGGAAGAACGCCTGCCGTTTTTTTCCGAGGAGCTGGATGCCGACTGGTATCGGCGCCTGATCCAGGCGTATTACGGGTTTTACCGGCCGATTGAAGCAGCGCTGTACGGCTGTGAGTTTATCCCTGAAGGCTTCGACCCGGCGTTGCGTATGAAAACGCCGACGCTGATCAGCGATCTTCACGCCCTTGGCCTGGACGCCTGCGCGATCAACGCCTTGCCGCATTGTGGGCAATTGCCCGCTTTCGACACCCCCGCCGCCTGCCTCGGCGCCTTGTATGTGCTTGAAGGCGCGACCCTGGGCGGCCAGGTACTGCGTCGGGAAATGGCTCGACGCCTGGCGCTGGACGCCGATAACGGAGGGGCATTCCTCGATGTATACGGTGCCGAAACCGGTCGGCGCTGGAAAGATTTTCTCGACTACCTGGGCCGCCTGCCGCTGGACGCGCCAGCCAAACAGTGCGCGGTGCACGCGGCCCGTTCGACATTCAGCTGCTTTGAGCAATGGCTCGACAGCCAGGAGGTACTGCTATGAAACCCGAAGATTTTGAAGAACTGCTTGCCAACTGTGCCGACGAGCCCATCCGCTTTCCAGGGGCGATCCAACCCCACGGTGTGCTGCTGACGTTGTCGGAGCCCGACCTGAACATCATTCAAGTCAGCACTAACGTCGCCAGCCTGTTCAACCGCGCCCCCGAGTCGTTGCTGGGCCAGCCACTGCACACGCTGATCGGTGCCGAGCATGCCCAGGCCGTGCAGGCCATGGCCGAACACAACAGCTTCTTTGATGCGCCGCCTTTGCACGTCACCCTCAACGGCGCCGAGTTCGAAGGCCTGTTGCACCGCCATCAGGACGTGCTGGTGCTGGAATTCGAACCGCGGCTCAAGGACTTCCGGCCACGGGCCCTGAAAGGCCGCAGCAGTGACTTGGGCAAGATGCTGCAACGTTTGCAATCAGCGAAAACCCTGCAAGCGCTGTACGAAATCAGCGTGACTGAAATCCAGGCCATGACCGGTTACGACCGGGTGTTGATCTACCGCTTCGAAGAAGAAGGCCATGGCCAGGTGATCGCGGAAGCGTCGGCACCGTCCATGGAGCTGTTCAACGGGCTGTTCTTCCCCGCGTCCGATATACCGGAACAGGCCCGCGAGCTGTATCGCACCAACTGGTTGCGCATCATCCCAAATGCGGCCTACGAGCCGGTGCCATTGCTGCCCAAGCTGCGCCCGGATACCGGCGAACCGCTGGATTTGAGCTTTGCCACCCTGCGCAGCGTGTCGCCGATTCACTGCCAGTACATGCAAAACATGGGCGTGCTGTCGTCCATGAGCATTTCGCTGATGAAGGGCGACAAGCTCTGGGGCCTGATCAGTTGCGGCAATCGCGAGCCGCTGCTGGTACCCAATGATTTGCGCATCACCTGCCAGACCATCGGCCAGGTGCTGTCATTGCAGATCAGCGCCATGGAAGCCCTGGACCTGAGCCGTCAGCGGGAAGAAAAAGTCGAGGCCCTGGCGTTGCTGGATAAAGCCATGAAGGCCTCCGAAGAAAACGTGTTCGACGGCCTGGCCCAGCGCGGCCAGGTGCTGATGGACCTGACCTTGTCCGGCGGCGTGGCGATCATCGAAGACAAGCAATTGCACCGCTACGGCAACTGCCCGGAACCGGCGCAGATCCGGGCCTTGCACAAGTGGCTGCAGGACAGCGGCGAGCCGGTGTTCTCCAGCCATAACCTGGTGTCGATCTACCCGCCAGGCGCCGAGTTCCAACAGGTGGCCAGCGGTGTCCTGGCCATGAGCCTGCCAAAGCCTGTGGATAACGGCGTGCTGTGGTTCCGCCCGGAAGTGAAAGAAAACATCAACTGGAGTGGTGACCCGAAAAAGCCGCTCGACCTGGAAAACTCCGATGCCGGCCTGCGCCTTCGCCCACGTACCTCGTTTGAAATCTGGAAGGTGGAGATGGCCGGTATTTCCACCAAGTGGAGCCATGGCGACCTGTTCGCCGCCAACGACCTGCGCCGCTCTGCCTTGGAAAACGACCTGGCCCGCCAGGTGCTGCGCGAACAACAGGCCGTGCGCGCCCGCGATGACCTGGTGGCGGTGGTGTCCCACGACCTGCGCAACCCGATGACGGTGATCTCCATGCTCTGCGGCATGATGCAAAAGGCCTTCAGCTCCGACGGCCCGCACACCTCGCGACGCATTTCCTCGGCCATCGACACCATGCAACAGGCCGCCGGACGCATGAACATCTTGCTGGAAGACTTGCTCGATACCTCGAAAATCGAGGCCGGGCGCTACGTGGTCAAACCCGTGGCCCTGGACGTCAGCCAAATGTTCGAAGAGGCCTATTCCCTGCTCGCGCCGTTGGCGATGGAAAAAGGCATCGACCTGTCGTTCAACGCCGAGCCTGGCCTGCAGATCAACGGCGACCCGGAGCGGCTGTTCCAGGTGCTGTCGAACCTGATCGGCAATGCCATCAAGTTCACTCCGCGCCAGGGCAATATCGGCATCAGTGCGATGACCAATGGTGCAGAGATCGTGTTTTCGGTGCGTGACTCAGGCGAAGGTATTGCGCCTGAGCAACTGCCCCACGTGTTTGATCGCTACTGGACCCAGTCGGAAAACAATCCCACCGGCACCGGCCTGGGGCTGTATATCACCCAGGGGATTGTCCAGGCCCATGGCGGCAAGATCATGGCTGAAAGTGAAGTGGGCCGTGGCAGTGAGTTCCGGTTTACGGTGCCGAAGGTGATTGAGGACTCCCATACCTGACCGCCCCTGTGACCAGCGCCGGTTACACCGGCAACACCACCACCGCCTCCAACCCACCACCCTGGCGCTCCGACAGGGTGAGTGTGCCGCCGTGCTCCAGCACAATCGCACGGGCGGTAGACAGCCCAAGTCCGACGCCGCCGGTGCTTTTATTGCGTGAATTTTCGAGGCGGTAGAACGGCAGGAACACCTGTTCGCGATACTGCGCCGCGATCCCCGGGCCGCGATCCAGCACGCGGATCACCACTTCAGCCGGCCCTTGTTGCAGTTCGATTTCCGGCGCCCGACCGTAGTGAATGGCATTGTCCATCAGGTTGGTCATCACCCGCTTGAGGCCCAGGGGCCGGCCAAAGTACACCAGGCGCGGCGGTCCGCTGAAAGCCAGTTCAATCGCCTGGTCGCGGTAGTCGTCGATCAGGGTTTGCAGCAGTTCCGCCAGGTCCAGCTGGGTGGCCTGCTCCAGGCGTGCGTCGTCGCGGAAGAACGCCAGGGCCGTGTTGATCATGGCCTGCATTTCATCGACATCATTGAACAGCCGGCGTTGCTGGTCGGCATCTTCGATGAATTCACCGCGCAGGCGCAGGCGGGTCAGGGGCGCACGCAGGTCGTGGGAGATGGCCGCGAGCATTTGCGTGCGGTCCTGGATAAAGTGCCGCAACTGCGCCTGCATGCCGTTGAACGCGAGGATTGCCTGGCGGATTTCGTGGGGCCCGACCGGTTCGATGGGCGGCGCGCGGAAGTCGGCGCCAAAGCGCCGCGCACCCTGGGCGAAGTGTTGCAGGGGGCGAGCCAGGCGACGGGTCGCGACCAGGGTGACCAGCGCGGTGGAGATCAGCACCAGCAACACCACGATCACACTGCGTGCACCCTCGTCCAAACCCCAGCTGCGCGCACGTGCGCTGAACATCAGCCAGGATTGATCGGCCAGTTGCATCAGAAGCACATACTGCCCGTTGCCACCTGGCCAGTCGGACGGTTCGTAGGCTTCCATGGGCCGGGTCGGTCCCTGAAGCAGGTGCTTGAACGCTTGCTCCCCCGAATCAAAGTCCGGGTCGTTCAGCACGGGCAAATCAAAGGCCGCGCGCTGCGCTACCCACGTCACGCTGAAGGACTCATCGCCCATCACCTGAGCCAGGTGTGCTCGCTGGGCAGACTGCGACGCCTCGACCGCGCGCACCACCACGGCGATCTTTTCCAGCAAGCCGATTTCGGTCAACGGTGGTCGTGCCCACACGCCCGCCAATTGTACGAACAGGGCGTTAAGCGCCAGCGCGGTAAACATCGCAACCAGGATGGTCAGGGCGATCCAGCGCGCTACGGTGTCACGCGGGCGGCGGCTCATGAACGGCTCACGCTGGCCGTGAATTGGTAACCGCCATTGCGCACCGTGCGGATCATGGCCGGGCGCTTGGTATCGAACTCCAGCTTGCGCCGCAGGCGGCTGACCTGCACGTCGATGCTGCGGTCGAACGCGTCATGGCTATGGCCCCGCGCCAGGTTGAGCAGTTGTTCGCGGGTCAGCACGCGCTGGGGGTGTTCGACGAAGACCAGCAGCAGGTCGAATTCGCCGGATGACAGCGGGATCATCACCTCGTCGGGGGAGCGCAGTTCACGGCGCGTAACGTCCAGTTGCCAGCCCGCAAAGCAAATCAAGGGACGGGCAGACTCGCCCAACACCGGCCGCCCCTCGCCTGCCCGACGCAATACCGCACGCACCCGCGCCAGCAGTTCACGGGCGTCGAAGGGTTTGCTCAGGTAATCGTCGGCGCCCATTTCCAGGCCTACCACGCGGTCACTGAGTTCGCCCATGGCGGTGAGCATGATCACCGGTGTTGCGTACTGCTGGCGCAGGCGCTGGCACAGCAACAAGCCGTTCTCCCCCGGCAGCATCAGGTCAAGAATGATCAGGTCGGCGGGATGACGCTCCATGGCGGCCCACAGCTCGGTGCCACCGGCGACGGTCTCGACCGCATAGCCATGTTGCATAAAGAATTTCTTCAGCAGCGCGAGGACTTCAAGGTCATCGTCCACGATCAAAAGGTTGCTCACAGGCGGGCATCACTGGGTGTTGTCGATGCGCCATCTAAAACCATTCGACGCAGCCCGTCATATATTTCAATCGTGCAATAAAGCGTCAGCGCCGCAATAAACCAGACATCTTTGCGCAAGGGACGGCTGCCAGCATCGGTCTCCCTTTTGCGGAGACCGTGCTTATGCGCTCGCTGACCTATCCCCGGCACCTGGCTCGTCAGGTCGTGCTGTTGTTGACCGTGTCTTACCTCACGGGCTGCGCCAGCCCGGCCCCCTCGGGCACCACCACCCAGTGCGCACAGGTGAATTACCCGGTGTATGACCCGGCCGAACCGCTCAATCGCGGGGTGTTTGCCTTCAACCGGACGGTGGATAACTACGCCCTGGCGCCGGTAGCACGTGGCTACCGCTACCTGCCGGATTTTTTCCAGCAGGGTGTGCATAACTTCGCGAGCAACTTCGGCGAGCCGAAGGTGTTTATCAATGACCTGTTGCAAGGCAACCCAAGGCGCTCGGTCAATACCCTTGGGCGTTTTGCGCTGAATACCACAGTAGGGGTGGTGGGACTGATCGATGTATCAGACCGCGTGGGCATCCCGCGCCATAGCGCCGACTTCGGCCAGACATTCGGCGTATGGGGCATCGGTAACGGGCCGATTGTCGAACTGCCACTGCTGGGTACCAGCAACAGCCGCGATGCGGCGGGCAAGGTCTTGAGTTTCCTGGTCTCGCCGTTGGGAGACAGTGACACCGTACAGACCCTGGGCACCCTCAGCCTGGTAGGTGGCACCGTGGACACGCGGGCATCGCTGTTGCCGCTCACCGACAGCCTGCAAAAATTGCCGGACTACTACAGTGCATTACGTAACGTGGTCGCGCAAAACCGCGCGGCCTTTGTGCTGGAAGGCAAGCGCGGCGCGACTTCCCCCAAAGTTGACGAATGCACCAAAAGCAGCGCTGATGATTTCTGAGGGGAATAACACGCCGTCGTCATCATTTGCAGCGAGGCGTTTATAGGTCCCCCCTCTTACCCTTCTGTAGGCTTGACTGCGCTTCACTGCTCACGGTGAGGTGTCCAACCGACAGAAGGATTTCCCCATGATTGACTCCATCTTTCACACACTGAATATGAATCGCGCACTGAATGTGCGGCAAGAGTCTGAGGCGCACCGGCGCCAGAATCGCAGCATCGAACCCATTCAGGAGAGATCCTCCACCATCGAATTGGGCGGCATCGCAGCGAAAGACACGCACAAGAATCAGGGCACACTGGTTAGCATTGGAGGAAAACTGCTTTGACACATCACAAAGGGCAGCCATTCGGGCTGCCCTTTGCGCCGTATTAACAAAATGCTGACATTCACTGCGATAACCTCGCCGGCTCTATAGCGCCTGGAGCCTCTGCCTACATGTCTCAACCAGATACTTTGCCCGACGTTCTGGCAGGCCCGTTACTGCGGCGCCTGGAGCCCCGACGGCTGGTGCTGTGGCTGGTGGGCAGCCGGGCGCTGGCACTGACCCTGAAGCTGTACATCGACGGGCAGCCCCGCGATATCCCGCTGGATCAGGGCCAATGCAAAACCGTACCCGTAGGCCGCCACGCCGTTATTCATTTGATCGATGTACCGTTGGACGACGCCCTGCCCTTGGACGTGGGGATCGGCTATGACCTGCTGATTGAAGACACCGGCATTACCGAGTGGGCACCGCACCTGCTGTACACCGACACACACTGCCCAAGTTTCGTACTGCACAGCCACATCCATCAACTGGTACACGGCTCCTGCCGCAAACCTCACCACAGCGCCGACGAAGGCCTGCTCTGTGTCGATCGGCTGCTGGCCGATGCGCCGACCCCGGCCGACCGCCCAGCCTTGCTGATGATGAGCGGCGACCAGGTGTACGCCGACGATGTGGCCGGGCCGATGTTGCGGGCGATCCATGGGCTGATTGCGCGCCTGGGCCTGTTCGACGAGTACCTGGAAGGCGCCGTGGTAGAAGACAGCGCCAGCCTCTACGGGCATCGCGCCAGCTACTACCACCGCGCGGACCTGCTACCCGCGCTGGACAGCAACGAGACCTTGCGCGAACGTTTTTTTGGCGGCGTGAAAAAGCCGATTTTCACCAGCAGCACCGCCGACAATCACCTGGTGACGTTCGCCGAAGTCATGGCGATGTACCTGCTGGTGTGGTCGCCCACCCCTTGGTCCCTGATCGCCGTACAGCCACCGCAACTGAACGCCGATGAAACTGCGCGCTATGCCCGCGAACAGGTGCAGGTGGATAAATTTCGCGATGGCTTGCCGGGCGTGGCGCGGGTATTCGCCCATCTGCCCACCTTGATGATCTTTGACGATCACGACATCACCGACGACTGGAACCTCAGCGCGCAATGGGAAGAAACCGCCTACGGCCATCCGTTCTCCAGACGCATCATCGGTAACGCCCTGCTGGCATACCTGCTGTGCCAGGGCTGGGGCAATAACCCGGACGCCTTTGATGAGCTGGTGGGCCACACCCAGGCACTGGCCATTCAGGCGCAGAACAATCACTTGAATGCCCAGGCACAGGATGCTTTGCTCGCGGCGCTGCTGAAGTTCCAGCAGTGGCACTACGTACTGCCCACCACCCCGGCCCTGGTGGTGCTCGACACCCGCACCCGGCGCTGGCGCAGCGAATTCACCCTCAAGCAACCCTCCGGCCTGCTGGACTGGGAAGCCTTGAGCGAACTGCAACAGGAACTGCTCGACCATCCTTCGGCCATCATCGTCTCCCCCGCGCCGATCTTCGGCGTCAAGCTGATCGAGACCGTGCAGAAAATCTTCAGTTGGTGCGGTCACCCGTTGCTGGTGGACGCAGAAAACTGGATGGCCCATCGCGGTGCGGCCCAGGTGATCCTCAATATCTTTCGCCACTCGCGCACACCGGGTAACTACGTGATCCTCTCGGGGGATGTGCACTATTCGTTCGTCTATGAAGTGCTGATCCGCCATCGCAACGCCGGCCCCAGGATCTGGCAGATCACCAGCAGCGGCATCAAGAACGAATTCCCGCCGCGCTTGCTGGAATGGTTCGACCGCCTCAACCGCTGGCTGTACTCGCCGCGCTCGCCCCTCAACTGGTTCACTCGCCGCCGCACCATGCAGGTGGTGCCGCATATCCCGGAGCATGCCGAGGCCGGTGAACGGTTATGGAATTCGGCAGGCATCGGCCAAGTGTTCTTCAACGAGCGGGGGCAGCCTGACACGATCTACCAGCACAACGCCGACGGGAAGGCGCGTACGAGGATGATCGCGCCGAAGCAATAGCCCATGGCCACCCTCCTGTAGCCGTCCATCCGCCCTATTCAAAGCGCACAAGCTCCGTTGTACAGTAGCTCCAGCCACGGAGTATCGGCATCAATATGACTGGCCTTGGACGCCAGCCCATGCAAGGAGCGCACAGATGGACGATACCTCCGACAACGGTAATTTCTCCCACCTCAATGCTGACATGCTGCATACCGTGCTGGAGCTGGTCAGCGACGGGATCTGGGACTGGAACGCCAATACCGGGTTCGTCTACCGCAACCCGGGTTGGTACGAAATGCTGGGCTACCCCCGCCACTCCCTGGAAAACAGCGTGTTCACCTGGGAGACCGTCATCCACCCGGAAGACTACCCCCACGTGATGACGCTGTTCGATGACTACATCCACCGTCGCGCCCCCCATTATCAAATCGAATACCGTTGCCGCAAAAAAGATGGCAGCTACCTGTGGATCGAAGACCGGGGCTACGTGATTGCCCGTAACCCCGATGGCTCGGTGGCGCGGATGGTCGGCGCCCATCGCGATATTCATATACGCAAGTGCTCCGTCGAACAGCTGGAGCGGCGCAACCAATCCCTTGAGGCACTGGTGGCCGAGCGCACGCGCGAGTTGTCACGGGTCAACCAGCAGTTGCAATTACAGCTGGACGAAAACCGCTCCCTGGCCGAACGGGATGCCCTGACCCTTGTTGCCAACCGCTATCGCCTGGAAAAAGTCCTGCTGGAAGAATGCGACCGCGCCCAGCGTTTTCGCCTGCCGCTGGCATTGATCGCGATGGATATCGATGACTTCAAGCCCATCAACGACCGGCACGGGCACGGCGTCGGCGACCAGACCCTGGTGCAGGTCGTGGAATGCCTGGAAAGCTGCCTGCGCCAAGGCGATCTGCTGGCCCGCTGGGGGGGCGACGAGTTCATGGTGGTCCTGCCCAAGAGCTCGCTGGAAACCGCCACGCAGTTAGCCGAGACCATCTGCCAGACGATGCGCAAGCGGCCGATGCGCGGCGACCTGCCCGTGACCCTGAGCCTGGGTGTGGCCGAGCGCCATATGGATGAATCCCCCGCCGCCCTGATGGCGCGTGCCGATCAGGCGTTGTATCGCGCCAAGGCGGCGGGGAAAGATGGCGTGTCGGCGTAAGCCGAGCCTGTCAGCGCACCGGTGGCGCGTACTGGATGCCGCCGTTGCTCCACAGGGCATTGAGCCCGCGCTTGATCTTCAACACACTGCCTTGGCCGATGTTGCGCTCGAACACTTCACCGTAATTACCCACCTGCTTGACGATCTGCACCACCCAATCCTTGCGCAGCTTGAGGTCCTTGCCGTACTCGCCGTCGGCGCCCAGCAGTCGCGCTATATCCGGATTTTTCGTGGTCTTGGCCTGCTCTTCGACGTTCTGCGAGGTGATGCCCATCTCCTCGGCGTTGATCATCGCAAACAGGGTCCACTTGACGATGCTGAACCACTCGTCATCGCCCTTGCGCACCAGCGGCCCCAGCGGCTCTTTGGAAATCACTTCCGGCAACACCACGAACTCATCCGGGTGGGCCATCTTGATCCGTTGGGCATACAGCCCCGACTGGTCGGTGGTGAGCACATCGCAACGCCCGGCTTCAAGGCCCTTGGCGCTTTCGTCGGCGGTGTCGAAGGTTATCGGCGTGAACTTCATGCCATGTGTACGAAAATAGTCGGAAACGTTGAGTTCGGTGGTGGTGCCGGCCTGGATGCACACGGTTGCGCCGTCCAGTTGTCTGGCGGCGGTGACCCCCAGTTTGTTGTTCACCAGAAAGCCGATGCCGTCATAGTAGGTCACCCCCGTGAACACCAGGCCCATGCCCGAGTCGCGGGAGCTGGTCCAGGTGGTGTTGCGCGAAATCACGTCGATTTCGCCGGACTGCAGGGCAGTGAAACGCTCCTTGGCGGTCAGTTGGGTGAACTTCACTTTGGATGCGTCACCGAATACGGCGGCCGCAACGGCGTGGCACACGTCCACATCGATGCCGGTCATCTTGCCCTGGCTGTCAGGCACGCCAAAACCTGGCAACCCGTCGCTGACCCCGCACTGGATAAACCCTTTTTTCTGGATCGCGTCCAGGGTCGAACCGGCGTGCGCGGTACCGGCCAGGCCAAACATGGCGGCGGCACTGATCATGGCCAAGGTAATGTTGAATCGGTTCATGCGAGGCTCTCCCTGTCGTTTCTTGTTATTCGGCGCCACACCGCCCGCGCCGGCTTCTGATGCTGCCGGGGGAGTATCGACGGGTTTACCGCGTGGCCACAAACGACCTTTTGGCAACAGCTCCTTCCGATTTGGAATGACCCGGCGACTTTATTTCGTTTGCGGCAGGGCGTGGCCCACGGCTTAGATAAAAATATACCCGCCACTGCCGAGTCCGAGATTCATGAGCCGCGAAACCATCAGCCAGTCGATTTCCATCGTTCATCCCATCAGCCTCAGCCATGGCAGCAACGCCGAGGTCTGGGACACCACGGGCAAACGCTATATCGACTTTGTCGGCGGGATCGGCGTGCTCAACCTTGGCCATTGCCACCCGGGCGTGGTGGCGGCGATTCGTGAACAGGCGACGAAGTTGACCCACTATGCGTTCAACGCTGCACCGCACACGCCCTACATCGAACTGATGGATCGCCTGACCGGGTTTATCCCGGTGGACTACCCCGTCAGCGGCATGCTCACCAACAGCGGTGCGGAAGCGGCAGAAAACGCCTTGAAAATCGTGCGCGGCGCCACCGGCCGCACGGCGGTGATCGCCTTTGACGGCGCCTTCCACGGCCGCACCCTGGCCACCCTCAACCTCAATGGCAAGGTGGCGCCCTACAAACAAAAGGTCGGCGTCCTGCCCGGCCCGGTGTATCACCTGCCCTACCCCAGCGCCGATAACGGCGTGAGCTGCGCTGAAGCGCTGAAAGCCATGGACCGCTTGTTCAGCGTGGAAATCGACGTCGCTGACGTCGCCTGTTTCATCATCGAGCCGGTGCAGGGCGAAGGCGGTTTCCTGGCGCTGGATATCGAGTTTGCCCACGCCCTGCGGCGCTTTTGCGATGAACACAATATCCTGCTGATTGCCGATGAGATCCAATCGGGCTTCGGGCGCACCGGCCAGCGTTTCGCCTTCTCACGTCTGGGCATCGAACCGGATCTGATCCTGCTGGGCAAAAGCATCGCCGGCGGCGTACCGCTGGGTGCGGTAGTCGGGCGCAAGGCCTTGATGGACAACCTGCCCAAAGGCGGCCTCGGTGGTACTTACTCGGGTAACCCCATCGCTTGCGCGGCGGCATTGGCCACCCTCGATGCGATGACGGACGAACACTTGCAGGCCTGGGGCTCGCAGCAGGAAGAAGCGATCGTCGCCCGCTATGCCGCCTGGCGTTCGCAGCACCTGTCGCCGTACCTGGGTCGCCTGACCGGCGTCGGTGCCATGCGTGGCATCGAACTGGCCAACGCCGACGGCACGCCCGCGCCCCGGCAACTGGCCCAATTGCTGAGCCTGGCGCGAGACGCCGGGCTGTTGTTGATGCCCAGCGGCAAGTCGCGGCACATCGTGCGCTTGCTGGCACCGCTGACCATCGAGCCTGCGGTGTTGGAAGAAGGACTGGATATTCTCCAGGCGTGCCTGAAGCAGTTGGTTTGACGCTCTGCATTCGCCGGTCGGCAGCCTTGACCTGATCCCCCTCCCCGCTGAAAATGCGCGACGCTTTTTTGTCTTCCGTTTACTGAAGTAGTGAAATTTCAATGTCCGATTCTTACACCGAACACTCCGCCGAAGAATCCGTAGTCGCCTTGCACGCCAAAGCTGAATACGAAAACGCCATCAATCTTTCACAGCATGTGCCAGCCGCCAAGATCATCAGCGAGATGGTGCTGGACGCCTTTCACACCTCCAAGGAAAGCGACCAGATCCGCGAACTGCGCGTGGCCATCCGTCAGGCCCACGACGCCTTCGACGACGACAAGGCCTACGACCTGATGGGCCAGCTCAAGCAGCTCAAGGACGCCGAAGCCGCTGACAACCTCGCCCTTGAAGACCTGAGCAGTAAGTTCTCCATCAGCCGCATCCTGTCGAGCTTCAAGGATGATCCTGAGTTTCAGGAGCTGGTCTACGGGCTGGCCCTCAAAGTGCTGAACCAGTCTCACCAGGCCATCAGCAACCCAAGCGCCGGCAAAGGCAAGGCCGCCCGCCCCAAGAAAGAAGCCGAAGTGTTTGTGATCAGCAAGGACGGCATCAGCGTCACCCTGCCGCTGCGCACGCCACGCTCGCGGTTGAACGTCGACCGTGAGGCGTTTGAGTTCCTGGGCTTCAGCTTTGTAGGCGAAGGCGACGAAGCCGAGCTGGAGGTTGAAAGCTTTGTGGATAACGCCGGCGTCGAGCAGCCGCTGAGCCGCAAGAGCGTGATTACTGCGCTGCAACAGCAGACGGCGTTTGAGGGCTACAGCATCGCGCAGCAGTGACATCCCTGAACTGATGTGGGAGGAAGAAAGCCCCCTCCCACGTCGGCGCTAGACCGTCGCCGCAAACACCTCGCGAAACCGCTCCATCTCCCGCTTGTTCCCCACCGTCACGCGCACCCACTGCGGCCAGTTTTTCCACACCCGCCCGATGAACACGCCCTGTGCGGCAAGCTTGTCGATGACCTGCTCGGCCGGTTGCTTCACGTCGATCATGAAGCAGTTGGCCTGGGACGCCGTGCAGGTGAAGCCACGGCCCTTGAGCCAAGTGATTGTTTCATCGCGCAACTGGGCATTGAGCGCCTTGCGTTGTGGCAGCAGCTTTACGTCTTCCAGGCTGGAGAGGCCGCCGAGCAGGGAAGAACCCGCCGGGACATTGTCACCGCCGAATACCGCCAGCCGTTCCAGCAGCGCCGGGTGGCCGATCGCCAGGCCCAGGCGGGCGCCGGCCATGCCGTAGATTTTCGAGAAGGTGCGCAACACCAACAGGTCGTCATGGTCCTTGACCCAGCTCACCACGCTTGGGGTGTCGGCGAAGTCGATGTAGGCCTCGTCCACCACCAATACGCTGCCTTTGGGCTTGTTCGCCAGCGCCTGGCGAATAGCCTCAGTGGAGGTGATGGTGCCCGTCGGATTGTTGGGATTGCAGACATAGAGCATCCCCGCCTGAGGATCGGCGGCGAGCATGGCGGGAACGTCGTGGGCGTGGTCGGCGTCAAGGTCCACTTCGCGCACCGGCGCCTTACGGGACTCGGCGGCCTGGCGCGGTACTTCGTAGGACGGCGTGGCCATCACCAGGCCGCGGGTTTCGCTGGTGAACGCCAACACCGCGTAGCGCAGCGCGGCCATGGAGCCGGCGAATACCGCCACCTGCTCTTCGGCAATCCCGTGCTGCTGGGCAAACAGGCCGGCCAAGGCGTACATATGTTTGTACGGATACCGCCCGGCTGTCGCGATGCCGCGCTGCATCGCTTCGCGGGCCGCCGTCGAAGGCCCGTAGGGGCTTTCGTTGTAGTTGAGCAGTACCTTGTCAGTCTTGGTCGGCGCGGGTGCGGCGAGCGCCCAATCCAGGCGCCCGAGCAAAGGCAGGGCGGCGCCAAGAGCGAGAAGGGATCGACGACTAACGCTGACCATGGTGACTACTCCTTGTAGACGGGTGAGGAATTCGCACAGCTCGTATAGAAGGGTATGACGAGACAAGGAACGAAGGATTTAACCGAGCCGCCATGAAAAAGCCCCGTACAACGTGCGAAGACGGGGCTTTTTTCGAGCAGGGCGCTTCAGCGTTCCCAGTAGCCGGCGATGGGATATTTCGCACACAAGGCTTCGAGTTCTGCACGCAGTTGTTGCTGCAGAATCGGTTCGAGGCGGTACGCGTGCTCCCCCAGCGGGGTGACATTGTCCAATACCCGGCACACCAGATCGATGATGTGTCGACAGCCCTCGGCATCGACACCGCGTTGCGCCATGGAGCCCGTGCCGATACACAAGCCACTGGCAACGGCAGACGAACGCGTCTCACCCGGTATGCGGTTTTTATCCACCACGACACCGCAGCTTTCCAGCGCCGACTCGGCGATAGCGCCGGTAACGCCGCCGCGCAAGCGAATCAGCACGGTATGGTTTTCACTGCGCCCGCCGACCACTTCATAGTCATGGGCCTGAAACGCGCTGGCCACTTCATCGGCCAGGGCGCGAATCCGCCCCATGCACGCGTCGAACTCCGGCGTCATCGCGTAGCCCAGCGCAGCGGCTTTGGCGGCGATCATATTAACCGCCGGCGCGCCCTGCATGCGTGGGAACACGGCTTGATCAAGTACACGGCTGAAGGTCGCCCTCAAGCCGGGCACCTTGGTATGGGCATCGCGGCCGGACAGGATCAAGCCTCCGCGCGGCCCACCCAGCTGCTTGTGGGTACAGGTGGTGGTGACATGCGCGGCATTGATCGGACTCGGGTGCCGCCCCGTCACGACCAGCCCGGCAATATGAGAAATGTCGGCGAGCAGGATCGCACCCGCTTCATCGGCTATGGCGCGAAACCGCTCGAAATCCACAACCCGCGAATAAGCCGATGCACCGCAGATGATGATGCGTGGGCGATGGGCAAGCGCCAGACTACGCACCTGCGCGTAATCGATCAGTCCGTCGGCGGTGGTGCCGTAGCGAATGGCCTTGTAGTAGGCACCGGTAAATACAGCGGGGCTGCCATGGGTAAGGTGCCCACCGTGATCGTGGGCCATGCCCAGCAGGGTATCCCCCGGTTCAAGCAGGGCGGACAGCACTTGGGCGTTGGCGTTGGAAGCCGAGTGCGACTGCACGCCGGCGTAGTGGGCATCGAACAATTCACGCGCCCTGCGGATAGCCAGGGACTCGACCAGATCGACATTCTCGCAGCCCGCCCGATGGCGTCGGCCAGGCGCGCCCTCGGCAGTGATGTTCACCAATGCAGACGCGGAGGCCACCAGGGTGCGGGGTTCGACCGCACAGGAGGACGCGACCAGTGACAGTGTGCGGTGCTGGCGCGCCACTTCCGCGTCCAGCAGCATCGCCAACTCCATGTCCTCGGCGTGCAGATCCGCCATGCCTCGGCGCAACAGGTCAGCCTGATCCTGCAGGTGTACGGTATTGACTGCCATGGGGAGTGTCCTTTCCTTGGTCGCTGCGTAGCGGTTCGTCCTGAACCGTGGCGCCCAATTAAACAGGAAATTAAACATTTTCCAAATTAAATGTTCGCTTTTGTCCCCCTTTGCCGAGTAACTGGCCATTTGCCTTTCCGCCTGACAGGGTCGAGCATCTTGGGCTTTATTGTTAAGCCACGCGCGTGCAACACTTGCGCCCGCCGCAAAGCCTGAACGCCCTGGATGGGTACTTCAGTGCTGAAACAGCCTGCGTGGCGTCTTCAAGGATCAACGGTTTTTACTAAAGGGAAGTGGTGAGCACGTGATGCACAGACGAGAAAAAACCGAGCACTTGAAGAGCAACATCAAGTACTTGATCAAGAGCCGCGGCGAGACCCAACTGTCGTTGTGCAGCGCGGCCGGCCTGACCCGCACCACGATCTACAACATCCTCGAAGGCAAGGTCGTCAACGTTCAACAGTCGACCCTGCGCAAGATTTCCGATTTTTTCGGCGTGTCTTACGAAGAAATCGAGACCATCGATTTTGAAGCCAAGGAAATCATCGAGAGCAGTGTTTCGCCCCAGGGCAATATGAACCCGGCAGCCGTGCCTGTGCTCAAGCAAAGCCAGGTCATGCAACACCTGGACAAGCGCATCGGCGAACTGGCCACCCTCTTCCCGCTCACGTACTACTTCGGCGCGTCCCATAACCTGATCGGCGTGCAGCTGGAGCATCCCATCGCGGGAGTGAACGAGCCAGGTGACCTGCTGATCATCCAGAAGGGTTCATCGAGCGATGCCAAGGAAAAGCTGGTGTTCGACAAGGTCACTCAGGCGCTGTTGATCAGCCGTGAGGCCTGCGCCAACTCAGAACGCCTGTGTGTACTGGGCGATATCATTGAGGAGCGCTTCAATGATCACGCATGAAAGCGAGATAGAAAACAGCAAGTACAAACTGCTTGGCTTCGAAAATGACAAGAGCCTGGCCGTGATCATGATCATCGCCACGGGCAAGATCATCCGGGTCAAGTTGAGCGAAGTCATCAACAGCGAAATCATGGACAACTTAAATAAAATGGAAGTTAAAAACCTGTACAAGAAGTTCTATTCCCAAGGCGGCTCGGTGACCGCGTACGACCTCAATGACCGTAATGAAAACTCATGGATGATCTACATCATCCTGAACCTGCTGCTCTTCACTTTTTATATTTTCACCAGCATCGCCGCGACCAAACCGATCTACATCGAGTCACTCGACATCATCGTCACGCCCGGCACTTTCCTGTATCCGTTGACCTTTTTGATCGTGGACCTGCTCAACGAAAACTTCGGCCTGAGACTCGCCAGAAAGGCCATTCTGTTTGCCTTTGCCAGCAACGCGATGATCATCATCCTGCTCTACGGCTCGACCTTCCTGCCCGGCCTGCCAGGTTGGAAGCTCGACGGTCCTTACAACGATGTGATCGTCCAGGTATCGTCGGTATTGATCGCCTCTTCGGTGTCGTTCCTGGTGTCGGAAAATATCAACTCGTATTTACTGTGCAAGATCAAAGAGCTGACCAATTCCAAATACCTGTACCTGCGCATTTTCCTCAGTACGTTCTTTGCGGTGATTATCGACAGCTTCCTGTTCTGCTTCATCGCGTTCTACGGCGCCATGCAGACCAGCGACATCCTGAGCATGATCTACGTACAGATCGCGATCAAAGTCGGCTTTGCGTTCTTCAATATCCTGCCGGCCTACGGTGCCCGCTCGTTGTTCAAGCGCTACCTGACCGCCGCCACTGCCTGATGCGTAGCAGCTGTCGAGCCTTGTCGAGACTCGACAGCTGCGTGTTGGAGGTCAGTTCAGCTGCAATTTCTGCTTCAGGCTCTGCATGACCGCTGCCTTTTTCTGCAGGTAGTCATTCAAGCCACGTGCACGCAGGTTGCACGCATCGCACTCGCCGCAGCCGGTGCCGATAATGCCGTTGTAGCAGGTCAGGGTCTGCTCGCGGACCAGGTCCAGTTGCTGGTGGTAATCCGCCAATGCCCAGGTCTCGGCCTTGTTCAGCCACATCAACGGGGTTTCCAGGCGTACGTCGTACTCCATGCCCAGCTTGAGCGCCTGGTTCAAGGCTTTGACGAACTCATCGCGGCAATCGGGGTAGCCGGAGAAGTCGGTTTCACACACGCCGGTGATCACCGTCTCGGCCTTGACCTGATACGCGTAGATAGCCGCCAGGGTTAAAAACAGAATATTGCGGCCCGGCACAAAGGTGCTCGGCAGGCTTTCTCCGGAGCTGTTCACGGTAGGCACCGGGATGTTGTCGCGGGTCAGGCTGCTGATCGCCAGTTCGTTGAGCAGCGACACGTCCATCACTTTGTGAACGGTGGCCCCCAGTTGCTTGGCCAGCTGCCGGGCGACTTCGATTTCCGCGACATGGCGCTGACCGTAATCGAAGGTGATGCAGTGCACTTCGTCATACAGCGGCAGCGCCTGGATCAGGCAGGTCGTCGAATCCTGACCGCCACTGAACACCATAACGGCTTTTTTACTCATCACTTTGCTTCCTGCAGGGGTAGGGTTTGGTCGTAGTTTAAAGGTCACTCAATAAAAAACCCCGCGCTTCTTTCGAAGGCGGGGCCTTTTTATTACTCAGACACTCAGTGGGCGTAGGTCAGCAACAGCTCTTTCGGCACTTGGAAATCCAGGGACATCATCACGCTGAGCGCGGTGATGGTGAAGATCGAGAACACGAACAGCTTGCGCGCCCAGACGGTGTCGTCCACCGCCTTGTAGCCGGTCCAGGCCATGTACAACCAGTACATGCCCATGGCCGCGGCGACGGCAAGGTAGCTCATGCCGGCGTAGCCACTGAAGGTCAACATCAAGGTCGCCACGAGGAAGGCCAGGATGTAGAGCAGGATGTGTTTCTTGGCGACCTGGATGCCACGCTTGACCGGCAGGACCGGAATCGAAGCAGCCAGGTAGTCGTTGAAGCGGAAGATCGCGATGGCGTAGGAATGCGGCATCTGCCACAGGCTGAACATCACCAGCAGCACCAGCGCAGCCATGTCGAAGCTATTGGTCACAGCCACATAACCAATCACCGGCGGCATCGCCCCCGACAGACTGCCCACCAGCGTGCCGTGAACCGACTTGCGCTTGAGGTACAGGCTGTAGAGGCCGACGTAGATGACAAAACCGATCACGGCAAACAACGCCGCCAGCGGGTTGGCCACCTGGTACAACAGGGCCACACCGGCAACACCCAGGACGGTCGCGAAGATCAGCGCCAGTTTCAGGGAAATAAGCCCCTGGACCAGCACGCGATTCTTGGTGCGCTCCATCTTGATATCGATGTCACGGTCGATGCAGTTGTTGAAGACACAACCGGAAGCTACCACCAGGGACGTGCCGATCATCGCAGCCAGGAAGATGGCCAGATCGACATGTCCCTTGGAGGCCAGGAAGAAACCGCCCGCCACAGAAAGCACGTTACCGAAAATGATCCCCGGTTTGGTGATTTGGATAAAGTGCTTAAGCGACATCGGGTCTTACCTCACTTCGCCATCATGAACGTATGGATGCTGAACATGATCCATATCGACAGGCCAACCAGCAGCAGGATTACTAAGCCTGCGAACACGAACGCAATCACGTTATCGCGCTGCTCTTTAGAACGATCCAGGTGCAGGAAGTACACCAGGTGAACCAGAACCTGAATCACCGCGAACGCCAGCACGATCATCAAAGTGATCGATTTCGGCAGGGTCGGGTACATCACCAGACCGAACGGGATGAGCGTCAGGATTACCGACAGGATGAAGCCGATGGCGTACGACTTAACGCTGCCGTGGCTCGCATCATGGCTGTCATGGTCATGGGAGTGTGCATTAGCCATTACAGAGTCCCCATCAGGTAAACAACGGTGAAGACGCAGATCCAGACCACGTCCAGGAAGTGCCAGAACAGGCTCAGGCAGCTCAGGCGAGTCTTGTTGGTGTTGGTCAGGCCGTGTTTATTGACCTGATACATCATCACCGCCATCCACAGCAGGCCGGCCGTTACGTGCAGACCGTGGGTGCCTACCAGCGTGAAGAACGCCGACAGGAAGCCGGAACGGTGCGGGCCGTAGCCTTCGGAGATCAGCAGATGGAACTCGTTGATCTCCATGCCGATGAAGCCCAGGCCGAACAGGAAGGTCAGTGCCAACCAGCTCAGGACGCCTTTCTTGTTGCCCTTGTAGAAGGCCAACATGGCGAAGCCGTAGGTGATCGAACTGAACAACAGCAAGGCGGTTTCGCCGAGCACGTAAGGCAGTTCGAAGATGTCGTGGCCCGACGGGCCACCCGCAACGTTGTTTACCAGCACCGCGTACACCGCAAAGATCGACGCAAACAAGATGCAGTCGGTCATCAGGTAGAGCCAGAAACCGAAAACGGTCATCGGCCCCGAGTCGTGGTGATGGTCATCGTGCCCATGGTCATCGACATGGGCGTGTCCAGCATTGGTCACTAAGTTCGACATGGTTTAAGCCTGTTCCAACGAGGTTTCTACACGGTTGGCCGGGATTTTCTTCTCGGCGACCAGGCGAGCGTGCTGCTCGGCTTCGATGCGCTCGATCGTTTCGACCGGCACCATGTAGCCTTGATCATCACGTGCTGCGTGGACAATGAAGTAGCCGATGGTGCCCACCAGGCTCACGATTGCCAGCCACCAGATGTGCCAGATCATCGCAAAACCGAACACGGTCAACAGCGCACCCATCACCACGCCAGTAGCGGTGTTGCTTGGCATGTGGATCGGCTCGTAGTGCTTGGGCTTCTGGTACGCAGTACCGTCTTCCTTGGCTTCGGTGAACGCATCGATGGTGTTCGCAGTCGGGATCACGGCGAAGTTGTAGAACGGAGGTGGCGACGAGGTCGACCATTCCAGGGTGTGGCCATTCCATGGGTCGCCGGATTCGCAAGCGTTCTGCTTACGGTCACGGATGCTCACGTACAGTTGGATCAACTGGCAGGCGATACCCACAGCGATCATGAGTGCACCAAACATGGCGACGTACAGGTACGGCACCCACTCAGGGTTGGTAGTGGCGTTCAGACGACGGGTCATGCCCATGAAGCCCAGTGCATAGAGCGGCATGAACGCAACGAAGAAGCCCGAGATCCAGAACCAGAACGCAGCCTTGCCCCAGCCTTCGTGCAGCTTGAAGCCGAACGCTTTCGGGAAGTAGAAGCTGAAACCAGCGATGTAGCCGAATACCGCACCACCGATGATCACGTTGTGGAAGTGAGCGATCACGAACAGGCTGTTGTGCAGGACGAAGTCAGCACCCGGAATGGCCAGCAGTACGCCGGTCATGCCGCCGATGGCGAAGGTCACCATGAAGCCCAGGGTCCACAGGACCTGGCTAGTGATGCGCAGACGGCCGTGGTAGATGGTGAACAGCCAGTTGAATAGCTTCACCCCCGTCGGGATGGAAATCAGCATCGTCGCAAGGCCGAAGAAGGCGTTGACGCTGGCCCCCGAACCCATGGTGAAGAAGTGGTGCAGCCACACCATGAAGCCCAGTACGGAGATTGCGCCCGATGCGTAGACCATCGAGTGGTGACCGAACAGGCGCTTGCCGGTAAAGGTCGAGATCACTTCGGAGAAGATACCGAACGCTGGCAGGATCAGGATGTACACCTCAGGGTGACCCCATGCCCAGAACAGGTTCACGTACATCATTGGATTGCCACCAAGTTCATTGGTGAAAATGTGGAAATCCAGGTAACGGTCAAGCGACAGCAGCGCCATGGTAGCGGCCAGGATCGGGAACGACGCCACGATCAGGACGTTGGCCCAGGTGCAGGTCCAGGTGAAGATCGGCATGTCCATCAGTTTCATGCCAGGGGCGCGCATTTTCAGGACGGTGGCCAGGAAGTTGACCCCCGTCAGCGTCGTCCCGAGTCCTGATAACTGTAGCGCCCAGATGTAGTAGTCCACACCCACGCCAGGGCTGTACTGGATGCCCGACAATGGCGGATACGCAACCCAACCGGTCTTGGCGAATTCGCCGACACCCAGGGAAACGTTGATCAGCACCACGCCGGAAACCAGCAGCCAGAAGCTCAGGGAGTTCAGGAACGGGTAGGCAACGTCACGCGCACCGATCTGCAGCGGCACTGCAAGGTTCATCAGGCCGGTGAAGAAAGGCATCGCCATGAAGATGATCATGATCACACCGTGGGCGGTGAAGATCTGGTCATAGTGTTCAGGCGGCAGGTAGCCAGGCGAACCTTCGGTGGCCATGGCCAACTGGGTACGCATCATGATGGCGTCGGCAAAACCACGCAGCAGCATGACCATGGCAACGATGATGTACATCACGCCGATTTTCTTGTGGTCGACCGACGTCAGCCACTCGGTCCACAGGTAGGTCCACTTCTTGAAATAAGTGATTGCTGCAAACAGTGCCAGACCACCCAGCGCGATCATGGCGATGGTAATCATCACAATCGGCTCGTGGAACGGGACCGCATCCCAACTTAATTTACCAAACATCGTTTACTCCTCTGCCCCAGCAGTTGAATGCGAGCCCGTGTCAGAACCTTCAACCGCGGCCACTTCTTTCTTCTCGTGCTTGACCGGCTTGCCTGGCTTCATACCTTCGTACTTGTCGACGATTTTCTGAAACAGGTTCGGCTCATACGCGGAGTACAGGGCGACAGGGTTGTTCTGGCTTGGTTTGGTCAGGGCGTCGTATTCAGCTTGATCAAGCTGTTTAGGTGCGGCCTTGACTTCGGCTACCCAGGCGTTGAAATCTTCCTGGCTCGTCGAGATCGCTTTGAATTTCATGCCGGTGAAGCCAGCGCCGCTGTAGTTCGCGGAGATGCCTTCCATTTCAGCTTTTTCGTTGGCGATCAGGTGCAGTCGGGTCTGCATGCCTGCCATCGCGTAGATCTGACCGCCCAGGGCAGGGATGAAGAACGAGTTCATCACGGCGTCGGAGGTGATCCGGAAGTTAAGCGGGGTGTTCTCAGGGAAGCGAATCTGGTTAACCGTGGCGATACCCAGGTCCGGGTAGATGAACAGCCACTTCCAGTCCAGCGCGACCACTTCGATGTTGATCGGCTTGACGTCGGACTCCAGCGGACGGTACGGGTCCAGCTCGTGGGTCGACTTATAGGTGATGTAACCCAGGGCGATGATGATGAGGATCGGGACCAGCCACACCGCGATTTCGATCTTGGTGGAGTGCGACCACTTAGGCGCGTAGGTCGCGCTGGTGTTCGACGCGCGGTATTTCCAGGCGAAGGCAAAGGTCATGATGATCACAGGCACCACGACCAACAACATCAGCAGGGTGGCAGTGATGATCAGGTTTCGTTGATCCAGACCGATCTGTCCTTTTGGGTCCATCAAGGTCCACTTGCAGCCTCCCAGCATTAACATCATGCCAAGCAGCGGCAAAAAGCCTAGTAATCGGGGGTACCTGTTTTTACTCATCTCACGACCTCTAAAGCAGCTTGCGCAATGCAGTTGGGTTTTGATCGCCAACACTTCACCCTGCCAAGGGTTGGCATTTCTCTTCGATTGAATAAGAGCCTGCCCGGCACGCCATATAACGGAGCGTTTCACGGACCTGCGGTGAGTTCTTATTCGATTTCGTGGTTAAAGGCCTTGTTACAGACCAATTCCATTTGGTGCGGATAGTTGAAAGGCTGCCGGAACCTTGGGGTCGCACAGAGCCGTCCATCTGCCCCTCGACCGCTCCAGTGCTCAAATATTGAGCAGCACCGGACATTCAGTGCGGGCGATTGTAGTTAGCTAGCGATGTATAAACCATGTCTTATAAAGAAATAATTTTTATCGATTACAGCAATAATCCTTCACCAATATTGCAATGGTTCGCGATCTTATCGCGTTCAATTCTCAACAAAAACCACAAAAATTGCCGTGTTATAGGGCAAACGGTCACAGCCCTTACACCCCGTAAGGGCCTACGAAACCTATGCAACCCCCCATAAAACAAGGCATTCGGACATCACTCAAAGCCTTGTACGACGTGAGGTACGTGGCGTCGTCCAAACCACGAACTGACAGCACATCCTGGAGGCTTTTTGCAAATTTAAGCGTTGGTTTGGCGGGTCAGAAACGTCCTGCGGCGGCTTCCGTGTGACAACATGTCGCACACTGCGCGCAGCCAAAATTGTCCGGCGTCACGCTCTGTTCACAAAAGCCTACATGCAAAAACGCCCCGGCCTACCTTGAGGAAAGACCGGGGCGTTTCACTGATGGGTTCAGCCTTTGTGGCGGCGATTACGATAGATACCCAGGGGCACCAGGATGACCGTCAGCACGAACGCCACCAGCGCCCATTGCGCCAAAGACAGGCCCAGCACCGGCGGGTACGGGGTGCTGCAGAAGCCATCGACCTGGAAGCCCAGCGGGAAGACCTTGGCCAGGGGCAGGTCGTCGACGATAGGTTGCAGCACATCGACGCCGCAGCTCACCTGCGGGAAGAATTGGGTGTACACATGGTGACCGGCCGCGGCCACCCCGCCGAGAGCGCTGAGTACCACCAGGCCTTCGAACAGCGTGAGGGCGCCCTTGGTGCGCATGGCGGCACCGATGAACGCGAAGATCGCAATCAACAGCAAGGCATAGCGTTGCAGGATGCACAACGGGCACGGCGCCTCGCCCAACACCACCTGCATGTACAACGCTCCACCGATCAGCGCCAGGCAGATGATGCCCAGCAACACCAGAAAGCGCCGCTCCCTGCCTAAACGCAATTCGTCACTCATCCCCGTATCCCTTTGTTTGGTTGTGCCAATGGCCGCAAGTTTACACACAGAGAGTGGTTTAAACAGAGAGGGGTTAACAGGGGATTAATCGAGAGGAACAGAGATCCAAATGTGGGAGAGGCAAGCCCCCTCCCACATTATTTTGAACAGTGTGAACCTTCAGGTCTTATTCCAAGGCAGCCGCCGGGCCGAAGAATTCGTAGCGACTTTGCTTTTCGGGTACGCCCAGAGCCTTGAGGTGGCGCTTGATCGCCGCCATGAAGCCTTTAGGTCCCAGGAAGTACGCATCCATGTCACGCTGCTCCGGCAACCACGCCGCCAGTTGCTCCTGGCTCAACAGACCGACTTTATCCGCCGCCGGGCTCACGCCGTCGTCCTCGGCATAGCAATAAAAGCGCTTGAGCTGCGGGTGCTTGGCCGCCAGTGCATCCACCCAATCGCGGAACGCATGCACCCCGCCATTGCGCGCGCAGTGGATAAAGTGCACCGGGCGCTCGGTGGCCAGTGCGGCCTCCAGCATCGGCAAGGTTGGGGTGATCCCTACTCCGCCGCTGATCAGCACCAGCGGCTTATCGCTGGCCGCCAGGGTGAACTCGCCCGACGGCGGAAACAGGTCAATCGTCGCACCGACCTGCAACTGGTCATGCAGGTGATTGGAAACCCGCCCGCCGGCCTCGCGCTTGACGCTGATGCGGTATTCACCCCCATCACTCAACGCCGACAGTGAATAGTTGCGGCGCACTTCCTCACCGTCGAGCACCAGCCTCATGCCGATGTATTGGCCCGGCGCGGCCGCGAGGATCGCCCCGTTGTCCGCCGGCGCGAAATAGAAGGAAGTGATCTCGGCGCTCTCCTCCACCCGCTTGACCAGGGTAAACGCCCGCGCACCGCGCCAGCCGCCGGGGGCCTGGGCTTTCTCTGTGTAAATAGCGGCTTCGGCACCGATCAGGATGTCCGCCAGTTGGCCGTACGCGGCGCCCCAGGCATTCATCACCTCAGGGGTGGCGATCTCACTGCCCAGCACCTCGGAAATCGCCCGCAGCAGGCAAGCGCCCACGATCGGGTAATGCTCCGGCAGGATCTGCAAGGCCACGTGCTTGTTGATGATCTTCGCCACCAGGTCGCCCAGTTGGTCGAGCTGGTCGATATGCCGCGCGTACATCAATACGCCATTGGCCAGGGCCCGGGGCTGGTCACCGCTGGCCTGGTGAGCCTGGTTGAACAGCGGGCGAACCTCAGGGTACTCGGAGAGCATCATGCGGTAGAAATGGGTGATCAGCGCTTCACCGCCGCTTTCCAGCAGGGGCACGGTGGATTTGACGATGGCACGGTCTTGGGCACTAAGCATGGGAGCCTCCTGGGCTTCTTTACTGATTGCCCTTAGCTACTCAGCATTCATGCCAACTAATAAATCCTTTAATTTCAATAGGTTGAACATTATGTAGTCAGTATGACCTCCTACACCTTATAGTCATAAGGACCACAAGGAGTCATTATGACTGCACATTCGCTGCTCACCACCCTGCTGCCGCTGGTCGCCGACCTGTCGCGGGAACTGCCCGAAGGCGAACGCTATCGACGCCTGCTGCAAGCCATGCGCGCCCTGTTGCCGTGTGATGCGGCCGCCCTGCTGCGCCTGGACGGCGAGTCGCTGGTGCCGCTGGCGGTGGATGGCTTGAGCGCGGACACCCTGGGCCGCCGCTTCAAGGTCAGCGAACATCCGCGCTTCGCCGTGTTGCTCAGCAGCCCTGGGCCCACACGCTTTGACAGTGACAGCGAATTGCCCGATCCCTACGACGGCCTGGTCGATGGCGTGCACGGCCACCTGGAAGTCCACGACTGCATGGGCTGCCCGCTGTTTGTCGACGACCTGCCCTGGGGCCTGTTGACCCTGGACGCGCTGGACACCGAACGCTTCGAACGCGTGGAACTGGACGCCCTTCAAGCCTTCGCCAGCCTCGCCGCCGCCACCGTCAACGTGGCCGAACGTATCGAACGCCTGGCGTTGCGCGCCGAAGACGAACACCAGCGCGCCGAGATCTACCGCCAGGCCAGCGGCCAGCAGCACAAGGAAATGATCGGCCAGAGTAAAACCCACAAGCGCCTGGTGGAGGAAATCAAGCTGGTGGGTGGCAGCGACCTCACGGTGCTGATCACCGGCGAAACCGGGGTGGGCAAGGAACTGGTGGCCCAGGCCATTCACGCGGCGTCGTCCCGGGCGGACAAACCACTGATCAGCCTCAACTGCGCGGCCCTGCCGGAAACCCTGGTGGAAAGCGAGTTGTTCGGCCATGTGCGTGGCGCCTTCACCGGCGCGCTGAATGAACGGCGCGGCAAGTTCGAGCTGGCCAATGGCGGCACGCTGTTTCTGGATGAGGTGGGCGAACTGTCGCTGACTGTGCAGGCCAAGTTGCTGCGGGTATTGCAAAGCGGCCAGTTGCAGCGCCTGGGCTCGGACAAGGAACACCAGGTGGACGTGCGCCTGATCGCCGCCACCAACCGCGACCTCGCCGACGAAGTGCGCAACGGCCGCTACCGCGCCGACTTCTACCACCGCCTGAGCGTGTACCCGTTGCAAGTGCCGGCCCTGCGCGAGCGCGGGCGTGATGTGTTGCTGCTCGCCGGCTTCTTCCTCGAGCAGAACCGCTCACGCATGGGCCTGGGCAGCCTGCGCCTGACCAGCGATGCCCAGGCGGCGCTGCTGGCCTATAACTGGCCGGGCAATGTGCGGGAGCTGGAACATTTGATCGGCCGCAGCGCGCTGAAAGCCCTGGGCAACTGTCGCGAACGCCCGAAGATTCTGAGCCTGAGCGCCCAGGACCTGGACTTGCCCGACGTCAGCACGCCGGTGATCGAAGCAGCGGCAGAAACCGCCCTGGCCGTCACCGGTGACCTGCGCCAGGCCACCGAGGACTACCAGCGCCAAGTCATCAACGCCTGCCTGGAACGCCACCAGCACAACTGGGCCGGCGCCGCCCGCGAACTGGGCCTGGACCGCGCCAACCTCGGCCGGATGGCCAAGCGTTTAGGGCTCAAATAAACCAGACAACTCGGTCAAATGTGAGAAATGCAGGAAATGTGGGAGGGAGCTTGCCCCCTCCCACACTAGACCTGCTTTGCCTGAAGGATCGGATTCACCGGCTGAGCCACCTTAGGCTTACGAAACACCAACACATTCCCCAGCATCACCAGCACCAACCCCGCCAACGCCGGCGCGGTCCACTGGTAGCCTTCGGCAAACGCCGACACATTCAGCGCCACCACCGGGAACAGCACCGTGCAATACGCCGCACGCTCCGGCCCCATGCGCCCGACCAAGGTCAGGTACGCGGTAAACCCGATCACCGAACCCGGAATCACCAGGTACCACAACGCACCGATGTAACGTGCGCTCCAGTCCATCTCAAACGGAATGCCGCGCACCACGCAGTAGGTCGCCAGCATCAACGAACCATACAACATGCCCCAGGCATTCGTGGTCAGCGGCCTCAGACCGGCCTTCTGCTGCAGGCTCGAGAGCATATTGCCCGCCGAGAAACACATCGTCCCCAGCAACGCCAACCCCAACCCCAGCAAGGTCTGCGGACTGGCGGCATGCCCCACCAGCTCCGGCCAGAACAGCAGGCCCAAGCCGGCCAAGCCCAGGCCACCGCCCATCAACACATTGCGTGCCACCCGCTGGCCGAAAAACACCCGGGCGTTCAGCGCATTCCACAGCGTGGCCGTGGAAAACACCACCGCCACCAGGCCGCTGGGGATCCATTGGCTGGCCGTGAGAAAGCACATGAAGTTGACACAGAAAAGGCACAGCCCCTGGGCCAGGCAGATGAGGTGCCCGCGCCGGTTCATCACCTGCAACTTGCGACTGACCAGCAACAACGCAAACAACACCAGGGCCGCCAGGCCGAAGCGGTAGACGATGGACACGGGAATCGCCACCACACCCAATTGCCATTTGAGGGCGATCCAGGTGGTGCCCCAGATCAGCACGGTGAGTAAATATAGGGAAAGGTTCATAGCGGGCTCCATCGATTGAGCCACAGTGTCGCCTTCAACCCGGGCAAGGCTCTTGCACAATCTTGCGCTTTTGTCGGGCGATGGGATCACAGCGCCAACCGCGCGGAGTAGGATGCAAGGCGTCGGAGAACACACACCATGCCAGACCTGGAATCCCTGCAAGTCTTCCAAGCCCTTAACCGCTCGCCCAACGCACGCCTGGAAGCCTGCGCCGAGCTCGGTGACGGCTTGTCCGCAGCCTTGTGGAGCAACCATCACGATTCCCAGGACTACCAGGCGCCCAGCCATCACACCTTGTCCTGCTATGTCGGTGGCGGCACCGGCACGTTTCGGCGCGACCGTCCGGGCAACAAGGGCGGCCCCGACAAGCTGTGCATCCTGCCTGCCGAGCACCAATCGGCCTGGGTGATCAACGGTGAGATTCGCCTGGCCCATGTGTATTTCAGCCCGGAACAATTTGCCCTGGGCTGCGTTACCCTGCTTGACCGCGAACCGCGCACGCTGGAGCTGCGGGAAAGTACCTTCCTGGAAGACCAGCGCCTGGCCCGACGCTTCCACCAGTTGATCGCCCTCAACTGGGATGAACCCGCCGAACGCCTGCTCACCAGCAGCCTCGCCCATGAAATGCTCAGCCACACCCTGCTCAGCCAGGTGGGCGCCCGCGAAGGCCTGCGGTTGAAAGGCGGGCTGGCCGCCTACCAACGACGGTTGCTGGTGGACTACATCGACCAGCACTTGGAGGAGCCCATCAGCCTTGGGCAACTGGCTGGGTTGTGCGCACTGTCGGAGTACCATTTCGCACGGATGTTTCGCCAAAGCTTCGGCCTGCCGCCCCATCAGTACCTGCTGGCGCGCCGGCTGACCCGCGCGCAGAGCCTGCTGCGTGGCGGCGCCCTGCCGTTGGGCGAGATTGCCTTGCTGTGCGGTTTTTCCAGCGCCAGCCACTTTACCCATCGCTTCCGCCAGGCCGTGGGCGCCACGCCCGGCGAATACCGTCAGGCGTTCATCTAAACCATCAGGCCCAAGGTCTTGGCCTTGGCCACCGCCTGGGTACGCCGCTCTACGCCAAGCTTGCTGTGAATGCGCCGCGCGTGGGTCTTGACGGTGTGCAGGGAGATAAACAGGCGGTCGGCGATCTCCAGGTTGGAACTGCCGAGGGCGATCAGTTGCAACACTTCCAGCTCACGCTGGCTCAAGGGGCTTTCCACCGTGCCCGGGGTTGATGCCTGAGGCTCCAGGCCCAGCTCACTCAGCAGTCCCGGCGCGCGTAGACGCAATTCGCGAATCGCTTGCTGCACCTGGCAACGCGCCGCCAGCTCCAGGCCGGCTTGCAGAGAGCGGCGCGCCAAGGCCGGATCACCCAACTGCCAGGCGACTTCGCCCAGCACCAGGTGCAGTTCGATTTCCAGGCACAGCATGCCGCGCTGATGGGTGGCTTGCAGCAAGGCGTGGAGCCGTTCCAGCGGTTGCTCGGCGCAGCCCAGCTTCACCTCCGCCAGCACCAACAGGTATTCAAGACGCGGGATCAGTTCCAGGGTCGCCGGCGGTGCTTGTTTGGCCTGGGGCCCACGGAAGTGACGCAGCACGCGGCGCACCGCTTCCACGGTCAATTCGGCGCGCCCCTGCTGCAACCAGAAGTGCCCGCTGACCAACAGCAGCACCGCGCGGTACACCGTGTCCGGCACCTGGCGTTGCTGCATCAGCCGCTCGGCCTCACGCAACTGGACAAAGGCCTGGGCGTAATCGCCACGGTTGGCAGCCAACAGTGCCAGGCCGAGAAAGCCGTAGAGCACGCGTTTGTCCTGGCTGTGCAGGCACATCTTCAAGCCCGTGTCGAAACACTCGGCGGCCAGGCTGTCCTGACCCTGGCGCAAGGCCAGGTGCCCGCGTCGCAAGGCGATACGCCCCACCAAGGGGCCGGCCTTGAGCCGCTGTTCAAGCAACATGGCCTGTACATTTTCCAGCAGGCTCTGGGCCCGGTACGGTGCCCCGCGTTGTTCCAGCAGTTGAGCGTGATCCAGTTCAAGCAGCGCCTCCAGCAGCAACGAACCCTGGGCGCGCGCCAGGCACAGCGCTTCGCGGTTCAGGCTTTGGGCCACGTCCAGTTCGCCGCGCAACAAGGCCTGCTGGGTCAGGCCCGACAGGCACATCAGCCGCGAGGTCCACGCGCTGTCGGGCAAGGCTTGCAGCGCCTCCAGAAAATGCAGGCGCGAGCCCTCGGCATCGCCGCTCAGATGCAGCAGCCAGCCCCATTGCGCCTGCCAGCGCGCCAACAAATACCGCTGCTGCGCCGCCGTCGGTTGCGGGGCAAACCGGGCCAGTTGATCGATGCACACCGCTGCCTGTTCGAAGCGCCCGGCAAACAGCAACGCCGCCGTCACCAGCCCCACCAGTTGTGCCGAGCCGAGCATCAATTCATCGCCATGCTGCTCATGCAGGTGCAACAGCAAGACGGCGTTCTGCTGGCGGAACAGGTCCTCGAAACTGAAATGCTGCAACAGGCTCACCGCCATTTCATATTCTTCGGCCAGCAGCGCCTGTTCGAAGGCGGCCTGCCAGTCCTGTTCGGCGCAGAACCATTGGCAGGCGCGGCGATGCCAGGAGCGTTTGGCCGGCCAGGGTTCGTTTTGCATCAGCTGCGCCAGGGGCGGAAAAACCTGCAGCCAGTCGGTGTCTTCCCACGGCTGGATAAACGCGCCGAGCACCTGCAGATCCCTCAGGTACTGGTCACCGTCCCCCGCGCCGAACAAGTGCTCGCACAGGCCGGCGTTGAAGCGCGGCAGATGGGCCAGCACGCGCCAGGCCTCCGCCAGCTCCGGCGGCAGTGTGCTGAACAGTTCGTGTTGCAGGTAGTCGAGCAAGGTTCTGTCGGGGTGCCCATCCCCCAGCAGGGCGATGCGCACACCCGCGCACCAACCGGCGCTGAACTGCTGCACGCTGTCGACCGAATGCCCGGGTGCATGGCTGAGCAGTTGCTGGATCTCCCCAGGGCTGAAGGCCAGTTCGGCGCCACATTCGAGCAACTCATCGTCGAGCAGCAGGCGCGGCCAGTTGCACGCCGGTCGCCGTCGTGCGCCCAGCCACCAGCTCAGGGCCGGGCTGCTGGCGGTGAGCAGGCGGTCAAGCAAGGCGTCGGTGTCGGGCGTGGGCAAGCGGCAAAAATCATCGAGGAACAGCCACGCCGAGGCCTGCCAGCGGCTGAGGTCGAGCAACAAGGTGGCTTCATCGGTAAACGTCAGGCCCAGGTTTTGCGCCAGCCGCAGGCACAGGTCGAGGGGGCTGAGCACCGCGCCATTGAGGGGCAACCAGTACACCTGGCAACCCGCTGGCGCCTGCAACGCACATTCGGCGAGCAGTGCGCTCTTGCCACTGCCGCCGGGGGCGCAGAGTAATTTGACCCTGGCCTGGTCCGTCAGCAACGGTTCGGCCAGGCGTGGGCGCAGCAGATGGTGAGCGGACAGCCGGGGCATGAATCCAGGACGGTCCAGGCAGCGTGTCATGGCAGTCATTGCTGCATCCTGCTTTTTTATTGTTATGCAACTTGGTGCTTACCCTAGTCCTGTGGCGGGTGGTTGTTGAAGAAGTATTCAGCGGGGTGATTGAGGGCCATGCACAGAACCCCATGTGTACAAAACCCACTGTGGGAGGGGGCTTGCCCCCGATGAGGGACTGTCAGTCACTGGATTGGTTGACTGATACACCGCCATCGGGGGCAAGCCCCCTCCCACATTTGGTTGCATTTCATATTGGGATCAGCGCACGCCTTCAGCCCTCAACGCCGCCGGGGTGTAGTCCGCTGCCTTGGCCGCAAAGCCGAACACGAAGCTGCTCTTCTCCTCGTTCTTCATGCCCAGTGCGATGTAGCGCCCGGCAATGATGTCGTACAGGGTCTCGACGGTGTAGGCCGGCACCTGGTGGTCGTAGTAGAACTGCGCATGGCCTTCGGCGACGCGCCACAGTTGGCCACGACCGTCGTAGTGATCCACCAGCGCGACTTGCCAGCTGTCTTCGTCGATGTACATGTGGCGCTTGGCGTAGATGTGCCGCTCGCTCGGCTTGACCGTGCCGACCACTTCCCACACGCGGTGCAGTTCGTAACGGGTCAGGTCCTGGTTGATATGACCGGCCTTGATGATGTCGTCGTACTTGAGCGACGGCGAATCGAGCTTGTAGCTGTTGTAGGGGATGTACATCTCTTTCTTGCCCACCAGCTTCCAGTCATAGCGGTCGGGGGCGCCGGAGAACATGTCGAAGTTGTCGGTGGTGCGCAGGCCGTCGGACGCGGTGCCCGGGCCGTCATAGGACACTTGCGGCGCGCGGCGCACGCGGCGCTGGCCGGCGTTGTAGATCCAGGCCAGGCGCGGCTCCTTCACCTGGTCGAGGGTCTCGTGCACCAGCAGCACGTTACCCGCCAGGCGCGCCGGGGCGGTCACCGATTGCTTGAAATAGCTCAGCACGTTGGCCGCCTTGGCCTGGTCGATATCGGGAATCGCCTGGGGCACCGCCACTTCCTCCTCGAAGCGGATCGGCGTGTAGCTGCCATTGGTCTGCGGGGTGGCCTGGGTGATGATGCGGCGCAGGTTGCCACCGTGGTAGCGGGTGATGTGGTTCCACAGCACTTCCACGCCATTCTTGGGAATCGGGAAAGCGTAGTACCGGTTGCCGGTGAAGTTTTCCAGGCCGTTGCCGTCGTTGATCGTCTTGACGTTCAGCGCGCTGCGCTTGATCGACTCGTAGATGTCCGGTGGCAGGTTGACCGTACGGTGGCTCGGGTACACCGGGATCTTGTAGGTCTCGGGGTAGCGCTTGAACATCGCCACCTGGCCGTCGGAGAGTTTGTCCTTGTACTTGTCCACCGTGGCGGCGGTGATCACGAACAGCGGTTTTTCATTGGCGAACGGGTCGGCGAGGAAGCCTTTGCTGTCTACCGCGCCGGCGTTTTTCGGGATACCGCCGGTCCACGCCGGGATCGAGCCATCGGCGTTGCCGGCTTTTTCGGCGCCGACCGGTGTCAGGGTGGTGCCCAGCTTGGCCGCCTCTTCCGGCGACACCGCCGCCATCACGTGGGAAGCCAACAGGCTGAGGGCCAATACTGCAATTGTCTTACGCATGGATTCTTGTCCTTCTTTTTTAAGCCAAATCAGAAGTTCACGCCGAAGCTGAGGGCGAGGAAGTCGCGGTCGGTCAGGGTGTTGTAGTCGCCGCCAAAGAAGTCGGTGTAACTGAGGCTGGCGGTGTAGGTGCTGCGATAGTCCGCATCCACGCCGACGCTGATGGCCTTGGCGCCTTTATTGAAGATCCCGTTGGGCCCGTAGCCGGCCACGTCATGGGACCAGGACAGGTTGGGCTTGAGGTTCACCCCAGCAATCGCATTGTTGTAGTCGAGGATCGCCCGCGCGCGGTAGCCCCAGGAGGTGGAGGTGACGAAACCGTCGGTGTCACCCTGGAAACCATAGGCGCCGTACACCGAGTCGCGGCCGTAACGCAGCTTGGATTTATCCTCCAGGCCGGCCACATGCACCACGGCCGCTTCGCCCACCAGGGTCAAGCGTTCAGCGCCCAGCACCTGGTCGAAGAACTGAGTCATGGTGCTTTGGATCTGGGTGATTTCCTTGCGGCGGTAGCCCTTGTTGTCGGTGCCGAAGGAGGAACGGATCGGCGATGCCGCATTGCCGGCAATCGGGTTGATCAGGGCCAGGGTCAAGTCAGTGGTGTTGAGCTGCACCGGTGCATTCGGGCGGTAGCTGATCTCGCCGGTCCACGCCGTGCCGGTGGGCAAGGTGGTGGAGAAGCTGGCGCCGAACAGGCGGATGTCTTCCGGATAGTCGAGGTAGTACTGGCCACGGCCAAGCATGGTGCTCTGGGCCAGGGCCGAACCGAAGCCCGCCGGAGCTGCCGCCGCGATACCACCGATGGTCGCCAGATTGGTGTTGGCGGTAATCGTGCCCACAGTCGGCGTGCGGCTGTGGTAGTTCATGAAGTACAGGCCGTACTCCGTGTCATCGCCCAGCCAGCGCAAGGCTGCACCGAATTGGCCGGAGTCCCGTGCATCGCGGTCACCGGCACGCTGCACCACCACGCCTTCGCGGGTCACCACAAAGCCTTGGCCGCGAGCCGCTGCGATCGGTTGGAGCGGTGCAATCGCCGGACTACCCACCGTGTAGTTGCCGGTACAGCCATCCGCCGCCACGTCACCGCCAAAGAAGGTGCCGCAGTTATCCAGCACCGTCTGGTCCCACTCCATCTGGTAGAAGCCTTCCACGGTCAGTTGGTTGGTCAGGCTCTGGGACGCGAACAGCATGTTGACCGGGATCAGCCCTTCCTTGATCTCAGCACCGGGCCGACGGAACGCCGACACGTCAATCGGGTTGATGCTGTTGATGGAGTTGCCGATGAAGGTACTTTCGCCCCAACTGACCACCTGCTTGCCGGCACGCACGGTGCCCGGCAGGTCGCCCAGGGAGTAGTTGTGGTAGACGAACGCATCGAGGATCTGCGCGCCGCTGGACTTGGCACCTTCCTTGCGATTGTGGTCGCTGATCTGCTTGAACTCGCGGTCTTCGTCCTTGAGTTCGAAGTCGTACCAGTATTTGCCGCGCACGAACACACCGGTATCGCCGTACTTCAGCTCCAGGTCATGCAGGCCTTTGAAGATCTTGGAGAAGGTCTCGCCCTTCTTGAAGTTGAGACGCCCGTCATCCCCCGTGGAAGCCTGCCCCGTACCGCCATTGACGGTGCCCACGAGTTTTTTATCGGCATCGCGCATGCCCCAGCTCGAGCCGACCGACAGCGAGGAGTCGAATTGCCCTTCGATCTCGCCAATGTTGAAGGAAACAGCCTGTGCCTGGGCACAGCAACCCAACGCAACCGCAGCGGCCAGCGCCTGTGGCGTGAAGATGGCGCGCATTGTTGTTTTTGTCATGCGTCTTCCCCGGTGAGTGACAGAAGGCCTCACCCTACTGCCGCGCATCAGGAGCGATAAGCGCACCAAGGAGGGATTCGCTCTATCGCTCGAAAGGATGACAAGCCGCTCTGGCCGGGGTGCGGGCGGGCCCATGGATTGGGTGGATGGCGGGTTATCAGGGGAATGGATGGCTTGCCCTGAAACTGTTGCGATTTCAGTAACAGTCCTTGTCATGAATCGGGATTACTCATTTTGTAACAACCGACTATTCTTGCTTGGCTTTCAGGGCAAACAGCCCGCTTCCCCCTCGGGAAGAACAGCCAGACTTGAATGGATTGATGCCTTTTTTCAATCTGTTACCCGTGTTCACTGACGTTGATTTGTCGCTCCTTGATCCAACGTCTTACTTCAGCCGCTGCGTTTGCAGCGGCTTTTTTTTGCCTGAAATAAAACGGGGCGCCATCAGCGCCCCGTGGGATTCAAGCTTTTTCAAGCAACGATCACAGGCTGTACTTCTGCAAGTTCGCCATCATCTCCTTCAACGCTTCGATGTTGTCGTTGGGGTGGGCTGCGCCTTCAAAGTCGCAGATCTGCGCCCAATGCGCCGCCACATCATCGGGGGAGAACCCGGCTTCAGGGTCGAAGCCCACGCCCAGGCTGCGTTCCCAGCGGGTCTTGCCGATCCAGCCGCCACCCACCTCGAACAGCCCGGACGTTTCCTGGCACGCTTCGCTGCCCAGGTACACCACTAGCGGGCTGACCAGTTCCGGCTTGAGGCGCTCGAACACTTGCGGCGGGATCAGGCCTTCGGTCATGCGCGTACCGCCGGTAGGGGCAATCGCATTGACCAGGATGTTGTTCTTGCGCCCTTCCAGGGCCAGGGTGCGGGTCAGGCCGTACAGCCCGAGCTTGGCCATGCCGTAGTTGGACTGGCCGAAATTGCCGTAGATGCCCGAGGTGGACGCGGTGAAGATCACCCGGCCGTAACCTTGCTCACGCAGGTGGGGCCAGGCAGCGCGGGTGACTTTGTAGGCACCTTCGACATGCACGCGGTAAACCAGGTCCCAGTCGGCGTCGTCCATTTTGTGGAAGGTTTTGTCACGCAGGATGCCGGCGTTGTTGACCACTACGTCGATGCGGCCGAAAACGTCGAGGGCGTTCTGGACGATCTTGTCACCGTCGGTGACAGAGTCATGGTTGGCCTCGGCGACACCACCCGCAGCACGAATCTCGGCGACCACCCGGTCGGCGGCGGAGGCATTGGCGCCCTCGCCCTGGGTAGAACCGCCGAGGTCGTTGACCAGGACCTTGGCCCCGTGCCTGGCGAACAGCAGCGCATGGGCCCGGCCCAATCCGCCGCCGGCACCGGTGACGATCACGACCTTATCCTGGAACTGCACTGACTCACTCATACCAAACTCCGCTGGCGACAATGGGAATGGTTCGAGTGTCCGGCAACGCGCCTGCGGTCACAATAAATACGGCGGAGGCTGAATGGTGCTCGATAAGGCTGGGGGATGATGAAGATGACCCGATGGCAGAGTGTCAGTCAGCGCATTCAGTGACTGACACTCTGCCATCGGGGGCAAGCCCCCTGCCACACCACGGGCTGCCCGAGCCGATCACGAAAGGCCTGGTAGTGCCTGAGCACCTGCACCGGCGCCTCGATCTGCGGGTAGTGGCCGATATTGGCCAGCAACACCGTGTCGGCGTCGGGCACCAGTTGCTGGTAACGCTCGACCATATGCGCGCCGGAGATCGGGTCCACTTCGCCGTCGATCACCCGCAACGGCACTTCGCCGCGCTGCATCGCGCCGACCCAGCGATCACGCAGGCGACGGCGCTGGGGGACGTAGGCGATCAGTTTGTGCAGGATGCGCGTGCCGCCGTTGGCATTGATCAGGCTCCAGAAATCATCCAGGGCACTTTCACTGGGCCGGGTGTCGGGGCCGAATATCTGGCCGAAACTATCAGACAAGGCACTGCGCCCAAAGGCGCGGCCGATCATCCAGCCCAAGGGGCTGAGCAAGAGTTTTTGCACCAGCGCCAGGCGATGGGTTTCGGGGAACAACCCGCCATTGAGGAACACACAGCTGGCCATCTCAAACCGGCCTTCGTAGTGCCGGGCCAGGAGTTCCTGGGCGACGCTATCACCGTAGTCGTGGGCCAACACATGCACCGGCTGTTCCACTCGCAAGTGTTCGAGCAGGGCCTGTTGCAAGTCCGCCTGCTCCAGCAGGCAATAATCGTGGTCCAGCGGCTTGGCCGAGTCACCGAAGCCGAGCATGTCGCAGGCGATCACCAGGTGCCGCTGGGCCAGGGGTTGCCATAGGTAATGCCAGTCCCAACTGGCCGTGGGGAAGCCATGGATCAGCAGCAGCGGTTCGCCCTGCCCGGCCACCCAATAGCGAAGGGTACGGCCGCGAAAGACGAAATCCTGGCCACGCTTGCGCCAGACTCTGAGCGGGATTTCGGCGAGTGGCATCAGCGGTTATACCCTGAGTCTTGCAGGTCCAATTTGCGCAGCAAGGCCGGCCAGGCCAGCGCGCCGCCCATGCCTTGGGCGCTCTTTGTAACAGCCGCCACCATCGCCTTGGCACCGGCAAGAATCTGCGGCCCGATGGCGATCAATTCGGCGCCGCCACTCTGCGCCAGCACCTGAATATCGCAGGCACGCTGGAAGGTGAACATCATCAGAAAGGTGTCGGCAATGGTACTGCCGCAGGTCAGCAGGCCATGGTTGTGCAGCATCAGGAAATTGCTATCCCCGAGGTCGGCCTGCAGGCGGGCTTTTTCTTCGTGGTTCAAGGCCACGCCTTCGTAGGCGTGATAGGCCAGGCTCGACAGCACGAAGAGCGATTGCTGGCTGATGGGCAACACGCCCTGCTGCTGTGCAGCGACGGCCACACCCGCAGCCGTGTGGGTATGCAGCACGCACGTCACATCATGGCGAACTTCATGGATGGCACTGTGGATGGTGTAGCCCGCCGGATTGATGTCGTAGGGGCTGTCCATCAGTTTGTTGCCGGCCAGGTCGACCTTGACCAGGCTCGACGCGGTGATCTCGTGGAACATCAGCCCGTAGGGGTTGATCAGGAAGTCATCGGTGCCCGGCACCTTGGCCGAGATATGGGTGAAGATCAGGTCATCCCAGCCATGCAGCGCCACCAGGCGATAACAGGCCGCCAGGTCGACGCGGGTCTGCCATTCGGCAGCGCTGACCTGGTCTTTGACATTCTGCGGCGATAGAACGGGGGCTAGGCTCACGGCGATGACCTCCTTGGCGCACTGTCTTATTGTTGTTTTTTTGTGTGATGGGCCAGTCTAGTCAGACCTCATGGCCGCCGGAGTTGCCTTGGCAGCCAGCTTGATGACCGAGCGGGTCAGTTCAGAGAATAGTTGAAGTTTGTTTAAAGCGCGTCATAGAAGCGCCGCCAGAAAAGGCACGGCAAACAGGTTGAGCAACCCCGTCAACACCATCACCAGACCGGCGACCGAGCCCTCTTCGCCACCCACTTCATGGGCGCGGCTGACACCCGCACCGTGGGCGCCCACGCCAAACAACGCGCCACGTGCCAGGGGTGTCCGCAGCGGCAGCCATTTGAGCAATACACCGCCGAGCATGGCGCCGAACACACCGGTGAACATCACGAACACCGCCGTCAGCTCCGGCACGCCGCCCAGGTCGGAAGACACCGGCATGGCGAACGGTGTGGTGATCGAGCGCGGCACCAGCGACATCGTCACCGCACCGTCCAGCGCCAGTGCCTTCGCCAGGCCGAACGAGGTCGCGATCGACGCCACACTGCCCGCCACCATACCCAGCAGCAACGCCGGCCAGTGCCGCGCCAGCAAGCGGCGTTGCTGCCAGATCGGCACGGCAAACGCCACGGTCACCGGGCCCAGCACCAGCATCAGCCAGTGGGTGTCGGTGGCGTATTCGGCATAGGCGGTGTGCATCGGCACGGCCACCGCCAACAACAGTGCCGGCACCAGGATCAGCGGCGACAGCAGGTAGCGCCCGGTACGCCGGTAGAGCCAGCGGCTGAACACGTAGGCGCCCAGGGTCAAGGCGAGCCAGAACAGCGGCATCAGCTCAAGCTTCATGGCGCAAACTCCAGCGGCACACCGCTTCCACCGTAAACGCCGTGACCAGCATCACCGCCAGCGTGCTCAAGCCGATCACCAACAGGATGCGCCAGCCATCGTTGCGCAGCAGGCCGCCGTAATCGAGCAGGCTCATCAGGGCCGGGATGAAGAACAGCAGCATCTCGGCCATCAACACCCCGGCGCCCAATTGCAGTGCCGCCGGTTTGACCAGGCCGCTGGCGAACGTTGCCAGCAACAGGCCCAGGCCCACCACGCCACCGGGAATGGGCCAGGCCAGCCAGGTCGCCAAGTGGGTGCCCAGCAGATAAATCGCGAGCAGCACGACCAGTTCAGTCAGCAAACGACCAAGGTGTTTGAAGGGAAAACGTTTCATGGGCTTTGGATCCTCGCAGGCCCCCATTTTAGAGTGCGGCCTTCCATCCCCACAGCGAATTGTTAGACTGCCAACCATTCCAAAATGGAATCAGGCCGATGGAATTCAAACAGCTGCGCAGCTTTGTCGAAGTGATCCACCGAGGGGGCTTTACCCAGGCGGGGAAAACCCTGCATATCAGCCAGTCCGCCGTCAGCAAACAGGTGGCGCAACTGGAGCAAAGCCTTGGCACACCGCTGCTCGACCGCATCGGCTCGCAGATCCGCCTGACCGCCGCCGGCCAGGTCGTACTGCAACGCGCCGAAGCCATGTTGCGCCTGCAAGCCGAACTGCTGAGCGAGCTGGACGATATGCAGCAGCTCACCCGCGGCGAGTTGCGCCTGGGCCTGCCGCTGCTGGCGGGTGACACGCTGTTCGCCGGGCTATTTGCCGAGTACCGCCGGCGCTACCCGAACGTCACCATCCAACTGCTGGAAGGCGGCAGCCGCAATATCGAACAGGCCATCCTGAACGGTGAGCTGGAAGTGGGCGGCAGCTTGAAACCCAATGACCCGGCGTTTGCCTGGCAGGCCTTTTGCGATGAACCCCTGGACGCACTGCTGCCGATTGACCATCCCCTGGCGGACAACGCCCAGGTGCGCCTTGAGGAATTGGCGGACACGCCGTTCCTGATGTACCAGCGCAGCTTTGTGCTTAACGACCGCCTGATGCAGGCGTGTCAGCAGTTGGGTTTTACCCCGAAGGAAATCGGCCGCAGCGGCCAGGCGGACTTCCTCGCAGCCTTGGTGGCCGCCGGCCAAGGCGTGGTGCTGCTGCCCAGCGTGGTCGCCCGTGGGCTGGTGCGACCTGGCGTGGTGCGCCTGACGTTGAAGGCGCCCGATTACCTGCGCTGGGACATTGCCTTTATCTGGCGTGAGGGCGCCTACCTGTCGAGAGCCGCCCAGGCCTGGCTGGCGTTGTTACGCGAGTTTCCGGTCAAGCGCGCAGTGCAGTGACGAGCTCGGCCAGCCATGGCTCGGCGTCGGCTTCCGGGGTGACGCTTTCGCTGGCGTCCAGGCGCAGCATCGGCAGCACTTCACGCACACCCAACTCGCCGAACAGCTCGCGCATTTGCTCGCCACCGCCACAGAAGGTATCGCCGTAGCTGGCATCGCCCAGGCCGATCACTGCGCCGGGCAGGCCGCGCCAAGCGGCGGGCAGTTGGTCGCGAATGGTTGAATACAGGGGTTGCAGGTTGTCGGGCAATTCGCCCATGCCGGTGGTGGAGGTCACCGCCAGAAAGGCTTGCGGACTGAAGGCTAGTACATCCGCCAAGGTCGCACGGGGATTGTGCCAGGCCTCAAAGCCGGCCTTGTTGAGGAGGTCGGCGGCGTGGCGCGCGACTTCTTCAGCCGTGCCGTACACCGAGCCGGAAAGGATGGCGACTTTCATCAATCTGATCCTGTAGTTGAGCGAAAGCCTGGGATATTAGCAGCTGGCGCAAATATTTCGGCGCCCGCCGTGCAAGATTCAAGGCATGTCTTAAACTGCCCACTCCAACCACAAGCCATGGACCGCTCAATGATTAACGCCAAGCTGATGCAAATGGTGATCAACGCTTCCAACGACGGCATCGTCGTCGCTGAAAGAGAAGGCAAGGACAAGCCGCTGATCTACGTGAACCCTGCATTCGAACGGCTGACCGGCTACACCCTCGACGAAATCCTCTATCAGGACTGCCGCTTCCTGCAATCCGGCGACCGCGACCAGCCGGCCCTGATGGCCATCCGTGACGCGTTGGAGAACGGCGGTGCCTGCCGGGAAACCCTGCGCAATTACCGCAAGGACGGCAGCCATTTCTGGAACGAACTGTCGCTTTCAACGGTTTACAACGCCGCGGACAAGCAGACGTATTTCGTCGGAGTACAAAAGGACGTCACGCTTCAGGTCAAGGCCCAGCAGCGTGTTGCGCAGTTGGAAAGCGAACTGGCCCAGGTCAAGGCCGAGCTGGCAGCGCTCAAAGTGACAAGCGGATTGAACAAAATTTAGAAAGTGCAGCGATAAGAGCGGATAATGGCACTTTAGCACTCTCCATTGAGCAAGCACGATGCAACGCAATGCGCTTCTGACCCAGGATGAGCTGGATTTCATTCAGAACATGCAGCACAACCCGCAACTCAACCTGCGGGATGCTTCGTCGAGCCTGACCGTCAACGGCGGTGCGCAGATTCGCGACTTGCTCACCCGCCTCGCCGCCCACGACCATGTCACCATCCAGGCGCAGTTCGACAACCAGCAACTGACCTTCCCCCTGCATCTGGTGGAGGATGAGTTCAACGCGGTGCATCTGCGTTTGGGCGTGCCGAGTATTTTTGAAGACGGGCCGATGATACGTCCGTGGCGCCTGGCGCTTGAAACGCCGGTGGCTCTGGAGAAAATTCGGGGCACTGCGAGCGCTCTGTGGGTGCATGAAGTGTCGTTCAAGGGCGTGCTGGTGGAGATTCGCGGCCGGATCAAGCCGCCAAAAACCTTTTCCCTGTGGTTCAGCCCGTCGGGCTACGAACGCATCGTGCTGCGCGGCGCGTTCGAGCGGGAAACGGCGCGGGGCTTGTTTGCCTACCGCTTGAGTCAAAGCGATGCGGATGAAACCGAGCGTCTGCGTCAGTTCATCCTGCACCAGCACCGCCTGGTCCACCCGCACATGCATGCCTGAAATCAGGTATCCAGCGCGCCGCTGAGAAACTGTTGCAAGCGCCGCCGCATCAAGCGACCTTCATTGCCCAGGCAGCCGATGGACGTGCCGGCCAGGTCGTACTCGGCAAGATCCGACGCCGCACCTGCAAGCAGCAGCGGGCAATCCAGGGTCAACGCCAAGCGGTTCAAGCGCCCGGCAAGATCATGGTTATGCGAGTAATTGGAGAAGAGGATCAGCGCCTGTGGGCGAGTCTTCTCGCAGACCAGCGTCAACTCGTCAAACGGCTGCCCCATGCCCAGCACCTTCACGGCCAGGTCATCCCGGCTCATCAAGAGCGCCGCCACCAGCAACTCCAACTTGCGGCACTCACCCGCCATGGCCGCCAGCAATACCCGCGGCACGGGTGAAGCACACGCCAGTTGCAGGCGCTCCAAGGCACGCACTCGCAGGAAGTTGTCGAAGAACAGCCACTCGCTGGCCTGGCCGAAACGCCCCTGATGACGCAACAGCTCATTCCACAGAGGCATCAGAATGTCCTGAAACACCACGTCGAGTGGGTAGGTCGCCAGGACCTGCCCATACACACGCTCCAGTTGACGGTCATCGAAGTCGCTGACGGCCTGCATCAGCCGCGCCTGCCATTGCGGCCATTCGCTTTCCTCGACGGCATCGCGCTGCGCACGCACGGCTTCGGCCTGCTGATCGTCGCGAGCGAGGATCTTGCCCACTTTGCTCACGGCCACGCCGCGCTCGATCCAATCGAGAATACGATGGACTGTCTGTATATCGGCCTTGGAATAGAGGCGATGCCCACTTTCGGTGCGCGTGGGCTGTATCAGCCCATAACGGCGCTCCCAGGCACGCAGGGTGACCGGGTTGACGCCTGTCAATCTCGAGACTTCACGGATCGGAAACAGCTCATCGGAATCAGTGGAATCCAGATGCGAAACACTTTCAAGCGGAGCAGTAATCACGGGCATTTTTGACCAAAAAAGCAACGTTAACTGGGCGCTCATTTAACGCCTTTACACCTGTCTTTTTCAAGTTTCCCGCTTTTCGGACCAATGTCGCTGGTGTATTCGGGTAAAACAGGAATAATCCTTGCCTGCTTTTTACACGTCGCTGCAACACCCCGCAGTGTCGTCTGTGCGCCACCTACCCGGTCCAGTGCACCCGTACATTTGGAGATACATAATGTCTACCTCTCCCGTCACCTTGATGGTTGCGCGCCGCGTGGCCAAAGGGCGCTACGAAGAACTGATGGCCTGGCTTCGCGAAGGCGAGCAATTGGCCACCGACTTCCCCGGTTACCTGGGCTCCGGCGTGCTGGCACCACCGCCCAATGACGATGAATTCCAGATCATTTTCCGCTTCGCCGATGAGAAGACCCTGCACGCCTGGGAGTTTTCCGCCTCACGCAGTGCGTGGTTGAGCCGTGGCAGCGATTTATTCGCCGACCCGTCCGAGCACCGTGTACGGGGCATCGATGGCTGGTTTGGCGCAGCGGGTGCCCGTCCGCCCCGCTGGAAGCAGGCGGTGGCGATCTGGCTGGCGTTTTTCCCGGTGTCGCTGCTGTTCAACTTCGTCCTGGGGCCGCTGCTCAGTGAACTCGAACTGGGGCCACGTGTGCTGGTCAGCACAATGGCACTCACGCCCTTGATGGTGTACTGGTTCATTCCGCTGTCGACCCACCTGCTGGCGAACTGGCTGCACCCAGCGCCAGCCCCGCGCAAGGCCTCCGAAGCGGCGGCGTGAGTACAGGGGCGGCCCGTCGCTGGTATGATTTGCGCCTGCCAGCGACGCGAGCCTCCCATGACTGCAACGAACGCCCCGATCCTGATCACCGGCGCCGGCCAGCGCGTCGGCCTGCATTGCGCCGAGCGCCTGCTGGACGAAGGCCAGCCGGTGATTTTCAGCTACCGCAGCGAACGCCCCGGCGTGCAGGCCCTGCGTGAGCGTGGCGCAGTCGGCGTGTTTGCCGACTTTTCCACCGAAGCCGGGATTCTCGCGTTTATCGCTGAACTGAACAGCCACACCCAAAGCCTGCGTGCGATCATCCATAACGCTTCGGCCTGGGTCGCGGAGGCGCCGGGCGACGAAAGCCGTGCCTTTACCGACATGTTCAGCGTGCACATGCTTGCGCCGTACCTGATCAACCTGCATTGTTCACCCTTGCTGCAACGCTCTACACCTGCCGACATCGTGCATATCAGCGATGACGTGGTGCGCAAGGGCAGCCGCCAGCACATCGCCTACTGCGCCACCAAGGCCGGGCTCGACAGCCTCACGCTGTCGTTCGCCGCGCAGTTTGCGCCGCTGATCAAGGTCAACGGCATCGCCCCGGCGATGGTGATGTTCAACGAAGAGGACGACGCTGCCTATCGCACCAAGGTGCTGGCCAAGTCGGCCCTGGGCATCGAGCCTGGCCCCGAGGTGATCTACCAGAGTGTGCGTTACCTGCTGGACAACCCCTATGTCACCGGTACCACCCTGACCGTCAACGGCGGGCGGCATATCAAATAAGCCGTTTGTGAGGATGTTGTATGACCTTATCCCTGCCCCACCATTACCGCGAGATCCTCAAGGGCCTGGGCGAAGACCCGGAACGCGAAGGCTTGCTCGACACCCCCAAGCGCGCCGCCAAGGCCATGCAGTACCTGTGTCATGGCTATGAACAGAACCTCGAGGAAATCGTCAACGGCGCACTGTTCGCCTCCGACAACGACGAGATGGTGATCCTCAAGGACATCGAGCTGTATTCACTGTGCGAGCATCACCTGCTGCCCTTTATCGGCAAGGCCCACGTGGCCTATATTCCGACCGGCAGGGTGCTGGGCCTGTCGAAGCTGGCACGCATCGTCGACATGTTCGCCCGGCGCCTGCAGATCCAGGAAAACCTCACCCGGCAAATCGCCGACGCCATCCAGGACGTGACCCAGGCCGCCGGCGTGGCCGTGGTGATCGAAGCCAAGCACATGTGCATGATGATGCGCGGCGTGGAAAAACAGAATTCAACCATGAACACCTCGGTGATGCTCGGCGCGTTCCGCGAGTCGAACACCACGCGCATGGAGTTCCTGCAACTGATTGGACGGAGCAAGTAGCAATGCCACAACTTCAACCAGGCATGGCGCGCATCCGGGTCAAGGACCTGTGCCTGCGCACCTTCATCGGTATCAATGAGGACGAAATCCTCAACAAGCAGGATGTGCTGATCAACCTGACCATCCTGTATGCCGCCCAGGAAGCCGTGCGCGACAACGACATCGACCACGCGCTGAACTACCGCACCATCACCAAGGCCATCATCGCCCACGTGGAAGGCAATCGCTTTGCCTTGCTGGAGCGCCTGACCCAGGAACTGCTGGACCTGGTGATGAGCAACGAATCGGTGCTGTACGCCGAAGTCGAAGTGGACAAGCCCCATGCGCTGCGCTTTGCCGAGTCGGTGTCGATTACCCTGGCGGCCAGCCGCTAACCCCTGAATTGTCAGTGAGCCCTATGAACGATCAACAACGCCTCGAACTCGAAGCCGCCGCCTTCCGCCGCCTGGTGGCGCACCTGGACAGCCGCAAGGATGTGCAGAACATTGACCTGATGAACCTCGCCGGTTTCTGCCGTAACTGCCTGTCCAAGTGGTACAAGGCCGAGGCCGACGAACGCCAGATCGAGCTGAGCCTCGATGACGCCCGTGAAGTGGTGTACGGCATGCCGTACGCCGAGTGGAAAGCCCAATTCCAGCAAGAAGCCAGCGCCGAGCAACAGGCGGCGTTTGCCAAAGGAAAAACCCATGACTGATTTGAACACCCTGCGCGCCAGCCTCAACAGTGGCGAACACGTTTTTGCCGACACCCTGGCGTTTGTCGCTGCCGGTTACGATTACCAGCCACAGGCCTTCACCAATGGCGATGTGGAAAACGCTGCCGGGCAGAACGAAGGTTCGTGCAAGACCTTGGGCCTGGCGCTGCTGGAAGGCTTGAGCGACCAGGAAGCGCTGCTCGCATTTGGCGAGCATTACCGTTCGGTGGTGGCCACGCCTGAGGGCAGTGACCATGGCAATATCCGCGCGTTGATTGCCCATGGGTTGGCAGGTGTGAAATTCGCCACCCAGCCACTGACCCGCAAATCCTGAGTCAGATGCAGATCAAAATGTGAGAGAGGGCTTGTCCCTCCCAGATTTAAAATTGCCCCCATAAAAAAACCGGCCTCGCAGCCGGTTTTTTTATTTCAACAATTTAGAACGCAGCGTCCTTCAAACCGTCGAGGTAACGCTCGGCGTCCAGGGCCGCCATGCAACCGGCGCCGGCCGAGGTGATGGCCTGGCGGTAGACGTGGTCGGCCACGTCGCCGGCAGCGAAGATGCCTTCGATGTTGGTCGCGGTGGCGTTGCCTTCACGACCGCCTTGCACCACCAGGTAACCGTCTTTGGCTTCCAGCACGCCTTCGAACAACGACGTGTTCGGGGTGTGGCCGATGGCGATGAACACGCCGTCGACTTTCAGCTCGTCGAAGCTGCCGTCGTTGTTTTTCAGGCGAGCGCCGGTCACACCCATGTTGTCGCCCAGGACTTCATCCAGGGTGGCGTTGAGCTTGAGAATGATCTTGCCTTCGGCGACACGGGCGTGCAGCTTGTCGATCAGGATCTTCTCGGCGCGGAACGTCTCGCGGCGGTGAACCAGGGTCACGGTGCTGGCGATGTTGGCCAGGTACAGCGCCTCTTCCACGGCCGTATTGCCGCCACCGACCACGGCGACCGGCTTGTTGCGGTAGAAGAAACCGTCACAGGTGGCGCAAGCGGAAACACCCTTGCCCATGAACGCTTCTTCCGATGGCAGGCCCAGGTAGCGAGCGCTGGCACCGGTGGCGATGATCAGTGCGTCGCAGGTGTAGACGCCGCTGTCGCCGGTGAGGCTGTAAGGCTTCTTGGAGAAGTCGACCTTGTTGATGTGATCAAACACGATCTCGGTTTCAAAGCGCTCGGCGTGTTCTTTCATACGCTCCATCAGCACCGGACCGGTCAGGCCGTGGACATCGCCCGGCCAGTTGTCGACTTCAGTGGTGGTGGTCAACTGACCGCCCGCCTGCATGCCGGTGATCAGCAGCGGCTTGAGGTTGGCCCGGGCAGCGTAGACGGCAGCGCTGTAACCGGCAGGGCCGGAACCGAGAATAATCACTCGCGAATGACGGGTATCAGACATGACTCACTCCTATCGACCGCCCGGACTACAAGACGGCTGGAATAAAAAAGGGACCACGAAGCACTTGGGGAAGGCTTTAACTCGCAGGCCCTGAAAAATAATGGGTGCAGCGTATCGAGGGGGGCAAGATTAAGGAAATACGGAATAACAATCCAGCTCATAGGCGGTCTCTATGCAGTCAGGCCGATTAATCGACGCCTTTGTTACCGTTGATGTCGTCACACCGACCACGCTTTCGCCTTGAAGGCAAAGCCGGTAAGGTCGGCGCGTTCGTCATCCTGCTCGGAGTTCTCCATGCCCGCCCCTGTTCTTTCCGGCCCGCAATACCTGCGTGAAGGCCTCAAACTGGTGCTGAGCCCCGGCCTGCGCCTGTTTGTACTGCTGCCGCTGGCGATCAACCTGATGCTGTTCGTCGGCTTGATCTACTTTGCCGGCCATCAGTTCAGCCTGTGGGTCGACCACTTGATGCCGACCCTGCCCGGCTGGCTGAGCTTTCTGAATTACCTGCTATGGCCGCTGTTTGTGGTGCTGGTGGTGCTGATGGTGTTTTTCACCTTCACCATGCTCGCCAATATCATCGCGGCACCGTTCAACGGCTTTCTTTCCGAGAAAGTCGAAGTGGTGGTACGGGGTACCGATGACTTCCCGGCATTCAGCTGGGGCGAACTGATTGAAATGGTTCCGCGTACCCTGGCCCGGGAAATGCGCAAGCTGGGCTACTTCCTGCCACGGGCCATCGGCCTGTTTATCCTGTCGTTCATTCCGGTGGTCAACCTGATCGCCGCGCCATTGTGGTTGCTGTTCGGCGTGTGGATGATGGCGATCCAATATATCGACTACCCGGCGGACAACCACAAGCTGGGCTGGAACGAAATGCTCGCCTGGCTGCGCCAGAAGCGCTGGCAGAGCATGAGCTTCGGCGGCATCGTCTACCTGGTGCTGCTGGTACCGGTGGTGAACCTGTTGATGATGCCGGCGGCAGTGGCCGGGGCGACCTTGTTCTGGGTGCGCGAACAGGGCGCCGAGGCCATGGCGACGCCGAAAGTGGCCAAGTCATAAATCCATCATCTGCATGACACAATGGCGACATGGCCCACGGCGACACTGTGGGTCATGACGACAGCTTCGCTCCACATCACTCTCATCACCGAAACCTTCCCGCCAGAGATCAACGGGGTGGCCAATACCCTTGGCCGCCTGTGCGAAGGTTTGCGCGCGCGCGGCCATCAAGTCGAACTGGTTCGCCCGCGCCAGGGCGCCGATGCAAGCCGGCCCAGCGATGATGGCTTGCTGCTCTGCCGCGGCTGGCCGCTGCCGGGTTACCCAGGCCTGCAATGGGGCCAGTCGTCGATGCACAAGTTGCTGCGCCGTTGGACCCGCCAGCGCCCGGACGTGCTGTATATCGCCACTGAAGGGCCGCTGGGGCTGTCGGCGCTGCGGGCGGCACGGCGCCTGGGAATCAGCGTGGTCAGCGGTTTTCACACCAATTTCCAGCAGTACTCCAACCAGTACGGCCTGAGCCTGTTAAGCCGCATGGTCACGCACTACCTGCGCTGGTTTCATAACCGTTCGACCTTGACCCTGGTGCCCAGCGCCAGCCAACGCCTGGAACTGGAGCGTCGGCATTTCGAGCGCCTGGGGATGCTGGCGCGCGGGGTGGACAGCCAGTTATTCCACCCGGCCAAGCGTGACAACGCACTACGGGAAAGCTGGGGCCTGGAAGACGACGATATTGCCGTGCTGCACGTGGGGCGCCTGGCCCAGGAGAAAAACCTCGGGCTGCTCAAGCGCTGCTTTGACGCGCTGCAGGCAACTTATCCACAGCGTCGGCTGAAGCTGATCATCGTCGGCGATGGCCCGCAACGCCCGATGCTCGAGCGCGACCTGCCCGACGCGGTGTTCTGCGGCACCCAGCGCGGCGAAGAACTGGCGCGGCATTACGCATCAGGGGATGTGTTCCTGTTCCCCAGCCTGACCGAAACCTTCGGCAATGTGGTGCTCGAAGCCATGGCCTCCGGGCTGGGTGTGGTGGCGTACGACCAGGCGGCGGCGACCCAGCATATCCGCCATGGTTACAACGGTGTGCTGGCCATGCCGGGTGATGAGGACGCGTTTTGCGATGCGGCCAGATGGTTGCTGGAAGACAGCGAACATTTGCGCAGGGCCCGCCTCAATGCACGCCAACATGCGAGCCGCCAGGGCTGGCCGGCGATTATCGAGCAGTTCGAGAACCAGTTACGCGATGTGTGCGCAGAACATTTGGCAGCTCCAACACTGCCTGACATTCGTTGAACGCTCTACGAATAACGTAGGCCAATTCCCCGCCCTGCCTGCCTACCCATTGAATACTGGTTTCAACGGTAGGAATCCCCGCCTGGGACTGCCTGAATCGGCACGCCACAACAGGATATTTCCGGAACGTCGAGCGGATTATCGCCACTTATATGGCACCTGCCCCAAGAGGGGTGTCTTCCTGTGAAACACACTCGAACAAGGCAGGTCATTCATGCTGAAAAACCAATAGAGAGCACTATGTCGACACTGATAAATGGATCAATGCCGCTGAGATTCCAACCAATCACCCCATCCGCATGGGCCTCCCCATCCGGAAGCGGTCACAACCACCAGAACCACGCAAACACTGGCTGGAACCGCCCGCAACCTTCACGCCCGCAAAACAACTGGCAAACGGCGCAGAATGACTGGCAACGCCCATCGCACAACCCTGACAACCGCCCGCAGCCCACCCGCCCGCAAAACGCCTGGCGGCCGGCGCAGAACGACTGGCAACGTCCACTGCACACCCCTGACAACTGTCCGCAGTCCACGCGCCCGCAACATCACTGGCAAACGGCGCAGAACGACTGGCAACGCCCACAGCCCGCTGACGGCCTCCCACGACCTGGCGGTACGCGCCCAAACCAGGAGCAATGTTCCGTCAGGCCACCTCAATGGGCACGTTCCGACCAGACGGACAGCACTTCTCGCTCTAATCCATATGGACCAAAGATAAGATAATAAGCATTGAGGCAAATGATGGCCTGAACACAAGCGAAAGGCCGGGTACTCACTACCCAGCCTTTCGCCTGAAACAGCTAAACCTTCACGCTCAACCGTCGATAGTGAGCGCAGGCCTGGGCTCCAACCACCCTACACCAGGGTCGTCAACGCCTCGCGACTGAACGGCAGAATGTCGCCTTCACGACCTTCACGCACCTTCACGGCCCAATCCGGATCTACCAGCAGCGCACGACCAACAGCGACCAGGTCGAACTCGTCGTTGTTCAAGCGCTCCAGCAGTTTTTCCAGACTGGCCGGTTGCGCAACCTTGTCGGTATTGACCATGAACTGCAGGAACTCGCCATCCAGGCCGACACTGCCCACGGTGATCGTCGGTTTGCCCGTGAGTTGGCGGGTCCAGCCGGCGAGGTTGAGGTCGGAACCTTCGAACTCCGGCTCCCAGAAACGACGGGTGGAGCAGTGGAAAATATCCACACCGGCATCAGACAACGGCTTGAGGAATTCACCCAACGCCTCGGGGGTTTGCACCAGGCGCGCGGTGTAGTCCTGCTGCTTCCACTGGGAGAAACGCAAGATGATCGGGAAGTCCGGGCCGACGGCGGCGCGGGTGGCCTGGATCAACTCGATGGCAAAGCGCGAACGGTTGGCCAGGCTGCCGCCGTATTCGTCGGTGCGCTGGTTGCTGCCTTCCCAGAAGAACTGGTCGACCAGATAGCCGTGGGCGCCATGGATTTCCACGCCGTCCATGCCGATGCGCTGGGCATCCTTGGCGGCCTGGGCAAACGCGGCGATCACCTCCTGGATGTCCTGGGCGGTCATGCCGTGGACGACCACGTTGCCATCCTTGAGTTTTTCCATCGGGCCGTAGGCCGGCACACTGGCGTCAGGCTCGGTACCGATGCGGCGCACACTGCCCACGTGCCAGAGCTGCGGGACAATCTTGCCACCTTCGGCGTGCACGGCATCGACGACCTTCTTCCAGCCGGCCAGCGCCGCCTCGCCGTAGAAATGCGGGACATTCGGGTAGCCGTTGGAGGCCGGGTGACCGACCACGGTGCCTTCGGTAATGATCAGGCCCACGCCGGCAGCGGCACGGCGGCGGTAGTACTCGATGACCTTGGAATCAGGCACGCCACCTGGGGAAAACGAACGGGTCATCGGCGCCATGACTACACGGGTCGACAGCTGCAGTGCACCGAGCTGGAACGGTTTGAACAAGGCTTGGACAGGCATGGGAGCACTCCGCGGAAGACGAGGTTTATGATGCGGATAATATGAGGAGTGCAGCGTGCTGAATAGCACTATTGATTTGGGTGATTAAGGGGTATGAAAGCAGCGGCCAGCTTCAAGCCTGAAACTTGAAGCTGCGCCTGCTGGTGCTCAATTCAGGGCTTTTTCGATAGCCTGCACGACCGTCGGATCATCCGGTGCGGTGCGCGGCGAGAATCGCGCGAGGACCCGGCCATCCTTGCCCAGCAGGAATTTCTCGAAATTCCAGGTGATATCCCCTGGAAACTCGGCGCCCTCGCCCGCCAGCAAACGGTACAGTTGGTGACGCTCAGGGCCGTTCACATCGAGTTTGCTGCCCAGGGGGAAGGTCACGCCGTAGTTCAGGCTGCAGAACTCGCGGATTTCTTCCTCGGTGCCCGGTTCCTGGCCTGCAAACTGGTTGCACGGCAGGCCAAGCACGGTAAATCCCTGGTCCTTGTACTGCTGATAAAGGTTTTCCAACGCCGCGTACTGCGGGGTCAAGCCACATTTGGAGGCTACGTTGACCACCAGCACAACGTGTCCCTTGAAGGGCGCCAGCGGCAGCTCTTGTCCGTCCAAAGCTTTGAGTTTCAGGTCGTGGAAAGCACTCATGACGAACTCCAGATTTCCCATGTTCTTAGCAAAGCAGCGCTTCGAGATTACAACCCGCAAGCCTGCAATCATAGACGCCGATTGCAAAACTCGCCTGCGGATTACTGAGCGGTCGGCCACGGCAGAATAGGAATCGCCGTCACCGCGTTCTGCGGGCTGCCTTCAATCAAGCGGTCACTGTAGACCAGGTACACCAGGGTATTGCGCTTCTTGTCGAGGAAACGCACCACCTGCATGGTCTTGAACACCAGCGAGGTACGTTCCTTGAACACTTCGTCGCCGTCCTTGAGCTCGCCCTTGAAGCGAATCGGGCCGACCTGACGGCAGGCGATCGAGGCTTCGGCACGGTCTTCGGCCAAGCCCAGGCCACCTTTCACGCCGCCGGTCTTGGCGCGCGATAAATAGCAGGTCACGCCGTCGACCTTGGGGTCATCGAACGCTTCGACCACAATCCGGTCGTTGGGGCCGACAAACTTGAACACCGTCGACACCTGGCCAACTTCTTCGGCCGAAGCCAGCAGCGGCAGGGCCAGCAGCAGGCCGAGCAATCCCTTCATCACGCGCATCGTGTATTCCCTTTGTTTAGACCAGGATCAGGTTATCGCGGTGAACCAGTTCCGGTTCCGCCATGTAACCCAAGAGTCCGACAATCGCGTCAGACGATTGTCCGATAATTTTCTGCGCTTCCAGGGCGCTGTAATTGGCCAGGCCCCGGGCGATCTCACGACCGTCAGGCGCCACGCATACCACCATCTCGCCACGGCGGAAGCTGCCCTGCACCAACTTGACGCCCACCGGCAGCAGGCTCTTGTTGCCCTGGGACAACGCCGACACCGCGCCATCGTCGAGCACCAGGGTGCCACGGGTTTGCAAGTGCCCAGCCAGCCATTGCTTGCGCGCCGCCAGCATGCCGCGTTCGGGCGACAGCAACGTACCGATGCGCTCACCGGCCTTGAGGCGATCCAGCACACGCTCCAGGCGCCCACCGACGATGATGGTGTGGGCCCCGGAACGTGCTGCCAGGCGCGCTGCGCGCAACTTGGTCTGCATCCCGCCACGGCCCAGGGCGCCGCCGACGCTGCCGGCCACGGCGTCGAGCGCCGGATCATCGGCGCGCGCTTCGTAGATCAGTTGGGCATCGGGGTTGTGGCGCGGGTCGGCGTCGAACATGCCGTCGCGGTCAGTGAGGATCACCAGCAGGTCGGCCTCCACCAAGTTGGCCACCAGCGCGGCCAGGGTGTCGTTGTCACCGAAACGGATTTCGTCGGTGACCACGGTGTCGTTCTCGTTGATCACCGGGATGACCTTGAGTTCCACCAGCGCACGCAAGGTGCTGCGGGCATTGAGGTAGCGCTTGCGGTCGGACAGGTCATCGTGGGTCAGCAGGATCTGCGCCGTGTGGCGGCCATGCTCGGCAAAGCTGGATTCCCAGGCTTGCACCAGGCCCATCTGGCCGATGGCGGCGGCGGCTTGCAGCTCATGCATCGCGCTGGGTCGCGCGGTCCAGCCGAGGCGGCTCATCCCGGCGGCAACCGCCCCGGACGACACCAGCACCAACTCGACACCTGCTTCATGCAAGGCCACCATCTGCTCGACCCAGACGCTCATGGCTGCACGATCCAGGCCTTTGCCATCTGCCGTCAGCAGCGCACTTCCGATCTTTACGACCCAGCGCTGCGCACCTGTCACTTTGCTCCGCATCATCTTCAACCTTAGATTGAGGGCCGCGCGACCCAGCGCCGCCCATAACGTTATACCCGGATACCAAAACGCCGCTCCTGGGAGCGGCGTTCAAGTTTATCGCAACGGATCAGTCGCGCACGTAAATGATTTCCGGACCGTCTTCGTCATCCACGTCTTCTTCGTCCCAATCATCGTCGCCGATGTCATGGACCGACTTCACGCCGCTGCGGCGCAGGGCACGCTGGTCGTCCAGGGCCTGCAACTGGGCACGGGCCTCGTCTTCGATCTGCTGATCGAGTTCGGCGAGTTCGGCCTTGAATACCGGGTCGGCCGCCAGACGGTCGGCACGGTCTTCCAGGTAGCGCATGATGTCGCGGGTCAGGCGCTCGGTGCCTTCTTTGGCGATCGCCGAGATCACGTAGACCGGACCGGTCCATTCCAGGCGATCGACGATTTCCTTGACGCGCTCCTCGTGCTCTTCTTCGAGGATCTGGTCGCATTTGTTCAGCACCAACCAGCGATCACGCTCGGCCAGGGCCGGGCTGAACTTGGTCAGTTCGCTGACGATCACTTCGGCGGCGTCCGGTGCACTGGTGTCATCCAAGGGCGCCATGTCGACGAGGTGCAGCAGCAAACGGGTACGGGACAAATGCTTGAGGAAGCGAATCCCCAGGCCTGCACCGTCGGAAGCCCCTTCGATCAGGCCGGGAATGTCGGCGATCACAAAGCTTTTCCAGCGGTCGACGCTGACCACGCCCAGGTTTGGCACCAGGGTGGTGAACGGGTAGTCGGCGACTTTCGGCTTGGCGGCCGACACCGAGCGGATGAAGGTACTTTTGCCGGCGTTCGGCAGGCCCAGCAGGCCCACGTCAGCCAGTACCTTCATTTCCAGCTTCAGGTCGCGCTGCTCGCCCGGCTTGCCCGGCGTGGTCTGGCGCGGTGCACGATTGGTACTGGACTTGAATCGGGTGTTACCCAGACCGTGCCAGCCGCCTTGTACAACCATCAGTTTCTGGCCGGCCTTGGTCAGGTCGCCAATCACTTCCTGGGTCGCGGAGTCGATGATCGTGGTGCCGACCGGTACGCGCAGTACCAGGTCTTCACCTTTTTTACCGGTGCAGTCGGTGCTGCCGCCGTTGGAGCCACGCTCGGCATCGAAATGCCGGGTGTAACGGTAGTCCACCAGGGTGTTGAGGTTTTCGTCGGCCATCATGTAGATGGAACCGCCGTCACCGCCGTCACCGCCGTTGGGGCCACCGTTTTCGATGAATTTTTCGCGACGGAAACTCATGCAACCGTTACCGCCGTCGCCTGCTTTTACTCGGATGGAAACTTCATCAACGAACTTCATAACAAAACGCCTCTCGCCGCACGGACGAGCTTAAGAAACCAAGACATAAGACTCTTGCAAAAATGAGCGCAGCGACCTCAATCAACAGCCGCAAATCCAGCTGCTTGAGCCCATTACAAACAGCTTTGCAAGAGACTCACTCCACAAACGAAAAAGCCCCGTCGCAAGACAGGGCTTTTCCAGCGATCGCGCAATTAAGCGGCGACAACGCTCACGTAACGGCGGTTGAACGCGCCTTTTACTTCAAACTTGATCACGCCTTCGATTTTCGCGAAGAGGGTGTGATCTTTACCCATGCCAACACCGTAACCGGCGTGGAATTGGGTGCCGCGCTGACGCACGATGATGTTGCCCGGAATGATTTTCTGGCCGCCATACATCTTAACGCCAAGGCGTTTGGCTTCTGAGTCGCGACCGTTACGGGTACTACCACCAGCTTTTTTGTGTGCCATGAGTCAATTCTCCTAGTGAGGAATTAGGCTGAAATTAAGCCTGAATACCGGTGATTTTGATCTCGGTGTACCACTGGCGGTGGCCCATACGCTTCATGTGGTGCTTACGACGACGGAACTTGATGATGCGGACTTTATCGTGACGACCTTGGGAGATCACTTCAGCCACAACGGTAGCGCCAGCAACAACTGGAGCGCCGATGTTCACGTCATCGCCATTGGCGACCAACAGAACGCGATCAAAGGTAACGGATTCGCCGGTAGCGATTTCCAGTTTTTCGATCTTCAGGTATTCACCTGGGGCGACCTTGTATTGCTTGCCACCAGTAACAATTACTGCGTACGACATGGTATTTCTCCGATAATCCTGCTCACCCAGCGCTTTATAAGAAGAGGTATTGGCTGGCATGGCTGCATGGGATGGACGTCCCGAATGCAATTGCGTAAGGCAGGTGCTGCCCAGGAAGTTCAGGGTGCGCGATTGTACGCAAGGTAAATGGGTGTTGCAAGTGGCCGTCTATCGCGCCTTGACACCCGGGGGTCAGGGTCCTAGCATGCCGCGCAACCCTTCTGGAGCGACTGTCGCTGATGCAACCCCAAGCTTTCTACCGCGCGGTCGCGGACGATTTTAGCGCCGTCGACGGCATCATCAAGCAGCAGCTGACGTCTAAAGTGCCGCTGGTCTCCAAAATTGGCGACTACATTACGTCGGCGGGCGGTAAACGCCTGCGTCCTTTATTAGTGCTGCTGTGTGGCAAGGCCCTGGGCCGCGAAGGCGATGACCTGCGCCTGCTGGCCGCCACCATCGAATTCCTGCACACCGCGACCCTGCTGCATGACGACGTGGTCGACATGTCCGGCATGCGCCGTGGCCGCGAGACCGCCAATGCGATGTGGGGCAATGCCCCGAGCGTGCTGGTGGGCGACTTCCTGTACTCGCGCTCGTTCGAAATGATGGTCGAGCTCGGCTCGATGCCGGTGATGAAGATTCTTTCCCAGGCCACGCGCATCATCGCTGAAGGCGAAGTGCTGCAGCTGTCCAAGGTTCGCGACGCCAGCACCACCGAAGAAACCTATATGGAAGTGATTCGCGGCAAGACCGCGATGCTCTTCGAAGCCTCCACACACAGTGCCGCCGCGCTCTGTGGCGCGACCGCCGAGCAGGCCGAAGCCCTGCGAACCTTCGGTGATCACCTGGGCGTGGCATTCCAGCTGGTGGACGACCTGCTCGACTACCGTGGCGATGCAGAGACCCTGGGCAAGAACGTCGGCGACGACCTGGCCGAAGGCAAACCGACCTTGCCGCTGATCTACACCATGCGCGAAGGCACGCCGGAACAGGCGGCTCTGGTGCGCAAGGCGATCCAGAAAGGCGGGATCGAAGACCTGGAGGCCATCCGCGCTGCCGTGGAAGCGTCCGGTTCCCTGGAGTACACCGCGCAACTGGCACGCGACTACGTGGCCCGTGCGATCCAATGCCTGCAAGCCCTGCCGGCCAGCGAGTACCGGGATGCCCTGGTTGAGCTGAGTGAGTTTGCGGTCGCCCGTACTCACTAAGACATACCTGCAAGACCAATGTGTGAGGGGGCTTGCTCCCGATGGCGGTGGATCAGCCAGTCGATATATCGACTGGAACACCGTCATCGGGGCAAGCCCCCTCCCACATTTGGATTTCATACAGCCTGCAACATCACAAAACCCTATATAATGTGCGACTTTTAGTCATCCCTGAATCTCAAGGAGCTTTAGTGAGCACGTTGCCACCCTGCCCGAAATGCAATTCCGAATACACCTATGAAGACGGCGCCCAGCTGATCTGCCCGGAATGCGCCCATGAGTGGTCCGCCAATGGCGAGGCCGAAGTGGCCGGCGATGAAACCGTGAAGAAAGACTCTGTGGGCAACGTCCTGCAGGACGGCGACACCATCACCGTGATCAAAGACCTCAAGGTCAAGGGCACGTCCCTGGTCGTGAAGGTCGGCACCAAGGTCAAGAACATCCGCCTGTGCGACGGCGACCACGATATCGATTGCAAGATCGACGGTATCGGCCCGATGAAACTCAAGTCCGAGTTCGTGCGCAAAGTCTGAACCTGCTGCATCCATCCCGCGCCCGCGCGGGATGGCGTTTTGCCCTCCCCGTTGACCCCTCGCAATATCCACACAGAAAAACCAGGAAACTGCCAATAGGCACTTGCTATTCTACGAATAAGAATTATTCTCATTGAAACCCATCAAGGAGATGTACCCATGACTTATTTGATAGATGCCTGGCTCGACCGCCCACACCCTTACCTGCGCATCCTTCATCGGGAAACCGGCGAAGTCTGTGCGGTGCTGGAAGAAGAAGCGCTGAATGAATTGCAGGATCAGGGTGACCTGGACGTCAACGGCCTGAGTTCGAGTGAACCAGGAGTGCTCAAGGAAGTGGTGCGTAATCTGTTTCTGTTCTGCTATGCCCGAGCGTTGCGCCCGGCGACGGAGCTCAATGGCAAGTTCCATCCATGAACACACCGGCAAGACACTGTGGGAACGAACGGCCCCGTTCCCACAGGTAAGCAGCAGGTCTTACAGAACGTCGAGCAGTTCGACGTCGAATACCAGCACGCTGTGCGGCGGAATGCTGCCAACGCCTTGAGCGCCGTAAGCCAGTTCGCTCGGCACGTACAGGCGCCATTTGCTGCCGGCATTCATCAGTTGCAGGGCTTCGGTCCAGCCGGCGATCACGCCACCCACCGGGAATTCTGCAGGCTGGCCACGCTCGTAGGAGCTGTCGAACACAGTGCCGTCGATCAGGGTGCCGTGATAGTGAGTGCGCACCTGGTCTTCACGGGTCGGCTTGGCGCCGTCACCGGCCGTCAGCACTTCAAATTGCAGGCCGGAAGCCAGGGTAGTGATGCCATCACGCTTAGCGTTTTCAGCCAGGAACGCCAGGCCAGCACCGGCAGCAGCTTCAGCCTTGGCAGCGGCCTCGGCTTGCATGATTTCGCGGATGACCTTGAAGCTGGCAGCCATTTGCTCCTGGTCAACACGGCTTGGTTTGCCGGCGAATGCGTCGGTCAGGCCAGCCAGGATCGCGTCCAGGCTCACACCCGGTGGCGGGTTGTCACGCAGTTGGTCGCCCAACTGACGGCCGATACCGTAGCTGACGCGGGTTTCGTCGGTGGACAGATTAACTTCGGACATGAAGAGGCTCCGCTGTAGGGCAGCACTGGAAACAGTGATGTGCGCGCCGCCCTGAACTAAAAGGGCCAGCAGACTAGCACACAAGACCTGCTGGTGATGAGCCCCCCACCGCGGCGCGGCACCGGGATCGCGACCCTTCGTCGCACGCGCAATAAAAGCGCTTCAGATTCAAACCTCCCCGCCGATACAGCGCTACACACTTTGGCTGGCTCAAACAACAACACCGTCCAGCAGACAAAAAATCACCTTCGCGGAGCATTCGATGAACAGCTGGTTCGGTAACATCAGCGTCAACCTCAAACTGGGCCTGGGCTTTGGCCTGGTACTGGTTCTCACCTCGATCCTGGCCTTCACCGGCTGGACCAGCCTGGGCAGCCTGATCGACCGCAGTAACTGGATGAGCGACATTACCCAGCTCAACGCGTCGCTGACCAAACTGCGCATCGTGCGCCTGCAATACATGTTGGCCAACGGCGATGAAGCCGTGGCGCAGAACGTGCAGACCAGCCTGGATGCCTTTGCTGCCCAGCAACAGAAACTCCTGGACAGCTTCAAGAGCCCGGAAAACGTCAAGCTGCTCAACGAGCAGAAAGCCATCATCACGGCTTATCAGCAATCCCTGAACAAAATGCGTGAGGCTTACCGTAACGGCAACGCTGCTCGCCAGGTCATGGGGGACAAGGCCGATATCGCCAACGCCCAGATCGATGCGCTGGACACCAGCGTGCAGCAGATGCCCGACAGCCCGGAGCGCTTCACTCAGTTTCAGGCGGTGACCAACGCCAAGCAGGCGTTCCAGTTGGCCCGCTACGAAGTGCGTGGCTACACCAACAACGTCAACCCGGACACCGAAGCCCGCGCTGCGGCACAAATCGAGAAAGCCATCGGCGGCTTGAAAGGCCTCAGTGACGCATTCGGCGCCAGCCAGCAAAGCGCGCTGAGCGCCCTGGAAACCGCCCTGGGCGCCTATCGCACAGCCGTTCAAAACTACAAGACGGCCAACGCCAATATCGTGGCTGCCCGTGCCGAAATGACCACCCAAGGCGCCGATATCGTCACCATCAGTGACAAGCTGTATGACATCCAGCTGGATCGTCGCGACGCCGAAAGCGCCCAGGCCCGTAGCCTGCAGTTGATCAGCACGCTGCTGGCACTGCTGGTCGGTATCATCGCGGCACTGGTGATCACCCGCCAGATCACCCGCCCACTGCAAGAAACCCTGGCCGTGGTTGAGCGCATCGCCTCCGGCGACCTCAGCCACAATATCCAGGTCACCCGTCGCGATGAGCTGGGCGTACTGCAACAAGGCATCCAGCGCATGGGCACCACCTTGCGTGAACTGATCAGCGGGATTCGCGACGGCGTGACCCAGATCGCCAGCGCCGCCGAAGAGTTGTCGGCCGTGACCGAGCAGACCAGCGCCGGTGTGAACAGCCAGAAGATCGAGACCGATCAGGTCGCCACGGCAATGCACGAAATGACCGCCACCGTGCAGGAAGTCGCACGCAACGCCGAGCAAGCCTCTCTGGCTGCCGCCGACGCTGACGGCCAGGCCCGCGCAGGCGATAAAGTGGTGGCCGAGGCCATCGCCCAGATCGAACGCCTGGCCGCCGAAGTGGCGCGCTCCACCGATGCCATGGCGCACCTGCAACAAGAGAGCAACAAGATCGGCAGCGTGATGGACGTGATCAAGGCGGTGGCCGAACAGACCAACCTGCTCGCGCTCAACGCAGCGATCGAAGCGGCGCGTGCCGGTGAAGCCGGTCGCGGCTTTGCCGTGGTCGCCGACGAAGTGCGTGGCCTGGCCCAGCGCACACAGAAATCCACCGAAGAAATCGAAGGCCTGGTCGCCGGCTTGCAGAACGGCACCCAGCAAGTCGCCAACGTGATGAACAACAGCCGCAGCCTCACCGACAGCAGTGTCGAACTGACGCGCAAGGCCGGTGTGTCCCTGGAAAATATCACCCGCACGGTGTCGAACATCCAGTCCATGAACCAGCAGATTGCCGCAGCCGCCGAGGAACAAAGCGCCGTGGCCGAAGAGATCAGCCGCAGCATCGTGAATGTGCGTGATGTGTCCGAGCAGACCGCCACCGCGAGCAATGAAACGGCGAAATCGAGCGTGGAACTGGCGCGTTTGGGTAGCCAGTTGCAGCAGATGGTCAGTCACTTCCGGGTGTAAGAAATCAAAAAGCCGCCTCGGCATATACCGAGGCGGCTCCACCTCTCAGACGTTAGCAGTCATCGAAGCTGTCCCGCAGGAACTTCCATACGTGATAAGCACGTAGGCAGTTCACTACGAGGTTCCATGTACGTCGTGCAAACCTAGACATACTCGGCCCTCCGTGAGCTGGGCCTTACCTCCAGCACACTTACCGGAACATGTGGGCCTTTGGACGCACGTCAGTGCTCCTGTGAGGCGGCTGGGTTGATGGTCCTCCCGCATTAATCCGGCACGGATTGCAAGCCCGTGGCAGTCGGTCCAAAATTTGCGCGCGAACCCAGCCAACCTTCCTCACGATGAACACAGAACGCGGGTGATGCTAGCTCAGCCATCTACGCCAAGGTGTTACAAGTAACAACTAATCGCCCTCAAAAGTTGTTGCTGTTCTTTGCAATTGAAAACCAATAAAACCAGTTATCGTCAGCCCTTGTAAAAAACCTTAAAGCAGCAGTAGTATTCTCCAACACGTCAGTGCTCCTGTGAGACAGCAACCCCAGCCGCAAACTGGGATTGCAATAAAAAACCGCCTACCAAGGCGGTTTTTTATTGCCTGCGATTTACCTCTCAGCCCTCACCTTCCTCAACAAACACCACCCGATTCCCAAACGGATCCTTGATGCTCATCTCCCGCGATCCCCAAGGCGTTTCCTCAACCCCAGGCTTGGCGTAACGGTAATCCTTGCCCGCCAACTGCTGCTGATACGTGTCCACCCCTTGCGCCTGAATCCGCACCGCCGCGCCCGGCGAAGCATCGCCATGATGTTCGGACAGGTGCAGTACACAATCGCCCAGCGACACTTGCAGATAGAGTGGATAGTTCGCCTCAAAGCGATGCTGCCAATCGACCTTGAATCCCAGGAAGTCGACGTAGAACTCCAAGGCCTTGGCCTCGTCGAAAATCCGCAGGATGGGGGTGACGTTTCCTAAGTGCATGGCAACCGCTCCGTGTATGAAAGCGCCCACTATAGAGTCGAAAACCCACCACGCAAATCCCCACTGCGCGCCAGGAAGCGCCCCGGTCGCTGACCGTTCGCTTGGCCATCGCTGTAGCTCAATACGCCGTTGACCCACACGCCATCAATGCCTTGCGCTGCCCGCTGTGGCTCATTGAAATCCGCCACATCCCGCACCCGCAACGGATCGAACAACACAAGGTCGGCCCAGTGCCCTTCACGAATTTCACCACGCTCGGATAACCCAAAACGCGCTGCCGACAAGCCGGTCATCTTGTGCACGGCGGTGTGCAACGGGAACAAACCGACATCCCGGCTGAAATGCCCCAGCACCCGTGGAAACGCCCCCCACAAGCGTGGGTGTGGAAACGGATCTTCGGGCAACCCATCAGACCCCACCATCGACAATGGATGCGCAAGGATGCGTCGCACATCCGCTTCATCCATCCCGTAGTACACCGCTCCCGCAGGCTGTAGACGAAGAGCGGCATCCATCAACGAGACGTCCCATTCGCCGGCAATGTCCTGCAAGTCGCGCCCCCCCACTTCCGGGTGCGGCGTCGACCAGGTAATCGTGATGCGAAATGCGTCGGTCACCTGCTTGAGGTCCAGGGTCGAAGAACTGGCCGCGTAGGGATAACAATCACACCCCACTGGGTGGGTTTTCGCCGCCGACTCCAACGCCGCCAACAGCTGCGGACTACGCCCCCAGTTCCCCGCGCCCGCACATTTGAGGTGGGAAATAATCACCGGTACCTGTGCGTGCCGACCGATCAGAAAAGCCTCGTCCATCGCCTCCAGCACCGGTTCGAATTCGCTGCGCAAATGGGTGGTGTATACCGCACCGAAGGCCGTGAGTTCTTCACTCAGTTGCAGCACCTCATCGGTCTCGGCATTGAACGCGCTGGCGTAGGCCAGGCCGGTGGATAAACCGAGAGCGCCGGCCTCGAGACTTTCGTGCAACTGCACACGCATGGCGGCGATTTCCGCCGGTGTGGCGGTGCGATGCAGGTCGTCCATGTGGTTACTGCGCAGCGCCGTGTGACCGATCAATGCCGCGACGTTGACCGCTGGATGAGCGCTTTCAACGGCGCTGCGATAGTCGCTGAACCGGGGATAAACAAACGCCGCAGCGCTGCCCAACAAGTTCATCGGGTCCGGCGGATCGCTGCGCAAACTCACCGGTGAGGCGCTGATGCCACAGTTGCCGACAATCACCGTGGTCACACCCTGGCTGAGCTTGGGCAGCATCTGGGGCTGGCGGATGACCACCGTGTCGTCGTGGGTGTGGACATCGATAAAGCCCGGCGCCAGCACCCGGCCAGTCCCATCGATTTCATGCTCGGCACACGCCGTCGACAAGTCGCCGATCGTCTCGATGCGCCCGTCACGCAGCCCCACATCGGCGACAAACCCTTCGGTGTTGCTGCCATCGATGATCAGCGTCTGGCGAATCAGCGTGTCGTACGTCATATCAATCTCCAAGCGGCAGGCGGTCAGGGCCGCCGCGATAATCGTCGAGGGCCAGCTTGATCCGGCGCAGGCGCTCCTGGTTGTCGTCGGGCAGGGCCAGCGCCAGTTCGGTGGCGAGCAGGTCGATGGCCAGCAGCATGCCGTAGCGCGCCGCCGTGGGTTTGTAGATAAAACTGGTTTCGGCCGGTTGCAGCGGCAGCAGCACATCCGCCAACTGCGCCAGGGGTGAGTCGGCCAGGGTGATGGCGACGATCCGCGCGTCGTAGTTGCGTGCCAGCGCCACCACATCGAGCAATTCAGGGGTGAGGCCGGTGAGCGAGCAGACAATCAGCGCGTGTTCCGGCCCCAGGGTTGCAGCCGTGACGCGCATCATCACCGGGTCGTGGCTGGCGGCAATCGGGTAGCCCAGGCGAACCAGGCGCACCTGCAATTCATCGCTGCACAAACTTGACGGCCCGCCCATGCCGAACGCGTGGATCATCCGCGCCTTGCCCAGCAGGTTGACCGCATCGACGAAACTCGCCTGGTTGAAACCCGACAAGTGCTGGCGCAACGTCGCTTCGATATCGCCGAGAATCTGCCGATGAAATGCCGACTGTTCAGGCAGCCCCGCCGGGTCCAGGAAGCGGCTGCCGACGCCGCTGGCCTGGGCCAGTTGCAGGCGCAGGTCGCGCAAATCCCGGCAACCGACACTGCGGGCAAACCGCGATAAGGTCGCGGTACTGACCTCGGCCCGTTGGGACAGCTCTTCCAGGCTGGCCGAGGCGGCAAAGCCCACATCCTCCAGCATCAGCCTGGCGATACGCCCTTCGCCGGCGCTGAAGGAATCCTGACGGGCGCGGATCTGGTAGAGGATGTCCATGAAGGCTCCGGGTTACAAAATACAGGACAGGCCGTAAGTCAGACCGAAGGCGACCACCGAAATCAAAGTCTCCAGCACGGTCCAGGTCTTGAAGGTCTGGATCACCGTCATATTGAAGTATTCCTTGATCAGCCAGAAGCCGCCGTCGTTAACGTGGGAAAAGATCACCGAACCCGCGCCAGTGGCCAACACCAGCAATTCCGGATGTGGATAACCCAGGCCCAGGGCGACCGGCGCAACCACGCCGGATGCGGTGGTCATGGCCACCGTGGCCGAACCTGTGGCGATGCGCATCAGGGCCGCAAACAGCCACCCCATCACCAGCGGCGACAACTGAAACGCGTGGGCCAGGCCGAGGATCTCATGAGTGACGCCTGCATCCACGAGGATCCGGTTCAGGCCACCACCCGCGCCCACCAACAAGGTGATGCTCGCAGTCGGCGCCAAGCATTCATTGGTGAACCTGAGGATCGACTCGCGGTTGAAGCCCTGCGCCAGGCCCAGGGTCCAGAAACTCACCAGGGTCGCCACCAGCAGCGCGATCACCGAGTTGCCGATAAACAGCAGGAACTGGTTGAAGCCCGTACCCGGGGTGGAAATCACGTTGGCCCAACCACCGATCATCATCAGCACCACCGGCAACAGGATGGTGCCCATGGTCAGCGTAAAGCTCGGCAAACGCTCGCGAGGTTCACGCTCGATAAACTGGCGTTCCAGCGGGTTTTCCGCCGGCAGGTGAATGTGCGGCACGATGAATTTGGCGTACACCGGGCCGGCAATGATCGCCGTCGGGATACCGATGAGGATCGCATAGAGCACGGTCTGCCCCACCGACGCGTTATACGCCAGCACGGCCATCATCGCCGCCGGGTGTGGCGGCACCAACGCATGCACCACCGACAGGCCGGCAACCATCGGCAGGCCGACCATCAGGATCGACACCCCCACGCGCCGCGCCACGGTAAAGGCGATCGGCACCAGCAACACAAAACCGACCTCGAAGAACAACGGCAGCCCCACCAGGAAGGCGATGCACACCATGGCCCAATGGGCATTACGTTCGCCGAAACGGTTGATCAGGGTGCGCGCCACCTGCTCGGCGCCACCGGACTCGGCCATCATCTTGCCGAGCATGGTGCCCAGTGCCACGACCAGGGCGATATGCCCCAATGTTTTGCCGACGCCGGCCTCGTAGGAACCCATGATGGTGTCCGCCGGCATCCCGGCCATCAGCGCCAGGCCGATGGACACCAGGGTGATGACGATAAACGGGTTGAGCCGGTAACGTGCGATCAGCACGATCAAAGCAATGATGGCGATGGCAGCGTATGCCAACAGCCCGAAGCCCGGTGATGCGGCCATGCGGTACTCCTCGGAAAGGGTCACGTCGAATTGATTGTGAAACTCATAAATCATTACCGAGGAGCATTTTCAAATTTTATGAAAGTAACTTTCGCCCATAGATAAGCGCTGTCGCGTTGGGACATGCCCAAGGGCCGTGCATGAAAATCCGGGGGGTGTTCTTACATGAAGATCGGAGAAGGCTGGAAACTCAACGAATACCCTTGAGTCATAGAATGCACATCCACCGTTGCCAGGAAAATCGAGCATGATTCGCACCACACTCGCCGCCGGCGCCCTGCTTCTCGCCGTGTGCGGCACTGCCGCCGCTGCCGACAACCCGGCGCTGAAAAAATGCATGGACGGCGCTAACACCACCGCTGACATGGTTGGTTGCAACGTCAAGGAAACCAAGGTGCAAGACACGCGCCTGAACAAAGCCTACAAAACCGCCCTCGCCGCCCAGGAAGGCAACCGCAGGCAGCAACTGCAGGACCTGCAGCGCCTGTGGATCAAATACCGGGACGCCAATTGTGCCTTCGCCGGCTCCGCCACCGGTGGCACCATCGACCAGGTCAACGGCACCGGCTGCGTGCTGGACATGACCCAGACCCGCGCCCAGGAACTGGAAGACCTGGTCGGGCCATAAAATCAGTCGTGATGCACCCTCGCACGCTTGAGCAGCTTCTTGCAGCGTTCGGACAAATGCAGCACGCGCAAATGCTTGCCGGCCTTGCTGTAGCGCTCGCGCAGGGTCATCAGCGCGGCAATTGCCGAGTAGTCGACAAAGCTCAGGTGACGGCAATCCAGCGTCACCTGGGCGGGGTCGTTGGCCGGGTCGAACTGGTTCAGGAACGGCGTCGTCGAGGCAAAGAACAGCGTGCCGTGCAGGCGATAGAGCTTGCTGCCATCCGCTTCCAGATGCTCATCGGCGTACAGCTCACGGGCCTGTTGCCAGGCAAAGTTCAGTGCTGCGATCACGATGCCGCACAGCACGGCGGTGGCCAGGTCGGTGAACACCGTGATCACCGTTACCGCGATAATCACCAGCACATCATTGAGCGGCACCTTGTTGATCACCCGCAGGGACGCCCAGGCGAAGGTCTGCTGGGACACCACGAACATCACCCCCACCAGCGCCGCCAGCGGGATCCGCTCGATCAGCGGTGACAGAAACAAAATAAACAGCAGGATCATCACCCCGGCGAACACCCCGGAGAAACGTCCGCGCCCGCCGGAGCTGAGGTTGATCACGGTTTGCCCGATCATCGCGCAACCGCCCATCCCGCCGAACAGGCCCGAGAGCATATTCGCCGCGCCCAGGGCCACGCTTTCGCGGTCGGGGTAGCCACGGGTCTCGGTGATTTCGTCGGTGAGGTTCAGGGTCAGCAGGGTTTCCAGCAGGCCGACCATGGCCATCAGGAACGCATAGGGGGCGATGATGCCGAGGGTTTCCAGGGTCCAGGGGATCTGCGGCAGCGCGAAGGCCGGCAGGCCGCCGGCGATGTGGGCCATGTCGCCGAGGGTACGGGTCGGCAGGCCGAGCAGGTACACGACCAGGCCCACGCCAAGGATCGCCACCAGGGCCGGCGGCACCGCACGGGTGATGCGCGGCAGCAGGTAGACGATGGCCATGGTCACCAGCACCAGGCCCGTCATCACGTACAACGGCATGCCGCTGAGCCAGCGTTCACCGTTCTTGAAATGTTCCAACTGGGCCAGGGCAATGATGATCGCCAGGCCGTTGACGAACCCCAGCATCACCGGGTGCGGCACCATGCGCACCAGCTTGCCCAGGCGCAACAGGCCGAACGCGACCATGATCAGCCCGCCCAGCAGCACCGTGGCCAGCAGGTATTCCACGCCGTGCTGCACCACCAGCGCGACGATCACCACCGCCATCGAGCCTGCCGCCCCGGATACCATGCCGGGCCGGCCGCCGAACAAGGCGGTAAGGGTGCAGATGATAAAGGCGCCGTACAGCCCCATCAGCGGGTTGAGGTGAGCCACCAGGGCAAAGGCGATGCACTCGGGCAGCAGCGCGAAAGACGTGGTGAGGCCGGCCAGGGCATCGGCGCGCAGACGGGTGAGGTTCATGAGGTACCAGGGCATTGCGGGGGATAAGGCGGGGAATGGTACGGAATTGAGCGCGGTGGGGCCAGATTTTTAAGGCAAGCACACACCCTGTAGTGAGCGGGCTTGCCCCGCGTTGGGCTGCGAAGCAGCCCCAAAACCATTCACCGTATTTCTGTCTGAATGTATGCGATTACTGACAGGGGGCCGCTTCGCAGCCCGACGCGGGCAGGCCCGCTCGCCACAACTAAACGGCGGAAAACTTAGACCATCTCCTGGCGAATCCACTCCACCACCGACGTACGCTTCGGCGCCCAACCCAGCAACTCGCGGGCATGCCTGCCGCGCACGCGGCTGTTGGAACCCAGGCCATAGTTGGCCATTTCATAGCCCCACTCGGCCTCAGCCTCGGCCAATGGCCAATCCTGCGGCCGGCCCAGGTTCAGGGCTTGGGCAATCGCCGTGGTCATGTCGATAAACGAGGCCTCGCCGCTTTCCACAAAGTAGAACGTGCCCGGCACGTTGCGGGTCAGTGCCAGCAGGTACAGCGCCACCACGTCTTCAATGTGCACGTTGGACCAGATGTTCTGCCCGGTGCCCACATGGCGCACCACGCCGCTCTTGCGTGCCTGCTTGAGCAAGCGCGGCAGTTGCACGCTGTCGCGCTTCACACCGAGGCTGTGGCCGTAGATCAGGGTGTTGCAGATCACCGCTGAGTTCACGCCGTCTTTTGCGGCCGCCAGGATCAGGTTGTCGATGGCCACGCGGGCAGCCTTGTCGACGGTCGGCTCCGGCAGGCTGTCTTCGAAATAGATGACATCGCTGGACTTACCGCCCGACGCATCCCCCACGATGCTCGAACCGCTGGTGTGCAGGAATGGCTTATTCGAGCCTTTCAGTGCGGCCAGCAGGGTTTCCACCGCGGCACGATGGTCGCTGCTCGCAGCATTGATCACTGCATCGGCTTTATGCGCTTGCTCGGTCAACACAGCAGCATCGTCGAGGGTGCCGATCACCGGGTTGATGCCCAGGGCGGTCATTTCAGCCGCTTGCTCGGCGCTGCGTACCAGGCCGGTAACCGTGTGACCAGCCTTGACCAGGCCGGTGGCGATGGAACCGCCGATAAAACCGGCTGCGCCGGTAATGAATACGTTCATGGAGAGTGCTCCTGACGGGGTAAGTGATGGGTCCATTGTTACGGACTGATCCCTGGCGAATAAGCCCGCACCGCCCAATTCACTCTTGCGCGACAGTCACGAATCAGCACGCATACCGCGCCAGCTTGGCCTGGATAAAGTCCAGGAAGCACTGGATGCGCAGCGCCAATTGCGAGTTGCGGTAGAACACCGCGTGGATCGGTTGGCGATACCCACTGTTGAACGCCTCCAGCACCGGCACCAGGCGCCCGGCATTGATGTCTTCGACGGTCATGAAGTTCGACAGGCAACAAATGCCCTGCCCTTCCAACGCCAACTGGCGCAGGGTTTCACCACTGGACGCGGCCACGCTGGGCTCGATCAGCCAGCGGTCACCTTCCACATGGCGCAGCGGCCAGTGGTTGAGGGTTTCGGTCTGGGTAAAGCCCAGCAGGGTATGGTCAGCCAACTCGGCGACCGTCGTCGGCGTGCCGTACTGTTTGAGGTAATCAGGGCTGGCGAGGATATGCAGCGGCGTACAGCCCAGGGATCGCGCATGCAGGGTGGAGTCGGCCAGGGCACCGATGCGGATCGCAATATCGGTACTCTGTTCCAAAAGGTCGATGATCAAGTCATCGCTGTTCAACTCCAGCTGGATCTGCGGGTACAAACGGCGGAATTCGGCGATGTAGGGCACGATCCCATGCAGCATGAACGGCACGGCGGCATTGATGCGCAGGCGCCCGGCGGGGTTTTTCTGGCGTGACGACAGGCGCTCCTCCAGCTCGTCCATCTGCGCCAGGATCAGCTTGGCCTGCTCGAAGAAGTACTTGCCCTCCTCGGTCAGGTCCATGCGCCGCGTGGTGCGGTTGATCAGCGTGGTCTCAAGCTTGGCTTCCAGGCGCGACAGGGTGCGACTGACCGCCGATGGCGTCTGCCCGACCTGCTCCGCGGCGGCGGAAATCGAGCCGCACTCAATCACGCTGACGAAGATCTGTAGCTCATCGGATCGGGCTTTCACGGGCGGTCCTCGTTATCGGTGTACCGCAGCTTACACCGAGAGGTTGAACACCCGCGCCAGATGCTGTTCGTAGCGCGCCACATCCACCTCGATAGCCGGGCGTTTCATCACGTCCACGCACAGGAAGGACGGCAGGCCGGTCATGCCGAGGAACTCGTTGGCTTTGTGGAACGGGAAGTACACCGCATCCACGCCCTTGGCTTCGAAGAAGTCGGTCGGGTCGTCGAAGGCTTGCTGCGGTGCATTCCAGGTCAGTGACAGCATGTAGTGCTTGCCCTGGACCAGGCCGCCGCTGCCGTATTTCTGCGAGGCGTCGGAACGGGTGCGGCCATCGCTGGCATACAGGCTGCCGTGGCCTTCGGTGAAGACTTCGTCGATGTACTTCTTGACGATCCATGGCGCGCCCATCCACCAGCCTGGCATCTGGTAGATGATCACGTCGGCCCAGAGGAATTTGGCGACCTCTTCGGCCACGTCGTAGCCTTCGTCGATATGGGTGACCTTGACGTCGATACCGCCTCGGTCCAACACCGCCAAGGCGGTGTCATGCAGGGTGGCGTTATAGCGGCCGTCGGAGTGGGCGAACTTTTTACCGCCGTTGAGCAGGAGTACTTTTTTCATGGGAGGCATCCAGAAGGTTGAAAATGTCTGGACGCAGACTATCCACCTCGGCCCTTCGGAATAAGCGGCCACCGGGCAAAATACCTTTGACCACAAGGCACGAATTGATCATGAATTGTTAACCGCCGATCAGCAAATGCCCGCCCAGCAGTACCATGCCGATAAAAAATACCCGCTTGAACAGCACCGCACTGATGCGCTGGCGCACCACCTGGCCCAGCCACATGCCCAGCAGCGCCGGCACCAAGGCCAGCAACGAGGCGTTGATTGCGCCAGCGCCCAAGGTGCCGCGCCAGGCCAGACCGGCGGCCAGGGCCAGGGTCGATACCGTGAACGACAGCCCCAACGCCTGCACCAGTTGATCGCGATTCAATCCCAGCGCCTGCAGGTACGGCACGGCAGGAATCACAAACACACCGGTGGCCGAGGTGATAAGGCCGGTGATCAGCCCGCACACCGGGCCCAGCCAACGCTCGGTCCGGGCCTTGACCTTGAACGTGGGCAGGAACAGTCCGCTCAGTGCATACGCCAGCAACGCCGCGCCCAATGCGCGCACCACCCATTGCCCGCCGTCCATCCCCAGCCACACCGTGCCCAGCCCGGTGCCGAGGAAAATCAGCAGCAACATCGGCCATAGCCGCCGGAGCAACGCACTCAGGTGCCCGCCGAATGCCAATTGCCACAGGTTGGTGACGGTCGAAGGGATGATCAGTAATGCCGCTGCCTGCGCCGGTAGCATAGCCAGGCCGAGCATGCCCATGGCGACAGTGGGCAGGCCCAGGCCGATAACCCCCTTGACCGTACCGGCCAGCAGGAAGGTGCCGATCACCAGCAAGGTAAGGGCGGGACCGAGGTTCTGGTAAAACGCGAGGAAGGTATTCATGGGCAGAGTGTGCGACTTTTCGATGCGCTCTAAAATTCGCCATATACTGAGGCAGCCTCTTGTTTTGCGTGAGCCTGAGGCCAATCCAGTTACCCGAGCCATCAGCCATGCACTTTGACCTGATCGACCTGCGCCTCTACCTGCACACCCTCGACACCGGCAACATCACCGCCGGCGCGGCCCGCAGCCATTTATCCCTGGCCGCCGCCAGTGCCCGCATCCGGGCGATGGAGGCGTCGTTGGGCATCGAGTTTCTCCAGCGTGGACGTCGCGGCGTCACCCCCACGCCGGCGGGCAAGGCCCTGGCCCGTCACGCCCGCCTGTTGTTGCAACAGGCCGAGCACCTGCAACAGGACCTGGCGGAATACGCCAACGGCGTCAAAGGCCAGGTGCGCCTGCTGTGCAACACCACTGCGCTCAGCGAATACCTGCCGGAACTGCTCGCGGACTTTCTGCGCGAACACCCCAACCTCGATATCGACCTGCAAGAATTGCCCAGCCTGCGCATCACCCAGGCCTTGCGCCAGGGCACGGCGGAGTTGGGGATCATCTCCGACGCGGTGGACACCCACGGCTTGCAGACCTTGCCCTTTCGCGACGACCCGCTGGCGCTGATCATGCCGCACGACCATCCCCTGGCGGGCGGCACGGTGAGCTTTGTCGACAGCCTGCAATACGACTACGTGGGTTTGGCCGCCGCCAGCGCACTCGCGGTGTACCTGGAAGAACAGGCGCTGCACGCGGGCTTTCGTGTGCAGACGCGCATCCGCGCCGACGGTTTTGACGGGCTGATTCGCATGGTGGCCCGCGGCGCCGGCCTGGGCATCGTGCCCCAGGCGGCGCTGGCGCGCTGGCCAGCGCCGCGCCGCTTCCTCGCCCAACCGTTGCAGGAAGAGTGGGCTTGCCGAACGCTGCTGTTATGCGCGCGTTCGTTCGAACAATTGCCGGGTTACGCCAGGGCCTTGTTCGATGCCTTGGCCCTGCCCTTGCGGAAAACCCCGTAATACACCGCCGACAGGATCAGCAGGAACGGCACGCCAAACACCAGGGTCATCTTGAACGCTTCGGTGAAGTACGTGGTGATCATCACCGCGCCCATCAGCACCAGCCCCAATAACGTGCTGTAGGGAAACAGGCGCAACTGGAACGACAGCTTCGCGCCGCCATGGCGCTTGCGATAGCGCCGGAAGAACAGGTGCGTGAGGAAGATCATGAACCAGGTGAAGATCGCGCCAAACATCGAGATCGCCATCATCAGGGTGAACGAACTTTCCGGGTACACCAGGTTCAACAGCGTCGCCAGGGCGATGCCCGAGCTGGACAACAGCAAGGCATTCAGCGGAATGCCGCTCTTGCTCAAGGCCCCCATGGACCTGGGCGCAAAGCCGGCGCGGGACAGGCTGAACATCATGCGCGTGGTGATGTAGAGCTGGCTGTTCATCGCCGACAAGGCCGCGATCAGGATCACGAAATTCATCACCCCGGTGGCGCCGGGAATGCCGATGGTCTGCATCACCGTGACGAACGGGCTCTGGGCCTGGCCGGCCTGGTTCCACGGCACGATGGCGAGCATCAGCGCCAGGGTCAGCAGGTAAAACACCACCAGCCGCACGATGGTCGCGCGAAAGGCTTTCTTCACGGCCTGCTCCGGGTCCGCCGCTTCACCGGCGGCCACGGCAATCATCTCGACGCTCAGGTAGCTGAAGATCGACACGATCACGGCGATCCACATGCCGCTCACGCCATGGGGGAAAAACCCGTCGTGGGCCGTGTAGTTCTGCACCCCGTATTGCGGGTTGCCGGAGCCGAACACCACGTACACCGCGAGGATGATGAAGCCGACGATGGCGCTGATCTTGATCGTCGAAAACCAGTATTCGAAGTTGCCGAAAGTCTTGACGCTGATGGCGTTGAGCAGGATCAGCACGCTGGAAAACGACACGATCCACACCCATTCCGGCACGTGGGGGAACCAGTACTTCATGTACATCGCCACCGCCGTGACCTCGGCGCCCACCGCCAGCACAATCGCCGCGCAGTAGGCATAACGCACCAGGAACCCGGCCAGCGGGCTGATGTAGAACTCGGCATAGGCGCCGAAAGAGCCCGAGGTGGAATGGGCCACCGTCATCTCGGCCAGGCAGCCCATCAGCAGCAAGGTGATCAACGCGCCGATCGCGTAGCTCACCAGCACGCTGGGCCCGGCGTAGCCGATGGCATAGGCGCTGCCCATGAACAGCCCGGTGCCGATGGCGCCACCGATGGCGATCATGCTCATCTGGCCGGAAGTGAGCTGGCGCCTCAGGCCCAGTTCGCGGTGGGTGATCTCGGCAAAGCCGTGGTCTGGCGTGGTCACGTGGTGTGTCCCTTTATTATTGTGGTTGTACTATTTGGATATTGACGCAAATCCCCTGTGGGAGGGGGCTTGCCCCCGATAGCGGTGTATCAGTCGCCGGATTTGCAAGTTGACACACCGCAATCGGGGGCAAGCCCCCTCCCACATTTTGATCTGCATTATCTTCAGGTGACGCTGTGGCGCACTTTGAATTGCGGCTGGTCCCAGGTGCCGTTGTCGAGAATCTCACCGAGGATTTCCACCGCATCCCACACCTCGGTGAAGCTGGTGTACAGCGGCGTAAACCCAAAACGCATGATGCGCGGCTCGCGGTAATCACCGATCACGCCACGTGCGATCAGGGCCTGGATCACCGCATAGCCTTCCGGGTGTTCGAAGCTCACATGGCTGCCACGCCGGGCGTGTTCACGCGGCGTGATCAGCACAAGGTTGTGGGCGGCGCAGCGGCTTTCGACCAGCTCGATAAACAGGTCGGTCAGCGCCAGGGATTTGCTGCGCAGGCGGGCCATGTCGGTCTGTTCAAAAACTTCCAGGCCGCATTCCACCATCGCCAGCGACGTGATCGGCTGGGTGCCGCACAGGTAGCGGGCGATGCCGGCGCTCGGCGCATAGCTGGATTCCATGGCGAACTGCCGGGTATGCCCGAACCAGCCCGACAGCGGCTGGTGCACCAGGTCCACCAACGCCGGGTTGACCCACACGAATGCCTGGGAACCGGGGCCGCCGTTGAGGTATTTGTAAGTGCAGCCAATCGCATAGTCAGCACCGGCCCCGTGCAGGTCGATGGGCACCGCGCCGGCCGAATGCGCCAGGTCCCAGATGCTCAGCGCGCCGCATTCATGGCTCAAGGCCGTGAGCGCCTGCATGTCGTACATGTAGCCGGTCTTGTAGTTGACGTGGGTGAGCATCACCACCGCCACGTCCGCATCGATGGCCTCGGGCAATTCATCCGGGCTGTTGACCAGGCGCAGGGAATAGCCCTGTTGCAGCAACTCGGCGAGGCCCTGGGCGATGTACAAATCGGTGGGGAAGTTGTTCGCTTCGCTGACGATCACCTTGCGCGCCGGCTCACGTTGGCGCTGCACGCTCAAGGCGGCGCTGAGCACCTTGAACAGGTTGATCGAGGTGGTATCGGTGATCACCACCTCACCCTCCCGCGCACCGATCAGCGGCGCCAGGCGGTTGCCCAGGCGCTGGGACAAGTCGGCCCAGCCGGCGCTGTTCCAACTGCGGATCAAGCCATTGCCCCACTCTTGCGCGATGACCGCCTGCGCCCGCTCCAGCGCCGCCACCGGACGCGCACCGAGGGAGTTGCCGTCCAGGTAGATAACGTCCTGCGGCAAGGCGAACTGCTGACGTAGCGGCGCCAGCGGGTCCTGGGTGTCAAGGGCTTGGCAATGGCTGCGAGGGGTCATGGGCTGTCCTGGTTTTTGTCAGTGAGGATGCAGCAGATAATGAACGAAGATTTAAAGAATTTTCGTGCAAAGTGGTGGGCAACAGGCTAATTAAGCTGTAGGAAATTCGAATTTAACCCCTAAATACGCGGATTTATTCTAACCATGATCCTTGACGCCACCGACCTGCGCCTCCTGCATTTCCTGCAACAGGATGGCCGTATCAGCAACCAGGAACTGGCGGAAAAAGTCGCGTTGTCGCCCTCTGCCTGTCTGCGTCGTCTACGCCTGCTGGAGAGCGAAGGGATTATCAGCGGCTACCGTGCGGTGTTGAATGCCGAGCAGTTGGGGATTGAACTGGAGGCCATCGTCCACCTGTCATTGCGCCAGGATGTGGAGGATTGGCATGAGACGTTTATCAAGAAGGTGCAAGGCTGGCCGGAAGTGGCCAGCGCCTACGTGATCACCGGCGCCAGCAACTATGTGCTGCGGGTGCAGGCGCGCAACCTCAAGCACTTTTCGGACTTTATCGTGAACCACCTGAACCGCACGGCGGGGGTGATGGATATCCGCTCGGAGATTGTGCTGCAGAAAATCAAGGATCGGGATGAGGTGCTTGATCTGGTCGTTCGCAAATAGTCAGCCACAATACCGATCAAATGTGGGAGGGGCGGTGCGACGATTCGCCTTGCCCTCGATAGCGGTGTGTCAGTCACTTAAATGTTTACTGATCCGCCGCTATCGGGGGCAAGCCCCCTCCGACATTTTTGACCGTGTTGATCAATCCTCCAACGCGCGAACCCGCTGCATGCGTTTTTGCTCTACCGGCGCTGCGGCGGTTTGCAACTCAAAGTCAAAATCAATCTGTGCAAACCGCCCCTCCACGCCAAACTCCCGTGCCAGTTGCTGATCGTCACTGAAGCGAATCTCGGCAATCAACTCATCCCGCGTCGCGTAGGCAAAATCATCGTGCAGGTAGGGGTCATCCGACAGGTTGATCTGGGTGGTCAAGTGCCGATACCCCGGCGCCGAGATAAAGAAGTGGATATGCGCCGGGCGCTGCCCGTGTCGCCCCAGTTGATCGAGCAACTGCTGGGTCGGCCCGGTCGGCGGGCAGCCGTAGCCCGACGGCACGATGCTGCGAAAGCGGTAGTTGCCCTGGGCGTCGGTCTCGATACGCCGACGCAGGTTGAATTCGGATTGCGTCGGGTCGAACCACGAATAGGTGCCACCGGTATTGGCCTGCCACACATCGACAATCGCCCCGGCCAACGGCTTGCCGTCGGTGTCGCGCACCTGCCCGCGCATAAACAGCGGCACCGCGTCGTCCTTGCCATCGTCCAGCCGTGCCTCGTATTTCGACAGCGGCGCGCCGGCCACATACAGCGGACCTTCGATGGTGCGCGGGGTACCACCGGACTTGCCGGCTTCCTCGTCGGCGGCGTCCATCAGCATATCCAGGTAATGCTCCAGGCCGAGCCCGGCGGCGAGCAGTCCGGCCTCCTGGTGCTTGCCCAGTTCGTTGAGATAGTTGACCGCCTTCCAGAACTCTTCCGGGGTCACGTCCAGGTCTTCGATGATGTTTACCGTATCGCGCAGGATGCGGTAGATCAGCGCCTTGGCGCGCGGGTTGCCGCCGTCAGTGAGGTTGCCGCTGGCTTCTTCGAGAAAGCGTTGGGCGTGGGCAGTCTGGGACAGTCGGATGGACATGGTGCGTTCCTCATCTTGTAGTTATCAGGGTGAAAACCGGCCTAGCGGTCGTCTTCATGGATCGACGAAGGGTGCCGGCACAAGGCATTCACTTCGATGGCCATGTAGGGGTAAAGCGGCAGTTGCATCAGCAGGTCATGCAGTTCTTGCACGCTGTCGACGTCGAACACGCTGTAGTTGGCGTAGAGCCCGGCGATGCGCCATAAGTGGCGCCATTTGCCCTGGTGCTGCAGACGCTGGGCAAAGGCCTTTTCGTCGGCCTTGAGGCTGGCGGCGCGCTCGGGGTGCATGTCGACGGGCAGGTTCACGGTCATTTTTACGTGGAACAACATGGGCGGCGCCTCTTAGTGTTTGTCACGACGGAAGAACGCCAGGCGCTCCTCATCGATGGCCAGGCCCAGGCCCGGCAAGTGGGAGACATGCAGCTGGAAATCGCGGTACAGCGGCGGCTCGGCAAGAATGTCTTCGGTCAGCAACAGCGGGCCGAACAACTCGGTACCCCATGCCAGCCTGTTCAGCGTGAGGAAGGCATGCGCCGACGCCAGGGTGCCGATCCCCCCTTCCAGCATGGTGCCGCCGTACAGGCCGATACCGGCGGCCTCGGCAATCGCGGCGGTGCGCAATACCGCGCGGGGGCCGCCGTTCTTGGCGATCTTCAGGGCGAACACCGAGGCCGCGCCTTCACGGGCCAGGTTGAAGGCCTCTTCGACACACTCGATGGATTCGTCGGCCATGATCGGCGCCGGGCTCGACAGGTTGAGCCGGGCCATGCCGCCACGGTTGTTACGCGAGATCGGCTGTTCGATCAGGTCGATGCCGTGTTCGCCGAGCACCTTGCACGCCCGCAGGGCCACGGCTTCGTCCCAGGCCTGGTTGACGTCGACGCGCACGCTGGCACGTTCGCCCAGGGCCTGTTTGATCGCGATGACATGGGCCAGGTCCTCGCCCACTTCACCGGCACCGATCTTCAATTTAAAGATGCGGTGGCGGCGCAGGTCGAGCATCTTTTCGGCCTCGGCAATGTCCTGGGCGGTATTGCCGCTGGCGAGGGTCCAGGCCACCGGCAGTGCATCGCGCACACGCCCACCGAGCAGTTCACTGACCGGCAGGTTCAGGCGCTTGCCGAGGGCGTCGAGCAAGGCGCTTTCGATACCGGATTTGGCAAAGGTGTTGCCGCGAATGCTGCGTTCCAGGCGCAACATGGCCGCGTTGATATTGCTGGCGTCCTGGCCGATCAGCAATGGGGCGAAGTGACGGTCGATGTTGACCTTGATGCTCTCGGGGCTCTCGTTGCCGTAGCTCAGGCCGCCGATGGTGGTGGATTCGCCGATGCCTTCGATGCCGTCGGCGCAGCGCACGCGGATGATCACCAGGGTCTGGTTTTGCAGGGTGTGCATCGCCAGCTTGTGCGGGCGAAGGGTGGGAAGGTCGACGATAATGGTCTCGATCGACTCGATGGCGCAAATCGGCATGGCAATACCCGCTGGGTTCTTTATAGATTTACGTCGATTCTGTGCCGCATTTTTCCTGGCTTCCAATATAGAATTGGTCTCGATCAATACCCTCAAGGTATGAAAGGAGCCGTTATGGAACTGCGTCATCTGCGCTACTTCCAGGTGCTGGGGCAGACCCTCAACTTCACCCGTGCGGCCGAACGCCTGCACATCGCCCAGCCGCCGTTGAGCCGGCAGATCCAGCAATTGGAAGAGGAATTGGGCGTGGTCCTGCTGGAGCGTGGCCGACCGCTGCGGCTGACCGAAGCCGGGCGGTTTTTCTATGAGCACGCCAATGTGTTGCTCGAACAATTGGCCACGGTCTGCGACAACACGCGCCGCATCGGCCAGGGCGAGAAGACCTGGCTGGGCATCGGCTTTGCGCCGTCGACCTTGTATGGCGTGCTGCCGGAGTTGATCCGACGGTTGCGCACCCATGAGGCGTTGGAGCTGGAACTGGGGTTGTCGGAGATGACCACCTTGCAGCAGGTCGAAGCGCTCAAGGCAGGACGTATCGACGTGGGCTTCGGGCGCATTCGCATCGACGACCCGGCCATCGTCCAGCGTGTGCTGGTGGAGGATCGGTTGGTCGCCGTGCTGCCCGCCGGCCACCCATTGCTCGATGCACCCGCGACCCTCGCCCAACTGGCCGCCGAGCCGTTTGTGCTCTACCCCGGCAACCCGCGCCCCAGCTATGCCGACCATGTGATCGCACTGTTCGACGCCCACGGCCTGAGCCTCAAGGTGGCGCAGTGGACCAACGAACTGCAGACCGCCATAGGCCTGGTCGGTGCAGGCATGGGCGTGACACTGGTGCCGGCGTCGGTGCAGGTGCTGCATCGCGCGGATATCGGCTACACGCCGGTTGTGGAAGCGACGGCGACCTCGCCGATCATTCTCAGCCGACGGGTGAATGATCAGTCGCCGGGGCTCAGTCATTGCCTGCAGTTGGTTGAAGAACTGATCTGAAATCGCCCAGGCACCGCCCCTCCCACTGGTTGATCTTCATCAGGTTCAAGTACTGCGCATACGCATGCGTTGCAGCGTCTGGCTGGGGGATTCATCGAACAGTTTTCGATACTCCGCCGAGAACCGCCCCAGGTGGGTAAAGCCCCAGCCGAAGGCAATCTCGGAGATGGTGCGGATCGATCCATGCTCGAGGATTTCCTGGCGCACCGCACTCAACCGGTGCTTCTTCAGGTAGGCCATGGGTGACAGGGCAAAGTACTTGCGAAACGCATCGAACAGCTTGAACCGCGACACCCCGGCAGCGGTTTCCAGGTCTTCCAGGTGCAGCGCCTCGCGGGCGTTGTCGTGAATGTACTGGCGCGCACGGATCAGGTAATGGGGCAGTTTCACCCCCAATACGTCGCGCAGTTCTTCCGAGTAGTTGTTCGGCTGGGCGAGGATCAGGCCCTTGATCAATGAGCTTTCCAGGTCACGGGTGAACGCCGCCTGTTCATACAATTCGCTACGGCACTCCAGCTCCGCGATGAAGTAGCGCGCCATGCGCCACCACGACGCCGACGCCCCCTCCACCGCATCCATCACCGGTTCAAATTGCAGCGGCGCCTCGATCGGCCGTTGCAGCAAGCCCTCCAGCGACTCGCTCATCGCCGCCCGCGTGATCACCACCTGCAACTTGCGACAGTCACCGGATATGGCCAGCACCTGGTGCTCGTTGGGCGCGATGATCACGCCCTGGTCGCGGTTGGAACTCAGGCGTTGGCCGTTCTTGCTCAGCTCCTGCTCCCCCACCAACGGCAGCGTGAGGCTGTAGCTGCTGAAGTGCTCGGCGTCTTCGATATCGATGGTCACGTCGGTGCCGTACTCGATCACCCCCAGGGTGGTGGCCCGGGACTTGAACACGTTGGCACTGTGATGAAAGCGAAGGCGCTCGGGCGTGGCCGTCACCAGGCGGTGCGGTCCGCAAATGCCGGACATCCAGCTGCGGGCGCCTTCGAGGTCGAAGCGTTGGACATGGATATCGCGTGTAGGACTATTCATCAGTGTGCACCCACGGCGGTCAGGCGGTTGCGCGCTCTGGCGGCGCGTCGTTGTGGTTCCACAGCAAGTTCTACGCCACGCCGACCCGATTGCAACCGGGTGGATAGCAACGGCCGACTATGTGGATAAACCACAGGTTTTGCCGCCCCTGGCCGCACCGGACAGTGGCGCGTTGCGTCACCGCCCCGCACCGCCGTGGGTATTTGCTGCCCAACTTTGCGGCCCACCTTCCCCCATTAAGCGGATAGCCCGCCACCTTGTCGCAGCCTCTTAATGGCTCACCTGTTCAGCCATTATCAAAAGGTGCCCCCATGAGTGGTGCAAGAAGCGTCGAGCAATGGAAAAGCTTTATCGAGAGCTGCCTGGATTTTCGCCCGGCAGACGCCGTGTTCCGCATCGCCCGCGACATGTTCACCGAGCCGGAACTGTTCGATCTTGAGATGGAGTTGATCTTCGAGAAGAACTGGATCTACGCCTGCCATGAAAGCGAACTGGCCAATAACCACGACTTCGTGACGATGCGCGCCGGGCGCCAGCCGATGATCATTACCCGTGATGGCGAGGGCCGGCTCAATGCGCTGGTCAACGCCTGCCAGCATCGCGGCACCACCCTCACCCGGGTCGGCAAAGGCAACCAGTCCACCTTCACCTGTCCGTTCCACGCCTGGTGCTACAAGAGCGATGGCCGGCTGGTGAAGGTCAAGGCGCCGGGGGAATATCCGGAAAGTTTCGACAAGGCAACACGCGGCCTGAAAAAGGCCCGCATCGAGAGCTACAAGGGTTTTGTCTTCATCAGCCTGGACGTGAATGGCCGTGACAGCCTGGACGACTTCCTCGGCGATGCCAAAGTGTTCTTCGACATGATGGTCGCGCAGTCGGCCACCGGTGAGTTGGAGGTACTGCCGGGCAAGTCGGCCTACACCTACGACGGCAACTGGAAACTGCAAAACGAAAACGGCCTGGACGGGTATCACGTCAGCACCGTGCACTACAACTACGTGGCCACGGTGCAGCATCGCCAGCAGGTGAATACCGAGAACGGCAGCGGGTCAGCCAGCACCCTGGACTACAGCAAGCTCGGCGCCGGCGACGCCAACACCGATGACGGTTGGTTCGCCTTCAACAATGGCCACAGCGTGTTGTTCAGCGACATGCCCAACCCCAGCGTGCGCTCCGGCTACGCCACCATCATGCCGCGCCTGGTGCAAGAGCATGGCCAGCAGAAGGCCGAGTGGATGATGCACCGCCTGCGCAACCTGAATATCTACCCGAGCCTGTTCTTCCTCGACCAGATCAGCTCGCAGCTGCGCATCATCCGCCCGGTGGCGTGGAACAAGACCGAGATCATCAGCCAGTGCCTGGGGGTGAAAGGCGAATCCGACGCCGACCGCGAAAACCGTATTCGCCAGTTCGAGGACTTCTTCAACGTCTCGGGCATGGGCACCCCGGACGACCTCGTGGAGTTCCGCGAAGCCCAGCGTGGTTTCCAGGGCCGCCTGGAACGCTGGAGCGATATTTCACGCGGCAGCCATCGCTGGGAGACCGGGCCAACGCCGAACAGCGAGGCCATCGGCATTCAACCGGCCATGACCGGCACCGAGTTCACCCATGAAGGCCTGTACGTCAACCAGCACCGCAACTGGCAGCAGTTCCTGCTCAAGGGCCTGGACCAACAAGCGCTGACACTGCGGGAGGTGGAATGATGAATGCGCCATTGCAGTACCGGATCGAGCAGTTTTTCTACCGTAAATCCGAGCTGTGCGACGCCCAGGACTGGGACGCCTATGTGCAGTTGTTCGACCCCCAGAGCGAATTCCACCTGCCGCAATGGGACTCTGAGCACGTCTACACCCGCGACCCCAAGCGCGAGATGTCGCTGATCTACTACGCCAACCGTTCGGGCCTGGAAGACCGCGTGTTCCGCCTGCGCACCGGCAAGGCAGCGTCCGCTACACCGATGCCGCGCACCTTGCACCTGATCAACAACGTGCGCATCGCCGAGCAGGCGGACGGCACGCTGGAGGTCCGGTTGAACTGGCACACACTGTTCTATCGGCTGGCCACATCGGAGCAGTTCTACGGGCATGCCACCTATCGCCTCAAGCCCCATGGCGACAGTTGGCTGATCACTCGCAAGCATGCGCTGCTGCTTAACGACACCATCAATTCGGTGCTGGATTTCTATCACCTTTGAAGCACATCACGCGTGGAGTTTCCGTGAATGAATCACAAAGTGGCCTTCAGTTTTGCCGACGGCAAGACCCTGTTTTTCCCGGTGGGCGCAAATGAAATCCTGTTGGATGCGGCGCTGCGCAATGGCATCAAGATCCCCCTGGATTGCCGCGAAGGCGTGTGCGGCACCTGCCAGGGGCGGTGCGAGTCGGGTGACTACACCCAGGACTATGTGGACGAGGAAGCCCTCTCCAGCCTCGACCTGCAACAGCGCAAGATGCTCAGTTGCCAGACCCGGGTGAAGTCCGACGCGGCGTTCTACTTCGACTTTGATTCGAGCCTGTGCAATGCGCCGGGGCCGGTGCAGGTGCGTGGCACGGTAAGCGAGGTGCAGCAGGTGTCGGCCAGTACGGCGATCTTGACGGTGCGGTTGGACACGGCGCTGGATTTCCTGCCGGGCCAATACGCGCGCATCTCGGTGCCCGGCACCGACTGTTGGCGTTCCTACTCGTTCGCCAACCTGCCGGGCAACCGGCTGCAATTCCTGATCCGCCTGCTGCCGGATGGGGTGATGAGCAATTACCTGCGGGAACGTTGCCACGTCGGCGATGGGTTGCTGATGGAGGCGCCGCTGGGTGCGTTCTACCTGCGCCATGTCAGCAAACCGCTGGTGCTGGTGGCCGGCGGCACCGGATTGTCGGCGTTACTGGGCATGCTCGATGAACTGGCCGCCACGGGCTGTGATCAGCCGGTGCACCTGTACTACGGCGTGCGCGGGGCCGAGGACTTATGTGAAGCGCAGCGTATCCATCAATACGCCTCGACAATCCGCGGTTTTCGCTACACCGAAGTGCTGAGCGCACCGGCGCCTGAATGGCCCGGCAAGCGCGGCTACCTCACCGAGCATTTCGACCTGGCCGAATTGCGCGACGGATTGGCGGATATGTACGTGTGCGGCCCTCCGCCAATGGTCGAATCCATCCAACAATGGCTGGCGGATCAGGCACTTGATGGCGTTCAGCTGTATTACGAAAAGTTTACCCAGAGTAATATCTGACTCCTCAGCACTTCTGAGGGGTTCTACCCCGAGAAAAACAAGTAGAAGGGAACGTTAATGGCGGATGACATGGTTAACCCGGTAGGCCTCAAGCGTGGCTTGAAGAACCGGCATATTCAGTTGATCGCCTTGGGCGGGGCGATAGGCACGGGGCTGTTCCTCGGTTCGGCCGGGGTACTCAAGTCGGCGGGGCCGTCGATGATCCTGGGCTACGCGATCGCCGGTTTCATCGCGTTCCTGATCATGCGCCAGCTCGGCGAGATGATCGTCGAAGAACCGGTGGCCGGCTCGTTCAGCCATTTCGCGCACAAATACTGGGGCGGTTACGCGGGCTTCCTGGCCGGCTGGAACTACTGGGTGCTCTACGTGCTGGTGGGCATGGCCGAGCTGACTGCGGTGGGCAAGTACATCCAGTTCTGGTGGCCGGAGATCCCGACCTGGGTCAGCGCCCTGGTGTTCTTTGTCGCGGTGAACCTGATCAACACTCTTAACGTGAAGTTCTTCGGTGAAGCCGAGTTCTGGTTTGCGATCATCAAGGTGGTGGCGATTGTCGGCATGATCGTGCTCGGCTGCTACCTGCTGTTCAGCGGCACCGGCGGCCCGCAGGCGTCGGTCAGCAACCTGTGGAGCCACGGCGGGTTCTTCCCGAATGGCGGCATGGGGCTGTTGATGTCCATGGCCTTCATCATGTTCTCGTTCGGCGGCCTGGAGCTGGTGGGTATCACCGCGGCCGAGGCCAGTGAGCCCCGCAAGGTGATCCCCAAGGCGATCAACCAGGTGGTGTACCGGATCCTGATTTTCTACGTCGGCGCATTGACCGTACTGCTGTCGCTGTACCCATGGGATCAACTGCTGCAAACCCTCGGCGCGTCGGGCGATGCCTACAGCGGCAGCCCGTTTGTGCAGATCTTCTCGCTGATCGGCAACGACACCGCCGCCCACATCCTCAACTTCGTGGTGCTGACCGCGGCGCTGTCGGTGTACAACAGCGGCGTGTACTGCAACAGCCGCATGCTGTTCGGCCTGGCCGAGCAAGGCGATGCGCCGAAAGCGCTGATGAAACTCAACAAGCAAGGCGTGCCGCTGCGGGCCCTGGCGATCTCGGCGCTGGTGACGATGCTGTGCGTGGTGGTCAACTACGTGGCCCCGCAAAGTGCCCTGGAGCTGCTGTTCGCGCTGGTGGTTGCCTCGCTGATGATCAACTGGGCGCTGATCAGCATCACCCACATCAAGTTCCGCAAGGCCATGGGCGAGCAAGGCGTAACGCCGTCGTTCAAGACCTTCTGGTTCCCGTTCAGCAACTACCTGTGCCTGGCGTTCATGCTGATGATCATCAGCGTGATGCTGGCGATCCCGGGGATTCGCGAGTCGGTGTATGCGATGCCGGTTTGGGTGGGGGTTATCTATGTGGCCTACCGGTTGCGAGTGAGTAAGACGAAAGCGGTCGCCGCTGCGCAGTAATATCCATGTGGGAGGGGGCTTGCCCCCGATAGCAGTGTGTCAGTCACTTATGTGTCCACTGACCCTCCGCCATCGGGGGCAAGCCCCCTCCCACATTTGATTGCGTTTACAGCGTGGAGCGCACTCGCCACAGCTCGGGGAACAGCACCGTATCGAGCATCTTGCGCAGGTAACCCACGCCCTCGGTGCCGCCGGTGCCGGGCTGGAAGCCGATAATCCGCTCCACCGTGGTCACATGCCGGAAGCGCCATTGGCGGAACGAATCCTCCAGGTCGATAAACTTCTCGGCCAACTGGTACAAGTCCCAATACCGGCTCGGATCGCGATACACCTCGCGCCACGCCGCCTCCACCGACTCATCGTGCACGGTCGCCGCCGTCGGGTCGCGCTCGGCTCGCTTGGGGTCAATCGCCAGCCCCGCCTTGACCATCAGGTTGATCGCCTCGTCATACAGCGACGGCGTGGCAATCGCCACCTGCAACGCCTGCAACAACTCAGGCCGATGGGCATGGGGGCGCAACAGCGCCGGGCTCTTGTTGCCGAGGATAAATTCAATCTCGCGGTACTGGAACGACTGGAACCCGGAGGACTGCCCCAGGAACGGGCGAATCGCCTTGTATTCCGACGGCGTCATGGTCGCCAGCACGGCCCAGGCGTGCACCAGTTGATCGAAGATCCGCGACACCCGCGCCAGCATCTTGAACGCCGGCGGCAACTCGCCCAGGCGCACGTGTTCGCGGGCGGCCTTGAGTTCATGGAGCATCAGCTTCATCCACAGCTCGGAGGTCTGGTGCTGGATGATGAAGAGCATTTCGTTATGGTCCGGCGACAGCGGGTGCTGGGCACTGAGCACTTTGCCCAGGTCCAGGTAGTCGCCATAGCTCATGGACTCGGAAAAATTCAGTTCGGCGTTATGCCATTCTTCCGGTGGCTGGTAGTCGGCAGAGAAAGGACATTGGCTCATCGCGTGGGCTCCTTGAGCGGGCGGAGAATGGCTCGGACCGGGCTGGCGTCCAGGTTGGCGAAACGCAGCGGCAGGGCAATCAGTTCGTAGTCGCCCTCCGGTACGTCGTCGAGCACGATGCCTTCAAGGATCGCCATGCCATGCCGCGCCACGGCGTTGTGGGCATCCATGGTCTTGGACTGTTGCGGGTCCAGGGAGGGCGTGTCGATCCCGATCAGGCGCACACCCAGGCTGGCCAGCAGTTCAATGGTCTGCGGGGCGATGGCGGTGAAGTTCGCATCCCATTCGGTCAGCGGCGCTTGTGGATAAGTACGCAGCAGCACGCGCTCCGGCAGGTTATCCACACGCCCTTGCAACTGATGGGGCTGGACCAGCGCACCGCTGTCCAGGCAATGCAGCACCCGGCACGGGCCCATGTACACCTCCAGCGACACCTCGCCAATCGGCGCTCCGTCGGCGCTGTAATGCAGCGGCGCATCCACATGGGCGCCGGTGTGCGGCGACAGGGTGATGCGTCCGACATTCACCGGGCACTCCGGGCCGAACTGCCACACACGCTCTTCCTGGAACGGCGTATCGCCCGGCCAGGTCGGGGTTGCCGTGCTCAAGGGCGGGCTGATGTCCCACCACGTTTTTATTGAGGTCATTTGAAGGCTCTCGGCGGTTACTGGAGTGAATGATACGAGGGCCAGACGTGAATTTTCTTGCGAATTCGTGCGCCGAGAGTGACTTCTTTCGCACTTACTGCGAGGAAACGACTGATTTACGCTCAAAAGTGTCGGCTAGAGAGGATTAATGTGGGAAGGGGCTTGCCCCCGAGGGCAGTGGGTCCGTTTACACAGGTGCCAACTGACCCACCGCTATCGGGGCAAGCCCCCTCCACACTGATTCGCGATGCCCCGACAATCGTGTTCACCTGCGCTTCTGGGCATCCCGATGTCGAGTTCAGACCACTGGCGCAACGTCCCAGGCCTTAGGGTGCATCTTTCCATTCCCTGCCTCGGAGTCATCATGTCCAAGCCCATCACCGTATTGCGCGACACCCATCCCCTGCCGGTCCTGGATGCCTGCAAATGGGAAAAGCTCGAAGGCGACCCGCACACCGTCAACCTCAACGCCTACACCAGCGAAGACGGCAGCAAGATCATGGGCACCTGGATCTGCACGCCGGGCAAGTGGTATGTCGAATACGTGAAATGGGAATACTGCCATTTCCAGGAAGGCTACTGCGTGATCACGCCTGAGGGGATGGAGCCGATTCACTTGCGGGCTGGGGATATCTTCGTGGTGGAGCCAGGGATGAAGGGGACGTGGGAAGTGGTCGAGACGGTACGTAAGTATTTTGTGTTTGCTTGAGCCGCCTCTTCCAGTGAACTGATTTTTTGTGGTGAGCGGGACAAGCCCGCTCGCCACCGTCAGTTTATTCGGGTTTGCGATAGCTGTTGATGATCGCCGAAAAGTCCTTGCCCCCTTCGCCGCGCTGACTCATCGATTGATATAACTGCTGGGCCACGGCGCCCAGAATCACCGGTTGCTTGGCCTGGCGCGCCGCTTCGGTGGCCAGCCCCAGGTCCTTGAGCATCAAATCGGCGCCGAACCCGCCGGTATAGCCACGGGACGACGGCGCGGTTTCGATCACGCCCGGCCATGGGTTATAGGTGTCGGAACTCCAGCAGCGCCCGGTGGAGCTGTTGATGATCCCGGCCAGCACCTGGGTATCGATGCCCAGCGCGTCGCCCAAGGCCATGGCTTCGCTGACGCCGACCATGCTGATGCCGAGCAGCAGGTTGTTGCAGATCTTGGCGATTTGCCCGGTGCCCACATCGCCGCAGTGCACGATGTTGCGGCCCATCTGTGCCAGCACCGGTTGCAGGGTGGCGAACAGTTCCGGGGTGGCGCCGACCATGAAGGTCAGGGTCCCGGCCTGCGCCCCGCCGGTACCGCCGGAGACCGGTGCGTCGGCCATCACCACGCCTTGCTTGGCGGCAGCAGCGGCGACGTCGCGCGCAGTCTGTGGGTCGATGGTGCTGCAATCCACCGCGGGCACGCCGTTGCCGATCCCCGCCAGTACACCGTCTTCATTCAGCCAGACACTGCGCACATGGGCGGCGGCGGGCAGCATGGTGATCACCAGCTCGGCGCCTTGGGCAGCGTCACGCGGCGAGTCGCTGATGTTGCCGCCCAATTCGGCGAGTTCCTTGAGCACCGTCTGGTTCAGGTCGAACAGGTTCAGCCCATGGCCGGCCTTGATCAGGTTGCGGGCCATCGGTGCGCCCATGTTGCCCAAGCCGATAAATGCAATCTTCATGGTCGTCTCCCGAATCAGCGCAGGTTGATGGTGGTGTTGACGCCATCGTTGACCGTGTCGTCGTCAAACCAGCGGCTGGTGACGGTCTTGGTCTGGGTGTAGAACTGCACCACTTGCTTGCCGTATGGGCCGAGGTCGCCGAGCTTGGAGCCACGGGAACCGGTGAAGCTGAAGAACGGCACCGGCACCGGGATCGGGATGTTGATACCGACCTGGCCCACATCGATTTCGCTCTGGAATTTACGCGCCGCCGCCCCGCTCTGGGTGAACAGGCCGGTGCCGTTGCCGAACGGGTTGGCGTTGACCAGCGCAATCGCCTGATCGAGGGTGTCGACTTCCAGCACCACCAGCACCGGGCCGAAGATTTCCTGGGTGTAGATCTGCATATCGGTGGTCACGCCCGAGAACAGGGTCGGGCCGACGAAGTTGCCGTGCTCGAAGCCCGGTACCTTGATGTCGCGGCCGTCCAGCTCGAGCTTGGCGCCTTCTTTCACGCCGCTTTCAATCAGCTCCAGGATACGGGCCTTGGCGCGCTTGGAGATCACCGGGCCGACATCCGTGCCCGCTTCGCTGCCGGCGTTGACCTTGAGCTTTTGCGCCAGCGCTTTCAGATCCGGCAGCCATTGCTTGGCCGCGCCCACCAGCACCACCACCGAGGTGGCCATGCAACGCTGGCCCGCCGCGCCGAAACCGGCACCGACGAGGGCATTGAGGGTGTGTTCACGGTTGGCATCCGGCAGCACCACGGCGTGGTTCTTGGCGCCCATCATCGACTGCACGCGCTTGCCGTGCTTGCCGGCCAGGTCATAGACGTGAGTGCCGACGGCAGTCGAGCCAACGAAGGACACCGCCTTGATGTCTTTATGGGTGCACAGCGCATCCACCACGTCCTTGCCGCCGTGCACCACGTTGAGCACACCCGCCGGTACGCCGGCTTCCAGCGCCAACTCCACCAGCAGCAGGGTCGACAGCGGGTCCTGTTCGGACGGCTTGAGAACGAAGGTGTTACCGCAGGCGATGGCCATCGGGAACATCCACAGCGGAATCATCGCCGGGAAGTTGAACGGGGTAATGCCGGCACACACGCCGATGGGTTGGCGCAGGGTGTAGGTATCGACGCCGCCGGCGACGTTCTCGGCGAACTCACCCATTTGCAGGGTGCCGATGGAGCAGGCGTGCTCCACCACTTCCAGGCCACGGAAAATATCGCCCTCGGCATCGGCAATGGTCTTGCCCTGCTCGGCGCTCAGGACCACCGCGATGCGCTTGGAGTGTTCGCGGATCAAGGCTTGCAGCTTGAGCATGATGCGCATGCGCGCGCCGATCGGCGTCAGCTTCCAGGTCTGGAAGGCTTGATGGGCGGCGTCGATGGCGGCATTGACTTCATCAGCCGTGGCGAACGGGACTTTGGCCAGCACTTGCTGGGTGGCCGGGTTGACGATGTCTTGCCAATGGGTGGTCTTGGACTCGACCCACTCACCATTGATCAGCAACTTGACCTGTTGCACGGAAATATCGGCAGATGCGTTCATGTGGTCTCCAACTCTTATATTTATACAGAGACAAGGCGCTTGAATCGCCTTGAAGAATGAGGCGTTCGGACTGTTTTTGGAGTATAGATGTGCAAATCTCTAACAAGAACGCACATAAAAGCCGGTCCAATATGCAAAAAAACATCACATCACTGGGCTCCCTGAATTGGGATGACCTGAAGTTTTTCCTCGAAGTGGCCCGCACCCGCAAGGCCAGCGTCGCTGCCAAGCGCCTGGCGGTGGACTACACCACCGTGTCGCGGCGCATCAGCTCATTGGAAGTGTCCCTCGGCACGCTGCTGTTCGAAAAATCCCGGACCAACGGCTTCGTCCTCACCCCCGAAGGCCAGCGTTTGCTTGGGTATGCCGAGTCCATCGAAAGCACCCTGCACATGGCCTGCGAACAGGTGTCCGGCTCCGGCGTGGCGCTGTCCGGCCATGTGCGCATGGGCTGCACCGAAGGCTTCGGCAGCTTCTTTGTCACCCCGCAGTTGAGCCACTTCGTCGACACCTACCCGGCCATCTCGGTCGACATCCTGCCCCTGCCCCACTTCATCAGCCTGTCCAAGCGCGAAGCCGACATCGTCATCGCCCTGGAACGCCCGGAACACGGGCCCTACGTGTGCTGCAAACTGTGTGACTACAAACTGCAGCTGTACGCGACCCAGGAATACCTCGACCAACACCCGCCTATCCAGCGCCCGGCCGATTTAGCCGAGCATCCGTTTATCAGCTATGTGGATGATCTGGCCTTCAGTTCGGAGCTGCTTTACCTGGCGAACGTCGTGCCCGGCGCCAGCGCCAGCCTGCGCAGTACCAGCGTGATTGCGCAGTACGTGGCGGCGCAGCAAGGGCGGTCGATGGCGATCTTGCCGTGCTTTCTGGCGGCGCAGGATCCACGGTTGCTGCCGGTGCTGGGGGAGCAGATTGCGATCACTCGCCAGTTTTGGATGTATTGCCGTGAGGATCTGAGGAAGTTGAAGCGGATTACGTTGTTGTGGGATTACATCCGGGAAGTGACGGAGCAGAACCAGGGGTTGTTGATGGGGGAGACGCGGGAGATGCGGTTTGCGGATTAAGGGCCAGCAACCACAATTCCCCTTAAATGGCAGGAGGCTCCTAAAGAATCTGCGGCCAACTAAGCGAACACCGTTCGAATGTGGGAGGTGGCAAGCCCTCTCCCACATTTTGATTGGATTTCAGATTGAAATCGGACTGCCGGCTCAGTCCGCGATCACCACAATCGACACCCGCCGATTCTCGGTACGCCCTGCCGCCGTGTCGTTGGCGGCCACCGGTTTGCTGCTGCCCAGCCCACGCAGCTGAATGTTTTCTTCTTTCATGCCCACGCCCCGCAGCACCGTGGCCACGCTTTTCGCACGGCGCAGGGACAGTTGCTGGTTGTAGGTTTCCTTGCCCGAGCCGTCGGTGTGGCCATCGACGCGTACGCGCTCGATGCCTACACCCAGCAGGGCCTTGCCGATGCGCTGGACGATGTCGGTGCTGGGTTGGTTAAGGGTTTCGACGTCGCTGCCAAACAGCACTTTGCCGGACAGACCGAACGCCCAGCCGTCATCGGTAAGCTCGAAGCCCTGTTGCTTGAGGACGGCGACTTGCGCTGGGGTCAGGCCTTTGGGAGGCGCCGTCTGGCAGCCGCCAAGGGCGAGCAGTGCCATCAGCAAGGTGATAAACATAAAACGCGCGGTCGAGAACAAGGGATCAACTCCTGTGTTGAACGTTGACGACGGGGCTCTCCGGCTCCGCCGTTTGCTGGCTGCCCGAGGACAAACGCTTGGCCTGGTACATCGCCGCATCGGCGGCATTGAGCAAGGTGCCGGGTGTGACGCCATGTTCGGGGTAGATGGCGATCCCGATACTGAGGGAGGTCAATACCTGGGTGCTGCCGGGCACGGCAATCGGCATGTCCATGCTGGCGATGATTTTTTCGGCGATGCGCTGGGCGTCTTCGACCTTGTGCAGCGGCGCCAGCAGGATGGCGAACTCGTCACCGCCCAGGCGCGCTACCAGGTCATCTTCACGCAATTGCGCACGCACCCGCTCGGCGACGGCCACCAGCACGGCATCACCTGCGGCATGGCCGAAGCTGTCATTGATCTCTTTGAACCGGTCGCTGTCGAGGTACAGCACGGCCACCTGCTCCTTGGCTTTGGCGGCGCTGCGCAGCGCGCGAATCAGGCGGCCTTCGAAGTACGCGCGGTTGGGCAGACCGGTCAGGCTGTCGTGGTTGGCCTTGTGGGCGAGGGTTTCGTTTTCGCTTTGCAGGTGGTTTTGCCAGGCTTCCATCTCGCCGAGCAGGGCATTGAAGTCGCTGCCCAAGCTGTCGAGTTCGGCGATGCGGGCCGGCGGCACGCGACGGTCGAAGTCCCGCTCGCTGCGGGCGGCGTGGGCCACGGCGGCGAGGCTTTGCAGCGGCCCGGTGATGCCGGTCAACAAGCGACGGGCCAGGTGCAGCGCGACCCAGGCACTGAGGACGGTGCAGATCAGGATCCCCGCCAGGCCGCTGAGCAGGAAGCGCAGCAGGCTACCGCCGTGGCCGGTCAGGTGAATGCTGCCGATGGTGCGCCCCTGGTGGAGGATCGGTTGGCTGATGGGTTGTTCGAGCAGCGTATGCGCCAGCGCCAGTTCAACCCGGGAGAGCATGCCGGTTTCCGGGCGTTCCCAGTGCGCCAACAGCCGGCCACTGCTATCGAACACGTCAGCCTGGGCGACTTCTTCGGTGGAGGCAATCAGGCTGAGGGCTTCGGTGGCCGCGCCGCGGTCGTTGAACACCACGGCCGCTTCCACGGTGTAGTTGATGGACCGGGCGATCAGGTGCAGGTTGTGTTCGGCGTAGACCCGCAGCGCCAACACGCCGAGCAGGGTCAGGGAAACACTGGCCAGCGTCACCGCCACCAGCGCCAGGATCATGTGCCCTCGGCCGATGACGGAACGCAGGGTAGGTCGTACGTTCGCCGCTTTCATGTGGCGGGTGCCCGGCGCCGGGACAGTTGCAACACGCTGGGATGAATGCGCACGCCACTGCGCGCCACCGAGTCGAGATTGACCTCAAACGACACTTGCTCATCGCCCACTCGCAGGCAGAACAGGCTGCCCACAGTGCATTGGTCGCCGCCTTCGCTGATGCTGAGCACCGGGTGGCCGATCAACGAGGCAAACAGGCGGCTGCGTTCGTCATTGCTGAGTTTGCCGATGTACACGGCATCGCAGGCATTGACGATATCGGGATGGTCGGCCAGCAGGCGCCGCACCACAACCGGACGGCCGGTAGCCTGGGTGGTGCCTTTGATCAGGTCGTCGGTGTATTGGGTCGGGCCGACGATGCACAGGCGCAGTTGCGCAGGCTCTACTGGCCAGCGGGCATAGCTGAGGATACCCAGTACTACCTGGGTGACCGCCTGGGCGCGCTGATCAGCCGGGCCTGGGGCCTCGGCAAATACCCGGGGTGCCAGCAGGCATAGAACCGCCACCAGCAGCAGGCGTCTCCAGCTCAAACTACGCTCTGTGGGCGAGACGGCCAGGTTCATGCAGCGATTCTCTCAGGTGTTTTCGGGGTGATGCCGCAACGATAGCACAGCGTCGGATATTTCTGACTCCTGACCCAACTCCAGCATCAACCCACTCAAGCGTTTGACCTTGCGTCGCACCGCCTCTTCAAACACCCCGCCCCGGGGTTCGATCAGGCTGAACCAGCGCTTGGCGCGGGTGATGCCGGTGTAGATCAACTCTTTGGTGAGCACCGGGTTCAGCGCGTCCGGCAGGATCAGTGCGGTGTGGGTGAACTCCGAGCCCTGGGATTTGTGCACGGTCATGGCGTACACGGTTTCCACATCATTGAGACGGCTGGGCAGGACAAAGCGCACGCCACCCTGGCCATCGTTACGTGGGAAAGCCACCCGCAGCACCTGGGGGCCGCCGTCGCTTTCAGGCAGTTTGAGGGCAATGCCGATATCGCCGTTCATCAAGCCCAGGCCGTAATCGTTGCGCGTCATCAACACCGGACGGCCTTCGTACCATTGCTCATCCCCCTCGATCAGCCGCACTTTGCGCAAGGCGGCCGTGATGCGCAGGTTCAGCCCCTCCACACCCCAAGGCCCCTTGCGCACGGCGCAGAGCAATTGGAACGCATCGAAGGCTTGCAGCAGTTGCTGGGCCCAGTGGGTCCAGGCGAGGTCATCGCGCGGGGTGTCGACGGCGGGGCGTGCGCTGTGCAGCAGGTTGAGGTAATAGCGATAACCCTGGGCGCCGTCGCCCTGCCCGTCCAGCACCAGGCGCTCCAGGGCGTGGTCGTGCTCACCTTTGAGGCTGATGCAGAACAGGTCGCTGTGGCTGCGCGCGGCCAGCAGCTTGCGGGCCTCGTCGGCGTTTTGCTGGTTGACCCAGCGCGCCAGTTGGCCGATGCCGCTGCCTTCGCCGAAACGCCGTGAGTAGCGCAGCATCACCACTTGCTGAGCCAAGGGATGGCTGCCATCGAGGTCTTCGTGCAGGCCACTGGCGCTGAGGTCTTCGCCGCTGACGGTTTGCAGCCATTGGCGGGTGTCGGGGCTGTACCAGCCGGCTTCAGCGTCGCGGCACAAATCACCGAGTACGGCGCCGGCCTCCACCGAGGCGAGTTGGTCCTTGTCGCCCAGCAGCACCAGGCGCGCCTGGGGCGGTAACGCATCCAGCAGGTTAGCCATCATTTCCAGGTCGATCATCGAGGCTTCGTCCACCACCAGCACATCCAGGGGCAACGGGTTGCCAAGGTGATGGCGGAAGTGCCGAGTGCCCGGGCGACTGCCCAGCAAGCGGTGGACCGTGGTGACCTGGGTCGGGATCTTTTCCTTCACGCTTTGCGGCACTGTCAGCGACAGCACTTGCTGGCTGATGGATTCGGTCAAGCGCGCCGCGGCTTTACCGGTCGGCGCGGCCAAGCGGATACGCAGCGGGCTGCCGGACTCAACGGCCGGCGCCTGCAACAGCGCGAGCAGGCGTACCACGGTGGTGGTCTTGCCGGTGCCGGGGCCGCCGGTGACGATGCTGAATGCACCGCGGGTGGCCAGGGCGCAGGCGAGTTTCTGCCAGTCGATCACGCCATCGGGCGCCGGTTGGTCAAACAAGCCATTCAAGCGCTGGGGCAAATCGGCGGCGACGCTTTCCTGGGTGGCGAGACGCAGGCGCAAGGCGCTGTCGATGCGTCGCTCGTAGGTCCAGTAGCGCCGCAGGTACAGGCGTTTGCCCGACAGCACCAAGGGACGACTGTGTGCCGATTCGCTGCCGTCCAGCGCCAGGGCGACCAACGGGCTGGCGGCCAGGGCGTGGCACCAGCGGGCGCCATCAAGGCTGTCGAGCAACTGCGACGGCAGCAGCATGGCGCCGCTTTGCAGGTCGCCTTCGGGCGGCAGGGACAGGGCAAAATCCGGCGCGTTGAGGGTTTCGAACAGGTCCAGGCACACATGGCCGTGGCCGAGTTGATGGCTGGTCAGCGCCGCCGCCAGGAGCACCAAGGGGTCCGCGTGTGGATCAAGCTCGTGCAGGAAGCCCACGAACGCCTTATCCAACGCCCGCAGCCACCCCCGATCAACCCAACGCTCCAGCAGGCTCACCAGGTCGGCGGCGCGGCTCAAGGGCGCTAACGCCTCAAGCGGTAACGGCGACAGGCTCATAACAACACTCCTTGTTCCCAGGCAGGCTCAGCCTTGGGCGGGATGGGCTTGCCCTGGAACAGCAGGTCCAGGCCTTCGATCAGCTCTCGTGGCGGCCGGGTGAAAAACGCCCCTCGGCTGGCAGCCTGGGTGCCGCGCAGAAACAGGTACAGCGCGCCGCCGACATGACGGTCGTAGTCATAGTCCGGCAGGCGCGCCTTGAGTTGGCGATGCAGCGCGAGCAGGTAAAGCACGTATTGCAGGTCGTAGCGGTGCTCGAGGATCGACTGTTCCATGGCGTCCTGGGTGTAGGCCGAATCGTCAGGACCGAGCCAGTTGGATTTGTAGTCGGCCACGTAGTAGCGGCCGTCATGTTCGAAGGTGAGGTCGATAAAACCCTTGAACATGCCGTTGAGCAGCACCGGTTCGGCAGAGACACGGGAAACGCCGTTGTGGGTGTACTGGCACACCAGCTTGTCGAGGGCGAGCACGTCGACTTTATGGCTGGCGAACCAGAACTCCATTTCGATCTGGTAGTGCTGCAGGTTGCTCAGGGCGACCTGGTCGTTATCCACCGGCAGCGGCGTGTGCAGCAGATGGCCCAGCCAATCGCTGAGGGTGACGATCCAGCCTTCCCAGTTGCGGCGATTGCAGCGTGCACCTACGGCTTGTTCGATCGCTTGGGAGGTCACGTTGAAGCCTTCTTCCCCGGCCCACTCCAGCAGGCCGTGAAGGAAGGTGCCGGGATTCGGACCGCGTGGGAAACGGTGAATGTCTGCGCCGGACGCTGCCACTTCACGCGGTGCGTCGGGATCGAGGCGTTCGTCATCGAACAGCTTTTGCGCCTGTGGGCTTTCGGGCGCTTCAAGGTGGGCGACGCTCATGCTGTCGCCAATGCGCAAGGCACTGTAGGACGCGATCCACCAGTTCTCGGCGGCCTTGCGCTTGGGTAACAAGGGCGCGAGCAAGTGGGCAGTGTTGCGCGGCGGGTGGAACAGGATGTCCTGGGCGTCGGGCACCGGGGCGTAGTGGATGGCCGGGCAGCCGTCCTGCAGATCCAGCAGCCAACGCGCGAGGCCGGCGGATTCACTCAACGACGCACCGGCGCCGAGCAAGTAACCCAGCGCCGACAGGTGCAGTACCGAGCTGCTGCTGTTGCCACGCTTGAGGTCTGCAACGCCGAGCCAGCAGGCATGTTTGGCGCGGGTCAAGGCCACGTAGAACAAACGCAGGTCTTCGGCCAGGCGCTCATCGTCGGCCTGGGCGATCAACTCGGCGGTTGGGCGCAGGCTGACGTGGGATTTGCCGTGTTCATCGTGGTAATGCAGCGGCAGGCGACTGCCGTCGACCGGCTTGGCCGAGCAGATGAAAGGCAGGAAGACCAGGTCGTACTCCAGGCCCTTGGATTTGTGAATGGTCACCACCTTGACCAGTTGCTCGTCACTTTCCAGGCGCAGGATTTGCTCTTCGCCGGCCTGGCCGGACAACGCCAGGTGTTCGGCCAGGTGGCGGATCAACGCCTGTTCGCCGTCCAGTTCCGACGCGGCTTGTTGCAACAACTCGCTGAGGTGCAACAGGTTGGTCAGCACACGTTCGCCGTCGCTGCGGGCGATCAGGGTTTGCGGCAGTTTGAAGTCGTGCAGCAGTCGACGCAGCATCGGCAACACGCCTTGGGTGCGCCAGATCGTGCGGTAGCCTCGGAACTGCATCACGCGGCGTTCCCACGCCAGTTCGTCCTGGTTCAGACGCTCCAGTTCCGGCAGTGACAGGTTCAAGGTGACGCAAGCCAGGGCCGCCCGCAGCGGCCGCTCGACGTCCGGCTCGGCACAGGCCTTGAGCCAGGCGAGCAGGTCGTGGGCTTCCTGGGCGGCGAAGACGGAGTCCTTGTCGGACAGGTACACGCTGCGCACGCCACGGGCGGCCAACTCGACGCGCACGGCCTGGGCTTCCTTGCCGTCGCGCACGAGGATGGCGATGTCTGACGGCAGTACACCTTTGAAACTGTCATCCGGTTGCAGGAAACCGGCCGTGCCCTGCTGGCCGCCGTTGAGCAATTCGACAATCCGGGTGGCGCAGGCGCCGGCCAGTTGTTGGCGGTACACCGCGTTGGAAACCGGCTGGTCGGTGGGCAGGTGCCACAGGTTCAGCGCCGGCAACGTTTGGCCGTCGACCTGCAGTTTTTCCTTACGGCCTTGGGACAACACCGGGTGGAACGGCACCGGGTTGTCGCCGTTCGGCTCCCGGAACAGGAAAGCGCCGCGGCCGGTTTCCGCCCGCAGGAACACGTGGTTCACCGCCTCGACCATCGCATGGCTGGAACGGAAGTTGGTGCCCAGGGTGTGATGACGGCCGAGCGTGGATTTGCGCGCGCGCAGGTAGGTGTAGATATCGGCGCCGCGGAAGGCGTAGATGGCTTGCTTGGGGTCGCCAATCAGGAACAGGCCGCTGTCGAGGTGGTTCTCTTCGATGCGGTAAATGCTGTCGAAGATGCTGTATTGCACCGGGTCGGTGTCCTGGAACTCGTCGATCAGGGCCACCGGGAACTGCTCGCGGATCACACTGGCCAGGCGCTCGCCGCCATCGGCCTGCAGGGCGGCGTTGAGGCGGATCAGCATGTCGTCGAAGCCCATTTCGGCGCGCCGGCGCTTTTCTTCTTCGAAGCGCTTGCCCACCCAACCGGCAGCGTGTTGCAACACCGCCGCGTCGGGGGTTGGCAGCGCGTCGAGGGCGGCCTTGAGGCCGGCCATGGCGTCGATGCCGGGGTGTTGCGGCGGGTCGCCCTTCCAGGCTTCGGCCATGCCGTCGGGGGTGAGGCGGGTGAACCCGGTGCCGATGTCCAGTTGCTCGAGGGTTTCGTCAGCGGCCCAGGCGCTGATCTTTTCGAACCAGGGCTCGAAGTAACGCGCTTGCATCTTGCGGCCGTCGACGGCTTTGGCGGCTACGGCTTGCAGGCAGATATCGCGCAACTCGGCAGCCCATTGTTGCCAGGGAGCCTTGATGTTTATCAACGCTTCACGGCGTTCTTGCAGGCAAGCGTTGATCAACTCGGCGGGTTCGCGGGTTTCATCCGTCGGCCGTTCGCTGCCGAACAGTGCGCGCACGCGTGGCATCAACGCGGCCGGGCCGCCCCAGTTGCTGCGTACCCAGTTGAGCGCGTCGTCGTGCATCGGGTAGCAGAACAGTCGCCAATAATCGCGCAGCACTTCGCCAAGCAGGTCACTGTGGTCGGTTTCCAGGGTCTGGGTGAACAGGCTGCCGCTGTCGAACGCGTGTTCGCGCAGCATGCGCTGGCACCAACTGTGAATCGTGGAAACCGCCGCTTCATCCATCCACTGGGCGGCGATGTCCAGGCGGTTGGCGCAGGCGGGCCATTGCTCGGGGAGGTATTGCGCACGCAGGTCGGCGATCAGCGCGTCGGGCTGTTCAATCTCCTCGCGGAAGAAACGTGCAGCTTCGGCCAAACGCATGCGGATGCGTTCGCGCAGCTCTTTGGTGGCGGCATCGGTAAAGGTCACCACGAGGATTTGCGGCGGCAGCAGTTCACGGCCAAAACCGGACTCACCGTCACCGTGGCCAAGGACCAGACGCAGGTACAAGGCGGAGATGGTGAAGGTTTTGCCGGTACCGGCGCTGGCTTCAATCAACTGGCTGCCATTCAACGGGAAGGCCAGGGCCAAGGGTTTGCTGCTCATGGGCCGGCCTCCTCGCCTGTGAGTGATCGCCATGGGGCGTTGATGAGTGGTCGATACAAGGTTTCGCACCAGCCTTCGAACTCTTCGCTGGCGACCAAGGCGGCGTAATCGGGGAACTGTCGGGTGAGCGCCGGGGTTTCGCGACGCTCGCCGTCGGTGGTCAGGCCGTCGCCTTCATAGGCTTTGCTCGCGGCGGCGTGGGCTTTGACCGGATCGGTCTGGCTGAGCCAGGCGAAGGCGGTTTTGACGGCTACCGGCAGCGGTTCTCTCATGCCGCTGTGCCAGGCCAACAGCAGGTTGCCGAGGATTTCCCGGGCGATGGGCTGATCAAGCGGGGCCAGTAGCAACGTATCGTCGCTGGCCACCAACCCCGTGCTCAACGACATACCGCAAGCGCAGGCCACCACATGATTGACCCAAGGACGAATCAGGCGATGCCATTTGCGCGTTTTGATCGAGCCGATGCTATTGGGGATGGTGGTGACACTCAGCAATCCGCCATCACTGCGTCGATGCAGGCCGCTGATCCAGCCTTCCAGCGCTATACCTTGATGCTCGAAACTGATCGGTTCTGCAGCGGTGTGTGGCGTTGGCCAGAGCGCCAGCAAGTGCTGGTAGCGTTGCAACACGTCGGGCAGGGGCTCAATGAGTTCGTTGCGCAGGCACTCGCCGAAGCCGACCATCGGCAACAGGCCACTGCCTTGCAACCGCAGAGCCTGGGCGTTGAGGGCCTGGTCGAGGTGTTCGGGCTGGGACAGCGCAGCGTTCAACAGGCTGTCGCTCAGGCTGTAGCGTTGCAGCGCGTCAAGCACGAAGGGTTCTTCATCGGCCAAGGGTACTTCAGCGGCTTCGAAGAACACTTTCAGACGCTGGCTGAAGAAGTGTTTGACCGGGTTGCGCAGGAAATCCTGCAACTGGCCGAGACTCAGGGGCTCTTCCTGTTGGTGCTGCGCCAGTTGATCCTCTTTGGGGACGTTATCCACAGCTTGGTGGAGTAACTGCCATTCGCGGGCATAGCTGAACAGCGCATCACCTTCGTGGAAGTAACGGGCGCTGAAGGGTTGGAGCGGGTGTTCCTGAGTCATCGCGTCCAGTAGCGGTGTTTCTTGTGCGTTGTGCCAGCCACTGGCGATATGGTCGCGCAGTTGGCCGATGAGTACAGAGGCCGGGCGCTCGCTGTTATCGCGGATGCTACGGCCGACCCAGCTGATATAGAGCTGGTCGCGGGCGGACAGCAGGGCTTCGAGCAGCAGGTAACGGTCGTCTTCACGGCGCGAACGGTCGCCGGGACGGTAGTCGCTGCCCATCAGGTCGAAATCCAGCGGTGGCTGGGCGCGAGGGTAGTCGCCGTCGTTCATACCGAGCAGGCAGACGAGTTTGAAGGGGATGGCGCGCATGGGCATCAGGGTGCAGAAATTGACAGCTCCGGCGAGGAAGCGCTGGGACAGACGGCCTTGATCCAGGCCGGCCAGCCAGGCTTCGCGGACGACGGTAAGCGGTAACTCATCCTGTAGGCCGACGGACTCGCAGGTTTCCAACCAGGTTTCCCGGAGTTGCTCAAGCTGACCCAGCAGGTAGTCGTCGTGCTCGCTGCTGGGTAGGAAGAAGAGTTGCATCAGGCGTTGCAGACGCTCGCCCCATTCGTGGGGCGGCGCGGGTTGTGACAGCGCTTGATGGACATCGCTGAGAGCATCGAGCAAAGCGACCAGCGGGCCGATCAAGGCCGCATCAAGCCCGCCGATTTCGTCGTAAGGCTCAATGCCTTCGCAGGCTGCACCGGTGCCGACGGCGTAGCCTAGAAGCATACGGCGAAGACCGAATCGCCAACTGTTTTGTTCCAGTTCACTCGGCAGACCGAGCCCCGCACGTTGCTCGGCGTTGAGCCCCCAACGGATACCGGCGCCTTCAATCCAGCGATGCAGCGTAGGTAGATCGCGCTCCTTGATAGCGAAGCGTTCGCGCAAGGCCGGGACATCCAACAGGTCGAGGATTTCGCTGACGGGGAAGCGGCTGTCAGGGAGTTTGAGCAGGTGTTCAACGGCGATCAGCAGGGGATCGCGGCCGCGCTGGCCTTGATCGGTGAGGGTAAAGGGGATGAAGCGGGGATCGATTCTGTCCAGCTGACCGAATACCGCGCGAATATGCGGAGCATAGCTGTCGACGTCGGGGACCATGACGATGATGTCCCTTGGGCGAAGCGTGGGGTCGGCGCTGAAGCGTTGGAGCAATTGGTCGTGGAGAATTTCCACTTCGCGTTGGGCGCTGTGGGCAATGTGGAAGCGGATGGATGTATCACGCTCCAGATCGACAGCAGGCCATTGTTCCCGAGTCTCATTGAGCGGGCGCAGTTCGAGGATATCGTCCTGAAGCTGGTTGAGCAGTGTGGTGGGTTCGCTGTCGCTGAACAGGTCAATTCGACCATCGCGAAAAGCGGCGCGGTAGCTGTTGGGATCGTCGTAACTGTCCAGCAGGCTGATGTAGTCGCGACCTTGTTTGCCCCAGGCGGCCAACAGCGGATGGGCGTGTTGGTGCAGGGTTTGTGGGTCGATGGTAACGGGCATGCCGGCTTTACGCGCCTGGCGTTTGTATTCGTTACGCAGCAGGTCTTTGTCGGCCACGATGTCGGACCAATGGTGGCGACACGGGTTATGCACGCACAGCAGGACTTGGCTGAAACGGGCCAGGCCGGCCAGCGCCTCCAGCGCTTGGGCGGGCAAGGAAGAAATCCCGAAGACAATCACCCGGGAAGGCAACCCCTTCGGTGCTTGCTCAAGCGCATTGATACGTTCAATGAAGCGCTGGTGCACGCCGGCGCGGCTTTCGGCCATGCCCTCTTCACCGACGTCCAACAGCAGCGCGCGCCATAACTCGGCTTGCCAACAATTGGCAGGGTTGAGTGGCTTTGACTCGCCTCGACCGTTACGCAATTGATGGCGGCCGGCAGCCCAGTCTTCCAGCCAGTCAGCGCGGTAGACTTGGTATTGGTCGAACAGGTCAGCCAGTCGTTCCGCCAGTTGGTAGCGTTTGCGCAGATCGGAGTCGTGGGTCAAGAAACGCTGCAACGGCTCGAAATGCTGTTGATCAATGAGTTCCGGGAGCAGGCGCATCAGGCGCCAAGTGAGCGGGGCTTTATCGAGCAGGGATTTTGGAGGGATTTCGTCACGTCCCAGGACCATGCGATAGAGCTGCCACATGAAGCTGCCGGGGAGCTGTACATCGATGGCGGCGGCAATTCCGCAGCCTCCCATATCGTCGTCTTGCGGGTCTTCAGCCAAGGCCAGTTTGAGCCACTGGGCAATGCCGTTGCTTTGTACCAGGGCGATTTCGTTTTCCAGAGGCGCCAAGGGATAACGGCGCATCCAACTCACCACCAGGCTGCGCAGTTCGTCCAAGCGGTTGCCGTGAACCACCATGAATCCAGCGCTGAGGGACGTCGCATCCGGCATAACGGCTTCCTTGGGAAAAGCAAAATCGAGGGCATGGACTTTAGCACTGAAGGCCCTCCCGAGGCGCCTCTTCGCACTTTCCGACCGCCCAAAACAAAACCCCATCTGCTTTCGCAAATGGGGTTTCGGAATTTAATCTTGACGATGACCTACTCTCACATGGGGAAACCCCACACTACCATC
>NZ_JBWKPE010000022.1:0-75459 GCF_059418085.1 Pseudomonas sp. GW821-FHT09C10
ACCGTCGTCGCAAGCTGCCGGCCTCGGTACTGCTGCGCGCGCTCGGCTACACCACTGAGCAAGTTCTGGATGCGTTCATTCTCTAGTGGCGCTGATCGTCGAAAAACGCTTTCCTGCCGTCGACCCGCTCAGAGGCCTTGGGCACATTCACCGCCTGGCCTTCGGGTTTTTCCACATACCAGTAGCAATGACTCACGGCCCGGGTAATCCCGACGTAGGCCAGGCGCAGCACTTCGTCCTTTTGCGCAGTGTCGTAGGGTTCGCTGTCCCCGTCCTTACCCAGGCCCGCCATGCGGTAGACCTGGTTCTTGTAGGGCGAGCTGGTCACATGCTGGCAATCCCCGAGCAGGAACACCGCATCCGCCTGCAGGCCCTTGGCGCTGTGGTACGTCAGCTGCTTCAACCTGCGCGTCGCTGCGGGCAAGCTAGAATCAACATTAATAATCGACTGAATATGCTCTTGAATCAGCAGCTTATCGCTACTTTTTCGATACAGCATTAATATCGAATCGCCCCGTTGATAATGCTCCAGCAGTTGCCGCCCCAACGCCGCATCGTCCCGCTCCAGTACCGTGACCGGCACCAAGGCTTTTGGCGTGCCGCTGGCCTTGGCCTTTTTCCCCGGGATAGCCGGTGCGGCGCGCACGATATGTTCTGCGGCGTCGATGATGTGCTGATGGCTGCGGTAGTTCTCGCCGAGCATGACGCGGGTAGTACTCGGCGCCGGGAATTCCTGGTTGAATTCCATGAAGTACTTGGGCGAACTGCCGCGCCAGCCGTAGATCGACTGCCAGTCATCACCCACGCACAGCAAGGACGAACGTTGTGCGCCACGGCCCACATGCATCGCCGGCCCACGACTGCGGATTTCCCGCAGGCTGGCGCGTATCCACGAAACGATCTGGGGCGATACGTCCTGGAATTCGTCAATCATCAGGTGCGACATCGGCCGCAGCAGCGGATCGCTGAGGAGCTTGAGGTTTTCCGGGGTGTTCTCGCCGAACAGCGAGAACATGCGGTTATAGGTCATGATCGGCGGCGACTGATCCAGCAGGTGGTCTTCCAGGGCTTTCCAGAAAATGCTCAGGGCTTCGAAGAAGAACCGGTCCGGGTCGTCCTTGGCGAAGCTCATCTGGCCGACGGCAGTCGGCACGTCCAGCCCCAGGTTCTCGATAAAACCGGCGGCCATCACGAAACTGTCCAGCAGCGGCGCCGACGCCAGCTCGCCCTTGACCTTGTAATCAAAGCCGGGACCCGCGCTGGCATCCCCGGCGAGGCTGCTTAAAAGACGCTTTGACGCATCATAACTATCCAGCCATATCAATGGCTTACGACAGAAAGCTTGAAACAGGGTGCGCTTTACCGCCCACTCTGCACGGACCGACAGCTTCGAATTCGGCCGGCTGATCTGGGCATTTTCCCTGGGATCAAAGCCCAGCACTACCCACGCATCCAGCGCCGGGATATAGCCGTGGCAATGGAACTGCGCGCCATTGATTTCGAAGCGTTGGCGACTGGGCTCAATCCCCTTGATCGGCCAGGCGCCGGCACGAAACCACAGGTCCTCGATCACATCGCAGAGTTCTTCATCGCGCTTGGCCGCCAGTTCGGTCACCGCTATGCGCTTCTGTACATCCGGATGATCGCGCTCCAGTTCGCGCAGTTGCAGGCCGTGGCGTGCCAGCGGCGCAATCAGTTCACGAAACCGTGCATGTCGCCCCTGCAACTGGTGGTAGCAGGCATTCATCTGCTGGCGCTGGGCGTCGCTGATGCGCAGGTCGAACGGGTTGCTGTCAGCGTCTTCGAAACCGGCACTGAGGTTTTCGAACGCCTGCAGGCGTTCAAAACCCGGCAGGCTGCGGACCATCGGCAGAATGCGCGAGTGAAAGGTGCGCACCACCGCCTGGGCTTCTTTCATGCCAATGGGTTGGCCCCACAGGGTGAGAATGTCCATGAGCTTGTTGATGAAGTCTTTGCGTGACTCGCGGGTGAAGGTCACCACGGTCATCGAGCTCAATTCGAAGCCCAGGTAATGGGTGAGCAGCAAAATACGCAGCACCAGCGAGGTGGATTTACCCGCGCCGGCACCGGCGATCACCGAGGTTGACGGCGTATCGCTGAAGATCATCTTCCATTGCGCCGCGCTCGGCTGGGCATGGGCCGGCAGCAAGCGGGCCACATCAGCCTTGATGCGTTTCTTCACGTCAGCGGTCAAGGGCAGCCGCCAATCGTCGAACAGGCTGTCATCGACGCCGGGCGCGCGGTGCTCATCGGGACGGAAGTCGCGGATCAACAGGACTTGTCGGCCCTCCTCGAGGCCATCGGCCTTGCCCTCGCGATAGCCATACTCCACGCCGGCCTCGTGGCCACTGCGAAAACCATCGGCCTGCCCATGCAACCAGGAAAACCGGTGCTGTGCGCGCAAACGCGTCAGGCCATGGCCAAACAGGCGTGCGGCGAGGCGTTTGAGCAGCGGCATTTCCGCCAATGGGCGCAGTTCGGGGGGCAGATCAGGCTTGTGTTGCGGCACGCGGACTCCTGCGATGAGCTGGGTTTTGACAAGGGCACCATGGTCGCCGGAATCGGCGCTCAGTTCCAGCCAATTGCTTTAGCGTCATGCAGTTAGGCGATGAAGTGAAAGTCAAAACGCCAGCAATCAATCTAATTCACCGATAGGAATCAGGCATTTTTTACGCTTTTTATCGATCATGGGCTCACGGATCATAGCGCCATCAACAGGAGACGATCATGCTTGAACTACGACCTTTCAACGCCCTGGGCGGCGCTCACCACGGCTGGCTTGACGCCCATCACCACTTTTCGTTTGCCGAATACCACGACCCCAAGCGCATGCACTGGGGCAACCTGCGGGTCTGGAACGACGACATCATCGCCCCCGGCACCGGCTTCCCGCAGCACGCCCATCGCGACATGGAGATCATTACCTATGTCCGTGAAGGCGCCATCAGTCACGCCGACAACCTGGGCAACAAGGGCCGCACCGAGGCCGGCGATGTGCAGGTGATGAGCGCGGGCACGGGGATCGCCCACAGCGAGTACAACCTGGAAGCGACGCCGACCAAGATCTTCCAGATCTGGATCATCCCTAACGAGGCCGGCCTGCCACCTTCCTGGGGCGCCAAGCCGTTTCCGAAAGGCGATCGCGAAGGGTTTGTGACCCTGGCCAGTGGCAAGGCCGGTGACAGGGAGAGCCTGCGCATCCGCGCGGATGCACGCCTGGTAGCGGCGAACCTGAAAGCCGGGGAAAGCGCGGAATACCGCTTGGACAGCGGGCGCCGAGCTTACCTGGTGCCGGCGACCGGCGTGATTGAAGTCAACGGCTTGCGTGCGCAGGCTCGAGACGGTGTAGCGGTTGAGGATGAGCAGGTGTTGCGGGTGACGGCGATTGAAGACAGCGAGATCGTGTTGGTCGACCTGGCCTGATCAACCCTGTGGGAGGAAGGCAATCCTCCTCCCACAGTGGTTTTGCGTTGTTACTGGGAGATGGCGCCGTCTACCAGTACCTGCGCCTCTTGCACCAGCTGCTTGAGGTGATCTTCACCAATAAAGCTCTCGGCGTAGATCTTGTAGATGTCCTCGGTGCCCGATGGCCGTGCGGCGAACCAGCCGTTTTCGGTCATCACTTTCAGGCCGCCAATCGCCTGGTTGTTGCCCGGCGCGTGGCTGAGGATTTGCTGGATGCTTTCCCCGGCCAGTTGCGTGGAGGTCACCTGCTCTGGCGACAGCTTGCCCAACAAAGCTTTCTGCGCTGGCGTGGCCTTGGCGTCGACACGAATGGCGAACGGCTCGCCCAAGGCATCGGTGAGGCCACGGTAGATCTGGCTCGGGTCCTGGCCTTTGCGCGAGGTCATTTCCGCCGCCAGCAAGGCCGGGATCAGGCCGTCCTTGTCGGTGCTCCACACCGAGCCATCCTTGCGCAGGAACGACGCCCCGGCGCTTTCTTCGCCGCCAAAGCCCAATGAACCCTCGAACAGGCCATCGGCAAACCACTTGAAGCCCACCGGCACTTCATACAGGCGCCGCCCCATGCGCGCGGCGACGCGATCGATCAGGCCGCTGCTGACCACGGTCTTGCCCACGGCCGCATCGGCGCGCCAGTCGGGACGGTTCTGGAACAGGTAGTCGATGGACACCGCCAGGTAGTTGTTCGGCGCCAACAGGCCGCCGGACGGGGTCACGATGCCATGGCGATCATGGTCCGGGTCGCAGGCGAAGGCTACGTCAAAGCGCTCCTTGAGACCGATCAGGCCTTGCATGGCGTAGCTGGAGGACGGGTCCATGCGGATCTGGCCGTCCCAGTCGACGCTCATGAAGCGGAACGTGGCGTCGACTTCAGTGTTCACCACCTCCAGGTTCAGTCGATAGTGCTCGGCAATCGCCGACCAGTAGCGCACCCCTGCTCCGCCCAGCGGATCCACGCCCAGGCGCAGGCCGGCACTGCGGATGGCGTCCATGTCGATCACGTTGATCAGGTCGGCCACGTAGCTGTTGAGGTAATCATGGCGATGGGTGGTGTCGGCCTTGAGCGCCTGCGCATGGGTGATGCGCTTGACCCCGGCCAGTTTATTGGCCAGCAGCTCGTTGGCCTTGGCTTCGATCCACTTGGTGACGTGGGTATCGGCCGGGCCGCCGTTGGGCGGGTTGTACTTGTAGCCACCACTTTGCGGCGGGTTGTGGGACGGCGTGATAACGATGCCGTCGGCCAGGCCGCTGGTACGGCCACGGTTGTAGCAGATGATGGCGTGGGAAATTGCCGGGGTTGGCGTGTATTCATCGCCTTCGGCCAGCATCACGTGCACACCATTGGCGGCCAGCACTTCGAGTGCGCTGGCACCGGCCGGGGTCGACAGCGCGTGGGTGTCCAGGCCGACGAACAGCGGGCCGTCGATGCCTTGGGCTTCGCGATACAGGCAGATGGCCTGGCTGATGGCAAGCACATGCCATTCGTTGAAGCTCAGTTCGAATGAGCTGCCACGGTGCCCGGAGGTACCAAAGGCTACGCGCTGGGTGGAGATCGCTGCATCAGGCTGGCCGGTGTAATAGGCCGTGACCAGTCGCGGGATATCCACCAGCAACTGGGCCGGCGCCGGTTTGCCCGCAAAAGGACTGATTGTCATGCATAAACCTCGGATAGAAGGATTCGGAAAAAATGGCAGTTTACTGAGAGTTGGACTGCTGCGCGACGGTATCGATCCTACATCGTTAAGAGAAATTTCACCCAGTCTGCGCCTGGCGCAACGCGTCGCTCAATGCTTCCAGGGCAATGTCCAGATTGGGTTGCCCGTGAAAGGTGTGACTCACGCGCAGGTGCTGCTGGTGCAAGCCACTGACACTGAACAGCTCCCCGGGGGCGATCACCACTTGCCGTGCCAGCAGGCGCTGAAATGCCTGGCGCATGTCCACCGTACGGGTAGAGGCCAGCCAGAACGCGGCACCGGCGGCCGGCATCCGATAAGTCACCTGGTCGCCCAAATGCTGCTCCAGGCGCTGGCTCATGTGCGCCGCCTGCTCGCTCAAGCGTTGGCGCAGCGTGCGCAGGTGCTGGTCAATCCGCCTGCTTTGGTACAAACGGGCAATCGCGCGCTGACGGATCGACGATAAACGGAATGAGCGCAGCAGGAACTGACGCTGCAACTCATTGCTCATGTGCCGGCACAGCAGGTAGCCGTAGGGGGCTTCCGAGCCAAGCACCTTCTCGAACGAAGAAAACACGATCAGCCGCTCAGGGTTCACCCGTTCGCGCAATGCGGTGTGGGGGGCTTCGAAACCCAGCTCACCAAAGGTGTCGTTTTCAAGCAACCAGCAACCGGACTGCTCCAGCAGGTGTGCCACGTCGAGACGTTCGTCGATTGACATGGCCACCCCGCCGGGCAGGCTGACGGAAGACGAGAGCAACACCAGATGCACCGGCTCATCGCGCAACAGCTTCCCCAGCACGGTTCGATCCAGGCGACCCTCCGGCGTCCAGGGCAACTCGATGATGCGTACCCCGGCGTCCTGCAACAGGCGCAGGATCAGCCAGTCGCAGGGCGACTCGACAATCACGGTGGTGCCCCGCAGGCCCAGCACTTCGATCAGGATATCCAGCACGCCACGCAGGTCGGCACCGATATACACATCGTCGGCATGCCAGCAGCGCGTGGGCGACGAGGTATAGCGCGCGGCCAGGGCTGCGCGTAATTCCCACACACCGCAGGGCTGTGACCAGGGCTGCAAATGCGACGGGTACTGGCGCACCAGTTCCCGCTCGAGCCGCAGCAGTGTTTCATCCAGGGAGCCCAGCAATGCCGGCTCGTCACCACTGAGTACCAGCATGCCGGGGCGCCGGGCCGCCGCGTAAAGGCGATCAAGCAGGTCCCCGCCGGCCCAGGCCAGCGGGTTTACCGACATCGGCCAGGCGTAATAGCCGGATTTGGCCACCGAATACACCCTGCCTTCCTTCTCCAGCAACGCATAGGCGTACTGGATCGTCGAAATGGACACGTTCAGGCGTCCGGCCAACTGCCGTAACGACGGCAGTTTTACCCGGGTGTCGGTACTGACCTCGTTGATCAGACTGATCATGTAGCGATAGACCGCCTGGTACGCGAAATCCGCCTGACGCTCGCCACGCAGGGTCATCGCCCGAACAATGGCACGGCCTGCGCGGCGCCCTGGGCCGCAGCGGCGCGACACATGCCGTTTTCTCCGGCCAGCGGCCGCTTGCGGTACAGGTGCTGCAACAAGGGCATCGGCAAACCGCTGGTGTCCGTTACCCACTGCTGCAGCATTTCGGCGGAACCGTTGCCCTGGAGGACTTTGTGCAACTCAGGCAACGCCACCAGCATGCCCGGGTGACATTGGCGCAGATAACCTTCCAGTCGCTCTCCGTGATGTACAAACGGTGAAAACAGCAGGCAGGTCAGCTGGGTCTCATCCAAGCCGAAGAACTCCTGGGCGTAGGTACTCCAGAGCATGCGCCCTTCGCGGGTCCCGGCTTGAATAAGCAAGTCGTCGGGCATGCGCAGACGGCGCATGTACGCGGCGGCCTGCTGGACAAAACCTTCGACGCCCTCTTCATAAGTCAGCTCACGCAGGCATTCGGCCTGCAACCCACGCAGATGAGCCATCAGCAACGGATTGGAATAGATCGGATGGCTGAAGTGAAAGCCGAGTGGATCGGGAGCGTAGGCCATGAACTCGGTCAGCAGGGAGGTCGACGCGATGTCGACATCTTCCAGCAAGTCGGCGATGCCGATGTAGGCCAAGTGACGATGCCCTGCCGTGCTGGGGTTATCGCTGGCTACGTAATGCTCACCGAACACATCCTGGTAATAACCGGTGCTCCACTCGTCCATGTGTGCGAACAACGCGTTGAGGGACATCGGATGGCCCTTGGGAACACGGACGCCTGCACCCTGCGCGGTTTTCTTGAGCCAGGCAAGAAACTGACTCTGCCTACGCGGGGAGTCACCACTGACCAGCGCGTGGACGCCGCCATTGCACGTGGTGACACGCTGGTAAAAATCACCGACGGCCAGGTAAGTGTCGTTGCACAGGGTGGCGCGGCAGTCCCCGGCGCTCACATGGCCCACCATCAACATATTGCGCTGGCTGATCTTTCGCCCGATCGCTGAGGCCGGGCGCTGGTGATTGAAGGGGTGTACCTCCTGGTTTTCCACCATCAACAACTCGACACGCGGGTCATCGTGGAGAAACAGCCGGCCGTAGCCGCGATTCAGGGTATCGAGCTGCCCCTCTGTCATGCCCGCGTGCCGTAACGTCGCGACCCTCAGTTGAAAGGTACGTGGCGCGCGACCGGCAATGGTCAGTTGAGCCGCTCGCAGCAGCGCCAGGGTATAGCTGCTCACTTCACCGCCACCGTGGGCCACCAGTACCTTGAAGTCCCCCACCTGTTCCATCCCGCCTGCCGCGACAATGATTCGCTGGATCAGTAACTGGAGAGCGGTACGTCCCGCGCGACTGAAGTGCCCGATCAGACGTTGCAGAACTTGCTGGTAAACATGATTCATAGCCTGTTCGTGAATAGTGCTCATAGTTCTACTACCCGAGTTGAAATATCAGTTTCAAGCAACTGCTGACAGTGTTTGCTTGACCTATTTTGCGTGTAGGAAAATCGCGCCACGTAGTGTGCGTCGACGTTTAAACACTAGCACCGCGCAACAAAACGACATGAATTGCCGGGCAGCATTTCTCACCCGCGCAAGCGCACAACCCAATGAAAGTAATGGAAAAACCCTTTTAAAAAGCTTTCCTTAGGACTCTTCCGACAAGCTCCTACGCTTTTTTAGCCCGCTTTTTAAAGAAGCGTCCGACAATAGACTCAAACAACTTTTCCATTTGCAGGGTCGGTGCACTTTATGAAAGTACCTGTCTTGCTGAGTACACATGTCTGCCGCGCCGATAGTTCGAATAACTATCTGCAGCCGAGTCAGAGATTCAATCATTGCTCAATCCTTGAGATGAAAGTGAAGGCGCAATTATCAGTGTTGGAATAATGATTCATAGATACAGAAACTGGCCGAAAACCAGCTCAGATGAACAACTGATGTCGCGTAAAAGGCGCACATGCAACGACGCCGCGCTGGAATTCAGGGCGGCGTCAGGGAGAAAGGGCCGGATTTGTGGGCAAAAGCGCCAGGTCGGCAGCTTCTGGAGCGGGCGGGTTAAGCCCTGTCAAATGGCGCATTTGCCCCATTCACTCAGGCGTAGGAGCACTCATTTACGAATACTCCTACAGCTCAAACAGCCGCAACCTGCAATGCAACCCGCTCGCGGCACGGGCATTCGTCCATGTAACGGTGGGCTTCGACAAACTGATTGAACGGAAACACCGTGGTTTTCAGAGGCACGAGCACACGATCGGCGGTCAGTTGGTTGATGTCACGCAACGCGCGCTGTAACGCCACCTGATCCTGGATGATGCCCAGCTCCGGCTTGCCGGTGAAGTTGCCGATACAGTGCACGAAGAACTGAATGTTCTTCTGGAACGCCGCACACGCCGGGAACGGTGTCTGGTTACCACCCTGCAAGCCATACAGCACCAGGCTGCCACGGGGCGCCAGCACATCACCGAGCAGCGACATCTGCGGGCCACCCAAGCCATCGAACACCACGTCGACACCGCGGTTGTCAGTGAACTTGTTGATTTGCATCAGCAGGTCCTGTTCCTCGGTGACAATGACTTTTTCTGCGCCCAGAGAAAGCAGGTACTCGCGCTCAGCGCTGTCCTTGGTGGCGGCAATCACCCGCACACCCAGGGCCTTGCCCAGTTGCACAAACGAAGGGCCGGCGCAATGGCTGGCGTCGGTCACCAGGGCAAACTGCCCGGGCTTGACCCGTGCCAGGTCCACATACGCAAAGTAGGCTATCAGCAGCGGCGTGTAGTGCACGCTGGCTTCGATGGGGCTCAGGACGTCCGGATAGCGGGTCAGGGCCGAACGGGGCAGGACGATCTGCTCGCCATACACCGGGTAATCATTGGGGCTCTCGGCCGGAAAACTGGCCACTTTATCGCCCACTGCCAAGTCATCCACGCCCTCGCCCAATGCTACGACCACCCCGGCCATCTCATGGCCAAGGCCGGATGGAAGGCGTGCGTGGGAAGACGCCAGGTTCTGGCGCCACAAAATGTCATACCAACTGATGCCAATCGCCTCGACACGGACCTGCACTTCGCCCGGTGCAGGCTGCGCGGCTGCATGCTCTTCGCACTTGAGCACCTCGGCCGGACCAAACTTGTGAAAACGGATCGTGCGGGACATCGCAAACCTCGTCAAAGTAACCTCTATTGCCATGAACTCTATCTGGGCTTTCCGGCTAAGGCCACCGGTCGCCGTTAATAGTCGACATGTCTGTCATTGATTCCGCATCTGAGGAATAGACCTCAAGTATCGTAGGAAAACTCAATTAGCCGGTGCAGAGTACCAGCCTTTCCCCGTAAGATTCATACCGGTCACGCGTCTGAATGGACCTTCAGGGCTCTTATATCGCCGTTCTCGTCAAATAAAGCTGACTCTTCCAGGACACAAGATGAACCGTAACGACCTGCGTCGTGTCGACCTTAACCTCTTGATCGTATTCGAAACCTTGATGCATGAGCGCAGTGTGACCCGCGCCGCCGAGAAATTGTTCCTCGGCCAACCAGCCATCAGCGCCGCGTTGTCGCGCCTGCGTGGGCTGTTCGACGACCCTCTGTTCGTGCGCACCGGCCGCAGCATGGAACCCTCGGCCCGGGCCGTGGAAATCTTCGCCCTGCTCTCCCCGGCCCTGGACTCGATTTCCACCGCCGTCAGCCGCGCCGCCGAGTTCGACCCGGCCACCAGCACCGCGGTGTTCCGCATCGGCCTGTCCGACGACGTCGAATTCGCCCTGCTGCCCCAACTGCTCAAACGCCTGCGCGCCGAAGCGCCCGGCATCGTACTGGTAGTGCGCCGGGTCAATTACATCCTGATGCCCGGCCTGCTCGCCTCCGGCGAAATTTCCATCGGCGTCAGCTACACCGCCGACCTGCCGGCCAACGCCAAGCGCAAAGTACTGCGCCGCAGCCTGCCGAAGCTGCTGCGCGCCGACAGCGTCCCGGGCTCCCTGAGCCTGGACGACTTCTGCGCCCGTCCCCACGCGCTGGTGTCGTTCGCCGGCGACTTGAGCGGGTTCATCGATGAAGAGCTGGAGAAACTCGACCGCAAGCGCCATGTGGTGCTGGCGGTGCCGCAGTTCAACGGGCTGGGCACCCTGCTCTCGGGCACCGACATTGTCGCCATCGTGCCGGACTACGCTGCCGAGGCACTGACCGCCGCAGGTGGTTTGCGCGCGGAAGAACCGCCGTTGCCGGTGCGTTCGTTCGAGCTGCATATGGCTTGGCGAGGGTCGCAGGACAATGATCCGGGGGAGCGGTGGTTGCGGTCGCGGATACAGATGTTTTTCGGCGATCCTGAGAGTCTTTAGGCGTTGTTGGGCAGGCTATTCGACTGATCATTTCTGCCTTTCCACAAACCCTGTAGCGCCATTCACTTCCAGTGGTCAGGTGAACGAGGAGGGCTGGACCACTACAGGATATCCGGGCGGTGCACTCTACCTCCTCACCGCTGGGCCAGCTCACCCCCAAAAACCATCCTCTGCCCGCCGCGCCTCAGGCAGCGGTTGTCAACTCGGTCAGTTGGCTGGCGACAAAGCCAGCCTAGAGCATCAACGCATACACCGTCTTGTTTGGCCCGGCACTCGGGGTATGGGTCCCGGTGGTCCCACCTGCAATCCACACGCCACCGCGAAATGATGTGGAGCCCGGGCGCGATATACTCCAGGCCAAGCCCGGCAGCACACTCCAGCCATTGTCCGAATAACAATTGAGATCCCCCAGCGCCGAGCCATCCGGCGCGACACCGCCCAGGACAAACACGCCACCGTCGCGGGTGAACACCGTCGGAGACGAGCGAGCCGACGCCGGCAGCGGCGGCTGCTCTTCCCACGTGCTCCCCTGGCTGCTGGTCCACACATCATTGCTGACCGTGTTGATATCGGTCTGTCCGCCAACGACATACAGGGTGGTGTCCGATGCAGCGATCCCAAACCGCGAACGCGGTGTCCAGCCGGCCGTACCGACCTTTTGCCAGTTGCTGCCGTCGCTTGAGCACCACAGATCATTGAGAGGCTGATAGCTCTGGCCAGAGCCCCCCAGCACCCACAGTTTATCCTTGAACACCACGCAGCCGAAATCACTGCGCCCGGGCCAGGCCGCATTCGCGGTCACCTGGGTCCATTGCATGCCGTCATTGCTGCTCCAGACGTCATTCAGACGCTGCGCTCCGGTGTCCCCCCCCATCAGCCAAAACTTGCCTTTCCAGTACACGCCGCCGGCATTCGAACGCGCCGGAAAACTGTCGTCGAAACCGGCGACCTGGGTCCAGGTCTGCCCGTCACGCGTGTTGAAGATCGCTTTGGCCGTGTCTGGCGAAAACAGCCACAAGGTATTGGCGTTACCCAGCAGGAGGGCCCCACTGAGCGCTTTGAAGTCAGTACCGCTATTAAAGGTGTTCCAACCCCGGTTCAGGAAGAACAGGTCTAGGGACTTGCTCAACGGTCCACCCTGCCCTTGCACAGTCAGGGTGTAGGTGATCGGCTTCTGCGGAAACACTGGATAACTGCCCGAAACAAGGTCGCCTCGGGGAATCACGTAATCGCTTTGCCCCGGTGCGCTGATAACCGCCGACAAGGCGGCGCGGGTCTGCCAGGTCAGGCTCACCTTGGCCGGCAGCGTGCCGCTGTAGGCAGTGGCGACAAAGGCATCCAGCGCCACCGGCGGCACATTCACAGTGAACTGCGTGGTGAAATCCGGGGTGGCTGCATTGAGGGTCTTGTAGGCATTGAGCGTGAACTGGGTGGTGGTGTCGAGCTTGATCTTGTACTGGTCAATGCCGCTCACCCCAGTGCCGATCTGCCCCTTTGCGCTGTCGAGGGTCGTGTCGCCGAACTGCAGCTTGACCTGCTGCACGTCGAAGCACTGCCAACGCAAAGTGACCTCGTCCCCCAGCTTGGCCAGATTTGAAGGGACGGCATTGAAAAAGATGATGTTCGGCGTCGGCTCGCGCTTTTGCAGCACCAGGGTGAAGTAGCCATCGTCATAGCCCGGGAAGTCGCTGTATTGCAGGTAGGCTACCGTGGCCCCGCGGGGCGCCTGGGTGGTGATCTTCTCTACGACAAAAGCGGCCGTCGCGCCGCTGGCGGGCCCCAGCACGGCCCGGTTAGTGTTGACCGGCTTGAGCGTCCAGACCGGGTCGTTGGCACCGGCACCCGAGTCGGGGTTGGTCGCATCCCATTCGTAAGTCTGATGGCCATCATGGTACGTGGCCTCGACCGACGTCTTGATGTTCCAGGCCGAGAACGGGTCTTTGGGGTCCGACGGGGTCAACGCCCCGATGCTGTCACCATAGACGAAGGACAGCAGCACAGTCGGCGTGTCCACCCAGGGTTTGGTGACCAGGTCCTCGCTGGGCTTGAGGTTGGTCAACTGCAGCACCAACAGGTTTTCGATGGTGACGTTGTCCAGCGGGGTGACATAAACGCTGCTGTCAGGCAACAGTTGCACCGCCATGTTCTGCCGCAGATCGCCGGCAAACTCGGGGTAACGCAACAGGAAGATCTTGTACGGCGGCGAGATGTTCTGCCCGTTAACGCGCACACCGAGATCGGCGTTGGTCTGGCTGGTGAGGCTTGAAACAACGCTGCCAAGCTTGATGATGAGAGTGCCGCCCGCATCGATTAGCTGGCTCCCCTTGAGCACCAGCATGTTGCCCTGCACTGTCGCTGCCCAGCCGGTAGTGAGCACCTTGATCTGCGCCACATCCGGGGCATTGAACAAGGTGCCGGGGAATTGCAGGCGAATATCTACGGCCGTGAGCGCCGAGGGGCTGCGCAGGGTTAGCGTGTAGCTGCCGAGGTCCGAGCGCCCGATGTAGATTTCGGGCTTTTGAGTCGAGTCGTTCAAAAATGTCGCGCTGACAGCCATGTCGTAGCTCCTTTGGTTTACCCGGTATCTACTTGGTTTGCGGCGCAGGCGTCAGCTTGAGCCAGCCGTCCTCGGCCGTTTGCGGTGTATAGGAAAACGCGGCCCGATCGCCCACCTGGCTGGCCGGTAACGGCTCGTCCTGCGGAACCTGCTGGCCGTCCTGCAACACGCTAGTGGTCCATTCCCAGACGAATCCCGATTCCGGCGGTATCGGCAGGCTCAATCGCTGCTGGCTGCGCAGGATCGGATGGGTAAAGAAGGTCATTTCGATGTTGCGCAGCGCCGCCGCCGTGATGTCCGGTGGGATGCCGATGGCCTTCACCGGCAACAGGCCCGTTGTGGCATGCACCATCGCCCGAGGGTCGACCAGCAGGCTCAGGGTTTTCTGCGCGGGGATGCGTACATCTCGCAGATCGTCAATCTGCGCCTTGGCATCGGCGTAAGGGTGTGTCGGCGGATCAATGTTGGCGTGTAGATTCAGGGTGATGGTCTGCGCGGTCGGCCGCTCGATCCCCGCGACTCCAGGGCTGGGGGCCGCTGGTGCATAGAGGGTGGTGTACGGTGTGTCGCTGTCGAGCAGGTACGCCACCAATCCATCCTCGAGGTGGTCGCGATCACCCAGGCGCACCGGAATATCGATGCCGCGTATGTCGGCACTGTCGCGTTGCGTCCAGTCATAAGTCTTGTCGTTCTGGCCGGGTAACAAGCGCGCCAGTTCGTCGCTGCTGGTCACGAACGCCGGCAGCCCCTGCACCTCGCAACGCAAGCCGGCGCGCACCAGGGCCAGCGGCTGGCCCATCAGCACTGCTTGGGCCTGAGCGGCCTGTTTGTCGTCCGGCAGGATGTAGGTGTGGGCATTTTCGATGGTACCTAGCAAGGTGGCAAAAAATGCCCTGGGTTTACCCAGGATGAATGTGGCCAACTTCACAAGGTGCGGGTTGGCGTCGGCGAGGTCCTCCTGCATCGAACGGGCGGCGTTGCCAGGCGCCGAATGCCAGGCAACGGCCTGCTGCGCACCAAATACCCCAAGCGAACCCAATACCTCGCCGGTGCCGGTGAACAGCATCAGCGCGTTTTCCAGGTAGTTCGGCACAATCCAACCACACAGTGGGGAGGTCGAGGGCACCGGGTTCATCTGCACCTCGTCGTTCCCGGCACTCAGCCAGCGGAACAGCAAACGACTGGGCTGGGCGATGCGAGGCGCCAAGTAGCCTTTACCTGTGACACCGTCGGGCGCCTGCATCTGCCAGGACACCGAGACCTTCTTGCTGTCCTCGAACTGCTCGGTGTCGACCAGCAGGCGTTTGCGCCCGAACACATCGACAAGTTGCAGTTTCGATAAGGTGAAATAACCGGCCCGCATCAGGTTGTACAGACTCTCCTGGCTGATCGGCACCTGTCCGGTCTGCTCGCCCGCGGCCCAAGCCACGAAGTGGGTCAGGCTGTTGACGTACTGCGTGTTGTCAAAGCTGTCGACCAGCGCCGTCGGCGTCGACTCCTCGTCGTAGAACGGGTTGAACGGATTGAGCTGCAAGCCCGCCGCTCGGGTGATGAACCCGGCGTTTACCCCGCCCAACCCTTGCGCCAGCAGCGGTTTGTCCACCAGGTACTGCACGATCGCTTGCAGGTCGGGGTTGTCGTTGTGTTGCAGGTAGCGGCGCAACTGTTCGATCAGCGGCTCGGCTACCTTGGACGACAACAGGATGCTGTCGGTCAGCTTCACCCGCCCCTTGGCCGGTTGCGGCGGGGTCTTGCCGAAGACCAGTTCGATCTCTCGTTCATCCAGCTGGAACTGCTCGGTGATATAGCTGGCCTCATAGTCCTGCGATCCGCTGGTGCTGTGCTCGAAAGGCACGTAGGTGGCTTCCCAGACCAGGAACAGCGGCAGGAACGGGTCCTGCCAATCGAGCGCATGGTTCAGGGCCAGCCCCTGCGGCGCTTGTCCACTCCAGGTGAGCGTGAGGCCGTTGCTGGTTTCGCTGGGGTTTTCGATGATCGGTAGGTTTTTCCACGGGGCCGCCGCGTTTTCCGTCCAGGCTTGCTGGATCTGCGCGACGAGCGCTTGCTGTGCGGCCGCGACGTCCGTCTGTGGCGTCCCTTTGAGCGCCCCGGCGATCTGCGGTACCAGCAACGGGTCGAGCAGGCACTTTTCCCCCAGCAGACGGCTCAGATCATCGAGAATCGGCTGCAGGTCGCGTGCTTCAGGGCTGCCGGCCGGATTGACCTTGGGCACACCGAGCGTCAACGCGCTTTGCAGGGCGGCGGCCGTCAGGCTGGCGCCGCTGGTGTTGGCGCTGACCTGGCTCAGCAATTGAGCACCAAGCCGGCACGGCAGGCGTTTGACGTTACCGTTACGCCGGGCCGGTTGCAGCGTGTCGCCGGTCACCACCAGCACCGGCTCGTTGGGCTGCCAGAAGCGCGCGGCGTTGGTGGTCTGCAATTCGAACTGGCTGTAGGAGGAGGCAAGCAGGCTCACCAACGTATTGGCCTGCGTCACCAGTTGCCCAACCAGACTCTGCGCGGACGCCTTGCTGACGTAACTGCCGTCGGCGGCCTGACTGAGAAAATCCTGTGGCCCGCAGTAAAACACCGGAATGTTTTGGGTGGCCGGGGACGCGGCAGCGGCCTTGCCGAAGGCAGCTTCGAACTTGGCCCACAAATCGAGGATCTGCTCGGCCAGGTAAGTGTTCAGTTGCGTGACGTCGAAAGGCACCGAGCCGGTATCGTCGTAGAGACCGGTGATGTACTTGTACCAATCCATGAAGATCTGCTGACGGCAGGACACGATGATGTTGAGCAACGCATCCAGGCGCTGCTGGTACACGTTAAGCGCATTGAGCTTATCGCCCAACTGATTGTGATCCTCAGGCAGCACCACCTGTGGCGCGGCGTACTGCGAGCCGCTACCGGTCTGCTTCTGCCGAATCATCCAAATGCGCCCGGCTTGCAGGGCACCGAAGCCGTTCTGATGTACTTCCTGCTCAAGCTGAACCAGCGTCAGCGAGCTGCCAAGCCGCTCCAGCAAACCCATCTGCAGCGCATCCAGGAGAAATTCCAGGTTGTCTTCGATCTCCTGGCCGGCGCCGTCAAGCTGGCCCTTGGGGTCCTGGGGTTTTCTGTTGCGCCATTGCTCCTTGATCAGCGCGGCCAGTGCCGACGAACTCGAACTGCCCATGGCGGCGCGCACGGATTCGTCGCGGTCGGTCACGGGTACCAGGTAGCACTTGGGAAATCCCGGCTTCGCATTGGGGAACACCGGGTTCTGACCGGTGGTATTCCAAGGGACGTTCGCCACCTGCGCCGTGTAGACACAGCGCGAGGGAAGCTGTGCGGGCGTGGGCGTGTACTGCCACAGGTAAAACCCTTCCACCACCTGGGCGAGCAGTTGCTCCGGGGTCAGTTGCTCGTCGAGCGGCGCCTTGCCGTTGTCGACACGAGCCTGCGCGAGCGCCTGTTCGAAAGCTGTACTCTGCAAGGGGTCGTCCGCCGCGCTGCTGTGCCAGCCGCTGACCTGGTACGACACCTCGAAACGCGCATTGCCCAGGTCAAACCCCTGCCCTATATCCTGGAATGTGTCGTGAAAGCCGAATGCACTGGCGCAGTCCGGGTAATAGGCACTGAACGTCGGCCCGCTGTTGCCCAACGCGCTGATCGCACCCAGGCTTTGCCCAGGCGCCATGAAGTTGCTACCCGACAGGACGAACGCTGGCAGGTGGCGCACATCCGTCAGCGCTGTACCGGGCAAGTCCGGCTCCGGTTGCCAGGTTTGCAGCTCGAACACCCGGCCCATGCGCCGCGACGGCGGGTAATAAGCGGCGCCGCCATTGCCGGCGATGTCGTAGCCAGGTGGTACATCCCAGCCCACCGGCAGGGAAATGCTGGTGCGCTGGCTGGAGGGGTAATAGTCCGAGACGTACTCCTCGGGCGTCATCAGGTAGTCGCTCTCGACCACCCACTGTTTCACTTGCGTGCCCTGCTGCCCCTGGAGGATGCGCGTCACCAGCCAGCGGTTGGGTGCCGGCGGGTAGTCCACCGTGCCGTCCGGTGCCTGGCGCCCTTGGGCTATGGTGTCGGGCAGCGCCCAGTGCAGGTGGATGCCCGCCTTGAGCTGCTCGATCACGTTCTGGCTCAAGGGGTTGTAGGTGTTGCTGCTGACGTTGGCCTTGGTCCAGGTGCCGCTATGCACGATGGCGCCGTTACGGCCCGGTTCGCGCCAGGGCAGCCCCTCATAGGCGGTCGTGCCGCCGGAAAACAGCTCAGTGCTTTTGGTCACCAGGCTCGCGTCGTTCGGGCTGACCCGCAATGCCTGTACGTTGACGGGGATGATCAAGGTCATTATTCAGATCCTGCGCTGAGGTCGAACGAAACGAGGCCGACACCCTTCACCATTTGCAAGGCAAATTCGGAGGACGGCAGATGGTCGAAGCCGCTGTAGATACCCTGGATGTAGTCGCCGTACTTGGGGTCGTGCAGGTTCTTTGACAGCCGGTAAAGGCGCAGCAGCCGCCGCTCGCTCGCATCCCGGAACGGTACGCTCTGGAACACGCCAGGCACCTGCTCGCCCGCCGTATTCGTTTGGGTGGCGTTGGTGAAGTTGTAGCGCAGGTTGATGGCTTTGGGCTCAGTAGCCGCGACGCCAAAGTGCAAGCCTTCGGCGGGCTCATGGATATCCACCGAGCCCAGCGTCTGACCGTCGAGGTCAAACAGGCACAACAGCACGCCGGGGGCCAGACGCTCGAAGCGCACAATGTCCATCGCCTTGCCGTCCGGGGTATAAGCGTTCACTTCAAGCCCCGGCCAGCCCTGCACCACGTCCGAGCGCAGAATGAAACCGCTCACCACGTCCATGTCGATTTTTTCCTCGGCCTGGTCTTTCAACCCCAGCGCGATGCTGCGGCTGATCGAGGCATGCCGGGTGGTGTGCAAATTGACCCTGGCCTTGATCGCAACATCGTGGGCGATGGTCGGGTCGGCGGCATTACCGGTCACGGCCCGGCCGATACTCAGCGCACCGTCCAGCAAGCTCTGAATCCAGTTCTCATCCAGATAGAAGAAGCGTATCGACTCCGGCGGCAACATACGCTCGTCCGGCACCAGATAGTTGAACGGGACGCCATCGAGTAGCTTGAGCTTGGCCAGCCAGCTGTAGATCTCCAGCGGCACGCTGAACCGAGCGTCGCCGATGGCGAGCAACTGCGTCGCGTCCGAAAGCACCTCCCGTTGGTACCTGACGCGTCCGGCGCGAGCAACAGCCAGGTTGCCGGTGGCCAGGAGTGCGTCGGGGGTTGGCAGGAAGGGCTTGAGCAAGGGATAGATCAGCGAGTCGCTTTGCAATTGCTGCTGGATTTCATCAAGCGACTGCTGCAACACGATAGCTTCCATCTGCGCCACGACATCGCGCAGATTGTCCCGGCGCCAATTGTAGAGCAACACCGAGAAATGCTTGTTCTGCAAGGCCAGCAACTGACCCATTTGCCATGCCGCCGCATAGGAAATATCGAACAGCCCGGTGTCGGGGTCGTACTGGGTCGCGGCATCGGCGGAGGTCCAGGTCGGCGGCACGGTGTCGGTCTTGATCTGATACGGCGTCAGCGGTCCGCGGTACCACGACACGGTATTGCCCGCATCGCGGGTGTGGTGCTTGAGCGCCGTATAGCCCATTTGCAGCGCATTCTTGGCCCGCCGGGTTTCGTCCGTGTCGCCCTCCTCCACCGCCGCGACCGGCAAGCCCAGAGCAAAGTTGGCGGCGACTGTCGACGGCGTCGCCTGACCTGCCAGCGGGTTCTTTGGCTTGAGTTCGAGCAGCAACTGCTCGAACCGCTTGCCCGTACCGGTCGAGGTGAAGGACCAACTCGTCAGCGAGACCAGGCGCATGAACCCTTTGTCATCGATGGCAAACGCCGGTTCGTTCGGCGCCTGCACGGAGCGTGGCCGGCTGACTTCGCCACCGTTGTCCGAAGTGGCCGGGTCGATCGGCAGGAACGGCTCCATGGCCTCCAACGACACCAGGTGTGCGATACAACGCTTGCCGGTTTGCGGCAGGCGGTTGCCGGTGACGATGGCGAAGTTGGAAGTGCCCGGCACTTTCGAAAGGTCGTTGCGCGAGGCCGGGACGCCGTTCTGTGTCGCCTTGCGGATGATCTCGACATTGCGCACGTGGGCCATCATTTTCAAGTCGTCCAGTGACGGCGCAACGCTCCAGAACAACCCTAATGGGACATCAATGTAGTTGCAGGCGTCGTCCGCGTGCTGGCCGTAATCCAGATACTTCTCCAGCCGTGCCGCATCGCTTGAACTGTCCAGGTCTGCGGCGGCGTAGAAGTACGAATAGCCCTGCGCGATCTGCGTCTGCGGACGCTTGAAGAACAGGTCGCGCAGCTTGCCGGCGCTCGGGCTGGCACTGAACCCCTGTTGCTTGAAAGCCAGCTCGTCATCTTCGTCGAAAATCAGCACAGCCATCCAGGTGGGCACGTCGTGATCGTGCTCCTGGTCGGGAAAACTGACCACCGGCTCAGCAAGACTCGGGCGGCGCATCCAGGGCAACGTCTGTTTGGTAAACACTACATGCGCCAACGTATCGGTGTATTCGCCCTGGGTCTGGTCAGGCGGGAACACGGTCTGGATATCGTTGCTGTCGAGGGTGAAACGCGGCGCCTGCACCGCAAAGTGATACTGATTGGCATAGTGCTGCTGCTCCTGCGAGACGCGCTGGGAGACCGTGAACTGGTACTCGCCCGCCTCCAGCCCGGGCAGGTTGTGCTGGATGAATTTGACCGTCCCTTGAATGGGGTGTTCTCGATTATCAGTCACTGCTTATCTCCAACACGTAGTGATCAAATTGCACTCGTTTCCTCGCCGAGCACACGAATCAGCGGCCAGTCCCAGAGCGGGTAACGGGCCAGACGGCTGACATCGAGTGCGGCGCTGTCAAAGTTGAAACCGAGCGAGTCGAGGCTATCGACCATCTTCTTGCGTTCGGCGGCGACCGCTGCCGCCGCCAGGTCGGCCAGTTCGAAGTTGACGTTGCGGATACTGGCGGTCGCACGGGTGTAGGTCAGCACGGTGCCCTCCTCGCTGATGACGGCGGCGAAGCTGTCGCGGGTGGCGACGCTGGGTGTATCGAGCAGCCAGAGCATCTTCTTCGTGGTGTCGAAAAGCAGCGCCCAAAGGTCCGCGTCCGCGGTGATTGCCGGGTGACGGATCATTGGCGAGAGTTCCAGGCCACTCAGTGTGTTGGCGATCATCCGCGCCCCGTTGATGCCAGGGTCCTGCCCGGCCCACAGGGCAGACTGGGCGTTCTGCAAGGCGATGCCGAACGCCACTTCGTTGACCGGCACGTTGTAGTTTTCAGGTTTGGTGTAGTCCTCGCCGGCTGGCAGTCGAGTCAATTGCATCTGATGGTCGACGCTGAACTGGCTAGCCTTCAGCGCCATGGGCAGGACACCGAAATCATCGGCCCAGCCCGCACCATCGTCATTCGCGCCATGGGCCGTGGGCATCGCGGCGGGCGTGCCGCTACCGACATAGGTGAACGCGCCCGCCGGGGTGAACGGCGTATTGACCTTGAAGTCGTTGAACCGCGCCGTCTTGCTGGGAATGACCATGCTCGAGGCGATACCGAAATGATTGGGGTCGAGTACCCAGTCGAAGAAGGCCGTGCTGTCCTTGGCCTTGAGGTCGCTGATCAAACCCTGCTGGACCGTGCCCCTGACCAGTTGGGTTGGCTGTACGTCACCGGCCTTGTCGGCGTCGGTGCGGCTGAACATCTCCAGGCGTTTTGTGTCGCCATTTGCCGCCGGCAGAAACGACGTTTTGAAGTCTTCCCAAGTCACGGGATCGGGTTCGGCCCTGCCGCTGCCGAAGCGCACGCTGAAACTGATGATGTCCAGGTCAATCGTGGCTACACCGCCGAACTCGGGGCCCCAGATGTTCAGGTCGACACCCACGTGAATGGTGATTTTGACGGTGACAAACAGCAGGTTGGCCTTGAACGAGGCGCCCAGGTGAATATACGCGGCGGCTTCGTAATGGAACGGCCGCCAGCCCAGCAGAAAATCGATTCCCACGCTGAACCAGGCGCTGATCGGCCCCGATTCCCAAGTGGCCTGGACCGTGAAACCCGCCATCAGCGTGTGCGAGAGCAGCGCGAAGTAGCATTCGCCCTTGAGCACCAACGGCCCGGTTTCATAGACCATCTGCAAGCGCGGCACGGTCGGGAAATAGTCAGGTTTCTTGAACCGCGGGCTGTAGCCGCCCATCGAGACCAGAAACTCCCCGGAGTGTTCACCGGCGAACCAGGTGTAGAACGCAAACCCGCCACTGACGTGGCAGAGCCCGGCGTAGATGAACGACGCCGGGGTCAGACGGCCATCGACGGCGATCAGTCCGCTGCTGGACTCGAAACGCGCCTCCAGCGCTACTTCGAGGTAGACGATGGGCTTTGGCGCGCCCTTGGGTACCGTCACTCGACAGATTCCGAGCAGCGCCACTTCCAGCGAGACGCCGAAGGACACCGTGAGCAAAGCGGTGGCGTCGACCATTTCGAACGAGGTGAAATCGATGCCGGCCGCCACCCAGTACTCGCCCGCCTGTGGATGAATGTACGCTGCAGTCTTGACCAGCGTTTGTTGCAACACTTGCCCAGGATTGCTCGTACCCAGGGTGGTGGGAAAGCTGTTTTCCGGGCGCTTGTTGTTCTGCGGCAGCAACGGGTAGCTGGTCAGTTGGTCGATGCTCGGCAGCCCCAGGCTACGGTTGATGCCAAAACCGCCAGCCAGCCCCGTCACGAAGAAAAACGGCGGCCCACCCAGCGGTTGCTGAAGCCGAACAAAGATAAAGAAGGAGCTTTCATCGGGCGCATAGCCACCGATGGCGGTGAGCGAGAACGTCGCCACATTGACCCGCGCTTCCCCCAGGTAGTCTTTGTCAAAGCGCAGGAAGCCACCGGAGATGCTCAGCGGACCGGTCTGCAACGCCAGGCTCATGCCATCCAGTTGGGCCGAGATGTCCAGATCCGAGCCCTTGCTATCAGGGATCTTGAAGCCGAGCCCCAGGCCCTGCAGATCGAAGGACAACATCGCCAGGCTGAACCCGGCATCGATCAGCAGCCAAACACGGCCGTCTTCGTAACGTACACCGACGCGGGCGAGCGACACCGGGCCGATGGATTTCCCCACCGTCAACCAGGCGGCATTGCCCGCCGGTGGTTTCGCCGCTACGGCCGCCACCGTCTGCGTGCTCACGGGTGCGGTATCGCCACCGGCCGAGAGCGGCAACGCTACGCCGCCCAGTTCGATGTCGGCGGCAAAGTTGAAGCCTGCGGCAATAACCGTGGTCGAGCCCTTGGCATCCTTAGGTAACGGCAAGCGGCACGGCACCTGTGCCTGCGTCAGCAAGGCGTTGAGCTTTTGCACCTCATCGGCGCTGAGGGGCGATGCGGCGAAGAGCGCCTGCACGTTCTTGATGCTGCCCAGGTTATCGTCGGTGAAGATCTTGCCCACGAGCGGCAGATCGGCCAGCGACGCTTCAAAGCCGAGCAGCATCTGAAACACGTAGTTCGAGGTACTGGTCCCGGTCTTCGGGTCCAGGGATTTGAGCGCCACGAAAGTGCCTGTGCCGTAATGGGCCGAAGTCGCCGACAGCAGCACGGTGTTGTTGCTCATGTCATAGACGAAGCTCGCCTGCGACAGGGCCAGGTCAAGTTCCGCAGGGATGGCGGGAATCGAGAAACCCAGCGCCCCGGCGATATCTGCGAACTGCAGGTAGTCGTTGTCCTGGGCTTTCCAGTTCGCCTGGATCTTCAGGCCGGGCTGGGTGCCGGAATCGAACGTCAGGGCGAAACTGAAGTTCTGCTGCCCAATCACGAAGCTGCCTGTCAGCGCTACAGATGCGTCCGCGCCAGTCTTTTTGAACAGCACCGACATCTGTGCATCCACGCTGGTGTCCAAGAGCGTGAACGCCGTGCGGGCAGCCCCGAACACCGTGTAGGCATAATTGCTTTCGCCCCCTGCCACCGTCACGCCGAAACTGTCGAACACGATGGTGCTCAGCACATCGGGCACCGGCACCGACGCACTGACCACACCCTTGACGATACTGCCCAGCGACACACTATCGGTCATCTGCCCGCTGATCAGGTCGATATTCCAAGCGGCCGCCTGTTTGACGAGCACGATCGAAAAGTCGAACGTGGTGTTGAAGATCGTTGGCAGGAACTGCGCCGAGGCCCGGATCTCGACATTAGTCGTGGGCTTCGGTCCGGCGGGCTCGGTCAGCCTGACCATCAGCGTCAGCGACTCCAACGACAGCACGCTGGGTATCAGTGTCCAGGGGGCCTCGGTATGGATGGCGAGCGTGACCGAACTGACCGGTGCCGATTTGTTCGCCAGCACCATGCGATAGAACGTCAGGCCGATGTTCTCGAACACCTTGCTGAGCACACTTGGAATGTACTCGTCGTAGTGTTGCCCGCCCGGCAGGCTCTTGATCAGGTCCGACGCGCTGAACGTCGCACCCGGTGCCGGTTGCGCGAAAATCACCAGCGAATCGAGGCTCCGGGTGATCTCCACGCCGCAGTCGAGTTTGCCGTCGAACAGCGAGGAGATTGCGAAGCCGATCTGCTGGGGCTCATCGCCCTTCTCGCTGATGCTCACCCCCACCGCTGGCGCAGCCAGGCTCAACCGCCAGTCCCCTACCCCAATGGAAAACACGCCTTCGGAAACCGGGGCGCTAAGCCGCCCGGTCGGGTACGGCGCATCTGCGGCCGGGGCGAACGGCCCATAGAACTTGTACGGCGTACTGCCCACCAGATCGCCGAGAATCGCGCCGACACCGCTGATGTTCTCCAGCCCGATCGTGGACAGGAAGTTCTGTCCTTGGGCCAGGCAAATGAAGGTCGCATCGTCCTTTGACCAGCGATAGGTCGTCTGTGCCAGCGAGGTATAGACGAAGCGCGGGTTGGCTGGTTTCAACAGCCCAAAGGGGAAGAACGTCATCCCCGGGAAGCTGGAAGCAAGCTCCCAGCCCGGCGGCAAGGTTGCACCGATAAGTACAGCCACCTTGCCATCACTGGCGGTAAAACTCAGCTGGACGCCGACTTCGCTGACCTTGAGCAGCGCAGCGGTCCCGGTGTTGACTCGCACGACGCCTTGGTCGGGCCCGCTGACATCGCTGCTCTGCAGGCCCTCGACCGTCAGCTTGGTGCCTTTTTCCAACAAGAACGCGGTGGCGATGTCCGCTACCTGCTCATCGCTCAGCAGGCGGTTATCGAGCACCACCTTACCGTTGTCCGCTGCCTGCTTGCGTAGGTCGCTTGCCAGTTGATTGATATCCACTGTGGACTCCTGCTCAAGTGATATTGGTCACTTGTTGGTTATTACCGTTGGGCTGGAACAACTTGTCGGGGATAAAGCCGGCCTTCTTCACCCCGGCAGCGATGATCGATTCCACGGCCTGGCAGATGGCACGGTTGCGAGCTTCGGCATTCCCGGCCTGGGAAGCGATCTGCGAAACGGGGAACACGCTGTTGACGATGAAGTCCTTCAGCGAGACAGGCGTGGCGGCTGCGCCCTGATTGATGACGCTCTTGGTGCCTTCAGTGATCGCATACCAGCGTTCGTAGTTGTAACGGATGCTGTTGAGGACCTTGCCCTTCTCGTCGCTGTCGAAATAGCTGTTCGTCTGCTTGAGGATGGTCGACTCAGTGGTGATGCCAAAGGCGTGCCTCTTGATGTCGAGATAGTTGGTGAGGCTGGTGTCCTCGGCCGAGGCGATGAAATACGGGCTGAAGTTCAGGTTGTTCTGGTCAAGCCAGTCGATGTTCCACAGCACCGCCTGCTGGAGTACCCGGTCTGTCCTGAACACCGAGTTCAGGTAGTCCCCACCCGGGCTGCCCAGCAACCTTCGATGCGCCTGACGATCAGCAATGATGCTGTCGGTGGTATCGGTGGCCGTTTCGCTGCCAAATCCCATCCCGATGAAGCCGCGTGCGAGCATCGCACCTTCGGCGGCGGCCAGCCCCCGGAAGGCATTAAGGTGATAGACGTTGTCATCCACCAGCCAGGCGTAGTTCCAGCGATTGTTGGAGCTGCGCCGCAGCCATTTGCAAAACTCGATGGCCGCGTAACGGCTGGCGCCGAAACCGACATAGGGATAGTTCCCACCCAGCAGCCAGCCGGCATCGTTATGGAACGACCAACCGATGACATGCAGGTTGGGAACGGTGTGCAAGACTTTCCAGTACTTGGGGTATTCGAGAGCGTGAACAATGAGATAGATGCGCCGATTGGCATCATTGACCCGCCCCGGGTAATACCAGGCCGGTACCGGGCGCGTGTCTGGCACGATTTGGCCGCTAGGGTTTTGCTGGGTGCGTGCATTGAAAGCTTGCAGGTCCGACACATTGGCGAAGTGGGTCTGCCTCAGGTCTTGCAGAAGATCCGCACCGCGTGCGAAACCGGAGGCGATCCAGTCGCTGCGATTGCTTGAAATGACGACCAGCGGCGGCAGGGACGCAGCATTGTTTTCGGCGAGTAGAATCGCGGCCGAGGTGCCGTTGGTGTAGAAGTCCAGCGCCCGGGGCAGCTTTCCCGCGTCGCGCAATACATCGATCCTGTCGTTGACCAACTCCAGGCAATCGCTCTGGTCGGTATCTTCGAGTACCGGGGTTTCAATCGGCTGATACTTTTGACTGACCAGGTTGCCGCCATAGTTGCTTTTCACGCGCAGGGTAATCGCCATAAATACTCCTGACCCGGTTATCCAAGTGAGTGGCTGTTGCAGGAGACCGCCTGCGCGGTCCCCTGCGCTGGGCTAGGGCCTTACTTGGCAACCGCAAGGAGTTGCGTCAGCGACACCTTGAACTGCTCGAGCAATTTCGACGGCTGTACCCCCCCACCCTGCGGGGGAGCCTGAATCACCTGCAGCGCGAAATCTGCGCTGAGCTGGCCGCTGACGGGGACCTTGGCGTTGTAATAGGCGGTGACTTTGCTGACGTAGTTGGCCGGCAACGTCGCACTGGTAGCAAAGACTCGCCCGGTGACCAGCGGGGACTTACCGATCGAGATGATCTCGCCGTTGGCATCCGGGGTATCGAAGATGAAATACATTTCGGCATCCGGATCAAACCTGGAAGACGACAACGCCACCGTCACATCCACCGGATTGGCGTTATTCAGTGCAACTGTGCTCGACCAGCCGAAGCCTGTGGCGGGAGTCGGCGGCTTGGGCGGGATCGCCAGCGCAACGTAGGCCGCATTACCCGCTTCCACGATCGCCTCTTGCAGCGGGATAATCGCGCTGCCGGCAGGTGCCGGATGGTTGGCATCGGTAATGAAGGCGATCAGGTTATACGGCGCACCCTGTACGGGTGGCGACACGTTGCTGAACAGGAACGGCGTGTCGGTGACGGCCACCCCCTGCCCTGGCGCGCTGATGCTGACAACGTTGCTCTGGTCCTGGGTGTTCAATCGGACCCACTGCAGCTTCTTGTTGATGTTATCCGCGCTGCAATACCACAGCTGAACGCTGCCGACGGCCGTCTTAGTGACATCCGTGCTCAGGTTCTTGGCCCGGACATACACGTAGTTGGTGCCGTGATAATCGACAGCCTGCGAAAAGCCCTGGTCGTAGCACTCCACGAAACTGCTGAGGTCCGCGGGGCCGGCGGGCGCACTGCGGGTGATGAGGTCCGGCGAGGCGTCGTTCGGCGGCGTCTTGCCTGGCGATGTCTGGGCCAGGTTGTTGCGCACGAATAGCCAGTTGTAGTCATTAGACATGTTGCATTCCTCCTTAAAAGGTTTCGGCCTAACGGAAGCCGCCGTTGGGAACAACGCCATTGGAACCGACAATTGTCACCAGCGTCGGCTCTACATCCAGGAGTGTCCTGTAGCCTTCGTAGCCCAGGTACCGCTCGCCGTTTTTCGAGTCCACAAACACACTGTGTTCATCGAAGTTGCAACGCTTGTAATGGTTCTCCAGGTTCTGATCCCCATCCAGCAAATCACTGATGCTGGCACGCACTGCGGCCGACAGTTCAGGTGCATTGGTCACAACAAACTGCATGGTGAAGTTTGCGGGCTTTGGCTTGCCTTTGAAGTTGACATAGAAGGTGACTTTGCCGGCATAACCACCCTGGATTTTCACATTGGTGCCGACGATAAAGTTGGGGTTGACGTTGGGGTCTGGAGCACCGGGTTTTTGCGGTACGGGGGTGTCCCCGACGGCAATGGAGTCGCCCCATTTGGTGTTGTTGTTTGACGAGAAACCGACGACCGCCCCGACCGGCACGTTGGTTATCTGGATAGAGCAGGTGAACAGCGCATCATCCCAAGTCTGGTTCATGCTGATCTGCTGCTCATAAACATCCGAGGCCGAGACCGCCTGGATATTCACGTTGTGCCAGCCCAGGTTGCGGTTGGCGTAGATCCACGCCGCGTATTGATCGACGCTGGAATTGACGCCCGACGGGAACTGCGCATTCACCGCATCGAAACTGTCCGCGACGACCGCTATCAGGCAATGGTGCTCGGTGGTTTGCGGCTTCCAGGTGAACGCATTAGTGGCAACTACTTCTCCTGGACCGGCAGTCAGGGTTTGATAGTTCTGCCGCACTTCAATGGTTTTTCTCGGATCGTTAGGGTCCTCGACGACGGAGGTGTAGTTCATCAGACTGTCTTGGTTGTACCAGACATTCGGGGCCAGGAAGAGATTCTGCGGCACCTGAAACAAATAGATGTTTTGGGAGACATTTGCCGCACTGACGTTTTTCGCGCGGACATAAAAGTTATTGCTGAAGAACTCTTTTACGTCCTGATCGTAAGCTTGGTCATACTTCGAAACCATTTCCTGGGTCGTCAGCGCACTTTGGCCAGCGACCAGGATATCGGGGCTCCCGGTCCAGCTCCCCGAGCGCGGTAATTTACCAGTGTCACTCAGATTATTTCGAATCAGAAAATCATTTTTGACAGCCATGATGAGGCCTCACATTTTAAAAGAGTGATAGTCGGAATGATGACAACTTAGATGGATGCGCCGGTTAAACCCTCTCCATGCAACATCACATCAGGTGACTTGCAACGGTCTACGGGTATCGAGGTATTGGGTAGCGTTCGACACGAACGGCGAGCGTGCGCCGGTCGGCGTTCGACAGGTGTTGCAGGAAGGGAAATGAGTTCGAGCAAATCATTGGCAAACGCATCATCGGCCTCCTTGGCCTAGGTCAGCGATCCGAGCTCTCGGCCGGAGTGGCAGAGAACCATTGCGATTGAAAATCTCGACTGCTTAACACTGGAATGCTAGATCAGAACTTTATATGCCCGGTTGGGGGGCTGCGCTCCCCATTACCGGTGTGGCGGGTGTATCCGCTGAATGGGTATAGCAACGAGCCATCACCCTGTCTAATTTTTTCCGGCCCGGTTTGCTACCGCCGGTCGTCTGAGCATATCTCGCTGAGGATAACAATCGACAGGGGGGAGGAATGGGCTTGCAAAATCGGCTCGATGAGTCCCGGTTACTGTCCGTTCCTGTGCTGTCCATGCAATCTCAAGCGGGTATGAGCAGCTTCAGCGTTCGACTCACGACTGCCCAAACATCCGACTAATCGACTGGACAGTAAATCGCCCCAGGCGAATGATGCAAGCCAGCTGCATCGGAACAGACCTCGAATAAAAACAACGGAGGGTTGCCTACCGACTATGAACATTCTCTACGATGAACGCGTCGACGGCGTCCTGCCTGACGTCGACAAACAGGCGCTGCTGCACGCCCTGCAGACTCGCTTGCCTGACCTGGAAATCCTGCACCAGCACGAAGCGCTCAAGCCGTACGAATGCGACGGACTCTCGGCTTATCGCACCACGCCCATGCTGGTGGTGCTGCCGCGCCACATCGATCAGGTCCAGGGCGTGCTTCGAGTCTGCCATGAGCGGCGTGTACCGGTGGTGGCTCGCGGCGCGGGCACCGGGTTGTCCGGCGGTGCGCTGCCGCTGGAAAAAGGCGTGCTGCTGGTGATGGCGCGCTTCAACAACATTCTGCACATCGACCCCGCCGCCCGCACCGCCCGGGTTCAGCCGGGGGTACGCAACCTGGCGATTTCCCAGGCGGCTGCGCCGTTTGGCTTGTATTACGCGCCGGACCCTTCCTCGCAGATCGCCTGTTCCATCGGCGGTAATGTGGCGGAAAACGCCGGTGGCGTGCATTGCCTGAAGTACGGGCTGACCGTGCACAACCTGCTCAAAGTCGACGTGCTAACCGTCGACGGCGAACCTCTGAGCCTGGGGTCCCAGGCCCTCGATGCTCCGGGTTTCGATCTGCTCGCGTTGTTCACCGGCTCCGAAGGCATGCTCGGGGTGATCACCGAGGTCACGGTCAAGCTGCTGCCCAAACCACAAACCGCCAAAGTGCTGCTGGCCGCCTTCGATTGCGTCGAAAAGGCTGGCCGTGCGGTGGGTGACATCATTGCCGCCGGCATCATCCCGGGCGGCCTGGAGATGATGGACAACCTGGCCATTCGCGCCGCCGAAGACTTCATTCACGCCGGCTACCCGGTGGACGCCGAAGCGATTCTGTTGTGTGAACTCGATGGCGTGGAAGCCGACGTCCACGACGACTGCCACCGCGTGCGGCAGGTGCTGGAACAGGCCGGCGCCACCGAAGTGCGCCAGGCTCGGGATGAGGCTGAACGCGTGGGTTTCTGGGCCGGACGCAAGAATGCGTTTCCGGCGGTGGGCCGCCTCTCACCGGATTATTACTGCATGGACGGGACAATCCCGCGCCGCGAACTGCCTGGGGTGCTGCACGCTATCGCGGCGTTATCGACCGAGTACGGCCTGCGGGTGGCGAATGTTTTCCACGCCGGCGACGGCAACATGCACCCGCTGATCCTGTTCGATGCCAATCAACCGGGCGAACTCGACCGCGCCGAAGCCCTGGGCGGCAAGATACTCGAATTGTGCGTGAAGGTCGGCGGCAGCATTACCGGTGAACACGGTGTGGGCCGCGAGAAGATCAATCAGATGTGTGCCCAGTTCAATAGCGATGAGCTGACCGTGTTCCACGCCGTCAAAGCCGCCTTCGACCCCGGCGGATTGCTCAACCCCGGCAAGAACATCCCGACGTTGCATCGATGCGCCGAGTTTGGCGCCATGCACGTTCATCTGGGTCAGGTGCCCTTCCCCGACCTGGAGCGTTTCTGATGCGCAGCGACCCCCCTATCGACGCCAGCGCAGCGCTGCTGGAGCAGGTCAACCAGGCGCTGAACGACGCCACGCCGCTGCGTATCCAGGGCTCCAACAGCAAGGCGTTCCTCGGCCGCGCTGTCACCGGGGAAGTCCTCGACACCCGCGCCCACCGGGGCATCGTCAGCTACGACCCGACGGAACTGGTGATCACCGCCCGTTGCGGCACGCCCTTGGCGGAGCTGGCAGAAGTGCTGGACGCCGCGCACCAGATGCTGCCTTGCGAACCGCCCTCCTTCGGTGAGCACGCCACCGTCGGCGGCATGATTGCCTGCGGACTCTCGGGGCCGCGGCGTCCCTGGTCAGGATCGGTCCGCGACTTTGTCCTCGGGACGCGGGTCATCACCGGACAGGGCAAGCATTTGCGCTTCGGCGGCGAGGTCATGAAGAACGTCGCCGGCTACGATCTGTCGCGCTTGATGGCCGGCAGTTACGGCGCACTTGGGGTGGTGACCGAAGTGTCCCTCAAGGTCCTGCCCAAACCACGGCAAACCTTGAGTATCAGCCTGGAAATGGACACCGACCGTGCCTTGCTGCGCCTGGCGGAATGGGGGCAGCAACCGCTGCCGATCAGCGCGGCGTGTCACGATGGCCAGCGCCTGCACCTGCGGCTCGAAGGGGGCGAAGGCTCGGTAGCGGCGGCCCATGAGCGCTTGGGCGGCGAGTTGCTGGACGCGGCCTACTGGCAAGACCTGAACGAACACAGGTTGAGTTTTTTCGATGAGGAACTGCCCCTTTGGCGCCTGTCCTTGCCGCACAACACGCCCCGACTGGCGCTGCCAGGTACCCAATTGATCGACTGGGGTGGCGCCCAGCGCTGGCTCAAATCCGACGCCGACGTGAGGGTCATTCGCGCGGTGGTCGAAAAAGCCGGCGGGCATGGGACCTGCTACCACCCGGGCCTGATCGACAGTCCCTTCCAACCGCTGCCCGACACGTTGATGCGCTACCACCGGAACCTGAAGCAGCAACTCGATCCACGGGGCATCTTCAACCCCGGTCGCCTGTACGCGGAGCTTTGAACCATGCAGACCACCTTGAGCGAAGACGCCCGCCGACTGCCGCGCGCCGCAGAAGCCGAACGCATCCTGCGCAGTTGCGTGCACTGCGGTTTTTGCAATGCCACTTGCCCGACCTATCAACTGCTGGGCGATGAACTGGATGGCCCGAGGGGGCGCATCTACCTGATCAAGCAGGTGCTCGAAGGCAATGAAGTCACGCGCAAGACCCAGGAACATCTGGACCGTTGCCTGTCTTGCCGTAACTGCGAAACCACCTGCCCCTCCGGCGTCGACTATCACAATTTGCTCGACATCGGCCGGGCGGTGGTCGACGCGGCAGTGCAACGCCCGCTCAGTCAGCGTTTACTGCGCGAAGGGTTGCGCAACGTCGTTCCGAATCCCGCGTTGTTCAACCTGCTGATCGGCAGTGGCCAGCTATTTCGAGCATTGTTGCCCAACACCTTGCAGGCCAAGTTGCCTCGCCGCGTCTACCCGCCAAAACCGCTACCGACCACGCGCCACGCCCGCCAGGTATTGATGCTTGAGGGCTGTGTGCAACCGCACCTGTCACCCAATACCAACGCCGCCACGGCGCGGGTGCTGGATCACCTGGGGATCAGCGTCATATCCACCCGCGAGGCAGGCTGCTGCGGTGCGGTGGATTACCACCTCGACGCTCAGGCTGCGGGCCTTGAGCGCGCCCGCCGCAACATTGATGCATGGTGGCCGAGCATTGAAAACGGGGCCGAGGCCATTGTGCAAACCGCCAGCGGCTGCGGGGCCTTTATCAAGGATTACGGCCACCTGCTCAGCACCGACCCGGCGTATGCCGACAAGGCGCAAAGGGTCAGTGCCCTGGCCAGGGACCTGGTTGAAGTGCTGCGCGGCGAGCCACTGGATAAGCTCGGTGTACACAGCGACCAGCGCCTGGCGTTCCACTGCCCCTGCACCTTGCAGCACGCGCAAAAACTCGGCGGAGCCGTTGAAACCCTGCTGACAAGGCTGGGCTTCGACCTGACCGCGGTTCCCGACGGCCACCTGTGCTGCGGCTCGGCGGGCACCTATTCGCTGACCCAGCCCGAATTGTCGCGGCAACTGCGCGATAACAAGCTGAATGCGTTGGAAAGCGGCCACCCCGACGTCATCGTCACCGCCAACATCGGCTGCCAGTCCCACCTCGACGGCGCAGGACGCACCCCGGTCAGGCACTGGATCGAACTGGTCGAGGCCGCGTTGCCCTCACCAGGTACTGCAGAATCCTTGCGGCTGCACGCACCGAAGCCCACAGCAATCTAGGGGCGCAATGCCTGGATTGAATCGGCCCCCTGTGGTGAGCGGGCTTGCCCCGCGCTGGGGTGCGAAGCAGCCCCAAAACCAGGCGCAGAGGCGTGCCTGATACACCGCATTCGTCTTCATCAGGGGCTGCTTCGCACCCCAGCGCGGGGCAAGCCCGCTCACCACAACAAGCCCGGTCACCACAACAAGCCCGCTCGCCACAGGGTTCTTTGCGCTCTCCCGGACAGGGTTCAGCCACGGAGGCCTTAAGCAAGCGTGAGGAACAACGCCGAGGTCCAGACCCGGGACTGGTCGCGTTGGCGCGCGCAGATGAACAGCGGATGCTCGCGACCCGCGTGCAGATTGAGTGGCGCCAGCTCGATCTGTACAGGTCATTTGAAGGGATCGGCAGACACCCGGCGCTGGGTTTCCTAGCGATAGCCCCGCGCCTGAACGTCGAACAGCTCGGCATAACGTCCACCTGCAGCCATCAGCTGGTGATGGCTGCCCTCCTCCAGAATCTGCCCGCGTTCCAGCACAATAATGTGATCCGCACTGCGCACACTGGAGAAACGGTGGGAAATCAGCAGGGTCATGCGGCCCCTGGCATGCTCACGGAAGTGCTCGAACACCGCCGCTTCAGCCCCGGCATCCAGCGCGGCAGTGGGCTCATCGAGGATCAGCAGATCGGCATCCTGACGCATGTACGCCCGCGACAAGGCGACTTTCTGCCACTGCCCCCCGGACAGTTCCTGGCCTCCAAACCAGCGTCCCAGCTGGGTTGAATAGGTATGGCTCAAGCGCTCGATAAATTCCGCCGCCACACCTTGAGTGGCAGCGCTGCGCCAGCGGGCCTGGTCGTCCAGGGCATCGACGTCCCCCACGCCGAGGTTCTCGCCGACACTCATCTGGTAGCGGATGTAGTCTTGGAAAATAACGCCGATGCGCTGGCGCAGGGTGTGTTCATCCCACTCCTGCAGGTCGCTGCCGTCGAGCAGGATGCGGCCTTCATCCGGGGTATACAGACGGGTCAGCAGTTTGATCAGGCTGGTCTTGCCGGAACCATTTTCACCCACCAGGGCCAGGCTTTTCCCCGGTGCCAGGTGCAGGCTGATATTGCGCAGCGCGGCGGATCCGGCGCCTGGGTAGGTGAACCCCACCTGCTCGCAGCGCAGGCCATCGCCAGGGCGCGCGCCCTCGGTGAGCCGGCCGCGCGGCGTGATCACGGGGGTTTCAAGGTATTCATACAGGTCCGAGAGGAACAGGCTGTCGTCGTACAGCCCGGCAATGGCGCTGAGGCTGGCGGTGATTGCGGCCTGCCCCTGCTTGAACAGCACGATGTACATGGTCATCTGGCCCAGGCTCGTCTGGCCACGCACGGTGTCGAGTACCACCCAGGCGTAGGCCAGGTAAAACGCTGCGGTGCCCAGCAGGCCCAATGCGAAGCCCCAGGCATCGCGGCGCAGCGTCAATTGGCGGTCCTCCGTATACAAGCGCTGGGCGTTGTCGCGATAGCGCTGGAGGAACAGCGGTGCCAGGCCAAACAGCTTGACCTCCTTGGCATGGGACTCGTGGGAGAGCAACGATTCCAGGTAGTTCTGCCGGCGCGTCTCCGGTGCACGCCGGTGGAACAGGCGGAACGCATTGCCGGAAAAATGCGTCTCGGCGAAGAACACCGGCAACGCACCGACCACCAGAATCAACAGGGCCCACGGCGAAAAGTGCACCAGCAGGACAGCAAAGCTGACCAGCGAAATGAGGTTCTGCACCAACCCCAGTCCTTTGGTCACCAGGCTCAGCGGGCGCGTCGAAGCCCCCTGGCGCACGCGCACCAGCTTGTCGTAGAACTCGGCGTCTTCAAATTGCAGCAGCGAAAGGGTCTGGGCTTTCTCCAGGACCATCAGGTTGACCTTCACGCCCAGCTTCACCCGCAACAGCGACTGCTGCATCGACAGCGCCCGTTGTGCCGCCGCCAACAAAGCCAGCACGCCGGCCTCGGCCAGCACGTAGCGCATCACCGGCCACACGGGGGCCTGGCTGCCGGCCGCATGAACCTGCATGGCGTGGACCACGCCATCAACGATGCGCTGTCCAATCCAGGCCGCCAGTGCAGGCAGCAGTCCGGCGACAATCGTCGCCAGCAACAGCCCCGTAAACAGTGGCCGTGAGGTTTCCCACACCAGTCCCAGTGCCCTGCGCGCCTGGGTCGAAAACGCGCTCAATCGATTGAACAGCACCATCAATGTTCCTGAAGTGGGCAAGTCAGGCATCAGGATGACCGGATGCAAGACGCGTTGAGAGAAAGTCGATCAACGCCTTGAGGGCGTTCGGCATACGCTGGCGTGACAGATAGACGGCGTGGATACCGATGGGTTTGATGCGATGCTCGGGAAACAGTCGAACCAAACGTCCTTCCTTGATGGCCTGCTCGGCAGCGAAGTGCGGCAGCATCGAAACACCCGTTCCGCTCAACGCCGCGCGCACGATGATTGACGCCTCGTTAGTACTGAAGCTGCCGGTGACGGGCACCATGACGTTCTCGCCGTCAACGATGAAATGCCAGAGGCTGCGCCCGTAATAGGCGTAAGTCAGGCAATTGTGAACGGCCAAGTCTCTCACGTCTCCAGGGACTCCATGGCGCTGGAGATAGGCAGGACTGGCACAGATGAACGAATCGACTTCGCCGAGCTTCTTCGCGATAACGCCAGGGTCGAGGTGGTCAGTCACTCTGATCGCCAGATCGATACCCTCTTGCGCAAGATTGGTCATGCCATCTGCAATCTGCAAATCGATGGCGACAGCCGGGTAGCGCTGGAGAAACGCCATCAGCACATCCGTCAGGCAATATTCCGCAAAGATCGACGGTGCAGTGATCCTGAGCAATCCCCTGGGCGTACTTTCGGCTTGTGAGCCGAGCACCTTGACGTCCGTCGACAGCGCCACGAGTTCTTTGCAAATGGGTAGCAGTTGTTCGCCGGCCGCTGTCAGGCTGAGTTTGCGCGTGGTCCGGTGCAGCAGCCGTATCTCGGCCCATTCTTCCATCAATCCGATGTAACGGGTGGCCATGGCCCTGGACATATCCAGATGAGTGGCAGCCGCCGAAATGCTTCCCCTGGCGACGGTCTCAAGGAAGACTTTTGCCGCTGTTAATCGATCCATATGCTCGCCCTGCGCAACAAAGCGTCAACTATAGCCCTGTATATCTTCGAAAACTAAGCGAATACGGTAGCGCCCAACGTTCACTTGAGGTGCTTACGATGGCAACCGTATGTTTTCAATCCATTTTTGATCCGCTGTGCCGAACCGGAGCGTTTTGAATGCCTGACTCCCACGGCAAGACCCTGCGTTTGCTGTTCCCACAATGGCAAGGTGGCAACAACCCGTCCTACCACTTCGGAGCCCGGCTGCTGTCCTGGCTGGCGCCTGAACACATCGGCCCGATGGAAGAGGTCCCTGTCAGCCCGCCAGACGACTCGGAACTGGCGCTGGAAGGCGGAATCGTCGGCCGGAGCCCGTTGCTGCGCCAGTTGCACGAGGCGCGCGCGCTGATCGACAAGCATCAACCGGATCGCCTCGTCGTTCTGGGCGGCGACTGCCTGGTGGATCTGGCGCCTTTTGCCTATTTGAATGAGCGTTATGAAGAAGATCTGGCCATTCTATGGATTGATGCTCATCCGGACATTCTGACGCCCAAGGACTTCCAGCATGCCCACGCGATGGTGCTGGGAAACCTGCTGGGCGAAGGAGACCCTGACTTCCTGGAAGTCGTGAAGCGGCCGATTAAACCCGCCAATGTAATGTATGCGGGCCTGCAAAAAACGATGGCAGCTGAAACTGCGATGATTGCCCGGCTGGGACTGTCGAGCGCAGGTCCCGGCGAACTGGCTCACTCCAGCGAACCCGTCCTGCAGTGGCTGACGTCGACAGGGGCGAAACATCTGGCGATCCACTTCGACCTGGACGTGCTGGACCCCACGCTGTTTCGTTCGTTGCTGTTTGCCAATCCTGAAGTTCCTGCCAGCACGTGGGACGGCATCGCTCAGGGAAAAATGACGATGGCGCAGGTGGTTCGCCTCCTTGGCGACGTGGCGAAAGTCGTCGATGTGGTTGGAATCGGCATTGCCGAACACCTGCCGTGGGACGCGTTGGCGCTTAAAAACATGCTGACCAGACTGCCTTTGATCGGCGTGCCAGCAAAGAAATAATGGGCGCAAAGACGCCACCGCCCCAGCAAAACAAGTCGCTGGCACACACGCAACGGCGGATCAGGATGCCCGCCGTTTTGGGCGCCGTCAGTTGCGCGTCAAAAGCGTGTGCGGCGCAACCCCAAACGCCTTGCGAAAAGCATGACTGAAGTGGGAGAAATCGGAAAAACCGAAGTCCAGTGCGGCTTGGGAAACGCTGCGCACCTGGCCGCACTCGATAGCCGCGCGACTGGCATTCAGCCGTTCTTTCCAGATCTCCGCGACCGGGCTTTTCTGATGACGGGCGAATGCGCGGGTCACCGTGCGGGTTGAGACGTGGTGGGCTTGGGCGATCAGTTCGATCGACAGTTCTCGGTCGCTCAAGTGGTGCTGGATGTAGGTCATTATCCGCGCATACAGATCCAGCTCCTGGTGAGTGGTCTTCAGGTCCTGGAGTTCCAGGCTGATCACGAGCAGGTCGATTATCGTGTTGGAGTAACGATTGCAAATGCCTCCATCCTCCAGAAGCACGGGAGTGTTCGCCATCTGGCGCAGCATCTCGCGCAGCGGCACCACGCCAGGGCGGCGGTCATCCAGCACCATTGCGGTGCATTCCGCCACACGCGGCAACCGCTCGGTCAGCAACTGCCGAGGGATGCGCATCAAGTGGTTTTCGCTCCCCCCCAGGCTGAATCGGAACGGTCGGGTTGCGTCATAAAGGAACAAATTACCCGCACCCAGTGTGGCCTTGCGCCCCTCTTGCTCAAGTTCGCCATACCCATTGAGGGTAAAGCCCAGCCACAGGTCGTCGGCGGGGCCACTGCGTAAATGCCGCTCGGAACGGACCCAATGGTGCAGCGGGGACGACAGCCTGGAGACATCCAACGCCCCTACGCCGGAGACCTGGAGCGTTCCGTTGAAATCGCTCTGGGTCGAGGGTTTGCTGTCAGCCATAAGACAATGGCGACACACCACTTCTTTCCAATAATCGAAGCGACGCGGTTGCGAAACGGCAAGGGTGGAATAGTGATTGTTCTGAGCCATGGCACTCACCTTAATGCAACGACTTGAAGCAGCGACACGCTGCCGGTCGATCTTGGAAAGCAAAATTCAGACCACGCCCAGCCCCCTTTATCGCGCCTGAGCCCTGGCATCGGGCATCTGTCTTTTCCAACCAAACGGTTGTCCTGGCGAACAAAGCGAGGCGGTTCGTACCTGCCTGACTATGACCTCACAGCCTGTCCAGCCCGTTACGCCTGAACCTGAAAAAAACAAGGAGCCGCCCATGGAATCTGCGATCGACAAACACCTTAGATGCCCACGGACGTTGTCCCGCCGGGTGCCCGAGGACTACCAGCCGCCCTTCCCTATGTGGGTCGGCCGCGCAGGCGAACAATTGAAGCAGGTAGCGATGGCCTACCTGGGCGTGCAGTTTCGCGGTGAGGCGCAGCGTGAGCGTGCCCTTAAAGCCATGCGCGACATCGTCGGCAGCTTCAGCCTGCCCGACGGCCCGCAGACCCACGACTTGACCCATCACACGGACAACAGTGGCTACGACAACCTGATGATCGTCGGCTACTGGAAGGACGCCGCAGCCTATTGCCGCTGGTTGCGATCACCGCCCGTCAATGACTGGTGGGCATCGCCGGATCGCCTGAACGATGGGCTGGGTTATTTTCGCGAAATCACCGCGCCGCGTGCCGAGCAGTTCGAAACCCTCTATGCGTTCCAGACGCAGTTGCCGGGGGTGGGCGCGATCATGGACACCACCAGCGGCGAGATCGAAGAGCACGGTTACTGGGGGTCGATGCGCGATCGTTTCCCGACGTCCCAGACCGACTGGATGAGCCCCACGGGCGAACTGAAGGTGGTACTGGGCGACCCGGCCAAAGGTGGCCGTGTCGTCGTCATGGGCCATGACAACATCGCGCTGATTCGCTCCGGCCAGGATTGGGCTGACGCCGAGGCTGACGAGCGTTCACTGTACCTCGACGAAATCTTGCCGACATTGCAGGACGGCATGGATTTCCTGCGCGATAACGGTGCGCCCCTGGGCTGCTACAGCAATCGCTTCGTGCGCAACATCGACCTCGACGGCAACTTCCTCGACATGAGCTACAACATCGGCCACTGGCGTTCGGTCGAGAAACTGGAACGCTGGGCCGAATCCCATCCCACCCACCTGCGCATCTTCGTCACCTTCTTCCGTGTGGCGGCCGGCCTGGTGAAGTTGCGGCTGTACCACGAAGTGTCGGTCTCGGACGCCAAAAGCCAGCTGTTCGAGTACATCAACTGCCACCCGCAGACCGGCATGTTGCGTGATGCAGGTGTCGCGCAAAGCTGACACCCGGCACCGCCCCATTCGTCCCGATTATTTTTTGGCCCTCATCTCTAGCGCATGGGGTCGGGGCCACTTTTTGACAGGCATCTGACCATGAAGTGGCACCGCGCTGAGCTGTCCTGTTCAGCCAAGCGAGTGTCCTGTTCAACCAAGCCGCAGTGGCAAAAGAGGCCTAATTTGTTCTCCATTACTACCCGGAATGATCCGACCCCGACAGTGCTGGAAGTGTTTGAACAGTCTCAAGTCTTTCCGCCGCTCATCGATGACATCAAGGAAAATCATGGCCATTATTCGACCCACGCTTGATCAACTGCAGGACCTCGCCACCCAGTTGCACATGCAGCTGACGCCGGAGCAGGCTGCGCAGTACCTGGACCTGATGCAACCGAGTTTCGACGCGTACGACCTGGTCGATGAGCTGCCTGATTTCGTTCCGCCCGTACGCTACGAACGCAGTTCGGGCTATCGGCCCTCGGACAAGGAAAACCCGTTGAACGCCTGGTACTACCGGGCCGAAGTGAATGGAGCCCGTGAGGGCCTGCTGGCCGGCAAAACCGTCGCGCTGAAAGACAACATCGCCCTGGCAGGCGTGCCGCTCATGAACGGCGCTGCGCCCCTGGCCGGTTTCGTGCCGTCATTCGACGCCACCGTGGTCACGCGCCTGCTGGATGCCGGGGCAACGATCCTGGGCAAGGCCACCTGTGAGCATTACTGTTTGTCCGGCGGCAGTCATACCTCTGATCCTGCCCCCGTGCACAACCCCCATCGTCACGGTTATGCGGCTGGCGGTTCTTCCTCGGGCAGTGCGGCGTTGGTCGCCGCCGGAGAGGTGGACATGGCCGTTGGCGGTGATCAAGGCGGGTCCATCCGAATCCCGTCGTCCTTCTGCGGCACCTACGGCATGAAGCCGACCCATGGCCTGGTGCCCTACTCCGGGATCATGGCGATTGAAGCCACGATCGACCATGTCGGCCCCATTACCGCCAACGTGCGCGACAACGCGCTGATGCTGCAAGCCATGGCCGGCGCGGATGGGCTTGACCCGCGCCAGGCTGCGCCGCAAGTCGACGACTATCACAGCTACCTGACGAGGGGCGTGCGCGGGCTCAAAATCGGTGTGTTGCAAGAGGGCTTCGCACTGGCCAACCAGGACCCTCGCGTCGCCGAGAAAGTGCGTAACGCCATCGCTCGTCTCGAGGCGTTGGGCGCGCAGGTCGAGGCGGTGTCCGTTCCCGAGCACAACCTGGCGGGCTCGTTGTGGCACCCCATCGGCTGCGAAGGCTTGACCATGCAGATGATGCATGCCAACGGCGCGGGCTTTAACTGGAAAGGCCTCTACGATGTCGGCCTGCTGGACAAACAGGTCGGCTGGCGCGAGCAGGCCGACCAATTGTCCGCGTCGCTCAAGCTGTGCATGTTCGTCGGCCAATACGGGCTGAACCACTACAACGGACGTTATTACGCCAAGGCGCAAAACCTCGCGCGCTTTGCCCGGCAGGGCTATGACAAGGCGCTGCAGACCTACGACCTGCTGCTGATGCCGACCACGCCGATCATTGCCCAACCTCACCCACCGGCGGATTGCTCGATCACTGAGTACGTGGCGCGCGCGCTGGAAATGATCGGCAACACCGCGCCACAGGACATCACCGGGCATCCCGCCCTGTCGATTCCATGCGGGCGGGTAGACGGCCTGCCCGTCGGGCTGATGCTGGTCGCCAAACACTATGCCGAAGGCACCCTTTACCAGGCTGCGGCGGCGTTTGAAGCCTCCGTGGACTGGCGCACGCTCTGAGCCGTCTACGGGCGCCGCCGGCGCCCGTAGAACAATAAGAAATCCAATGACTTTACCACCGTGTTGACTGATAGGAATGACCCCATGAGTACAGCTACTTCAACGCCCGGCGAAAGAGCCTGGGCATTGTTTCAAGTCCTCAAGAGCAAGGAACTCATCCCGGAGGGGTATGTCGAGCAGCTCACGCAATTGATGGAGCACGGCTGGAGCCCCGAGAACGGCGCCCGTGTAGTGGCCAAGGCGTGGGTCGACCCGCAGTTCCGGGCACTGTTGCTCAAGGACGGCACCGCGGCCTGCGCCCAGTTCGGCTACACCGGCCCCCAGGGCGAATACATCGTCGCCCTGGAGGACACGCCGACGCTGAAGAACGTGATTGTCTGCAGCCTGTGCTCCTGCACCAACTGGCCGGTCCTCGGCCTGCCACCGGAGTGGTACAAGGGTTTCGAGTTCCGCGCACGCCTGGTCCGGGAGGGGCGCACGGTACTGCGCGAGCTGGGGACGGAGTTGCCCCGGGACATGGTGGTCAAGGTCTGGGATACCAGCGCCGAAAGCCGCTACCTGGTGCTGCCGGTCAGGCCGGAAGGCTCAGAACACATGAGCGAAGAGCAGCTTCAAGCGCTGGTGACCAAAGACGTGCTGATCGGCGTCGCCCTGCCCCGCGTGGGCTGAAAACAACACCTCATCATCGTTCACTCCCGGAGTTTTGATTATGGATGGCTTTCACGATCTCGGCGGTTTCCAAGGCTTTGGAAAAGTCCCTCACACCATCAACAGCCTGAGCTACAAACAGGTGTTCAAGCAGGACTGGGAGCATCTGGCCTACAGCTTGATGTTCATCGGTGCCGACCACTTGAAAAAGTTCAGCGTGGACGAAGTGCGTCACGCCGTCGAACGCCTGGATGTGCGCCAGCATGTCGGCACCCAGTACTACGAACGCTACGTCATCGCGACCGCTACCCTGCTGGTCGAAACCGGCGTGATCACCCAGGCGGAGCTTGATCAGGCCTTGGGCTCCCACTTCAAGCTGGCGAATCCCGCCCATGCCGAGGGCCGCCCGGCGATCACGGGGCGGCCGCCCTTCGAGGTGGGGGATCGGGTGGTGGTGCGAGACGAATATGTGGCTGGGCACATCCGCATGCCCGCCTACGTGCGCGGCAAGGAAGGCGTGGTCCTGCACCGCACGTCAGAGAAATGGCCGTTCCCGGACGCAATCGGGCATGGCGATGTAAGCGCCGCCCATCAACCCACCTACCACGTCGAGTTCGCCGTGAAAGACCTGTGGGGAGATGCGGCCGATGAGGGTTTTGTGGTGGTCGACCTGTTCGAAAGCTACCTGGACAAGGCCGCCGGCGCGCGCGCGGTGAACCCATGACAGACGGCGCCCAGGCAAGCCGACTGCCGGTGACGGTCCTTTCGGGCTTCCTCGGCGCCGGCAAAACCACCCTGCTCAACCACATCCTGCGCAATCGCGAAGGCCTGCGCGTGGCCGTCATCGTCAACGACATGAGCGAAGTCAATATCGATGCCGAAGAAGTGCAGCGCGATGTCGCGCTGCACCGTGGTCGCGATGAGTTGATCGAGATGAGCAACGGGTGCATCTGCTGCACCCTGCGCGCCGATTTGCTCGAGCAGATCAGCATGCTCGCACGCCAGCAGCGTTTCGATTACCTGCTGATTGAGTCCACGGGGATCTCCGAGCCGATGCCGGTCGCGGAGACGTTCGCCTTCCTTGACGCTGATGGCTTCAGCCTCAGCGAACTGGCGCGCCTGGACACCTTGGTGACGGTGGTCGATGGCAGTCGTTTCCAGGAACTGCTCGAATCGCCGGACACCGTGGCCCAGGATGACGCTACGCCGGACACGCCCAAGCGCCACCTGGCCGATCTGCTGATCGAACAGGTGGAGTACGCCAACGTCATTCTCGTCAACAAGCTGGATCTGATCGATGCAGCGCAGTATCAGGCCGTGCAGGCGATCCTCACGGGACTTAACCCGACGGCGCGGATCATGCCGATGGCCCACGGTAATATCCCGTCAGCCAGCCTCCTCGGCACCCATCTGTTTGATTTACCCAGCCTCGCGGCGTCGCCGGGCTGGATGCGGAAAATGGAGGCGACCGACGCGCCGGTCTCCGAGTCGGACACCTATGGCGTGACGTCCTGGGTGTACCGTGAGCGCGCGCCTTTCCACCCGCAACGGTTGCTCGACTTTCTCCAGCAGCCCTGGAGCAACGGGCGGTTGCTGCGCAGCAAAGGTTACTTCTGGCTCGCCAGCCGCCACCTGGAAACCGGCCTGCTGGTGCAAAGCGGCAAGCGGTTCCAGTGGGACTATGTCGGGCGCTGGTGGAACTTCATCGAGCCGTCGCAATGGCCCCGGGACGAATACCGGCTGCAGGGCATCAGGGCCAAATGGGACAGCGTGGTCGGCGACTGCCGGCAGGAGTTGGTGTTTATCGGCCAGGGCCTCGACACCGACGCGTTACAGCGCGAGCTCGACCACTGCCTGCTGAGCGCCCAGGAAATCGCCGCCGGCCCACTGGCCTGGCAGGCACTGCCGGGGGCGACCGCCTTTGACCGACAGGCCCTTGCCCGCCCCCCCACACAGCCCATGGCGATTGCCCCCATTTGATCCGAGATAGAGGTGCCCCATGCTCTTTTTCAGCCGAACCAGCCGCTGGGTATTGGCTCCGCTTGCCGACAGACTGGATGAGCCTGACCAGGCGAGTACACCGCTGTCGTCGAGCAACCCGTTATTGCGACGCATCCTGGCGGGCGTCGAGACATTGCTGCAAGAGCGGCGAGCCCTGAAAGCACAGACACACGCGCTGGCATTGGAAGCCACCCAATTGACCGAACACCTGGCCCGCCGCGACACGCTTTTACAGGAGCAGGAGGCGCGCTGGGCACTTATCGCCCAAGGCGCAGGTGAACTGTTTTGGGAACTGCAACCGGCAGGTATTGCTGCACCCGCACCGGAGTGGGCTATGAAGTGGACAGGGTCCGCGTCGATCCCGACCCAAGGTATTGATCAACTTGGCCGCTGGAACGAGCACCTGCACGCGACGGACCGGCAACGCATTCTCGACGCGCTGGCCCGGCACCTGGCTGATCGCAGCGGGCGAACGCCCTTTGCGCTGGACGTACGCATGGCCCTTGCATCAGACGGTGACTATCGTTGGTGCAGGATCAGCGGTGTGTCACGCCGCGATGCGCAAGGGGTACCGGTCGCCATCGGCGGAAGCCTGCGTGACATTCATGAACAGCGCCTGCACGAAGAGTCACTCGAACTGGCGGCCACACGCTTCGAGATTTCCCGTGAAATGCTCCATGACGGGCTCTGGGACATTGAGGTAGTGGCGGGTGACCCGGCGAACCCGAACAACACCATCTGGTGGTCTTCGCAAATGCGGCGACTGCTGGGGTACACCACGGTTGAGGAATTTCCCAATACATTGGAAAGCTGGACCTCACGCTTGCATCCAGACGACAGCGCGCGGGCAATCGCGGCGTTTGTCGCCCACGTCGAAGACCACAGCGGCAAAACGCCCTTTGATGTCGATTATCGGCTCAAGCACAGCAGTGGCAATTACCGCTGGTTTCGCGGCCGTGGGCAAACGCGCCGCGCAGAGGACGGTTCCCCGCAAAGGGTGGTGGGCGCCATTACCGATATCCATGCCCACCATGAAGAAAACAGCATGCGTGAGGCTCAGGAACACCAGCACCGAGTGATGCAGGAGACCCTGCGCAAGCTGACGCACATTGTCGCCACCATCCAGGGCATCGCCAGCCAGACCAACCTGTTGGCCTTGAACGCCGCCATTGAAGCCGCCCGCGCTGGCGACGCCGGACGCGGGTTCGCGGTGGTCGCCGATGAAGTGCGCAAGCTGGCGACCCGCACCAGCCAGGCGACCCAACAAGCGGCCGACATGATGGACAGCTAGCGCCACCGCGCCGAGTCGTGAGCAGCGCAACTATTGGCCGTACAAACCCAACAATAAGAACCAGGTATCGTTATGCGTGATTATCAAGCTGTGGCCACATCCTTCAATTACCAGCAGACCGCCGAACTGGCTTTGCAAGGTGACCTGACGGCCCTGAACGCCTGCGTCGAATGCTGCGACCGGCACGCCCACGACGACGCCGTGGCTTTGTATTGCGAAGCGCAGGACGGCAGCGCCGCCCAATACACATTCAGCCAATTGCAGGCCAGCGCCGCCCGCTTCGGCCATTTCTTGCGCGAGCAAGGGGTAAAACCGGGCGACCGGGTTGCCGGCCTGATGCCGCGCACGGTTGAACTGCTGATTGCCATCTTGGGGACCTGGCGGGTGGGCGCGGTCTATCAACCGCTCTTCACCGCATTCGGTCCCAAGGCGATCGAGCAACGATTGGGCTGCTCCAACGCGCGCTGGATCGTGACGGATGCGCAGAACCGCCCCAAGCTGGATGAGATCGGCAACTGCCCAAGCGTGATCGTAACCGGCGAGGGCCCGCAGAACCCCGGCGACTACCCGTTCTGGAGCATCCTCGACGGCCAAGACGTCGAGTGCGAACCGGTACTGCTGGACGCCAGCGCGCCATTCCTGTTGATGTGCACATCGGGTACCACGGGGCCGGCCAAGCCTCTGGAAGTGCCGTTGCGCGCCATTCTCGCCTTCAAGGGTTATATGCGCGACTCCATTGGCCTGCAGCAGGACGACCGGTTCTGGAACCTGGCCGATCCCGGCTGGGCCTATGGCCTGTATTACGCGGTGACCGGCCCGCTGGCCTGTGGTCATGCCACGCTGTTCTACAACGGCCCTTTTACGGTGGAGAGTACGTGCCGAGTCATTGCCAAGTACGCCATCAGCAATCTGGCCGGTTCCCCGACGGCGTACCGCCTGCTGATCGCCGAGGGGGCAGCGTTCGCCGACGCCGTGCGCGGCCGCCTGCGTGCCGTCAGCAGTGCCGGCGAGCCGCTCAACCCGCACGTGATCCGCTGGTTTGCCGAGCAACTCGGTGTGACCATTCACGATCATTACGGCCAGACGGAAATCGGCATGGTGTTGTGCAATCACCATGGTTTGCGTCACCCGGTCCGTGAGGGCTCGGCGGGTTATGCGGTGCCCGGCTATCGCATCGTCGTGCTGGACGACGCGCATAGGGAGTTGCCGGCGGGTCAGCCGGGCGTCCTGGCAGTGGATCGCGAACGCTCGCCCCTGTGCTGGTTCGACGGCTACCTGGGTATGCCCACCCGGGCCTTTGTGGGGCGCTATTACCTCAGCGGCGACAGTGTGGAGCTGAATGACGACGGCAGTATCAGCTTCGTCGGCCGCAATGATGATGTGATCACCACGTCCGGCTACCGCGTCGGGCCGTTCGACGTCGAGAGCGCGCTGATCGAACACCCGGCGGTGATCGAAGCGGCGGTGATCGGCAAACCCGACCCGCAACGCACCGAGCTGATCAAAGCCTTTGTCGTGCTCGACAGCCAGTACCAGCCCAGCGCCGAGCTGGCCGAAGTACTGCGCCTGCATGTAAGGCAGCGCCTGGCCGCCCATGCCTATCCCCGGGAAGTGGAGTTCGTCGAGCAACTCCCCAAGACCCCCAGTGGCAAGTTGCAGCGCTTTATCCTGCGCAATCAGGAAATTGCCCGGCAGCAGGCGCCGGGGGCATGAACCCGTGGCCGGTGTGCCGGAGCGCCAGGCGTGCGCGCAATCCAAGGCAAAGCGTGTGCTGAACCGATCAGACTTCCAGCGCAAAGCCTCGGAGTTATTCAAGGAGCGCAGTTTCAACCAGGTCAGCATGCGTGAACTCGCCGCGCACGTCGGCATAAGCCCGGGGGCGATTTATCACCATGTGGAAAGCAAAGAGGCGCTGCTTTACGAACTGCTGATGGAGCTGTATCAAACCCTGTTATCCCAGGTGCACGGCATCAAGAATCGCCGATTGGCACCCGACCAACGCCTGGCCCAACTGATCGACTGTCACCTTCAATTGCATGAACACATGACCGGACACTTCAAGCTGGCGGTCATGGACGCCAATTGCCTGGGCGACTCGATGCAGGCAAGCGTCCAGCGCCTGAGGCGTGCCTATGAGTCGGAAATAATGGATCTGATCGGCCAGGCAGGCCATCCACCGGGCGGGCCGTTGCGCGAGGGCGCGCTCACGGCCATCTTGCCCATGCTGAACAGTCTACCCACCTGGTTAAGCCCGATGCTCGATAACGCCCAGCGGCGAACGATTACCAAGACCATTGCCTGTGCGGTGTTACAGGCCATTGATTCCCTGCCCTGAGCCCACCATGACCCATACTGAAACCCCAGGCTGGCCCGAGGCGGATTGCCGGAGCGCCTTATCAATCAGCACAGAACCGCGAACCGTCAGCGCCGCTGGTGCATGGATTGCAGAATCGCCGCCGAGATCTGCTCAAGGGGCACCTCACGCTCCACCGCGCCGAGCTTGAACGCCTCCTTGGGCATGCCATACACCACGCAGGAATCCTCGTCCTGGCCCAGGGTGCGGGCGCCGTTGTCGTGCATTTCCTTCAGGCCCCGGGCGCCATCGTCGCCCATCCCCGTCATGATGATCCCCAGCGCGTTACCGCCGGCACTGCGGGCCACCGAACGAAACAGTACATCAACGGAAGGTCGATGCCGGCTGACCGGAGGTCCGTCGACAATTTCCACCTGGTATTGGGCGCCGCTGCGCTTGAGCACCATGTGCCGGCCACCGGGGGCAATCAGTGCACAACCGGGGATAACCCGGTCACCGTTCTTCGCCTCCCTGACCTCGATCTCGCACAGTCGATTGAGGCGCTCGGCAAACGCGGCGGTGAAGTGTTCGGGCATGTGCTGCACGATGACGATGCCCGGGCAGACCCTGGGCAAGGCGGTCAACACCAACTCCAGGGCTTGGGTGCCGCCCGTGGACGTCCCAATGGCGACAATGTTTTCGGTGGTACGCGCCATTGCCTGGGTGCCTGCCGGCAATATGACGTCGGCCGTCAGCCTGGCGGGAGCGCGTTCGCTGGAAGGCACCATGCGCTTCATGTTGGCCCGCGCAGCGGCCTTGACGGCCCCCGCCAATTCATCGGCACTGTCGGTGAGAAACTGGCGCAGGTTGAGTTGTGGCTTGGTCACAATGCTGACCGCGCCGGCCGCCAGTGCCTGCATGGTGGTGGCCGCGCCCTTTTCGGTCAGGGTGGAGCAGATGACCACGGGCGTGGGGTGTTCGGCCATCAACTTCTTGAGGAACGTGATGCCATCCATCCGTGGCATTTCCACGTCCAACACAATCACATCCGGCCATTGCTTGTTCATTTTGTCCATGGCGAACACCGGATCTGCCGCCGCGCCGATAACCTCGATAGCGGGGTCTTGCCCCAGGGTCGCCGTGAGTACCTGACGCACCACGGCGGAATCATCAATGATCAGCACTTTGATAAGGCTCATGTCGCACGTTCTCCATGAGGGCTCCTGGGGGTTCACTTCAAGGCCAGGTAGTTGAGTTCGATTTCGCCGTTGGTAAGATCGAACACAATGGTCCGATAACCCACGCCTTCCACATGGAAGTGTTGACACCGCAACTGATGCAGATCGAGCAGGCGCATGGCCTGTTCGACATTGCGCTGGCCGACGTAATCATTGTCCGAGCGCACAAGCCCGGGAAACATGTTGCCACCGCCGAATACGCTGATCCTGAACTCCGTCGGCAGGGCCTTGATCGACTGTATTCGAGCGAGCAGCAGTTCAAAGGCTTCGTTGCCGTAGCGACCATCCAGGACGCCCTGTTTGATCACGGCGCGCTGTGGCAGCAGGTAGTGACACATGCCCCCCAGTAAGCGCCGGGGATGCCAGAACACCAACGCAACACACGATCCCAGCACCGTACGCAGGCGAATCGCACCCGAGCCGAAAAACCACTCGCCGGGATTCAGGAACACCTCGTTGGGCGGTCGACGGTCAGGCATGCGGCCTCCGGTAGATGGAAGGCTTGACCAGCCGCAGCTGATCGGTGATGCCGTTGAGGCTCTCCGAATGGCTGACCAGAAAGTACCCGCCCGGCTTGAGGTGACTGACCAGGCGCTTGACCACCTGCACTTTGGTGTCGTTGTCAAAATAGATCATCACATTGCGCAGGAAGATCACGTCGAACATCCCCAGCTTCGGCAACGGGTTATTCAGATTGATCGACTGGAAATCGATCTTCGCCGCCAGCGCCGGGTCGACCATGAAACAACCGTGGTTGGCGCCCACGCCCTTGAGGCAATACTTGTTCAACAGCGCCTCGGGGATGCCGCGTATGCCGTCGAGGGGATAACGCCCAAGGCGGGCTTTTTCCAACACCCGGCTGCTGATATCCGACGCGACAATCTCCCAGGGCCGGCCGGCGAGGTTGTCCGCCAGCACCATCGCCAGGGTGTAGGGTTCTTCGCCGGTCGAGCAGGCGCCACTCCATATGCGCAACGGCCCGCTGCCCCGCAGCTCGGGCAGCGCGACATCGCGCAGGAAGTCAAAATGCTTGGGCTCACGGAAAAAGTAGGTCTCGTTGGTGGTCAGCATGTCCACCGCGACCTGCAACTCCACGCTGTCCTTCATCAATACCTTGTAGTAAGCGCCGTAGGTATTGAGCTTGAACACTTGCAGCCGCTTGGCCAGGCGAGCGCTCACCAACTGTTTCTTGGCATCGGACAGGCTGATGCCGGCGATTTGATAAATGAGGTCACGAAACTGCACGAACTCGGCGTCAGAGAGGATCACGTTCATCAGGACATTCCCCCAGCCTGTTCAGGCGATCGAAGGTAGCGAAGACTCAAGGTTGGCCAGCGCATCGACCTGTTCCAGGGACAACACGCGACCGATGTCCAGCAACAGCACGAAACCGCTCTCCAGTTTGCCGATGCCCAGTAAAAAGTCGGCCCTGACATCGGTGCCGAAATTCAACGACGGCTCGATGTCCTGGTCGGCGATTTCCAGGACCTCGCTGACCGCATCGACAATGATGCCCACTGGTTTGCGCTGGGCATTGGCCTGCACCTCGATGATCACAACGCAGGTCCTTGGAGTCTGCACCGTGCGTTCGCCGCGAAAGCGCACCCCCAGGTCGAGCACGGGGACCGCCGCGCCGCGCAGGTTAATCACCCCACGTATGCTGGGAGGCAGCAACGGCACGCTGGTGATCGGCCCGTATTCGATGATTTCCCGAACGTTGAGCGTGCCCACGGCGAACATCTCCTCCCCCAGCACAAAGGTGAGGTACTGGCTCGAGACGCTGGCATTGCCTGGACTGTCAATGGGTGGGGCCATGATTCACCTCGGCTCACATACGTTTTCGTCTTCATCAGGGGCGCTTCGCACCCCGGCGCGGGGCAAGCCCGCTCACCACAACAGCTCTATCCGCCGGGGAGATACCTAGACAGCGATCAGGCCGGCTATCTCATCGACACACAACACATGCTCGATCTGCAGGAGCGTGACGAACTCGCCTCGCACCTTGGTCATCCCCCCGATGAAGTCGGTGCGAATGTGATTGCCGAACGCCGGAGCGGGCTTGATATCGATCTCGAGTATCTCGATCACTTCGCTGACCGAGTCCACCACCACCCCCAGGACCTGGGATTCGCCCTCCTTCGCCGCCTCAAGGATGACGATGCAGGTGCGACTGCCCAGTACCGTCGTGCCCTTGCCGAAACGCGCCTTGAGGTCCACGACCGGCACCACCGAGCCGCGCAGGTTGATAACCCCCCGCAGGAATTCCGGCATCATCGGTACGCTGGTCACCTGGTTGTATTCGATGATTTCACGAACGCTCAGGGTATTGACCGCGTACATCTCCTCGGCCGCCAGGAAGGTCAGGTACTGCAAGGGTTCATCCACTGGCGACGCAGCTTCGACAGCGCCCTGCATGCCCGCTGAGGTGCCCATGGGTCAACTCCCGAAGCGGACGAAACCACCGTCCGAAGAGCGGCTGTCCAAGTCCTGCGTGGACATGGCTCGGCTGATCTGGGGCATCGAGACATTGCGCCCGACACGCTTGCTTTGCACGGTGAAAAACCCCATGAGTTCCTGCAACTGCTCGGCCTGGCCACTCATTTCCTCGGCCGTCGCCGCCAGCTCCTCGGAGGCCGACGCGTTTTGCTGGGTCAGTTGGCTCATCTGCGACATCGCGCTGTTGATTTGTTCGGAACCGATGGATTGTTCTTCCGAGGCCGCCGCAATTTCCTGCACCAGGTCGGAGGTCTTGGCAATCGACGGCACAATCTCGTCCAGCAGGTTGCCCGCCCGTTCGGCCAGGGCCACGCTGTTCTTGGCCACCTCACTGATTTCCTGTGCGGCAATCTGGCTGCGCTCCGCCAGTTTGCGCACTTCGGCCGCGACCACCGCAAAGCCTTTGCCGTGCTCGCCGGCCCGTGCCGCTTCGATCGCCGCGTTGAGCGCCAGCAAGTTGGTCTGGTAGGCAATGGAATCGACGATGCCGATTTTTTCGGCAATGGTTTTCATCGCCGCCACGGTGTCCTTCACGGCTCGACCGCCTTCCGAGGCTTCCTTGTTGGCTTTGCCCGCCATGCCATCGGTGACCTTGGCATTTTCGGTGTTCTGGGAAATGGACGCCGACATTTGCTCCATCGACGCCGAGGTCTGTTCGACCGATGCCGCCTGCTCGGAAGCCGACTGGGCCATGCTTTGGGCGGTGGCGGAGATCTCTTCCGAAGCACTCGACAGCGAGTCCGCCGAGCCGCGCACTTCGCCGATGATTTCCGAGAGTTTTTCCACGGTGCCATTGACCGAGTGCTTCAGCTCCAGGAACTTGCCCTGGTAGTCGCCGGTAATGCTGCGGGTCAGGTCGCCGGCGGCCATCGCCGACAGCACCTCCATGGCCTCGGTGATCGGTACGATGATCGCGTCCAGAGAACCATTGATACCGAGGATAATGCGGCGGAAATCGCCCTGGTGCCGGGCGGCGTCAGGGCGGGTGTCCAGCTTGCCGATCAGCGCACTGTCGCTGATCTCGCTGGTATCTTCCACAAGGGCCAGGATATTGGCGCGCAGTTGCTCGACGTTTTCATTGATAAAGGCTTTCTTGCCGGGGAAACGCTCCAGGGGCGCGGACAAATCCCCTTCGCCGAACGCGCGAATACAGGCCATGGCCTTTTTCTTCACGTTGATATGGCCGTTGACCATGTCATTGATGCCCTGGCCGATATCCCGGTACGAACCCGCGAAGCGCTCGACATCGATCATCACGTCAATGTCACCTTTTTCATGCTCGCTGGACATGTGCTGCATTTCATTGATCAGCGCCAGGATGTTGCTGCGCAACAGCTCGACGTTGTCGTTGATAAAGGCTTTTTTGCCCGGAAACTGCTCCAAGGGTGCAGACAGATCACCGTTACCGAAGGAACGTATGCAGGCCATGGCTTTTTTCTTCACCGCAATGTGGCCGTTGACCATATCGTTGATGCCCTGGGCCATGGAGCGGTAACTGCCATGAAAGCGGCCGGCATCGATCTGTGCATCGATCTCGCCCTTGTCGTGCTCACTGGACATACGGTCCATCTCCACGATCAAGTCATGCAGGTTCGCGCCCAACTGCTGCATGCTCGCCATCAGGCTGGTGGTGTCTCCGGCCCTGAGCGTCGCCTTGGCATTCAATTCGCCGGCCGATAGACGTGCCGCATAGGCTTGCACCACGGTAGGTTCCGCCCCGAGCCGGCGCATCAGATTGCGCCCCAGCAATACGCCGATCAGCAGGGTAGCCAACAGGGTCAGGCCGCTCACCAGCAGGATGAGGGTACGTGCGTTCTTCTCGATGGTGGTGGCGAGCACCTGGCCCTTGCGCCCCAGTTCCAGGTTGTATTCACGCAGCTCGCCGATCGCCGTGAGCACGGCGGTCTGCAGGGGCTGGCTCGTCTCGATCAACGCACGGGCCGAGGCCTGGTCACCGTCATCCATCAGCTTGTCGAAGTGGGTCTGCAACGCCGCAAACTCAGCCAAGTGGCCACGCAGTTGTTTCAACAACGCCGCATCGTGCTCGTCAGAGGTCAACTCGGCCTGATAGCGATCCAGGGCTTTGCCAACGGCACTGAAATCCTGCGCCACGCTGGCCGCGTAAGCCGGCACGCTGTTTTTGTCGGTCTCGTTCAAGCGTTGCCATTGCAAGGCGTGCAGGTCGGTGAAGGCCGCGGCGGCGCGGTCGATCTCCAACAGGCTGGGCACCGTATTGACGTTGGCATAGCTGGCGCTCGTATTGATTTCACCGGCCAGGTACAGGCTGGTGCCACCCAACACGAAGACACCCAGCATGGCTGTGAAAACCAGCAACATGATATTTCTGATAACAGTCATGGCGAGGCACTCCTGATGACGCTTCAATGAGTCGATAAAGGGCTTGGGATCGAACGATGGGGGGTTTCCTTGGCAACCTGTCCTAGCAAATTCGGGATATCCAGGATCAGCGCAACGGCTCCACTTCCGAGGATGGTGAACCCGCCCAGCCCATGGGCATCACCGAACACTTTGCCCAGTGGCTTGATCACGGTTTGGAACTCCCCCTGCAGGCGATCGACCACCAGGCCGGCACGCAAGCCTGCGTATTGCACGACGACCACGTTTTCCCGGTTGCCTCCAGGCTCTTGCACATCAAACATGTCGCGCAGCCGCAGGATCGGCAGCACCTCGCCCCGCAGGTCCAGGTAGCCGGTTTCGGTGCCCCGCTGAGGGGCCAGCTCGATGCACTCCTCCACCATGTTCAGCGGAATCACGTAAGAAGCCTTGCCCACGCCGATCAGGAAACCGTCAATGATCGCCAGCGTCAGCGGCAGGCGGATGCGCACCGTGGTGCCCTGCCCGACTTCGCTCTCGAGGCTGACGCTGCCGCGCAACGCCGTGATATTGCGCTTCACGACGTCCATGCCTACACCACGGCCGGACAGGTTGCTGACCTGGTCGGCCGTGGAGAATCCCGGCTCGAAGATCAAATTCAGAATGTCTTTGTCCGACGGCTGCTGGGCCTCGCCTACCAGGCTACGCTCACGGGCCTTGGCCAGGATCTTGTCCTTGGCCAGGCCACCGCCGTCGTCGGACACCTCGATCACAATGCTGCCGGATTCGTGATAGGCATTCAGGCGTACCGTGCCCTGGGCCGGCTTGCCCCGCTGGAGGCGCGTCGACGCAGGCTCGATGCCGTGGTCCATGGCATTGCGCACCAAATGGGTCAGCGGGTCGCCAATGCGTTCGACGACGGTCTTGTCCAGCTCGGTCTCACCGCCGCCGATGTGCAGCACGATGTCCTTGCCCAACTCTTTGGAGACGTCCCGCACCACACGCTGGAACCGCGTGAAGGTTGCGCCGATCTGCACCATGCGCAGGGTCAGCGCCGAGTCGCGGACTTCCTCGACCAGCCGCGATAACAGGCTGGTGGATTCGATCATCTCGCCAATCCCACTGCGTACCGCCACCAGGTTGGCGCCGGCACCGGCAATGATCAGCTCGCCGACCAGGTTGATCAGTTGGTCCAGCTTGGCGGCATCGACCCGAATCAGGTTGCCTTCGTTACTCGCCGCGCTTTTGCCGGCCTTGACCGGCGGCGTTGTCGACTCCTGGACATCAGGCTCGCTGCGCGTTTCGACCGGTGCCTGCTCGGCGTCCTGGGTCACGAGCAAGGCCTGGGCCTCGGTCAATGTGCCGCAACGCACCAGCAGCTCGACCAGCGTGGCGTTGTCTTCCGGCAACCCGTCGAGATGGGTCCGACACGCCTGCACCGTGGCATTCGGTGCAAGGATGCGAACCAGCGCGTCCTCGCGGACAAAATCAAAGGCGCCGTCGATGACCTCCAGGGACGCGTCGCTGGCCAGTGCGAGTTCAAACCCGAGGTAGTTGGTTTCCGGGTCCATGGCGGTCATGGGCGGCAATCCATCGAACAAGGTAACGGTGTGCAGCAAACGCCCCAGCGTGCTCAGGTAACGCAGGAACGCCAAGGGGTCCATGCCATTGCGCAACACATCCGGGCCGAAGCGCAGCGACAAATGCCAATGGCCGGGACTGCCGCCTGGCTCATCCGCCGGCGCCGGCGCTTGAAGGGCCGGCGCCGGGGTCGAGACCGCCGCGTCCAGGTACAGCGACAGCCGCTCAATGATAGATTGGCCCTGAGCCCGCACCGGTTCATCCAGGCGATCCAGATTGCCGTCCTCGGCCAGCAGGTCGATCAATTGGCCGATATGGTCACGGGCGTCGAGGAACAACGCACTCAACGCCTCGTCGACGCGCACTTCCAGGCTGCGCACCCGGTCCAGCACGCTTTCGGCGACGTGGGTGAACTCAACGATCGGCATCAAGCCAAACAGGCCGGCCGACCCCTTGATGGTGTGGGCCACGCGGAACAGGCCGTTGATGGTGTCCAGGTCCTGGGGCGACTTCTCGATCTGCAGCAGCGCATCTTCCATTTGCAACAGAAGCTCGCGACTTTCGGCAATGAACGTCTGCAGCACGTCATCCATGTTCATACGCTTACGCTCCGACCGACTGGGTGAAACTCGCATTGGTGAAGTAGTCGTCAAGGCCACTGAGGCGAAAGGCTTCGCTCACCGTCGAACTGGGGTTGCTCAGCAACAACTGGGTGCCTTCCTTGAGAGACTCGCGCTTGATGAGGATCAACAGTTGCAAACCGGCACTGTCGAGTTCATCGACACTGGACAGGTCCAACTCGACTTCATGGGCCAGGGGAAACAACGACAACAGCACGTCCTTTTGCTCGGCAGCCGTGTAGATCGTCAGGGGGCCTTCCATGACCTGGATTCGACGTAGCATCGGGACGGCGCTTTTCATGTAAACCTCCTGGCCAGCGGTCGCTGGTCATCGCTATGGCAGGATCAACTTGGAGACGGCGGTCAGCATTTGCGCAGGCTGAAAGGGCTTGACCATCCAGGCCTTGGCGCCGGAGGCCTGGCCTTGCTGCTTCATCGCATCGCTGGCTTCGGTGGTCAGCATGATGACCGGCGTGAACTTGTAGGCCGGCAACAGCTTGGCCGCCTTGACGAAACTGAGGCCGTCCATGTTGGGCATGTTCACGTCGCTGACAATCAGGTGGATTTTGCGGCCGTCCAGTTTGCTCAAGGCGTCCTTGCCATCACAGCCTTCGATCACGTCGTAACCGGCGCCTTTGAGGGTGATGCTCACCACCTGACGGATGGAGGCCGAGTCGTCGACGATCAGAATGGTCTTGCTCATCGGAAAAACTCCTCTAGAAAAACGTGATTTCGTTGGCAGCGGCCTGGGCAGGCGCTTTACCGCCATGAATGGCGTGCTGCTCCGGCATGGTGTAGGCCGTTGACAGCTCCTGCAGCCAACGGTCACTGCTCATCGGCGCCAGGGACTGTCCGCTGAGGCTCGACTCATGACGTTCGTCCAACTGCTGCTGCAACTTGTCCAGGTCGCGGGTAATCAAGGTCAACATCTGGCTGACGCGGTCCTGGAACTGCAGGGCAACCAGCACCTGGGCAATCTCATCGGCGACATTGGCGCTCTGCTGCTGTACGTCATGGCTGTTGCGCACAATGGTCTGGGCGGTTGCGCGAAAATGTTCGATAACCTCCGAGACCACGCGCTCCGAATCGGCGAGGGTCAGGGTGTCTTGTTCGGCGTGGTGGCGGGACATCTGCACCGTGCGGGCGATGGCGGCGTTGACGGTGATCACGGTTTCGCTGATCTTGCGCCCGGTCTCGCCGGACATGCTCGACAACTTGCGCACTTCATCGGCGACCACCGCAAACCCTCGCCCCGCCTCCCCGGCTCGCGCAGCTTCGATAGCCGCGTTGAGGGCAAGCAGGTTGGTTTGACTGGCGATGTCGCCGACAAACTTGGCCATCTGCTGTAGCTGCTCGGTGAAGCTCGAGAGCTGCATAACTTCCTTGAGCTCATTCTCCTTATTGGTGAGCGCGGCGCGCAGGGCCATGACGATGGAGTTGAGGTCGGCCTGGCCGACCTCCAGCAAGTCGACCAATTGTTGCGAAGCGTCCTGGCCGCCATTGCTGGAGACGCTGTGGCTGATGTTGGATGACAGCGTGCCAAAACGCTCGCTGAGGCTGAGAATCGAGGTTTCACTGATCGAACGCGCCGCTTCTATCTGCCGCGACCAGATCGGCAGCACGCTGACGCACACCTGTGCCAGGCCGTTATCGACGGCCAGCGCCGGAGCAATGGATGCCTGTTGCTCGAGCTGCTGCAGGCCCCTCCACTGCGCCCGGCTCCTGCCGTTTGCCCACAGGCCCATGCCGATACACAACGCCAACACCGCGCCGCCGGCGGCCAGCGCCTCGATGCTGAAGCGCTCGCTCCAGGCAATCGCAAGCCCGCCCAGCAGACCCGCGAACGCAACCGGAAACAGGGTCAAAGCAGCGGAAGGGGGTGGTGTCGGTGCGCTCACGGTCTGTCTCCCTGTCAAGGCCTGTCGTCATGGCCTGACCGGCCGTTCGACTGCTTGAAAGAGATACTGGCCCGATAATGGCACTGCCACCATCGGAGCATCCCTATTCTGGGGTAGGGATCCTGGAAAACCGCCTAGGAAAATCCCTACCCCTGGACACGCGTCACGAAATACCCAGGGTCATGGCGAAGCGCACTATGTCGGCGGTGGAGGAGAACCCCATCTTTTCCATGAGCCGGGTCTTATGGGTACTGACCGTCTTGTTACTGATGACCAACTGCTCGGCGATCTGGTTGACGCTCATGCCGTGCGCCAGCAGGCGCAGGATCTGGAACTCGCGATCGGACAAACTCTCGACAAAGGTCTGCTGCTTCAAGCCACTGCTTTGCAGCGCGATCTGTTCCGCCAGCCCGGGGTCGAGGTAGCGTTGGCCACTGACCACTCGACGCATCGCGACCAACAGGGTTTCGGGATCGCGGTCCTTGGTCAGGTAGCCGAGTGCACCGGCACGTAATGCCCGTTGCGCGATATGGATTTCGTTATGCATGCTCAATACCAGAATCGGCAGGCTCGGGTATTGGGTATGCAGGCGGGCAATCAAAATCTCGCCGCTGATACCCGGCATATTCATGTCGAGCAGCAGCAGGTCGATCTCGACCTGGCGCAACAGTTCGATCAGTTGCGTACCACTCTCGGCTTCGGCCACCACCTGCACGTCGGCGACCAGCGAGAACAACTGCTTGAGCCCCTCGCGCATGATGGTGTGGTCATCGGCGATCAGCATGCGAATCATCACTACCTATCCTTGTGCATCGGAATGAACGCCTGGACCGTAGTGCCCTGTCCAGGGTGACTGAAAATGATCACTTTGCCGCCCAGCATCAGGCCGCGCTCACGCATGCCGGCCAAGCCCAGGGTCTGGCGGCCGACGGCATCCGGGTCAAAGCCCTTGCCGTTATCCTGGACCTCGAGCACCCAGTGGGTCTCCTGCGGGCTCAGGGTGACGCTGACCTGCGTCGCTTCGGCATAACGCGCGATATTGGTCAGCGATTCCTGCACGATGCGAAATGCCGCGGTCACGTGGGTATCCGGAAGGTTCAGGGCAATCAGCGGCAGGTTCAACGCACAGGGGACCTGGGTCAAGGTAACGAATTCGGCTGTCAGCCATTCAAGACCGGACACCAGCCCCAGGTTCAACGCGGAGGGGCGCAGGCTCGTGGACACGTTGCGCACCACCTGGATGGTCTTGTCGGTCAGCACCATCAACCGCTCGACCTGAGGGGTGAGTTCAGGCATATCGGTGCCGAACTGAAACCTCAGCAACGAGATGCCCATGCGCAGCGCCGTCAGGTGCTGGCCCAATTCGTCATGGATCTCCCGGGCAATCAGTTTGCGCTCCTCTTCCCGCGCCGTTTCCCGGCGGGTCGACAGGTCGCGTAATTGCGCGTTGGAATTGGCCAGGCGCCGCTCCGCCGCGCGCAGCTTGGAAATATCGCGCCCGACGGCCAGCACGCTGACGACCCGCTGGCCGTCGACCTCGGGAACAAAGTGGATCAACACCACCTTGGGCGCGGTTTTCAAACCCGACAATAGGAACTCCTGTTCCGTGGCTTTGTTCTGGCGAATCACCTGGGCCACCAATTCTCGAAAAAGCTGGGACTGGGCGTTCAGCGGCACCACTTCATCCATGGGCATGCCCATCAGTTCCGGCCAGGCCCCGCCCACCCATTTTCGCAACTGCGCATTGACGTAGAGCACCTCCCCGAAAACACTCAAGCGCGCGACGGCGTCCGGGCTGTTTTCCACCAGGGCGTTGATGTCGTGCTGGCGTTCCAGTTCTTTCTGCCGGGCCCGGGTCAAATGGGTCACATCACGACCGATCACCAACACCCGCTGGCCCTCGCGCCCCGAGTCGGCCACCGGCACCAGGGTAAAGTGCAGGTTGCGCACTTCGTTGCGCAGCACCATGCCCTCCTCAGACTCCACCACCCGTTCGGTGGCCCTGCATTGGTCATGGAGTGCCTGGATTCTTTCCGCGTTGAGCTGGCCAAATATCGACGCCAGCGCCTCGCCAATAACCTCGCCATGGGGTTTCCCAAGCACCTGCAACAGGGCCGGATTGACCTCGACACAGCGCAGCTCACCCCGTGGCGCAGCCTCCAGCAGGCACAGCATGTCCAGGGTATGGTCGAAAATATCCCGGTAGCGGCGCTCGCGCTCCCTGAGCAAGGATTCGGAGCGCCAGCGCTCGATGGCAATCGCGGCAATGTGACAGGTCTGGCGCACGCGCTGCCGGTCGCTCTCGTCCAGCGCAGAACCGGGTGAGCGCGACAACGCGAAAGCCCCAAGGACCTGCCCCTGATTGCCGAGGATGGGCTCGTACCAGTCTGGGGAAGAAGCCATGGACTCCCACGAGCCGGGGCTTTGCGGGTCAGCAAGCACGACGCCACAGGAGCAGTGAGGCAAGGCCAGTTGAAGATAGCTCACCAGCAACCCCAGGGTTTCGTCCAATGAGGCGCCCGTGGCCATTGTTTCGAAGATGCGCAGACGTGCATCTTCAAGTACCTGCTGTTTGCGCCACTCAGTGATGTCGTGGGCCATGGCCAGTACGCCTGCCACCTCACCGGATGGGCCGCGTTCAGCCATCAGGCTGACGACACAACTCACCGCTTCACCACCGGCGCCGACCGTCCAACTGTTGAGGAATTGAGCGGTCTGGCCTGTGGATGCCACATGGCGCAGATGGTCGAGGTAATCGCCGGGCTGCTCCTCGGGGCCGGCGCCTATGGCTTCGTCATAAGACATGCCGGTCAAGAGCAGGAACGTCGGGTTGACGTACGTACGCGACAGGTTGCGATCGTAGCGCACAATGATGTTGGGTGAATTCTCCGCCAGGGTGAGGAATTTCAGCTCGCTGCCCAGCAAGGTTTCGCGAAGCTGCCAGTTTTCGGTGATGTCTTCCAGTTGGGAGACAAAACAGATCGGCTGCCCCTGGTCGTCCCGGACCAGCCCCACGGTCAGGCGCACCCAGACAACCTGGCCGTCGTGGTGGATGTAGCGTTTATGCAAGGTGGCGCCCTGCCGTGCACCGCCCTTCAACTCTTCTATCAGCTGCTTGCCCACTTCGCGGTCTTCGGGGTGGGTCAATGCCATGAACGTGGTGCTTTGCAGCTGTGCCTCGCTGTAGCCAAGCAGCCTGCAAATGACGCTGTTGGCCCTCAGCCAACGACCGTCCAGTGACACGAGGGCCAAGCCGGTGCCTGAGGAATCGAAAATGGCTTCAAGGGGGATCTCGGAGAAGCGCTCGCTGTGGGAATGCGCGGTTGGGGGCCCAGGCAGGGGAAGGATTTCAACGATAAAATAGTCGTCGCGCCACGGTGTCATCGACAGGTTCAACCGGCCGGACTGCCTCGCGGTCGCCTCGAAACACACCCGGGATCGCCCATCGGCCTTTTCCAGCGCCGCATAAAAAAGCCGGCTGTCCTGGGGGCGCAGCACGGCGAGAAACTCGGTGTTTGTCTCGGGAGGGATGCCGTTCTGGCACTGCAACGTTGAAAACCCAGGGTTGCCCAACACGACCCGTGCAGATCGATCCAGGACCACAACCGCGCCTGACAGGCAATCCAGCACACCTTCAAGGGTTTGCAGCACATCCTTGTCTGCCATTACCGCTCCTGCATGCGTTCACGCTTACGATGAAAAACCCAGCGTAAATACTTCACCAATTCGTGCTGGCTCGCTCCATAAAAGCCTGAAACCCGTCAATTGAATGTATGCCCAACGGTTGCATGCACAAAACAATACCCTATGGATAGCGTTGCCCGGCACTTGATGGAGACTATCGTAGTCTCATTTACGGCCGGCGCCAGCCAGACTAAAGATTTACGTTCAGCCGCAGCGAATCCTCACGCCGGCCTCCGGCATGCCACCCCACGTCGATGTTTTGGATGTCGAACACTCAACCCACGCCAAGGCCCCACACATAATAAAAATAGATGATCTTATAAATTTACAAGATAACAATATCTAATAATTAGCTTATTCCAAAAAAGAATTTCCCCACGATTTTTTATAGAGATATCTTCATTCCACAGACCGACCCCATGCCTGGCGGAGGACGTACCCCCGATCACCAGGAGCCTCCAGCAGGCTTGCATGGACCCTTTCCGACATGCCAGACATCGCCTTCCCCCTACCCCGCAAAAGATTCCACCTGTCACTGCTGACCAGTTCCCTGCTGCTGGCCGGTGCGCCCTCCTTCGCCGAAGCCGCTGGCGACGAGGCCAAGCTCGATACGGTGACCGTGATCTCCACCGGTTTGCGTGGCCAGCAACGCACCGTGGCCGACAGCCCGGCGCCGATTGACGTGATCAACAGCGAACAGCTGCTCAAGACCGGGCGCGCCGAGTTGTCCGAGGCAATTGCGAAGCTGCTGCCGTCGTTCAACTTCGGCACCAATATCGCCGGCTACAACTCGGTGACGCGCCCGCTGAGCAACCGCAGCCTCGGCCCGGCCTATACCCTGGTGCTGGTCAACGGCAAACGCCGGCACAACGGCGCCACCGGCCAGCGCGGGTCGATCGACAACAGCGGCGCCAATGCGGTGGACATCGACCTGATCCCGGTCAGTTCGGTGGACCATATCGAGGTGCTTAAAGACAGCGCGGCTGCCCAGTACGGTTCGGATGCCGTGGCCGGGGTGATCAATATCATCCTCAAGGCCGGCCACAGCGGCGGGCACCTGGAAACCAGCTACGGCCAGTTGTTTTCCGGCCAGGGGGAAACGATCAAGGTGGCCGGCGACCAGGGTTTCAAGCTCGGCGACGGCGGGTTTTTCCACCTCTCCGCCGACGCCCGCAAACGCGGCGAGGCCTCTTGGAACGACAAGGCCGACAGCAGCGTGCGCGCCTTCAACGATCCGGCCAGGGAAGCGGCCTGGGACCGGGTGGCAATCAAGAACGGCGACCCGGACCTGAAAGCCTTCAACCTCGCCTACAACGCCGAACTGCCCCTGGAAGACCTGACGCTCTACTCGTTCTCCACCTACGGCGAGCGCGATGCCGAGGCCGCCAACTACTTCCGCCTGCCGACCGGCCGGGCCGCGGTGCCCGAGGTGTTCCCCGACGGCTACTACCCGCTGAACAACATCAAGGACCGCGACTACCAACTGCTGTTCGGCGGCAAGGGCCAGGCGGCCGAGTGGAACTGGGACCTGAGCACCACCTACGGACGCAACAACGTCCACCATTCCAGCGACCTGAATATCAACCCGTCCCTGGGCACCGCCTCGCCGACCAGGTTCGACAACCTGGCGACCTTTCGCTTCGAGCAGTGGGTGAACAACCTGGACTTTACCCGCCGCTACGACAGCCTGTTCAACCTGACCTCGCCGGTGCAGGTGTCGGCCGGCCTGGAGCATCGCTGGGAACATTTCAGCACCTTCGCCGGTGATCCCGAAGCCTATATCACCGGCACCTACCCGGCGGCATCGGGCGCACAGGCGGCGGTGACGATTCGCCCGGAGGATGAAGTCAGCCTGATCCGCAACAACTACGCCGGCTACCTGGACCTGGGCTTCGACCTGACCGAGCGCTGGTTTCTCGACGTCGCCGGGCGGATCGAACATTACGACGATGACTCGGGCAACACCTTCGGCCTCAAAGTGAATTCGCGCTACGAGTTGACCGACAGCGTCGCCGTGCGCGGCACCGTCGGCACCGGCTTCCGTGCACCGTCCCTGACCCAGATCGGCTACACCGTGGCCGACAACCGGGTGGCTACCGATGTGAACGGCAACGTGGTGCCCGCCGTGACCCGCCTGACCCCGTCGGGCAGCAACCTGGCCAAGGCCTTGGGTGGCGACGACCTCAAACCGGAAAAGTCACGCAACCTCGGGATGGGCTTGACCTGGCAGCCGGCACCGCGCACCAGCGTCACCGCCGACGCCTACCTGATTGACATCGACGACCGCATCGCCCTGACCAGCAATATCTACGACCAGGGCAACGGCGTGATCAACGGCATCCTCAGCGCCCAAGGCGTGCCCTCGGGGACCTGGGTCAACTACTACACCAACGCCTTCGATACCCGCACCCGTGGCCTGGACGTGGTCGCCGACCACACCACGCCGCTGGATGCCTGGGGCGATGTGCGCTGGAGCCTGGGCTTCAACTGGAACAAGACCACTATCGAAGGCACCCGAGACACCCCGAGTGCGCTGGCCAACTCCGGCGTCACCCTGGTGGGCCGCGACCGCGAAGGCGATCTCACTGAGGCCTCGCCCAAGACCAAATGGATCCTGGGCGCCAACTGGAAGGTCGAGGACCTCGCAGTGAACCTGCAAACCAGCCGCTACGGTGCGGTCAAGACCCTGGCGGTAAACCCGTCCGGCGACCGCAGCTTCGGTGCGAAATGGATCACCGACCTGGACGTCAGCTACACCTTCGTCGAGCAGATCACCGTCAGCATCGGCGGCACCAACATCTTCGACGTGCGCCCCGACCGGCACGCCGTCTACAGCAACCTGGGCCTGGCGCCCTACGGTAACCCGCCGTTCTACCCCGGCGGCGGCTACTGGTACACCAAGCTGGCCTACGACTTCTAAGCCAATCGCCATACGAGGGCATCCCATTGAACACCTCCAACTTGATGAGCCGTCTATTGGCCCCTTGCGCCCTGGCGTTGAGCCTGGCCGCCTGCTCGCCTGCGGGCACTGACAGCCAGGCCGGCAAGACCTTGAACATCGCTTTCTTCGGCGACAACACCACCCTGGTCAGCGTCGACCCGTTCCAGGTCTACTGGCTCGAACACCGGGTGCTGCTGCGCAATATCGCCGAATCCCTCACCGACCAGGACCCGCAGACCGGCAGGATCATTCCCTGGCTGGCGAAAAGCTGGGACGTCAGCGACGACGCGTTGACCTACACCTTCCACCTGCGCGACAACGTCACCTTCAGCAACGGCGAACGCTTCGATGCCAAGGCCGTAAAAACCGCGTTTGACAGCAACAAGGCGCTGGCGACCGAGCTGCCGGCCACCTTCGGCGCGACGTACCTGGCGGGCTTTGATCGCGCGGAAGTAGTCGACGACTTCACCGTCAAGCTGGTGCTCGCCAAACCCAATGCGGGCTTCCTGCAGGCGACCTCCACCACCAACCTGGCGATCCTCGCGCCGGCCTCCTACGCGCTGAGCGTCAAGGAACGCTCACTCGGCAAGATCATCGGTACCGGCCCGTTCGTACTGGCCAGCTATACCCCGGAAGTCGGCGCGCACCTGACCAAGCGCAAGGGTTACGCCTGGGCGTCGGCGAATATGAAAAACCAGGGCGAAGCGCACCTGGAGGCGGTGGACGTCACCTACATCCCCGAGGAAAGCGTGCGTAACGGCCTGTTCCTGCAAGGCAAGGCCGACATCCTGTGGCCCCGCAACCCGTTCTCGGAAGTCGACCTGAAACTGTTCCAATCCAAGGGCGCCACCATCCAGAGCCGCTCGCTGCCGGGGCCGGCGCTGAACTTGTACCCCAACACCCGCGGCGAGCGGGCACTGGCCGACAAGCAAGTACGGCTGGCGGTGCAAAAGGCCATTGACCGCAAGAGCTACGCCAGCACCGTGTACAACGCCGAATTCCCGGTGGTGGACGGTATCTACGACGTCACCACGCCCTACTTCAAAAGCCAGGGCGCCAAGCTGGCCTACGACCCCGCGGGTGCCGAGCGCCTGTTGGACCAGGCCGGCTGGGCCAAGGGCACCGATGGCTACCGGCACAAAGACGGCAAGCGCCTGAGCCTGAGCTACAACATCACCCCGGCGGAAACTGCCGGGGACGTGCTGCTCCAGGACCAGCTGCGCAAGGTCGGTATCGAGGTTAAGCTCAACGTGGTCACTCGCGCCGAATGGGTCGCCAACAACTCGGCCGGTAACTATGACCTGACCAGCACCTACATGACCCGCGCCGATCCGATCATCTTGCAGACCATCCTCGACCCTCGCACCGCCAACAGCTCGACCCTGGCCACCAACCTCTACGCAGCGCCGACCCTGGAAAAAGCCAAGGGCCTGTTCGATGCCGGCATCACCGCCACCCAAAGCGCTCAAAGGGCGACAGCCTACGGCGACCTGCAGGACCTGCTGATCGACGAAGGCTCGGCGTTCCCGGTGTACGAGCGCGTGTGGCAGGCCGCGACGTCGCCCAAGGTGAAAAACTTCCGCTGGACCGCCGAAGGCTTCGCCTTGCTGGGTGACATCGAGGTCGGCACGCCATGAGCCGCTACCTGATCGGCCGGGTCGGCCAGGCGCTGCTGGTGCTATGGGGGGCCTATAGCATCACTTACTTCATCCTCTATCTGCTGCCGGGCGATACCTTGTCGATCATGCTCAGCGCGTCCGGCATGGAAGCCGACGCCCTGTCGGTGGAAGACCTGGCCAAGGCGCGCGTCTACTACGGCTTGGACAAAGGCCTGTTCGAGCAATATATCGACCTGCTGCTGGGGGCATTGCACGGGGACTTCGGGCAGTCGCTGTCACTCAATCGCCCGGTGGCCGAGTTACTCGCCGAACGCCTGCCCCAGACGCTGTCCCTGGCCGGCCTGGCGATTGTGCTGTCGCTGCTCGGTGGTATCGGCCTGGCTTACCTCACCGCGTATATCCGCTGGCAACCGTTGAAAAAGGCACTCGCGCGCTTGCCGTCCCTGGGCTTTTCGGTGCCGGTGTTCTGGATGGGCCTGCTGTTGATCCAGGTGTTTGCGTTTGGCCTGGGTTGGTTTCCCGCCACCGGCAGCCGTGGGGTTGAAAGCCTGGTGCTGCCGGCGGTCACCCTGGCGATTCCCAGCGCAGCGGTGTACGCCCAGGTGCTGCAACGCAGCTTCCAGGGCGTGTGGAAAGAGGCCTATATCGTCACCGCCTACGCCAAGGGCTTGAGCCGGAGCCAGGTGCAGGCGCGCCACGGGTTCAGGAACGCCGCGCTGCCGATCCTCACCCTGATCGGCCTGCAGGTGGGTAACACCGTGTCCGGCGCGGTGCTGGTGGAAACCATCTTCGCTCGCTCCGGCATCGGCCGCCTGGCCCAGGAAGCGGTGCTGCGCCAGGACATTCCGGTGGTGCTGGCCATCGTCGCGGTCTCGGCGGCGGCATTTGTCCTGGTGAACCTGCTGGTGGACCTGCTTTACCCCTGGCTCGACCCGCGCATCTCCCACACGCCCAAGGTGTCCTAGACCATGACGACGCTTACCCGGAAACTGATCCGCAGCGAAACACTCTGGCGCCGCCGCAGCCCCTTACAACGCGCAACGGCGACACTCCTGCCATTGCTGCGCCGCCCAGGGTTCAGCCTGGCGGTGCTGGTGGTGCTGTTCTCGCTGGTCGCGGCCGTGACGCCGCAGTTGCTGAGCAGCTTCGACCCTTACGCCACCGCGCCCGCCGCCAAACTCAGCGCCCCCAACCTGACCCACTGGTTCGGCACCGATGAGCTGGGCCGCGACCTGTTTACCCGCGTGGTCTACGGCGCCAGCCTGTCAGTGCTGGCCGCCTCCCTGGCGGTCGGCATCGCCCTGGTGGGCGGGTTGGGGCTGGGCATTTTGTCCGGGTTTGCCGGTGGGCGTATCGATGCGCTGATCATGCGCTTTGTCGATGTGCTGCTGGCCCTGCCCGGCCTGCTGCTGGCCCTGGCGATTGTTACGGCCATCGGCTTCGGTACGGTGCCGGTGGCGATTGCCGTGGGCATCGGCATCATTCCGGGTTTTGCCCGCACCACCCGCGCCGAAGTGCTACGGGTGAAAACCCTGCCCTATGTCGAAGCCGCACGCCTGGGCGGTGCCAGCTGGGGCCGTACGTTGTTGCGGCACATCCTGCCCAACGCCTGGGGCCCGGTGGCAGTGTTGGCCACCCTGGACTTCGGCGCGGCGATCCTTGCCACCGCCGGCCTGAGTTTTCTCGGTTTCGGCGCAGCACCACCGGCGGCGGAATGGGGCACGTTGATTGCCAACGGCCGACACTTCCTGATCACAGCACCGTGGGTGTCCTTGCTGCCCGGCCTGTTCCTGGTGGCCGTGGTGTTCAGCCTCAACCATATCGCCCGCACGTTCGAGGAGATCCAGCGATGAATACCCAACCGCGTTTAATCGATGTGCGCCAACTGAGTGTCGACTACCGTTCCGGCGGCCAGCTCAATCCGGCGGTGCGTAACCTGTCGTTTTCACTCGCCCAGGGCGAGACCGTGGCGATTGTCGGCGAGTCCGGCTCGGGCAAATCCACCCTGGCCAACGCGATCCTCGGCCTGCTGCCCGAGAATGCGCAGATCAGGACCGGTGAGCTGTGGGTGGATGGCCACCACCTGACCCAAGCCGGCGAACGCCAGAAACGCAAGCTGCGTGGGCGCACCATCGGCCTGGTGCCCCAGGACCCGATGGTCAGCCTCAACCCCACGCTGCGCATCGGCCAGCAGATCGCCGAGGCGCTGATACTCGCCAAGGGCAAACGCTACCCCGGCGTCGATGCCGACATTGTCGAGCTGCTGCAACAGGTGGGCATCGACAACCCGGTATTGCGCGCGCGCCAGTACCCCCATGAACTCTCCGGCGGCATGCGCCAGCGCGTGCTGATCGCCATCGCCCTGGCCGGCAACCCACGCCTGATCATCGCCGACGAACCCACCAGCGCCCTCGACGTGACCGTGCAGCGCAAGATCCTTGACCACTTGCAGCGCCTGGTCAGTGAACGCGGCATTTCCCTGCTGATCATCACCCATGACCTGGGCGTGGCGCTCGACCGTGCCGACCGCATCCTGGTGATGCAACAGGGTGAAGTGGTAGAGCAAGGTCCGCCACGGCAGATACTCGCGCACCCCAGCCATGACTACACCCGCGCGCTGATCGCCGCCGCACCCGCCTTCGCCAGGCGGCGTGAACCGTTGCTCAACCTCGACCTGGGACGTGAGCCGATCCTGAGCCTGCACAATGTCGGCAAGACGTTTGCCCTGCCCAAGGTCAAGGGCGAAGCCTCGACCTTCGTGGCCCTGGAGGACCTGAGCCTGGAGGTGTATCCCGGCCAGACCCTGGCCATCGTCGGCGAGTCCGGCTCGGGCAAGAGCACCGCGCTGCGTATCGCCCTGGGCCTGGAGAAGCCGACCCAGGGCCGGGTGCGGTTCGAGCAGCAAGACGTCACCGACCTGAGCTGGCGCGACTTCCGCCCGTTGCGCCAACGCCTGCAACTGGTGCAACAAAACCCCTTCGCGGCGCTGGACCCGCGCTTCACGGTGTTCGACAGCATCGTGGAGCCACTGGTGTCGTTTGGCTTGCTCAAGGGCGCCGCCCTGGAACAGGCGGCGCGGACGTTGATCAGCCGCGTGCACCTGCCGGCGAGTTTTCTCGATCGTCTGCCCCGTGAACTGTCGGGCGGCCAGTGCCAACGGGTCGCCATCGCCAGGGCCCTGGCGTTGAAACCCGACCTGCTGTTGCTGGATGAACCGGTCAGCGCCCTCGACGTGTCGGTGCAGGCGCGCATTCTTGACCTGCTGGAAGAGCTGCAACGGGAAATGGGCATCGCCTATGTGCTGGTGTCCCACGACTTGTCGGTGGTGGCCAACTTCGCCCATGAGGTGCTGGTGCTGCGCAATGGCCGCGTGATTGAACAGGGCTCGGTGGAACGCATCTTCAACCAGCCGGCCAGCGACTACACCCGCGAACTGATTGCGGCCATCCCTGGCCGTCACGTCACGGCAAGCGCCGCCTCAGCCTGATTGCGTCCCGCAGCCCCAGGAAGGAAGCAATTGATAACACTCTTGTGTGGAATCAAACGTCACCACTGCTCACTCAGGCTACGAGCCCGGTCGATCGAGCCAGAGCCGGGCGCCCATGTTTGAGTAAGGCCGGGAGATAAACCTTAATGACCCTATCAGCAACCGGTGCACGCCAGGATATCGAAACCCGACTGCCGCTTCTTCTGGGGGGCGCCACGCTTCTCCCATCAGCCGAAGACAGAGCTGCGACACCCACGCCTGACGAAGCCTCTGACGAAACACCCGCAGCCAAGGGCGACAAGGACCTTGCGCTGGTTTTCGCCAAGGCCCTGCATGACATTGCGAAGACCGGGCCTTCATTTGACGGCACCGACAAGCTCGACAACATCCCGCCTGAATCGACCTTCGGACAGTGGTGGACACACCTGCACAAGCTGCTTAAAAATCCACAGTTCGTGGATTGGGCACGACACAAAAATATCGATCTGTCCAAGCCTCTATCGCTCAGTTCCTTCGGCCACCTCACCGCAACGGTCAGTGGTCGACGCCAAACCTTGAGGGCTGCGGACAAGGACCCGTCATGGGAGATGGTCGTTGCGCCATTGCTGCGTGCGACAGGCATCGTGGCGGCGGGTAAGAACCCCGTGGAAGTCACGCCGGGCAGCCCCTCATCCGCGCCTTTTGAAGTCGTGGCGAATTTTTATGGCGAAGACGGAAATACAAGCGCCGCGCGAGCCGATGAGTTGCAGCGGACCCAGGCTTTCAGAAAAAACGCCGCCAACGTTCCAGAAAGTGAAGGTGCGACAGCCGTCATTCTGGACGAACTCAGCAACGAAAAAACCGCCTTGGGAGATCTTCAGGATATCAACGAATTGTCAGGGAAGCTGACGCAACTGTTGCGCAGCGGATCTCGTCAAATCGAAGCCGCGTTGAAGAGCACGACCATGACTGTGGATCCAGACTCGTCATACGGCCAACTGAGCGAGTTGGGTCACTCGACATCGCCTACACTCGAGCAGTTTATTCTGGCCAATAACTGGATCTTGCCGAAGACAGCCGAAGAACTCGAAAACTTCAGAAATGTTATCAACAGCCTCCCGCTGCCTGCGTCTACGCTTGGCAATCTGGGTGGCGCCCTGTCCTGGCCAGTGCCGCTGGAGCAATACGAGCAAAAATCGGTTTACAGTCACTTCGGCTACAACCTGAAGCTGCCAGGCCTGATCAACGATGGGACATCACGGCCGGACCCAAAGGGGGCGTTGGGTTACCTGGTAAAAAATATGCAATTTTCGGCCAGCGAATTGCGCGACCCTCTTAAGGTCATCGAGAAAATAGTCAATACGCCCAAGGCCCGTGAACTCGAATCGGCCCTGCAAGAAAAGATGGGCGAACAATGGCAAACCAGTTCGCCCCATGATTGGGTCTTGACCGCCATCACGACAACCCTGGACCAGGAGAGCATGTTTCGTCCGCAACTCAATCATGTGGCGGGATATAACCTGGCAGACGATCGTTTCAATGGAAAACCGCTTGAAACGATCAAACAGGGACTCGTCGACCACCTTATAAAGCTCAAGCGGGTATCGGCAGAAATGGCCCCAGTTGCCGCGCACCTGCTGCTGGCACGTGCAGCGCCGGAACTGCTGGTAAAAGACATTCCCAATAAGGTGACTTATGGGTCGGCCGCATGGGTGGCATTGAAGGCGGCGGTAGCGCGCATCGAAGCCTACAGCCCGGGCGTCACGGCGCAGATGACCTTTGCTCAGGTATCTGCACAGGATGCCAAGGACCCGATTTCCTCTTCGGGCCAGGCGATTCAGAATTCGACATCGCGCTTGGCGTTGATCGAGTGGGGGAAATTGCACGGTACGCTCGTGCCCCGAGAAAACGACGACTATTCACAAGCGGAAATTGACCAGACCCAAAAAGCGTTTCAGGACAAAACAACGGCGTTGCAAACCGCCCTCGAACACCTTGCCGCCAAGGTACCGACCCAGCGAGATGTTGCATTGGAGGAGCTCAAGAAAAAGTTCGGCGCCGAACGCCCTTACAACCTTCCTTGCTTCAGGGATAACAGCCCGATAGGACGTGGCAACGGAAATCTTTCCAGTTCGACGCAACCGAAATTCTCGCTCTTGGATTTTTACCTTTCCAACCCTGAGTTAAATGGATTCTCCAATTGGGTATCCGATGACCCCCGATTCCCCTCCTCCATGATCGCTCAACTGTCGAGCCTGCCCGACCCTAAGGCCAAGCAGGAACAAGCGTTTAACACCTACAAAAAGCAGTTCACTGATGCACATGCCACTGTTGTAAAGAACCAGATCGCCAGCCTTCCCTCGGAGGACCGGAAAGACCTCGAGTTCGGAAAAATACGCGTCTTTATTGAGGGCGAAGTCAGGAAGTCGGAGAGTTCCTATCCTGGCGGGACAATAAAAGATCAAGATCGCGTCCCAAGGCAAGCAAAGGACAAGCGCGCACTTATTTTCCAGACCGAACGTGACGGCAATAAGGAGTTTTATGAAATATCCTCGCAGAAGGGGCAAATAACCAAGCGCGAAGACCTGAAAAAGAAGTTCAAGGAAGGCCTGCAAGGCGAGTGGCGCAAAATCCCCAGTCAAGTTGGTGAGGCCTGGAAAAACACAGCAATTTATGAAAAAACGCCTTCACGGGAGCAGGCCGTCAAACAAGCAGCCAGTCTGTTGCCTGTCACCACGCCGGACTCGTTCACCAGCGCACGTAGTAACTATATCGGCGATCTGGTTGCCATCCATTGCCAACCTGCATCCGACTTCAATGAATTGTTTGAATTGACCAAGGCAATCACTACATTCGATGAAGAGAAAGCCAAGGAAGCTGTTATTTCCAATATCATCCTGGGCCTGATACCGGGCGCGTCCTCGGTCAGGCACATTATCAACGGCGACCTGCTGGCAGCACTTGGCGACCTGGTTGCTGACGGTGTCACTTACCTGACAGGTGCAGCCTTCTCCAAAGGCGCAGGGGCGGCCCGCGCGGCCGGGCGGGCCAGGGCAACAGGCGCGGCGAGCCGGGCGTTTGGCCGTGGTGTGCTGCGCAAAGCGCCGGGCGTGCCTGCCAGTCATGTGCCCGCTGCGGCGGGCGCAAAATTTCCAAACGTCCGACAGTTGCAACAAAGTGGAATGAACAATGCGCAGTTCAGGGAGTTCGTCAAAAGAGCGGATATCGCTGAGGGCAGTTATCAAGTGGGCGCGAGCAGTGAGCGGATCAAAACGACCGCCATACTTGATGAAAAAACAGGCGATTGGTTTCATTATGATGCAGCCAAAGACCGCGCTTACGGTCAAAAGATTAATAACTTTTCAGTACAAGCACCCAGTCCGGTTTCAACCAACTCTTCCGCACCTTCGTCGCCGCCAAATAGGATTGATCAAAGCCTTGGGGCTGACAACCGTCTTAAGGTGAACCCCATGAAAGACCTTAGAATGATCGCCAACGAAATACACACTTATGTTGATGAGTACAAAAAACTTGACCGCCTTAATATCGTTGCCCATGGACGCCCTCGTGGTTTCGTTGACAAAGTATTGGCGCGCGGCACCGAAGTCGTTATTGACAACAAGCTTTACTCTGCCAAAGAACTAATTTCTTTATTGCAGGCCAAGGGTGTGAATCCGTCTAACTACAACAACATCAGACTATTGATTTGCTACTCCGGCGAGGGCGGAAGTCATTCCTTTGGCCGACTGCTCCAGCAAGAGATCCGGCGACCGGTCAAGGCTTTTGAGGGTGAAGTGACTATGGAGTACGGATCTACCGTTATGACCAAAAAGCGAAACGCGGTAATGCAGACGGCACGAGAGGTGTATCCTAATGCCAGTACTGCACTCATCGAGCAAACAGCAGAAAAGCTATTGCAAAATCAATTTATCGGCAAGATAACACCACAAATCAAAAGAAATCACGGTAAAACCATGAGCATTAACATAGCTGCACTAGGACAGCCAGCCCATTACGCCAATAGAGTTATTACTTATAAGCCGGTGCATTTCCACTGAAGTCATTAGTTCACTCAGCCGAACAATCACGCGCCACAATGCCCTTCTCCTGTGCATACGCAGCCGACTTGGCTTCGATCAACGGGCGCAAGGTGGCGCGGTCGGCCTGCAGCCAGTCGGTCACCAGCACCCACTTTTGCCCATCCCATTGCTGCACCCGGGCGGAACCGCCACCTTCGTGGTCGGCGCAGGACAGCTTCAACGGTGCCAGCAGACCTTCGAACCCCATGGCCTTGAGGCGCGCGGCGTCGATGTCCAGGTGCTCGAACGCCCAGCGGGTTTCCTCGCCGTTCAGCGCGCGGTTGCCGAATTTGGCCTGGCCGGTGCGCAGCGCTTCGACGGCAATCGCGGCGTTGATCAGGCCGATGTTGTAGTAGACCTTGCCGAAGTAGCTAGGGTCCTTGAGGTTGCTCTTGCCGGGATCGAGGATGAACTGCCTGAGCTTTTTATGGATCTCGAAGATGTCGCCACCGGGGAACGGCGCCAGCGCCTGGTAGCCTTTGGCGGCGGTGCCGGCGGGGATTACGTCGGCTTCGGAGCCGGCCCACACATCACCGATCAGACGGTCCACGGGGATGCCAACGCGCACGGCAGTCTTGATGCCGACGGGGGTGGACACGCCCCAGGTGCGCAGGAACACCCAGTCCGGGTTGATCTGCCGCACCTGGCGCCACTGGGTCGACTGCTCGTTGCCGGGGTCGGCCACGGGGATCTGGATGTTCTCGAACCCGTACTTTTGCGCCAGCAATTGCATGGCCGCCTGGGTTTCGCGGCCGTAGGCGGAGTCGTGATAGACGGTGACGATCTTCTTGCCCTTGAGCTTGTCCAGGCCGCCTTCACGCTGGGCGATGTAGTTGATGCCCACCGACGCCTGGCCGTAGTAGTTGAGCAACAGCGGGAACGCGTAGGGGAACACGCGGCCATCGGTGGATTCGGTACGCCCGCCGGCGCCGTCGATCAACGGGATGTGGTCAATGGCGGCACGGTCCATCAGCGCGTAGGAGGCCGGTGTGCTGTGGGTGAAGAAGAACCCGGTGGGTGCGCCGTCCAGGCCGGTTTTGTAGCGTTCATAGCATTCGATGATGCGATCGGTCTTCCACTCGGTCTCGCATTCCTGCCAGACCAGCTTGACGCCGTTCACGCCGCCTTCGACTTCGTTGATGTAGCGGAAGTAATCAATCTCCCCCGCCCACCACGGAATGCCGCTGGACGCATAGGCGCCGACCCGGTAGGTGGCCAGCGGGATGAACTGTTGATCATTGGCGGCCTGGGCAACCGGCCCGGCCAAGGCGCCGAGTGCCAGCAGGCTGGCGATGACTGTGCGTTGCAGGACGTTGTGCATGGGTGTGGTTTCTTATGAAAGGTGAGGTTTCCCTCCCGTTGTCGGGTCAGCGCCAATCGGGTCACAACACAATTCATGCCAAGCCTGGAAGCCCTCAAATGCGAGGGTTGGCGCTGTACCGGCCACCCTTCACGACCAGGAGAATCGAACACTTTATTGAACCGCTGTTGCGCCACCAACACTGCGCTCGGTCGTCAGGGTTGACCTGCAACTGAAAAACCTCACCAACCGCTACTACGGGTACGCCTGGTATGGCCCGGACGGCGCCAAAGCGTCGCTGCACTCACCGGGTGGCGGGTACACCGGGCCTGGGCGAGGTGCCGAGTGGTGAGGGTGGTTGCTTCCGTGGCGGCCTTCGGGCCGACCATGTCGTTGGTTTTGATCGAGTACATATCCGTTGCTGCGGTAACGGCTGCTTAGGGTTCCGCTCTTACAGCGGGTCACTTTTGGAAAAGAGCCCCAAAAGTAATCAAAAGGGCTCTTGCCCCAACACTCGGCACCTCGCCTAGGCTCGGTGTGCCCTCACTCCGGCTTGAATCCGTGGGCCGCCGTCATGGGCCATCCTTGGCCCAGGACGGCTAACCCGGCGTCCTG
>NZ_JBWKPE010000023.1:0-42747 GCF_059418085.1 Pseudomonas sp. GW821-FHT09C10
GCGGTAGTTCAGTCGGTTAGAATACCGGCCTGTCACGCCGGGGGTCGCGGGTTCGAGTCCCGTCCGCTGCGCCATATCTGCCTCAAGGCCCACTGAACGCCTTGAAGCACAAAGAAAGCCACTGGCTACTTTGATCCGATAGCAAAGACCCTGGTCGAAAGACCGGGGTTTTTTGTGTCTGCAATTTGGCAATTTTTTGCGGGAGCCGGCGAACCGGCTCCCATTGATTTGTCAGAAGCCCAGCTTATCCCGCAGCCCGTAATACCAGGCCCCCAGTGCCGCAAACGGTGTGCGCAACAGTTGCCCGCCCGGGAATGGGTAGTGCGGCAGGTCGGCAAACGCATCAAAGCGCTCTGCCTGGCCTCTCAGCGCTTCCGCCAGCACCTTGCCCGCCAGGTGGGTGTACGTCACGCCATGGCCGCTGCAGCCCTGTGAGTAGTAGATGTTGTCGCCCAGGCGACCGACCTGCGGCAAGCGCGACAGGGTCAGCAGGAAGTTGCCGGTCCAGGCGTAGTCGATCTTCACATCCTTGAGTTGCGGGAAGGCCTTGAGCATCTTCGGGCGGATGATTGCTTCGATGTTCGCCGGGTCGCGCGCGCCATACACCACGCCGCCGCCGAAGATCAGGCGCTTGTCACTGGTGAGGCGATAGTAGTCGAGCAGGTAGTTGCAGTCCTCTACGCAGTAATCCTGCGGCAGGAGTGTCCTGGCCAGCTCATCCCCGAGTGGCGCCGTCGTGATCACCTGGGTGCCGCAGGGCATCGATTTGGCCGCCAGCTCCGGCACCAGGTTGCCCAGGTAGGCATTGCCCGCGACGATGATGAACTTGGCCCTGACCTTGCCTTCGGCGGTGTGAACCACCGGGTTGGCGCCACGCTCGATGCGCACCGCCGCCGATTGTTCGTAGATCGTCCCGCCCAGGGACTCCACGGCGGCGGCTTCACCGAGTGCCAGGTTGAGTGGGTGGATATGGCCGCCACTCATGTCCAGCAGTCCGCCGACATAGTTGTCACAGGCCACGACCTCGCGAATGCGGCGCTGGTCCAGCAACTCCAGCTGTGTATGGCCGTAGCGCTCCCATAAGCGTTTCTGCGACTCCAGGTGGCCCATGTGCTTGCTGTTGAGTGCCGCGAACACGCCGCCGTCCTTGAGGTCGCACTGGATCTGGTACTTGGCGACCCGCTCGCGGATGATCCTGCCGCCCTCGAACGCCATCTGCCCCAGCAACTGCGCCTGCTGGGGGCCGACGCTGCGCTCGATTACGTCAATGTCACGGCTGTAGCTGTTGACGATCTGCCCGCCATTGCGGCCTGACGCGCCAAAACCCACCTTGGCGGCTTCCAGTACCGTCACGCGAAAACCGTTCTCCAGCAGGAACAGCGCGCTGGACAGGCCGGTATAGCCGGCGCCGATCACGCACACATCGGTTTCGACGTCGCCTTGCAGCCTTGGGCGCGGCGGCACGGCATTTGCGGAAGCGGCGTAATACGACTGGGGGTAGGGGGTGTTCGCCATCCTGGAACCTCTGTTTTATATTTTTTACGAGTGCCCTGATCCTACCTGAGTTGAAAATTGCCTGCCAGCCACCCCAAAAAGTGCGGTGCGCCGACTGCAAATAAATAATTCGCATATTCATAGGGTTAGCTGCAAAAAAGATGTTGACACCCCTCCGGAATTCCGTAGAATGCCGCCTCACAGCAGGCACGTAGCTCAGTTGGTTAGAGCACCACCTTGACATGGTGGGGGTCGTTGGTTCGAGTCCAATCGCGCCTACCAAACAAAATCCGCTCTGCTGGGCGGTCTGGAAGGGCTCACCGAAAGGTGGGCCCTTTTTGTTGCCTGCGTTTTTTACTGTTGAAAATGCAGTGCCGCTCTAAAGTAATTCATCGATAGGCCGATGCAGTCGCAAATCTCTAATCCTTGGGTATCTGGCATGCTTATCACTGTTAGCAATACAGCCTCCTTATCAAGCACTCCAAACACTGTCAGCCCGAGTGGTCCCGCTGTCACCGAAAGCGCAAGCAGCACAAGCAGCGCTGCCGTCAGTACCCGCGCTGATACTAAGGGTGCGGCAGGCGTAGCTGGGGGGGGCCAGGCGTCATCGAGCTCGCAGGAGTCCGATACTGTCAAACAGTTGAAGAAGCAGATCGAACAGTTGCAAAAGCAGCTTCAAGAGCAGCAACAAGCCTTGCAGGAAGCGCAGGCCAGCAACCAGAACGCAGAGGCCAAGGCTGCGGCTGTGGCGGCGGCTCAAGCGCAAATCGCCGCTACTTCTGCGGCGTTGCAGACGGTGACTTCGGCTCTGTTGCAAGCCGTCACTGCCGAGGGCAGCAGCAGCTCGGGGTCGATGGTCAGTACCACCGCCTGAGTACCGGAAAGTGTGTTGAGTGGCGAGCCGCGCGGTGTCTGTCATCGGCTCAGCACACTTTCCCCTGCTCCCACAGGTAACCGATAAACATCCGCCAGCGCGAATACTCCCAGCAGCGCCACGCCAACGAACGCCACGCGAAAATCCCCGACCTGTGCCTGCATCTCATGCCCCTGCAGGGTCATGGATGCCCGTAGCAGCAGCGCCGCCACCGTTACGCCCATCCCCATGGCCAGCTGGAATGACATGCTGAACAGCGCCGAGGCCTCACTCATGCGCGGTTTGGGCACATCCGCGAAGCCGATCGAGTTGTAGCAGGTGAACTGCATCGAGCGGGACAATCCTCCCACAAACAACACGGCCGCGATCAGTACAAATGGGGTCTGCACCGTGAAAAGCGCGCAAGCGGCTATCGACACCACGCCGATTATCCCGTTCACCAGCAAGACCCGGCGAAACCCATGGCGGCGCATGATGGCCGTGGTGAACGGCTTCATCGCCAGGTTGCCAGCGAATACCGCCAGCACCAGCAAGCCTGCGTCCACCGGGGACAAGCCAAAGGCGATTTGAAACAGCAGCGGCAGCAGGAACGGTAGGGCGCTGATGGCCAGGCGAAACAGCGAGCCGCCATAGATGCTCACGCGAAATGTATCGATGGACAGGGTCTCGAGCGGCAATAACGGGTCGCTGGCATGGCGGCAATGGTGAATGGCCCACACTGCCAGCGCGATGCCTGCCGCGACCAGCACGGCGCCTGGAATAAGGCGTTCACCGGTCTGGTTACCCAGCCATTCCAGCCCACCCAGCAGGGCCACACAGGCGCCTGCCAGCAGTGCAAAACCCTTGGCATCGAACTGGCGCACGCTGGCTTCACGGTCTTCCGGTACCAGCCACAGTGCGGCGGCCAATGCCAACACACCCAGCGGCAGATTCACGTAGAAGATCCATGGCCACGATGCATGCGTCACGATCAACCCACCGGCCAGCGGCCCCAGAATCGGCGCGACCAGGCCGGGCCAGGTAATGATCGCGATCATCTTCACCAAGTCTTTCTTATCCGTATTGCGTAACACCGCCAAGCGTCCTACGGGCACCATCAATGCGCCGCCGATGCCCTGCAGGACGCGGGCGAACACGAACATCTCGATACTTTGGCTGAGCCCGCAGAGCAGTGAAGCGAGGGTGAACAGAATGATTGCGCCAGCGAATACCCGGCGCGCACCAAGGCGGTCGGCGACCCAGCTGGACAGCGGTATGAAGATCGCCACGGCGAGGATATAGGCGGTGATGCCGATGTTCATGTCGACCGGTGTCACCCCGAAGGCGGTCGCCATGGTCGGTAGCGCGGTGGCGATGACCGTGGCGTCAAGGTTCTCCATGAAGAAGGTTACGGCGACCACCAGGGCGATCAGACTGGTGTGTAGACTGAGGCGGTTTTGCGCGGCGGAATCTGGAATGGCTGAGCTCACCGGTGCTGCCCTCTTTCAGTGAACGGTTTGATGAAGAAGGCCGACCAGCTGCCCGATGCGCCGCGCACGATAAACGGGCGGCGTTAAGATGAGCGAATCCTTCATGGTCTGTCCACGTCTTGTTACTCGTGGACTGCTCAATTACCCACAAAATTTATTGGTTTGCAGCAACAATTTTTCTTGTTGGACACCTCCTGCTCCCAGGCAGCACAGTTGCCGCCACTGACGCTCGCCCTGACGGGCCAACAATAAAAAACCGAGCCGACTGCACGCCACTTCCTGCTGTGAACCCTTTGTTCACATCCTGCTGTAATGGCGCCGCAGCGCGCACTTAAGGACTTCTCCGCCATGCAAACTGTTGTGAACTTATGGCCGTTGATCGGCGTACTTGTGATCGTGGTTGGCTTTGTTTTGCGTTTCAATCCGCTGTTGGTGGTCACCGCCGCAGCTATCGCCACCGGGCTCGCTGCCCACTTCCCGCTGGAGAAAATCCTCGCCACTATGGGGGATGGTTTCCTACAGACTCGCGCCCTGCAATTGATCCTGTTGTTGCCCCTCGCTGTCATCGGTTTGCTGGAGCGCCACGGCTTGCGCCTGCACGCGCAGAACTGGATTGCGCGGTTTGAGCGCGCCACGGTCGGACGCCTGCTGATCATCTATCTGTTTGTACGCGAATCCACCGCAGCCATGGGCTTGACCAGCCTCGGCGGGCACCCGCAGATGGTGCGCCCACTGCTGGCGCCGATGGCCGAAGGCGCGGCGGAAAAGCGCTACGGCAAACTGCCGGACAAACTGCGTCACAAGGTGTTGGCCATGTGTGCGGCCACCGATAACGTCGGCCTGTTTTTTGGTGAGGACATCTTCGTCGCCTTTGGGGCGATTGCCTTGATGCATACCTTCCTGCTCGGTTCGGGGATTGATGTGGAGCCGCTGCATATTGCGGTGTGGGGCATTCCTACGGCGATTTGCGCCTTTATCGTTCACGCGCTCCGACTTCATCGGTTTGACCGAAGACTGACCCGCGAGATGACGACCGCCGTGACCCCAGTGGAGGCCGCGCAATGATCATCTCTATCCAATACCTGTACTGGCTCGCCGGGGTCCTGCTGCTGATCACCGCCGGCATGATCCTGTTGGATCGAACCCATCCCAAGCGCTGGTCCAGCGCACTGTTCTGGCTGCTGTTCGCCATCCCGTTCCTGGTAGGGGAGCGCCTGCCCTCGGTGGTGGTCGGTGCGGGAGTGGTGGTGATGGCGCTGATCGCCGGCCTGGGCGGCGTCGGCCGTGGCACCCATGCTGAGTTGCATGACAAGGCTTCGCGCGCCAGTGCCGGCCGCCTCGGGCACAAGCTGTTTATCCCGGCGCTGGCGATCCCCCTGACCACCGTGATCGGTTCGGTCTTGCTCAAGCACACCGAGATTGGCGGCGTACCGCTGCTGGATCCGAAAAACACCACCTTTGTGTCCCTAGGCATCGGCTGTCTGATCGCCCTCGGCCTGGCGTGCTGGCTGACCCGTGATACCCCGGTGCAAGCCTTGCGCGAATCCCGGCGACTCACCGAGGCCCTGGGCTGGGCCATGGTGCTGCCGCAGATGCTGGCGATGCTCGGCCTGCTGTTCAATGAGGCCGGTGTCGGCACGGCTGTCGCCCATGTCACCACCACCTACATCAACCTGGATTTCAAGTTGGTGGCGGTCATGGTGTACGTGCTGGGCATGGCGCTGTTTACGGTGATCATGGGCAATGGCTTCGCGGCGTTCCCGGTGATGACCGGGGGCGTCGGCGTGCCGGTGCTGGTGGGTATCTACGGCGGTAACCCGGCGGTGATGGCCGCCATCGGTATGTTCTCCGGCTACTGCGGTACGCTGATGACGCCGATGGCGGCCAACTTCAATATCGTGCCGGCGGCGTTGCTGGAGTTGCCGGACAAGAACGCGGTGATCAAGGCGCAACTGCCGACCGCGTTGATGATGCTGGTGGTCAATATTGTCCTGCTTTATGTGCTGATGTGAGGCCAAGATGCGAACTGTATTGCTGACGGGGTTCGAGCCCTTTGATCAAGACCTGGTGAATCCTTCCTGGGAGGCGGTGCGCCAGTTGGATGGCGTGCAACTCGACGATGATGTGCGCATTGTTGCGCGCCGATTGCCCTGTGCGTTTGCCACGGCGGGTGAGTGCCTGCTCCAACTGATCAATGAACTGCGCCCGGCGATGGTCGTCGCCACTGGGTTGGCCTCCGGGCGCAGCGAAATATCCCTCGAGCGAGTGGCGATCAACATCAACGATGCACGCATCCCCGATAATCTGGGGGAGCAGCCCATCGACACGGCGGTGGTGGTCGGCGGCCCGGCGGCGTACTTCTCGACGCTGCCGATCAAGGCCATGGCCAGGGCGGTGCGCGAAGCAGGGATTGCGGTGTCGGTATCGCAGACGGCGGGTACATTCGTGTGCAACCAGGTGTTCTACCGCCTGCAGCACGAACTCGCGGGCACCGGTGTACGCAGTGGTTTTATCCACGTGCCGAACCAGCTGGGAGCGGGCCTGGTCGATGGGCTGCGCATCGCGGTGTCGACGGCGTGGAATACCCCGGTGGATGTGCTGGAAGTGGGCGGTCAGGTGAGTTGACGTCCCACGGGGTGCGATAACCTCGACTACAGTTCAGCTACATTCCTGTGTTGGATCATCGCCATGATCAAGTGCCCGAAATTCGTGTCTGTTGCGCTTTCGCTTGTGTTGTTTGCTGCTGGCGGTATGGCCTTGGCTGATCCAGGCAATGGCAAGGGGCAAGGCAACGATAAAGGCAATGGTCACGGCGGGCAGGGGCATGACAAGCCCAAGGGCAAAGGTGCAGCAGGCAGTCGCGGCCCCAGCGTCGACCGTGGCAGCGTGCTGAATGTGTTGGGCGGTTATCGCGACTACTGGAGCCCGGGGCCCGCCTTGCCGCCTGGTATCCAGAAGAACCTGGCCCGCGGCAAGCCGCTGCCGCCGGGCATTGCCAAGAAGCTGGACGGGCGTTTGTTGGGCCGCTTGCCCCATTACGATGGGTACGAGTGGCAGCAGGCGGGCACCGACTTGATACTGGTGGCCATCGCGACGGGCATCATCTACGAAGTCCTCAATGGCGCCCTTGATTGAGCTGACGGTGTCGACCGCATGGCGCTCTACGCCGCCGTGTTATTGCCGGCGTCGTTGGCGTTTACAAGCCGCCGGGTGATCCGTAGATTGCATTGCGTCGATTATTCGTTTCAGCTCACGAGGAAACCCCGCAGTGTCCATCCGAGGTTCAGCCGTATTTGCCCGCCCTTACCGCGCCTTTCTGTTCGATATGGATGGGACTCTGCTCAATTCGATTGCCGCCGCCGAGCGGGTATGGAGTATTTGGGCTGAACGCCATGGGCTGGAGGTGGCGACGTTTCTGACCACCATCCATGGCGCCCGGGCGATCGACACCATCACGCGTCAGGCGTTGCCCGGCGTCGACCCGGAGGTTGAAGCGCAGTGGATTACCGAGGCTGAAATCAATGATGTGCAAGGTGTCGTTGCGATTGCCGGGGCCGTCGAGTTTCTGAACCGCTTGCCCGGCGATCAGTGGGCGTTGGTCACCTCTGCACCCAGGGAACTGGCGTTGCGTCGACTGCAAGCGGCGGGTATTACGCCGCCAGCGGTGCTGGTCACGGCTGAAGACGTGGCTATCGGCAAGCCGAACCCTGCGTGTTATGTGCTCGGTGCGCAGCGCCTGGGGGTGTCGACGCAGGATTGCCTGGTGTTTGAGGACGCGACGGTGGGGATCCGTGCAGGGGAGGCGGCGGGAGCGGATGTGATGGTCGTGACTTCGACGCACCTCAAGCCCATGGCGACGGAGCATCCTTCGATCGATGGGTATGAACAGCTGCAGGTGCAGCGCAGCGCTGATGGCTTGCTCTACTTGGCGCGCGCGACGGGCTGAAGCAGCAAAACCGAGCCGGCTACCGGCCTCGGCCTGCTTCGCGGGTGGCTGGGTCAGGCGACGCCTGCATTCGATCACTGCGCATGCCTTGGCGTGACAGCACCATCTCCCTGAGAATCTCGTTGGCGAGCCGGGCAATCGCTTCGGCACCGCGATAATGCGCGCGCACGATTCCGGTGATTGCGAAGTGGTCCGTCTCCGGACCGCTGAGCACGGCCGAGAGGGTACCGTCAGCGTGCAGCGTACAGGTGACCGTGTAGCTGGGCAGGCGGGCTGCCAATTCAGATTCGATTTGGGTTTTAGTGAGCGTGTCCATCTGTACCGGCACCTTCTACTGACTGTGCAAACACACCCAAGAATAGGTCTTGTTGCAAGGCTGTAAATACCAGCGATCTGATAGCGAGTCAGGGGCGGGCGTCAGCGTACGGTTTTGCGCACGATGCGTTGGCACAACTTGCGCTGCACGGCCATCTGGATGGGCTTGAGGCAGAACATGAACAGGTAGCCACACAGCAGGAGTACCAGGTCCAGTCGCGAACGGGGCGCTTCGGCGCCCTCTATTTCAAGCTTCAGGCCATATTCCAAGCCGACAAAGACCAGTCCCGTCAGCAGGGCGATCATCCAGGATCTGGAAAAAAATGGCTGGGCGCTGCCTGGCATCATCGACGTGCTCCTGAGTGCACACGGATGGTGGGATATCAGTCAGAGGATTCGGTTGCAGGGGGGGCAATAAGTTCCAGGTGTGAAGATAGTTTCATCTTGAGCATGGATGCACATGCGGCAAAAAGCGCTTCGCGCAACACAGACAAAAGCAGTCCGAGGAGGTTTTCGCCAGCCGTTACAGTGAACGAAAGGGCTGGCTACTGAGGGCGCTTCAAGGCGTCTGGTTTTTGTCCGGAGCGGTCAGGCCGGCCTGGATGCGCTGGTAAATCTCCTCGCGATGCACGGCAACATCCTTGGGTGCGTTGATGCCGATTCGTACTTGCTGGCCGCTGACGCCCAGGATGGTGATCGTAATGTCATCACCGATGTTTATGCTTTCACCGACTTTGCGGGTGAGTATAAGCATGGACTTCTCCTTGATTACTTTTAAGGACACATGTTTCAGACAGGGCAGGTGTCGTATGTGTGTAGCTTACTGCTAAGCGCGTCCCTGTGACTGCCTCTTTTAGGACGCATAGAGGCGACATTAATTCCCATGGCGGCATCATACAGGTCTGGGATACATCATTCGCATTGTTTAAGCCAACGTTTATGACGGCCAGAATAGACAGTGAATGATAAAGTCGCCTCTTTATCCGTTGAAGGAGCAGGGCAGTGCGTAAAGTAGCGATGGCAATTGCGGTGTTGGTATTGGCCGGTTGCGGTGAAGGCAAAAGCGTCGATGCCCCCAAGGCCAAGCCTGCCGTAACCGAAAGCCAGCCACAAACCGGCGCGATTGCTGCCCAGGAATGGGACCTGCGAGTAGGCCCGCCGGACCATAAGCTGCAGGCAATCACCGACCTGACCGCCTGGTTGCTCGAACACGGGTTCAGTTTTTATATCGTGAAGGTCGACGGCAAGGACGAAGTGCTGCTGGGGCCATTTGCAACCAGGGCCGAGGCCGAGGCCAAGCAGACGCTGCTCAACGAGAAGATGGCGCGGGCCAAGAAAAGTGACACGGTGTCCGAGATCATCGAGCACAAGGCCGCGCAGTAACAGCAGATCGGGCGGCAGTGCCGCCCCTGTTCAACCGCAGGCTTTCAGGTTAACCGGGCCGACAAACTCATTGCCGCGCCCCATCACGCACGCCACCGTCTGGTTCCGCTGGAGCTCCCAGGCTTGTACCGGATAGGTCTTGTTCCAGGCTTCGTACAACTGGCGATCCTGTTTCGACAGGCGCAAGCCGTACTGCTTGCTCATGTAGAAATACGTGCGTGCGATCATCCCGCGAATGGACGGGCGCGGCATGACCTTCTTGGCCTTGAAATCCACCTGGGTCAGGCACGAGCCGTATTGCCCGCTTTGCACCGGCAGCCAGCCAAAACTGAAGTTACTTCGATCGCCATTGACCTCGCCGATGCTCGGCACCAGGTTGTGCAGATCCGCTTCGGCACGCTTGAATACGTCGTCATGGCGGGTGCAGTTCTTGCGTCCACCGTTCTGCCAGCACTGGCGCTGATGGCCGATCTGCCAGGCCGGAACAATGTGCTCCCACTCGATGCGCGCGGCACGGTTGGCGTTTTTGCGTGGGATGTAGCCGCAGGCTTTCAGGTCAACGCGGTTGCCGGTGTATTTGCAGCCGCAATAGAACTCGGTGGATTGTGGCGCGTACAACTTCCAGGCAACCTTTTTGGCTTCGCTGAAGGTACGGGGCGCCTGGGCATGGGCAGTGACAGCAAAAAGCAGGCAGCACACAGCAATAAAACGGGCGCTCATTGAATCAATCTTCCTTCGGCACAACCCAGAAAATCTGCACGCCGCCGTCATCCCGATAGGCGAGGGTGACGTTGTCGTTCTCCGCGATTTCCTCCAGCAAGCGCTGCCACTCGTCTTCTGGCTCGTCCGGCAAGCGGAAGATCAAGGCTGCCTTGGCTTTTTGAGCGTTGGTGGAGTTGATGATCTTTTGCACACGAATGGCCAGGCGTTCGTAGGCATCAGGTGGGGTTAGGGCTGCGGAAGAGGACTTTGCCACGGAGTGTTCCTTAATAAGCTGTACGTGCATACAGTATTTAACTGTAGGCAAATTCGCAACTGCTTAAAATTCAATAAGTTCGTCTGACGGCGATTTAGGCGAGTTGGTGTAAGGCGGGGAGGTGTTGGTTGCGGGATTTACACAGGAGGTAGAGGCGGGTAAACCCGCCTCTACAGAGATGCCAACAGGAATCAATATTCCCAGAACATCCGTTGCAGTTCTTTGCTGTCCTGGGTCTTGGTCAGGGCGACCATCGCCAGAATCCGCGCTTTCTGCGGGTTCAGGTCGAGGGCGGCGACCCAGTCGTACTTGTCGTCCGGCTGTTCGGCATTACGCAGCACCATGCCCCCGGCATTCACGTGGGAAGAGCGGATGATCTGCACACCTTGCTTGCGCAATTCCACCAGCGCGGGAACCACTTTGGACGACACCGAACCATTGCCGGTGCCGGCGTGGATGATGGCTTTGGCACCAGCCTGGGCCAGTGCCTTGTAGGCGGTGTCGCTCACGTTGCCGTAGCCGTAGGCGATTTCAACATCGGGCAGGCTCTTGATGTTCTTGATGTCGAATTCCGAGTCCATGGTGTGACGCTTGGCCGGCAGGCGGAACCAGTAGGACTTGCCTTCAACGACCATGCCCAGCGGGCCCCATGGGCTCTTGAACGCCTCGGTCTTGATATTGATCATTTTGCTGACGTCGCGACCCGATTGGATCTCGTCGTTCATGGTCACCAGTACGCCTTTGCCACGTGCATCCTTGCTGCCGGCCACGGCTACGGCGTTGTACAGGTTGAGCATGCCGTCGGCCGACATGGCGGTGCCTGGGCGCATGGAGCCGACCACCACGATAGGCTTGTCGGTTTTTTCCACCAGGTTCAGGAAGTAGGCGGTCTCTTCCAGGGTGTCGGTACCGTGGGTGATCACGATGCCGTCCACGTCCTTGCTGTCGGCCAGTTCGGCGACGCGGCGACCCAGTTGCAGCAGGTTCTCGTTGTTGATGCTTTCGGACGCAATTTGCATCACTTGCTCGCCACGCACATTGGCGATCTGGCTAAGCTCAGGAACACCGGCGATCAATTGCTCTATACCGACTTTGGCAGCCTGGTACGTCGCACTGTTGGCGGCGCTGGCGCCCGCGCCGGCAATGGTGCCGCCGGTGGCGAGGATCACCACGTTGGACAGTTTGGTCTTGGATTCAACCTCCTTTGCCTGGGCGGCAACGGGGAACAGCAGCAGAAGGGCCAACGCCCCCGGAACAAAGTTCTTCAATGCAGATTTCATTATTTTTCTCTCTGGTTTTTGATGAGTGCTGTAGCAGGTTCATCTAGAACACCTGGGCATTGCTGAATGCCTCCAGGCGCTGTGTAGGAGCAGGATCTGTACCATGCCGAATATGTTCGAGCATATAAATTAACTTGTTGATATATATAAATTTTTACTGATTGAACGATGAGGTTTTGCTTGCTGGATGTCCGGCTTTCCGAACAACCTGGGGTGTGGCGTTCGGTTGTCCGAAAGTTATGACGAAAGAATCCTGAGTGCCGCGCCAAACCTGTCGTTTCAGAGAACGACCGAACGTGGCAGATGTTTAGGAGCGGCCTTCGCAGGACGGGAGAGCCGGGACTGTAGGTCTTGCATGAAAGGCCATGTTCTACCGTTGACAAATCTCGACAAGGTTCTCATAGTTTGATCAACGCAAACGTTTGCGAGATGTTTCATGAGGCTCTCGTCAGAGTCTCCTGTCAGCTCGTATCAGCCACCCGGGTGGGAGGGCCGCCGAAGTACACTTTGGTGCACGCGTTGCTCACAATAATCATAAGATCGGAGTGAACCATGAAGCTGCCATTCGCTGGACGTCTTCTTGCTGTCGCTGTGCTTGCTGCCGCATCCGCCGCCTTACCTTTCTCCCCTGCATTCGCTGCTGACGCTGCCGCCAAACCCAAGGTCGGCCTGGTGATGAAATCCCTCGCCAACGAATTTTTCGTGACCATGCAGGACGGTGCCAAGGCGTATCAGAAAGACCATGCCACCGATTTCGACATGATCACCAACGGCATCAAGGACGAAACCGATACCAGTGCGCAAATCGGTATCGTCAAGCAGATGATCCTGTCCAAAGTCAATGCCATCGTTATCGCGCCTGCTGATTCCAAGGCACTGGTAAAAGTGCTGGAAGATGCCTCTAAGGCCGGGATCAAGATCGTCAACATCGATAACCGCCTGGACCCGGACGTGCTGAAAAGCAAAAAACTCGATATCCCCTTCGTCGGCCCCGACAACCGCAAAGGCGCCAAACTGGTGGGCGACTACCTGGCCAAGCAGCTTGCTGCCGGCGACAAGGTCGGCATCATCGAAGGTGTACCGACCACCACCAACGCCCAGCAGCGCACCGCAGGCTTCAAGGATGCGATGGGTGCTGCCGGTATGAAGATAGTTTCCACCCAATCCGGCAACTGGGAAATTGACCAAGGCCAGAAAGTGGCCTCGGCCATGCTGAGCGAACACCCGGACCTCAAGGCGCTGCTGGCCGGTAACGACAACATGGCCCTGGGTGCCGTCTCCGCCGTACGTGCTGCAGGCAAGGCCGGTAAGGTCCTGGTGGTGGGTTACGACAACATCGAAGCCATCAAGCCGATGCTGCAGGACGGTCGTGTGCTGGCGACCGCCGACCAGGCGGCTGCGCAGCAAGCGGTGTTCGGTATCCAGAACGCCCTCAAGCTGGTCAAGGGTGAGAAAGTCGATGCCAAGGACGGCATGATCGAAACCCCGGTCGAGCTCGTCCTCAAGAAGTAATCCTGGCAGCACCCAACAGCGTCCGCCCGTCCTGGGCGGACGCCTGGAGATTTTCCTATGTCATCTTCCGCCCCGAACGCTGTCCTCTCGGTCAGCGGTATCGGTAAGACCTATGCCCAACCGGTTCTGGCCGACATTACCCTCACGCTTAACCGGGGTGAGGTACTGGCGCTGACCGGTGAAAACGGCGCGGGCAAGAGTACCTTGTCGAAGATCGTCGGTGGGCTGGTTACCCCGACCACCGGGCACATGCAATTCCAGGGGCAGGATTACCGTCCGGCCAGCCGTACCCAGGCTGAAGCGTTGGGCGTGCGCATGGTCATGCAGGAACTCAATCTGCTGCCGACGCTGACCGTGGCCGAAAACCTGTTTCTGGATAACCTGCCCAGCCACTGTGGCTGGATCAGCCGCAAGCAATTGCGCAAGGCTGCGATCGAGGCCATGGCTCAAGTCGGCCTGGACGCCATCGACCCGGACACCCTGGTCGGCAGCCTCGGTATCGGCCATCAACAGATGGTCGAGATCGCCCGCAACCTGATCGGCGACTGCCATGTGCTGATCCTCGACGAGCCCACCGCGATGCTCACGGCCCGCGAAGTCGAGATGCTGTTTGAGCAAATCGCCCGCCTGCAGGCCCGGGGCGTGGCGATCATTTATATTTCGCACCGGCTCGAAGAACTGGCCCGTGTCGCCCAGCGCATTGCGGTACTGCGCGACGGCAAGCTGGTCTGCGTCGAGCCGATGGCCAATTACAACAGTGAACAACTGGTCACCTTGATGGTGGGCCGGGAGTTGGGTGAACACATCGACCTGGGACCGCGCAGCCTCGGCGGCCCGGCCCTGACCGTAAAAGGCCTGACGCGCTCGGACAAGGTCCGCGACGTATCGTTTGAAGTGCGTGCCGGTGAGATCTATGGCATCTCCGGCCTGATCGGCGCCGGTCGTACAGAGCTACTGCGGCTTATCTTCGGGGCCGACCTGGCCGACAGCGGCACTGTGGCCCTGGGTTCGCCGGCCCAGGTGGTGAGTATTCGCTCGCCGGTGGATGCCGTGGGTCATGGCATTGCCCTGATCACCGAAGACCGCAAGGGCGAAGGGCTGCTGCTGACCCAGTCGATCAGTGCGAATATCGCATTGGGCAACATGCCGGAAATTTCCGCTGGCGGCCTGGTCAATAGCCGCGATGAAACTGCCTTGGCCAAGCGCCAGATCGATGCCATGCGGATCCGCAGTTCCAGCCCGGCGCAATTGGTGTCCGAACTGTCCGGTGGCAACCAGCAGAAAGTCGTGATCGGCCGCTGGCTGGAGCGTGACTGCTCGGTGATGCTGTTCGACGAGCCCACCCGCGGCATCGATGTCGGTGCCAAGTTCGACATTTATGCCTTGCTGGGTGAGTTGACTCGCCAGGGCAAGGCGCTGGTGGTGGTGTCCAGCGACCTGCGTGAACTCATGCTGATCTGCGACCGCATCGGCGTGCTGTCCGCCGGGCGCTTGATCGAAACCTTCGAGCGCGACAGCTGGACCCAGGACGAATTGCTCGCCGCCGCCTTTGCCGGCTATCAGAAACGTGATGCGCTGCTCAACGACGCAGTGCTTAGGGATACCCCATGAAACTAACAACTTCCCCCGGTAAAACCGGCGGCAACTTTTACGGCCTGGGCACCTACCTGGGGCTGGCCGGTGCATTGCTGGCGATGATCGCGCTGTTTTCGGTGCTCAGTGATCACTTCCTGTCCTATGACACGTTCAGCACCCTGGCCAACCAGATTCCTGACCTGATGGTGCTGGCGGTGGGCATGACCTTCATCCTGATCATCGGCGGTATCGACCTGTCGGTGGGCTCGGTGCTGGCGTTGGCGGCATCGGCGGTCAGCGTGGCGATTCTCGGGTGGGGCTGGAGTGTCTTGCCGGCTGCCTTGCTCGGCATGGGCTGCGCCGCGTTGGCCGGCACTATTACCGGCTCGATCACGGTGGCCTGGCGCATTCCATCGTTTATCGTGTCCCTCGGCGTGTTGGAAATGGCCCGTGGCGTCGCGTACCAGATGACCGGCTCGCGCACGGCCTATATCGGCGATTCGTTTGCCTGGCTGTCCAACCCGATCGCCTTCGGTATTTCGCCGTCGTTTATCATCGCTTTGCTGGTGATCATTGCCGCCCAGTTGGTATTGACCCGCACCGTATTCGGTCGTTACCTGATCGGTATCGGCACCAACGAAGAAGCCGTACGCCTGGCCGGGATCAATCCCAAGCCGTACAAGATCCTGGTGTTCAGCCTCATGGGCCTGCTGGCCGGTGTGGCGGCGCTGTTCCAGATTTCGCGTCTGGAAGCGGCAGACCCGAATGCCGGTGCCGGCCTTGAGCTGCAAGTGATCGCCGCAGTGGTGATCGGCGGCACCAGCCTGATGGGCGGGCGTGGTTCGGTGATCAGTACCTTCTTCGGTGTGTTGATTATTTCGGTATTGGCCGCCGGCCTGGCGCAGATCGGTGCCACGGAACCCACCAAGCGCATCATCACCGGTGCCGTGATCGTGATCGCCGTGGTCCTGGATACTTATCGCAGCCGTCGCGCCAGTCGGCGAGGCTGAACCATGGCAACGATCAAGGATGTGGCCGCGATTGCAGGTATTTCCTACACCACCGTGTCCCATGTGGTGAACAAGACGCGCCCGGTGAGCGAGCCGGTACGGATCAAGGTTGAAGCAGCGATCAAGCAGCTCGACTACGTGCCCAGTGCCGTCGCGCGTTCGCTCAAGGCCAAGACCACGGCCACCATCGGATTGCTGGTGCCCAACAGCCTCAACCCGTATTTTGCCGAGCTGGCCCGGGGCATCGAAGATTATTGTGAGCGTAACGGCTACTGCGTGATTCTCTGCAACTCCGACGACAACGCGGAAAAACAACGCAGCTATTTGCGGGTGTTGCTGGAAAAACGCATCGACGGCTTGATCGTGACCTCGGTAGGCGGGGATGACAGCGGCCTCGCCGCGGGGTTGAGCGCCGTGCGCACGCCCATGGTGATTGTCGACCGGGCGCTGGATGGTATCGATGTCGACCTGGTACGCATCGACCACGAGGAGGGCGCCTACCTGGCGACCCGGCACTTGCTTGAGCTGGGGCATCGGGACATCGCCTGCATCGGCGGCCCGGGCCACACCCGCGTCGCGCAAATGCGCCTGGCGGGTTACCAGCGTGCGCTCCATGAAGCCGGTGTGGCGGTGGTGGCCAATCGCGTCCAGGAAAGCGACTTCACCAGCACCGGCGGTTATGCTGCTGCCGTGCAATTGCTGGCGCAGAACCCGCCCAGCGCGATTTTTGCCAGCAACGACATGATCGGCTTCGGCGTGTTGCGCGCGGCGGCGGAGCGTAATATTCGCGTACCCGGCGAGTTGTCGGTGATCGGTTTCGATGACATTCAAATGGGCCGCTACGTGTACCCGGCGCTGACCACGGTCGGTCAGTCGATCCTGCAGCTGGGCGAGACCGCGGCCGAGCTTTTACTGCGACGAATTGCAACCCCCCAACTGCCGATCGATCAACGCATCGTGACGCCGAGCATCGTGTTGCGTGAATCGACGGCGCCAGTCGCCGGTGTGTTCGCCCAATACCGCTGAACCGAATTGATGAGTACTGATGTATGCCAGCAAAAGTAGTGGTAATAGGCAGCTTGAACATGGACCTGGTCACCCGCGCGAGTCGGCTGCCCCGTGCCGGTGAGACCCTGATCGGCCAGACGTTTTCCACGGTCCCTGGCGGCAAGGGCGCCAACCAGGCCGTGGCATCGGCGCGACTGGGAGCCGATGTGGCAATGATCGGCTGTGTCGGTAGCGATGCCTATGGCACTGAACTGCGTGGCGCCTTGCTGGTGGAAGGTATCGATTGTCAGGCGGTGAGCACCGTGGACGGTTCCAGTGGCGTGGCCTTGATTGTGGTGGACGACAGCAGCCAGAACGCGATTGTGATCGTTGCCGGCAGCAACGGCGAGCTGACACCCGCCTCACTGCAGGCGTCCGATGCGGTGCTGCAGGGGGCCGACGTGATTATCTGCCAGCTGGAAGTGCCGATGGATACCGTGGGCTACACCCTCAAGCGCGGTCGTGAACTGGGCAAGACCGTGATTCTCAACCCGGCGCCGGCCAGCGGCCCGTTGCCCGCCGACTGGTACGCCTCGGTCGACTACCTGATTCCCAACGAAAGCGAAGCCAGTGCACTGAGCGGCGTGACAGTCGACTCCCTCGACAGTGCCAAGGTCGCGGCGACCCACCTGATCAAGGCGGGGGCGGGCAAAGTCATCATCACCCTGGGTGCCCAAGGTGCGTTGTTTGCCGATGGCCAGGGCTTTGAGCACCTGGTGGCGCCCAAGGTCAAGGCGGTGGATACCACCGCTGCCGGCGATACCTTTGTCGGTGGTTTTGCCGCAGCACTGGCCAGTGGCAAAAGTGAAGCCGAGGCCATCCGTTTCGGCCAGGTCGCGGCAGCCTTGTCAGTCACCCGTGCCGGTGCGCAACCCTCCATTCCTACGCTGCATGACGTTCAAGGTTTTGTGCTTTTATGAAAAAGACCCCGCTGCTCAATATCGCCTTGTCGCGTTTGATCGCATCCTTGGGCCATGGTGACATCCTGGTGATCGGCGACGCCGGCCTGCCAGTGCCGCCCGGGGTCGAGTTAATCGACCTGGCGCTGACCCAGGGCATTCCCGACTTCATCAGCACCTTGCGTATCGTGCTCAGTGAAATGCAGGTGGAAAGCCACGTGCTGGCGGAAGAAATCCTGCTCAAGCAGCCGCCCGCGCTGACGGAGCTGAACGCTTTGGCTGAACAGGCCGCCCTCGGCGAGCGAAGGCTGCTCAGCCATGAACAATTCAAGCAACTGAGCCGTAACGCGCGCGCTGTCGTGCGTACCGGCGAGTGCCAGCCTTACTGCAATATCGCGCTGGTCTCCGGCGTCACCTTCTAGAGTTTCCCAACGACAAGGAGTGTTTTATGCAACGTGGTCTGCCAACCCTGAAAAATCTGTTTCGGAGTGTCCTGCTTTTGTCCGCACTCACTGCTGCCAGCGCCCAAGCGGCGGAAAAAATCGACTTGATCATCGACACCGACCCAGGTGCCGACGACGTGGTGGCCTTGCTCTTCGCCATGGCTTCCCCGGACGAATTGAACATTCGTGCGCTGACCACCGTCGCCGGCAACGTGCGCCTGGACAAGACCTCGCGTAACGCGCGCCTGGCCCGCGAGTGGGCCGGGCGTGAAGAAATCCCGGTGTACGCCGGCGCACCCAAGCCGCTGTTGCGCACACCGATCTATGCCGAGAACATCCATGGCAAAGAAGGTATTTCCGGCGTCACCGTCCATGAGCCTAAAAAGGGCCTGGCTGAAGGCAACGCCGTTGATTACCTGATCAAGACCCTGCGTGCGGCCAAGCCTCACAGCATTACCATTGCCATGCTCGGCCCTCAGACCAACCTGGCGCTGGCCTTGACCCAGGACCCGGAAATCACCCAAGGCATCAAGGAAGTGGTGGTGATGGGTGGCGCGCACTTCAACGGCGGCAATATCACCCCGGTTGCCGAGTTCAACCTGTTCGCCGATCCGATTGCAGCCGAGATTGTGCTCAAGAGTGGCGTCAAGCTGACCTACCTGCCGCTGGACGTGACCCACAAGGTGCTGACCAGCGAGGCGCGCCTGAAGAAGATCGCCGACATCAACAACAACGCGAGCAAGGTCGTCGGCGATATTCTCAATGAATACGTCAAGGGCGATATGGAACACTACGGCATCCCGGGCGGCCCGGTACATGACGCTACTGTCATCGCCTATCTGCTCAAGCCGTCTTTGTTCACCGGGCGTCAGGCCAATATGGTGGTAGACAGCCGCGAAGGCCCGACCTTCGGTCAGACCATCGTTGATTGGTACGACGGCCTGAAGCAGACAAAAAATGTGTTCTGGGTTGAGAACGGTGACGCCCAGGGCTTCTTCGATCTGCTCACCGAGCGCCTGGCACGCCTGAAGTAACCCGGTCGACGTTCGCCAGCCGGTTCTTATTCACGCTCGGGGTCTGATGCCCCCATGTGATCGGCCGGGTATTTTTCGAATACCTGGCCGATGAATGCCTGTGCCGCCTGGGTGCCGAGTTCCTTGACCAGCAGGTCGATACCGATGATTGCCAGTTCTTCCGGGCTTCCTGGGCTGTAGGAGCTTTGTCCTTGGGGCCATTTGGCTTTGATGTCGGCTTGGAGCGTTACGGTGGTCATGGAAGTCTCACGGGTTGAAATGCTGGGCAATGCGCTGGAACGCGGCTCTAACCGGCGCAGTTAATCATTTTGCGCGGGGTTTGGCACTGCTACTTAGGCATGAAGCAGGTGCTGTGCGACACTGTCTCCCTGTTTAATTGCCGGGGGACCCCGCGTGCAGATCGATTTGAATAACCCCGAGAACCTGACACTGGCCGCCGTGCGTCAACTGATCGCCAGTGCCAGTGATGACGAGCATACCCAGTTGCGTGTAACCAGGGCGGGAATTGCCTACATATCTTCTGGGGTGGTGGGAGGTACTGACATCGATGGCCTGCTGTTCCGCCTGGAGACCTGGGCCAAGGGTTCCGGTTATGTCGGCAATGTCGCGGCCAGCGACGAGGTCTGGGTTACACAGATTTTCAATGCGCTGAAGCAGAACTGGCCGAAGCCGCCGTTTGATTACATCGACGTCTACTGATTGCGCTCATATTTGGTCACGATTGATCGGGCGAATGCCTGCTGATAGTCGGGCAGACTTACCTGGCGGCGGTTTACGTTTTGAAACCTATCAGCCTGACCGCTGTCGCACGATCTCTGTCCATTTTTCAATTAGGAGGCTTCATGCCTTGGAAGCTCGCATCATTCGGTACTTTGTTGGCAGCACTCGCGTTGGCGGGTTGCAGCACCCCGGGTGCCTCTGAGCCAGCCAAAGACGCCGCCGTGACCGATGCCGGTCATAGCCGCTGTGAGTCGAAGGCCGCCGAATTCAGCATTGGCCAGAAAGCCTCGCCGCAGTTGCTGGAGCAGGCCCGTACCCGCGCAGGCGCACAGAACGCACGGATCCTCAAGCCCAACGATATGATCACGCTGGAATACCGCTCCGACCGCTTGAACCTGAACACTGATGACAACCTGGTGATCACGCGCGTTAATTGCGGCTGATCGTTTCCAGGCTTTTGCAACGCCCATAAAAAACCCCGTCACATGGACGGGGTTTTTTTAGCTCAGCGGAGAATTACTCGCCGCGAACCTGTGCAGCTTGCATACCCTTTTGGCCTTTCTCAGCCACGAAGGAAACGGTTTGGCCTTCTTTCAGGCTTTTGAAACCGTCGCTTTCGATAGCTTTGAAGTGTACGAACAGGTCGTCACCGCCACCTTGAGGAGTGATGAAGCCGAAGCCTTTTTCATCGTTGAACCATTTAACGGTGCCGGTTTGGCGATTAGACATGGTGTATCTCCAAGAAACATATATTTTCAGTAGTGCTGTGCTGCTCAGGCCAACTGGGCACACTGGGCTATCATAGTCGAAATGTTCGGCTTGGGAGCCCCCCCAAGGCATTGTTTGCTAATCAATAGCGTTGTGTTTGCTACTTGTGTCGGCTGAAAGCCCCGATCTACGGGGCTTCGGCGCGAAATATCAGCTGGTAAAAAAAGCCGTAAAAGCTGCGTAATTTGTGCGAAATGGCAGTTTTCGGGCTGTTTTCCTGGCAAAACGGTCGTCTGGTCCCAGGTCGGTCTTACTTTTTCTTCACGACTTTGCAGGACGAAATAGCCGCGACTGCCTTGTTTTTAAGCTCCGGGCTGGCGTTCTGGTTAGTCATGAGCTCTTTGATTTCCGCAGTGCTCAATTCGGCGTTGATCTTGTCGGCGCCACATTCGCAGTGGGCCTTGGCAGTCTTGACGTCTACGTTCTGGCTGGCGGCCGCGCTGCAGTCGCTGACGAAACTGTCACGGGCACCGGCTGGCCAATTGGATGGAGCGGCAGCCTGCGCGCCGAGGGAAAGGAGGCTCAGGGTAGCGGCGAAAGCGAGGGTCGAGGTAAAACGCATCATGGGATGCTCCTTTGATTCGAGGACGAACGGCGATTCTCAGTGGGTTTGAGGTGTGGCGTACAGCTCAAGTTCACTTTTGCAGCTATAAAGGCTGGAATTTGTCTTTGCGGCGGATACTGTCGGCGCGATGACCGTTCATCTGTGCTAGCATCTTCGGCCTGGCTAATTCCGGGCGCGCCATTTGCCGCCTTGCCATGTTTCTTTTCAGCTCACTCCAGTCACTGTGGTTCGATTATCGGTTGGCCGAAAGGCTCCTGCCGCTGTAAGGCAGGCGTTCATCACTGAACGGCCTGGTGTTGGATCTTGTACTGGCTCATCCCAACCCACGTGACCTTTGGTAGGGGTCACCACTAGGAGAGGAGGCGCCATGCCAACTATTACTCTTCCCGACGGCAGTCAACGTTCATTCGATCATTCGGTTTCCGTAGCCGAGGTCGCCGCATCCATTGGTGCTGGCCTGGCCAAGGCCACCGTGGCCGGCAAGGTCGATGGCAAGCTGGTTGACGCCAGCGACCTGATCACCTCCGATGCCAGCCTGCAAATCATCACGCCCAAGGATCAAGAGGGGCTGGAGATCATTCGCCACTCTTGCGCGCACTTGATTGGCCATGCGGTCAAACAACTGTATCCCACCGCGAAAATGGTGATCGGCCCGGTCATCGACGAAGGCTTTTATTACGACATCGCCTACGAGCGTCCTTTCACCCCGGACGATCTGGCCGCTATCGAACAGCGCATGCACGCCCTGATCGAAAAAGATTACGACGTCATCAAGAAAGTCACTCCGCGCGCCGAAGTGATCGACGTGTTCACTGCGCGTGGCGAAGACTACAAGCTGCGCCTGGTGGAAGACATGCCGGACGAGCAGGCCATGGGCCTGTACTACCACGAAGAATACGTCGACATGTGCCGTGGCCCGCACGTGCCGAACACGCGCTTCCTCAAGTCCTTCAAGCTGACCAAGCTGTCCGGTGCCTACTGGCGCGGCGACGCGAAGAACGAGCAACTGCAACGCATCTACGGCACTGCCTGGGCTGACAAGAAGCAGCTGGCCGCCTATATCCAGCGCATCGAGGAGGCCGAAAAGCGCGACCACCGCAAGATCGGCAAGCGCCTGAACCTGTTCCACCTCCAGGAAGAAGCGCCGGGCATGGTGTTCTGGCACCCGAACGGCTGGACCCTGTACCAGGTGCTCGAGCAGTACATGCGCAAGGTTCAGCGCGACAACGGTTACCTGGAGATCAAGACCCCGCAGGTCGTTGATCGCAGCCTGTGGGAGAAATCCGGACACTGGGCCAACTACGCCGACAACATGTTCACCACCCAGTCGGAAAACCGCGACTACGCCATCAAGCCGATGAACTGCCCATGCCACGTGCAGGTGTTCAATCAGGGCTTGAAAAGCTACCGCGAGTTGCCGATGCGCCTGGCCGAGTTCGGTGCCTGCCACCGTAACGAGCCATCGGGTGCGTTGCACGGCATCATGCGGGTACGCGGCTTCACCCAGGACGACGCCCACATCTTCTGTACCGAAGAGCAGATGCAGGCCGAATCCGCCGCGTTCATCAAGCTGACCATGGACGTTTATCGTGATTTCGGCTTTACCGAAGTCGAGATGAAGCTGTCCACTCGTCCGGAAAAACGCGTCGGTTCCGACGAGCTGTGGGATCGCGCCGAAGCGGCCCTGGCCGCAGCGCTAGACAGTGCGGGCCTTGCGTACGATCTGCAGCCGGGTGAGGGGGCCTTCTACGGGCCGAAGATCGAGTTCTCGTTGAAAGATTGCCTTGGCCGTGTCTGGCAATGTGGTACCTTGCAGCTCGATTTTAACCTGCCGATCCGTTTGGGAGCCGAATACGTCTCCGAAGATAACAGTCGTAAACACCCGGTTATGCTGCACCGGGCGATCCTCGGCTCATTCGAACGGTTCGTCGGGATCCTGATCGAGCACTACGAGGGTGCGTTCCCTGCGTGGCTGGCTCCGACTCAGGCAGTGATCATGAATATCACTGATAAACAGGCGGATTTTGCTGCTGAAGTTGAAAAAACTCTCAACGAAAGCGGATTTCGTGCCAAGTCCGACTTGAGAAATGAAAAGATCGGCTTTAAAATCCGCGAGCATACTTTGCTCAAGGTTCCCTATCTTTTGGTTATCGGAGATCGGGAAGTCGAGATGCAGACTGTCGCTGTGCGTACTCGTGAAGGTGCTGACCTGGGCTCGATGCCCGTCGCCCAGTTCGCTGAGTTCCTCGCGCAAGCGGTTTCCCGGCGTGGTCGCCCAGATTCGGAGTAATTATTATTAAGCGTGAAATGAGACAAGATAAACGAGCTGCACCGAAAGCCCCGATCAACGAGAATATCTCGGCACGCGAGGTTCGGTTAATTGGCGCTGACGGCGAGCAGATTGGCATCGTCTCGATTGATGAAGCGCTTCGTATTGCAGAAGAGTCCAAGTTGGACCTGGTGGAAATCTCCGCCGATGCAATCCCACCCGTTTGCCGGGTGATGGACTACGGCAAGTCGATCTTCGAAAAGAAGAAGCAGGTTGCCGCGGCGAAGAAGAACCAGAAGCAGATTCAAGTAAAAGAAATCAAGTTTCGTCCAGGGACGGAGGAAGGGGATTACCAGGTAAAACTGCGCAACCTGGTACGTTTCCTGAGTGATGGGGACAGGGCCAAGGTATCCTTGCGATTCCGCGGCCGTGAGATGGCCCACCAGGAGCTGGGGATGGAACTCCTCAAGCGGGTTGAAGCTGACCTGCTCGAGTACGGTTCGGTCGAACAGCATCCTAAGATGGAAGGACGCCAGCTGATCATGGTCATCGCCCCGAAAAAGAAGAAGTAATCAACAGGGCACGGCAGGCCTTCTGATTATGTTTATCAACTGAATGCGGAGTATCCGAACATGCCAAAGATGAAGACTAAAAGTGGTGCTGCTAAGCGGTTTCTGAAAACTGCTAACGGTATCAAGCACAAGCACGCTTTCAAGAGCCACATCCTGACCAAAATGTCGACCAAGCGTAAGCGTCAACTGCGCGGTAGCAGCTTGCTGCATCCGTCTGACGTGGCAAAAGTCGAGCGCATGCTGCGCCTTCGTTAATTTTTGGATCAAGAATAGAGGAAGTAACTCATGGCTCGTGTAAAGCGTGGCGTCATTGCCCGTAAACGTCACAAAAAAATTCTGAAACTCGCTAAAGGCTACTACGGCGCGCGTTCACGCGTATTCCGTGTTGCCAAGCAAGCGGTAATCAAGGCAGGCCAATACGCCTACCGCGACCGTCGTCAGAAAAAACGTCAGTTCCGCGCTCTGTGGATCGCTCGTATCAACGCTGGTGCACGTGTTAACGGTCTGTCCTACAGCCGTTTCATCGCTGGCCTGAAAAAAGCGTCCATCGAAATCGACCGTAAGGTTCTGGCTGAACTGGCCGTGAACGAAAAAGCGGTGTTTGCTGCGATTGTCGAGAAAGCTAAAGCCACCTTGGCTTAAGTACCCCCGACAGTCACCCTGGGCTGCGCCTGTAGCCCAAGGTGGTAAACGTCATAAATAGGGGAAGAGCCTTCAAGCTCTTCCCCTATTTTGTATCTGGAGTCTGTACATGGAAAACCTGGACGCGCTCGTCGCTCAAGCTCTTGAGGCTGTGCAAAGCGCTGAAGATATCAATGCCCTGGAGCAAATCCGGGTTCACTACCTTGGCAAAAAGGGTGAATTGACTCAGGTGATGAAGACCCTGGGAAATTTGCCGGCTGAAGAGCGCCCGCAAGTCGGTGCGCTGATCAACGTTGCCAAGGAGCGTGTCACAGAGGTGCTCAATGCGCGCAAGGCGACCATGGAGGAGGCCGATCTCGCGGCCAAACTCGCCGCCGAGTCCATTGACGTTACCTTGCCTGGCCGTGGCCAGGCCTCGGGCGGTCTGCATCCGATCACCCGGACTCTGGAACGTATCGAGCAGTTCTTCACCCACATCGGCTACGGCATTGCCGAAGGCCCTGAGGTCGAAGACGACTATCACAACTTCGAGGCGCTCAACATCCCAGGCCATCACCCGGCCCGGTCGATGCACGACACCTTCTATTTCAATGCAAACATGCTGTTGCGTACCCATACCTCCCCGGTACAGGTCCGCACCATGGAAGCGAACAAGCCGCCGATCCGCATTGTCTGCCCAGGCCGTGTGTACCGCAGCGACTCAGATATCACCCACTCGCCGATGTTCCACCAGGTCGAAGGCCTGTTGGTTGATCGCGACATCAACTTCGCCGACCTCAAGGGCACCATCGAAGAGTTCCTGCGAGTGTTCTTCGAGAAAGAGCTGGCGGTGCGTTTCCGTCCATCATTCTTCCCGTTCACCGAGCCATCCGCAGAAGTCGACATGGAATGCGTGATGTGCAGCGGTAAAGGCTGCCGCGTCTGCAAGCAGACTGGCTGGCTGGAAGTGATGGGCTGCGGCATGGTTCACCCCAATGTGCTGCGCATGTCCGGGATTGATCCGGAAGAGTTCTCGGGCTTTGCCTTCGGCATGGGCGTTGAGCGTCTGGCCATGCTGCGTTACGGCGTGAACGACTTGCGTCTGTTCTTCGACAACGACTTGCGGTTCCTCGCGCAATTTCGCTAGTCGTAACGAATCTTTAGGAGAGCAGGATGAAATTCAGTGAACAATGGCTGCGCGGCTGGGTAAGCCCGCAGGTAGATCGCGATGCGCTGGTTGCGCGTCTGTCGATGGCCGGTCTTGAGGTCGATAGCGTTACGCCGGCCGCCGGTGTTTTCAGTGGCGTGGTGGTGGGCGAAGTGCTGAGCACCGAGCAACACCCCGATGCTGACAAATTGCGTGTGTGCCAGGTCAGCAATGGCGCACAAACGTTCCAGGTCGTGTGCGGAGCGCCCAACGTGCGCCCGGGTCTGAAGATCCCGTTCGCCATGATCGGCGCCGAACTGCCGGGCGACTTCAAGATCAAGAAAGCCAAGCTGCGTGGCGTCGAGTCCAACGGCATGCTGTGCTCCCAGGCGGAGCTGCAAGTAGGCGAGGGCAACGATGGGCTGATGGAACTGCCGGGCGATGCGCCAGTGGGCCAGGACATTCGCGTCTACCTGGAGCTGGAAGACGCCAGCATCGAGGTTGATCTGACTCCGAACCGTGGCGACTGCCTGTCCCTGGCTGGCCTGGCACGTGAAGTGGGCGCGCTGTACAACGCTCCCGTGACGCGTCCAGTGGTGGCCGCAATGGCTGCTGTGCATGATGAAGTACGTCCGATCGAAGTACTGGCGCCAAGCGCTTGCCCGCGTTACCTGGGGCGTGTGATCCGCAACGTCGACCTGTCCAGGCCAACCCCGCTGTGGATGGTTGAGCGCCTGCGTCGCGCCGACGTGCGCAGCATCGACGCGGCCGTCGACATCACCAACTACGTGATGCTTGAACTGGGCCAACCGCTGCACGCTTTCGATCTCGCTGAAATCAATGGCGGCATCCGCGTGCGCATGGCCGAAGAAGGCGAGAAGCTGGTTCTGCTCGACGGCCAGGAAGTCAGCCTGCGCGCCGACACCCTGGTGATCGCTGACCATTCCCGCGCCCTGGCGATTGCCGGTGTGATGGGGGGCGAGCACAGCGGTGTGTCCGCGACCACGCGCGATGTCTTCCTTGAAAGCGCGTTCTTCGACCAGATTGCCATCGCTGGCAAGGCCCGCTCCTACGGCCTGCATACCGATGCTTCGCATCGCTATGAGCGTGGTGTGGACTGGAAGCTCGCCCGTGAAGCCATGGAGCGCGCAACTGGCCTGCTGCTGGAAATCACCGGTGGCGAAGCTGGCCCGATCACTGAAACCGTCAACGAACAGTACCTGCCGTCCGTTGCGCCAATTACCCTGCGCGCCAAAAGTGTCGAGCAAATGCTTGGCCTGGTCATCGCACCGGCTGAAATCGAGCAATTGTTGTCGGCCCTCGGGCTGAACATTTCTGCGGGTGGGGAAGGGCAGTGGCGTGTTGAAGTGCCAAGCCACCGCTTCGATATCAGCCTGGAAGTCGATCTGATCGAAGAGTTGGCTCGCCTGTACGGTTACAACCGCCTGCCGGTTCGTTACCCGCAAGCGCGCCTGGCACCGCAACCCAAGGCAGAAGCACGTGCGCACTTGCCTGAGCTGCGTCGCCTGCTGGTTGCTCGTGGCTATCAGGAAGCGGTGACCTACAGCTTCATCGATCCCAAGCAGTTCGAGCTGTTCAATCCGGGCGTCGAGCCGCTGCTGCTGGCCAACCCGATCTCCAACGACATGGCCGCCATGCGTTCATCCCTGTGGCCAGGCCTGGTGAAAGCCCTTTCCCATAACCTGAACCGTCAGCAAGACCGCGTGCGCATGTTTGAAAGCGGCCTGCGGTTTGTCGGTCAACTCGACGGCCTGAAGCAAGAGCCGATGCTGGCCGGTGTTGTTTGCGGCAGCCGCTTGCCGGAAGGCTGGGCGCAAGGCCGGGATGCCGTGGACTTCTTCGACGTTAAAGCGGACGTGGAAGCGGTACTGGGTTTTGCCGGTGCACTGGACGACTTCACATTTGTGCCAGGCAACCACCCGGCGCTGCACCCAGGTCAGACTGCGCGTATCGAGCGCGAAGGTCGCCTGGTGGGCTTCGTCGGCGCCATCCACCCGGAACTGTCGAAAACCCTTGGGCTCGACCGCCCGGTCTTCGTCTTCGAACTGGTCCTGGCTGAAGTGGCCTCGGGCAAGATGCCTAAATTCAGCGAGTTGTCGCGCTTCCCTGAAGTGCGTCGTGACCTGGCCCTGATCGCCGATCGTGAAGTCGCCGCTACTGCTGTTCTGGATGTAATCCGTGAAAATGCAGGGGAATGGCTGACAGACCTCAGGCTATTTGACGTCTATCAGGGTAAAGGCATTGATCCGCATAGAAAAAGCCTTGCAGTTGGCTTGACCTGGCAGCATCCATCGCGCACTCTTAATGACGATGAGGTGAATGCCACGACACAAAATATCCTCACCTCGCTCGAACAAAGGTTGAACGCCACGTTAAGGAAGTGACGTATGGGGGCTTTGACGAAAGCTGAGATGGCGGAACGTCTGTACGAAGAGTTGGGTCTGAACAAGCGCGAGGCCAAGGAATTGGTCGAGCTGTTTTTTGAAGAGATCAGACACGCTCTGGAAGACAACGAACAGGTCAAATTGTCCGGTTTCGGCAATTTTGACCTGCGGGACAAACGCCAGCGGCCTGGCCGCAATCCAAAAACGGGAGAAGAAATCCCGATCACGGCTCGCCGTGTGGTCACCTTTCGTCCAGGGCAGAAGTTGAAGGCCCGAGTTGAGGCTTATGCTGGAACCAAGTCATAACGACGAGCTACCCGTCATCCCAGGCAAACGCTACTTCACCATTGGTGAAGTCAGCGAGCTCTGTGCGGTAAAACCGCACGTGCTGCGCTATTGGGAGCAGGAGTTTCCTCAACTCAACCCCGTGAAACGCACTGGGAACCGTCGGTATTATCAGCGCCAGGATGTGCTGATGATCCGACAGATCCGTGCATTGCTGTATGACCAGGGTTTCACCATCAGCGGCGCGCGCCAGCGTATGTCCGGTGATGAAGCCAAAGACGACACCACCCAGTACAAGCAACTGATCCGCCAGATGATCTCCGAACTGGAAGATGTGCTGGTGGTTTTGAAGAAATGATTCAGGCTTTTAAAATACTTCCACATTTCAAAAGCTTGCGGTATATTCCTGATCGCTTCGTTGCGGAGCGAACCCAGTAACACGCCTAGTCGGGGCGTAGCGCAGTCCGGTAGCGCACTAGCATGGGGTGCTAGGGGTCGAGTGTTCGAATCACTCCGTCCCGACCATATAATTCAATGACTTAGCCCAATCTGGAAAGGTTGGGCTTTTTCATGCCTGAAAAATACCACCGCTTTTTCTCACGCTCATATTCCCCCTTTCATCTTCGCCCCCGAAAACCAAAAAACTCGATGGTAATCATCGGATTTTTGCGGTTTTTCCAAAATGACTGTTGACCATAATCGTGGCTTCTTAACGGGAGGTATGTGCTGATGTCGAACGTAGAAAGCTACACAGCTACCGCAAAGTGGTTGCACTGGGGAATGGCGTTGATCTGGATGGTCGCCTGGCTTGTCGGGATCGTGGCGGTTCATTGGCGTGACGAATTCAACCCTCAGCACCAGCTCACCTTTCTCCATAAGGCGATGGCCAGCGTGCTTCTATTCCTTATCGTCCTGCGCGTTGTCTGGCGTCTTACCCATCCTTCCCCCGCCATGCCCGCGACAATGAGCCCACTGATGAAGCGGGGCGCTTTCGCTGGCCATCTGTTGCTGTACTGCATCGCGCTGGTGGGGCTGCCGATGTCCGGCTGGTATTGGAGTTCGGTCGCAGATAAACCCATCCTGGTCGCCGGTTTGTTCTTGCTGCCGACACTCGTGGAGCCTGATCAAAGCCTGTACGACCTGGCGAAGTCGATTCACACCTACACCGCCTGGCTATGCGGAGTACTTGTAGGTGGACACGTGATCGTGGCCCTGAAACATCACTTTATTGACAAAGACAGGGTGCTCGCGGGCATGCTGCCCGGGCGTGCGACTGATGCACCAAGCTGATCGCAGCGATTGACCGTTCAGGTTTCGGAACGGCTCGCACGATAGGGCCTGACGCTGATGCATGCTCTAGAGGGGCTCGGGGCAGTGTTTTCATCAGGCTCAACATGCGCTGAGTGCCAATTGTCTACATCACCGCATAGGTGCTCTGGTACGGCGTTTCTTTACAAAAAAGGATACATAGGCGCGCAATCAAAACGTCTGCCCCATGGAGAACTGAAACACCTGCTTGTCCGCGTTCTCCGGCGTGCGAATCGGATACGCCAAGTTCACACTCAGCGGCCCCAGCGGGCTGTACCAGGTCACCCCAACTCCCACCGAACTGGCCATCTGGCCCAGGTCCACGCTGCCGCAGCCCTGGGTCGTGCTGAGGTAGCACTTGTCCGAATACACCGTCCCTACGTCCCAGAACAACGAGGTTCGCACGGATTTGTTGTCTTTGATGAACGGCACCGGGAACAGGTACTCCGCGCCGCCGGTTATCAGGATATTGCCGCCCAGCGACTCGGTGTCCCGGTCCGAGTAGTACGCCTGCCCGGCACTGGCGTAGGCACCGGTTGCCGGGGTGTTGCGCGGGCCGAGGGTGCCGCTTTCAAAGCCGCGCACCGTGCCTTCGCCGCCGGCAGTGTAGGTTTCATAGAAGGGCAGCCCGTCCGTGGAGCCGTAGCCGCTGCCGTAGCCGAGCTTGGTGTGAAAGCGCAGTGATGTGTTGTTGCTGACAGGCAGGAACGTCTGCCCCGTGTAGTCGATTTTGTAGAAACTCAGGTCGCTGCCGGGCACCGTCACCATCAGGTTGAGGTTTTGCGAATGCCCGCGAGTCGCCAGCACGCCTTTGTTCAAGGTCGATTCCGACCAGCCAAGGTTGGCCTTGAAGTTGGTGAATTCCTTGCCTTCGCGCTCGATAAAGTCGTAGATCTCGTCGGCGCTGTAGGTGCCCGGTTCGATGCTGTCGTGTTGCGCCGTCAGGCCAAAGTTCAAGCGCGAGGTTTCATTGATCGGGTAACCGAGGGTGGCGCCCAAGCCAAAACTATTGATGGCGTAATAGGAAACCCCGTCATCGTAGTACTTGTTGTAGTCGGTCTTGCTGTAGAACGCGTTGTAACCCAGGCTCACCCCGTCGGTGGTGAAGTAGGGATCGGTGAAGCCGATGTTGTACTTGCTCTGGTAGGACGAGCGGGTCAGCCCCAGGCTGGCGTAGTTGCCGGTGCCGAGGAAATTGTTCTGGGTGATCGAGCCGCCGAGGATCAGGCCCGAACTCTGGGCAAAGCCGACACTGGCGGTAATCGAACCGGACGCCTGTTCTTCCACGGCGTAGTTCACATCCAGCTGGTCGTCGATGCCCGCCACCGCAGGCGTCTCGACGTTCACCGCCTTGAAGAACCCCAGGCGCTCCAGGCGCACCTTGGACTGGTCGATCAGGTACGTCGACGCCCAGCCACCTTCCATCTGGCGCATTTCCCGCCGCAGCACCTTGTCGTCGGTCTTGGTATTGCCACGGAAGTTGATACGGTTGACGTAGGCCCGCTTACCGGGGTCGACGGAGAACGTGACGTCAACCGTGTGGTCTTCATCGTGGGCCTGCGGCACGCCGTTGACGTTGGCGAACGTGTAGCCTTCATTGCCCAGGCGACGGGTAATCAGCTCCGAGGTGGTGGTCATCAGTTTGCGTGAGAACACCTGGCCCTTCTGCACCAGCAGCAAGGACTGGACCTGGTCCTGCGGGACTTTCAGCTCACCACTGAGCTTCACCTCCCGCACCGTGTATTTCTGGCCTTCCTGGATGTTCACGGTGATGTAGACGTGCTTTTTGTCCGGCGTCATCGAGACCTGGGTCGAGGTGATATCCATGTTGATATAGCCACGGTCCAGGTAATAGGAACGCAAGCGTTCAAGGTCGCCCGACAGCTTCTCCCGTGCGTATTTGTCGTCGTTCTTGAAAAACGACAGCCAGTTGCTGGTCTTGAGGGTGAACTGGTCGATCAGGGCATCGTCGGGGAACACCGTGTTACCCACTACGTTGATGTGCTGGATCGACGCCACTTCACCTTCGTCGATCTTGATTTTCAAGCCCACGCGGTTACGCGGCTGAGCCACCACCTGCGCGTCGACCGACGCCGAGTAACGGCCCTGGGCAACGTACTGGCGCTGCAACTCGTTGCGTATCCCTTCCAGGGTGGCGCGTTGGAAAATTTCGCCCTCGGCAAGGCCCGATTGCTTCATGCCTTTCATCAGGTCATCGGTGGCAATCGCCTTGTTGCCCTCGAACTCGATACTGGCAACCGAAGGACGCTCGACTACATTGATGATCAACACATCGCCTTCGCGGCTCAGTTGGATGTCCTGGAAGTAACCGGTCTTGAACAGCGCGCGGGTCGAGTCCACCAGGCGCCGGTCATCCGCTTCGTCGCCGACGTTCAGGGGTAATGCCCCGAACACGCTGCCCGCAGAGACCCGTTGCAGGCCGTTGATTCGAATATCCGAGATTTTGAAGCCTTGGGCGAGTGCCAGTGAGGCATTGAGCAGCAGCGCAACCGAGCAGAGCAGGCGCGAAAAATTCATCAAGATCTTTTCCAGAACACATCGACAAGCAGCGCCGGCACGCATGGACAACTCGCCGCGCGGCCGGACTGGTGAACATCCAGCATACGAGCGAGGGGCGTTTGGTGCGGTTAACCGAATGTCAAGTTAGGTAAAGTTTGGCCTGGGATGCCGATGCCGGGCCGATAATGCGCAACCCCCCACCGACGAGCCCGAGATGATCCGCGTACTGTTGGTCGACGACGACCAGGAACTGACTGACATGCTGAGCCAATACCTCGCGCGCGAAGGCTTTGAGGCCACGGCCGTGCACACGGGGGAGGAGGGCGAGGTGGAGGCGCTGTCGGGGCGCTACAGCATTGTGGTGCTGGACGTCATGCTGCCCCAGCGCTCGGGCATCGAGGTGCTCCGGCGCATCCGCGTCGTCAGCCAGGTACCCGTAGTGCTGCTCACCGCCCGTGGCGACAACATCGACCGCATCACCGGCCTGGAACTCGGCGCCGATGATTACGTGCCCAAGCCCAGCTCCCCCGGCGAACTGGTCGCGCGCCTGCGCGCCATCATGCGCAGGGTGCAGCCGGTGGGCCAGCCGACCACCGAAGTGATCACGACCGGCGCGCTGGTGTTGTGGCCCGGCAAGCGCCAGGCCCTGTGGAACGGCCTCGAGCTGGGCGTGACCAGCACTGAGTTCAGCCTGCTGGAAGAGCTGGCCCGCAGTGCCGGCCAGGTAGTGAGTAAAAAGGATCTGTCACTCAATGCCCTCGGTTGCCCGCTGACCCGCTACGACCGGCGCATCGACGTGCATATCAGCAGCATCCGGCAAAAACTCGGGCCGCGCCCGGACGCCAAGGCCTGGATCCAGAGCGTACGTGGCCTCGGCTATTTGTTGATTGCCGAATGACCCGGCCCAGCCTGCTGTTCTGGAAACTGTTCCTGGCCTTCTGGCTGGCGACCACCTTGACCTTCCTGGTGGGCGTCGGCGTGCTTGAACTGGGCCGTTTCCAGCCGAATGACCCGCATGTGGAAGCCATGCTGGCGGCCGAAGACAAGCTGTTGCAAACGTTCGGTGTCGAGGCGGGCGGCCAGCTCCTGGCGGTGTGGGAGCGCCCGGCGGATGAGGCCATCGGCGTCTACAACAGTGCCGGGCAATTGCTGATAGGTGGGCCGGTGACGCAGCCGGCCTATGAGCGAGCGGTCGTCAGCAAGGAAGGCCTGGCGCTGTCGATCAGGTCGACCCACGCGCCCGGTAACCCGCCCGGCCGGCCCTGGCACCAGATTCCGCTGATCATCGGCACGTTGATGAGTGCGCTGTTCAGCGGCTACATGGCCTATTACCTGGCCTGGCCCCTGGCTTACCTGAAGCGCGCCATGAGCGATGCAGCCCACGGACGCTTCGAAACCCGGGTCAAGCCGGCCATGGGCAAGCGTCGCGACGAGATCGTCGACCTGGCGGAAGACTGCGATCGCATGGCCAACCAGTTGAAGGTGCTGGTGGAGGCCCAGCAGCAGTTGCTGCACGACATCTCCCATGAACTGCGCTCCCCGCTGACGCGCATGCAGGCGGCCATCGGCCTGTTGCGCCAGGACGCCGCCCGCCTGGAAATGCTCGAACGCATCGAGCGCGAATCCGAGCGCATGGACACCCTGATCGAGGCGTTGCTGACCCTGGCCCGCCTGCAAGGCCGTCCGGAAAGTATCGAGCGCGAGCCCGTGGATATTGTCGAATTGCTGGCGATGATCGTTGAAGATGCGCAGTTCGAAGCCGGCATCAAAGGCTGTCGCGTGCACCTGCAGGCGTGCCCGCCGTTTATCGCCTGCGTCAGCGGTGAGTTGTTGTACCGCTGCTTCGAGAACGTGATCCGCAATGCCGTACGCTACACCCGGCCGGACACCACCGTGTGCGTGTCGGCGCAGGTCAACCACGATGCGAACCGCCTCACGGTACAGATCACCGACCAGGGGCCGGGCGTCGACAATGACCGGCTGCACAGCATTTTCCAGCCGTTCGAACGTGGTGTGGGCGATGCCAGCGTGGGGTTTGGCCTGGGGCTGGCCATTGCTGCGAGGGCCGTCCAGATGCACGGCGGCCACATCCTCGCGCGCAACGAGCCGGGCGGTGGGCTGACAGTGGAGATCACCCTGCACAGCGCGCGATCTTTACACGACATTACATTGGCTTGACCGCCCTGTACGTCGCGCCTCATTAGACTTATCGCCATTGATTGAGTGGAGGTGGCGATGTTTCAGGTGCATAAAAAGGGCTTCGTGCCCGGCAGGAAAATGGTCGACGGCCTGGTCCCTTACGACTTCTTTTGCGAAGACAGCCCGGCGATCAATCTGTTTGTGTTCACCGGCGCCGCTACGCCGGGCGCCACCGTCGAAGAACAGACCCTGTGGGGCTTCACGCGGTTGGAACGTTTCGAGGCGATGAGCCACGCGTTGGTGAGCAACCAGCGGCATGCCGGCTGGTTTCAGAGCGTCAATGTGCTCACCGGGCCTAACCAGAACGGCACGCAAAGCGTGAAGTTCCAGCGCGTGCTGAAAATCATCAAGCACGCCAGTCCGGCCCGCAAGGCCGACTACGAGATCCTCACCGACGAAGGCGACACCTATTTCACCCGCCAGGCGGTCGGCGAAAACAGCGCGCAAACCGTCATCTATTCGGCCGAGCCATAACGCCAACGGTGGGGTGGATTCGCCTCAAGCAAAAGCATCTCGCCCACGTCCTGCTTGTTACTTCCACCCACCAATGGGGCATCTTCTGCGCCATTGGGTAGCAAATTCCCACGCGACGTTTCAACGCCAGCGCCAGCTTTTTCCCTTCTATCCGATCTGAATCAATCACTTGGCTCCTGTTCCAGGCCGTTGGCACGCATCCTGCTTTTTTGCATCCGTGGATAATTGGATACAAAAATTCAAAAGGTGCTGCCGATGCAATTCGCTCCCGCTTACGTTGACCGCCAGCCCCTCACCGCCGAGGAGGAGGCCTACAACTTTCTGCTCGATGCCATTTGCGGCGGCCGCTACCGCAAGGGTGACCGGCTGATCGCCGAAGACATCGCCAGCGAGATCGGCATGAGCCGCATGCCGGTGCGCGAAGCCTTTCGCCGCCTGGACGCCCAGGGCCTGGTGACCCTGCGGCCCAACCGTGGCGCAGTCGTCAGCGGTCTGGATATCGATGAACTGCACGAAGTGTTCGAGATGCGCAGCGCCCTCGAAGGCCTGGCGGTGCGCGTGGCCGTCGGCCGTATCGGTGAGCGTCAACTGGCGGCCCTGGAGCGCATGCTCGATGAGATGGACGACTACCGTGACGAAGGCGCCGCGTGGGTCAGTCGGCACCGCGCGTTCCATGAATACCTGTGCAGCCTCAGCGGCCGCCCGCGCCTGATGAAGCAGATTTCGGCGCTGTACTCGCTGGTCGAGGCGCCTATGCGCTTGTGGCTGCAGCACGGTGAAAAACCCCTCAGCGCCCGCCAGGAACACGCAGTGATCCTCGATGCGATCCGTGCCGGTGACGCCGCCCGCGCCGAAGCCGTGGTGCGCGAACACATCGAAGGCACCGTGCCGGCACTGATCCAGTTCCTGCAAACCGAACAATAAGAAACACCCGCTGTGTTTTGACTTTAGTCCTGCCCCGTTATTCAACGAACTGGAGTGTCTGGTCATGCATAAATGCCGCGCCTTGTTGGTGGCTGTCTCCTTCGGTCTCTGTGCACAAGGGGCCTTTGCTGCGCCTCAAGTGCCGGATCGTCTGCAAAAAGTCGACAAACTGGTCTATTGCTCGGGGATGGATTCCCCGCCCCTGGTGTCCTTCGACGAAGCCCAGAAACCCCGCGGGCTGACCGTCGACCTGGGCCTGGAAATCGCCAGGCGCCTGGGCGACAAGCAAGTGCAATGGCGGGTGATCCCGTTCTCTGGCCTGGTGCCGGCGCTGCTCGCCCAGCAGTGCGACATGATCGTCGACCAGCTGTTCGACAAACCCGAGCGGCGCCAGGTGATCGACATCGTCAACTACATGTATTCCAGCCAGTCGGTGGTGGTGCCCAAGGGCAACCCCAAGGGTATCAAGGCGCTGGATGACCTGTCCGGGCACAAGGTCGCGGTGCTCAACGGCTCAACCATCAAGACCCTGCTCGATGCCCACAATGAAAGCCTGGCCAAGGCCGGCAAGCCACCGATGAAACTGGTGGTCTACAACACCGACACCGACGCGTTCCAGGCCCTGCGCATCAGTCAGGTCGACGCCTACGGCACCACCGTGGAAACCGCCGGTTACTACGCCGCAATGGCCCCGGACCTGTTCCAGGAAGGCGTGCCGGCGTTCAGCCGCATCCTCACCGGCCTGGGCATACGCAAGGACGACCCGCAACTGACCGCCGCCGTGCAGCAGGTGATCAGCGATATGCGCAGCGATGGCAGCTATGTGCAGTTGCTGAACAAATGGCATGTCAGCAGCGACACACTCGACTGAGGTTCTACAACAATGAATTTCAATTGGGATGTGTTCTGGCAGTACCTGCTGCAGCCCAGTGGGGTTTACCTCACGGGGCTGTGGCTGACCTGCCTGATCAGCGTACTGGCGATGCTGCTGGGCTGCGCGCTGGGGCTGGCGGCGGCGTTGTTGCGCTTGTCGAAGAACCCGCTGTTGCATCTGCCGGTGCGTTTTTACGTGTGGCTGATGCGCGGCACGCCCTTGCTGGTACAGATCGTGTTTCTGTACACGGCGCTGGCGGCGGGCGGGATTTTCCGCTTCGAAGATATCGAATTGTTCGGCCTGATCGTCCCCGGCAATATCCAGGCGGCGATCATTGCCCTGGGCCTCAACGAAGGTGCCTATATGGCCGAGATCATCCGTGCCGGCATCGGCGCGGTGGACAAGGGCCAATATGAAGCCGGGCGCTCCCTGGGCATGGGCTTCGCCAAGTTGATGCGGCGCATCGTGCTGCCCCAGGCGTTCCGGGTGATCGTGCCGCCGCTGGGCAATGAGTTCAACGTGATGCTCAAGAACACCACCCTGGTCAGTGTGATAGGTGTGCAGGAACTGCTGCTCAGCACCCAGATGATCACCTCGGCCACCTTCCGGGTGTTCGAGCTGTACCTGGTGGTTGCCTTGTACTTCCTGACGCTGACCACGCTCTGGGGCTTTTTCCAGCGCTGGCTCGAAACCCGCTTCAGCCAGTCCGACCGGCCTTCCGCGCCACCACCGGCAGCCAGCCGCATGTTCGGGCGCAGCACCCTGAAACTGCTGAGGGGACGATAACCATGGCGCACCAAAGTGAAGAGCTGATCATTGAGGCACTGGATATTCAGAAGTCGTTCGGCGAGTTGCAGATCCTCAAGGGTATCTCGCTGCAAGTACGGCGCGGCGAAGTGGTGGTGCTGATCGGCGCCTCGGGCTCGGGCAAGACCACCTTTATCCGCTGCATCAACCTGCTGGAAGACATCCAGGGCGGGCGCATCCGCGTCAACGGCCGCGCCATGGGCTATCGCGAGCGCAGCGACGGCAGCCTGGTGCGTGATTCGGAGCGCAACATCGCCCGCCAGCGCCGCGACATCGGCATGGTGTTCCAGCGTTTCAACCTGTTCCCGCACATGACGGCGCTGGAAAACATCATCGAAGCGCCGATCCAGGTCCTCGGCACACCACGTGCCGAAGCGCTGGAACAGGCCCGTGGCCTGTTGGCGCGGGTCGGCCTGGCGGACAAGGCCAGCCACTACCCGTCGATGCTCTCCGGCGGCCAGCAGCAACGGGTCGCCATCGCCCGCGCCCTGGCGATGAAACCCCAGGCCATGCTGTTCGACGAACCCACCAGCGCCCTCGACCCGGAAACCGTCGGCGAAGTGCTGCAGGTGATGAAAGAGCTGGCCGAGGAGGGCATGACCATGGTGGTGGTCACCCATGAAATGGGCTTTGCCCGTGAAGTGGCGGACCGCGTGGTGGTTCTCGACCAGGGCGAACTCATCGAACAAGGGCCGCCGGAACAGATCTTCAGCCACCCCAGTCATCCCCGGACCCGGGCGTTTCTCAGCCGTGTGTTATGACTTTTTTTGAAGAGCCTCTGCCATGTTGAAATTTTCTGCTCACGAGTATCCCTATCCGTCGCAGCGCCAGAGCGTATTTGCCCGCCGTGGCATGGTCGCGGCGTCCCAGCCCCTGGCCGCCCAGGCCGGTATCGAGATCATGCAAAAGGGCGGTAACGCCATCGACGCGGCCATCGCCACGGCGGCCGCGCTCACGGTGGTGGAGCCCACCGGCTGCGGCCTGGGCGGCGATGCGTTTGCCCAGGTGTGGTGCAAGGGCCAGTTGCATGGCCTGAACGGCAACGGCCACGCCCCGGGCGCCTTGAGTGTCGAGGCGGTCAAGGCTGCCGGGCACGATCGGATGCCGCTGTACGGCTGGACCCCGGTGACCGTGCCCGGCTGCCCGTCGGCCTGGGCGGAGCTGTCGCAACGCTTCGGCAAGCTGGCGTTTGCCGAGTTGCTGCAACCGGCCATCCGCCTGGCCCGCGAGGGTTTCCCGCTGTCACCGGTGGTTGCCCACCAATGGCAGATCTCCTTGAACGAATTCAGCCCGCATCGCGATGAAGTGCTGCAAGCCTGGTTCGACACGTTCCTCATCGATGGGCGCGCACCCCAAGCGGGCGAGATCTTCCGCAACCCGGCCCAGGCGCGGACCCTGGAAGAACTCGCCGCCAGCCGTTGCGAAAGCCTGTATCGCGGTGCCCTGGCCGCACGCCTGGACGCCCACTCACGGGCCACCGGGGGATACCTGCGCGCCAGTGATCTCAAGGACTACCGCGCACAGTGGGTGGACCCGATCCACATCAATTATCGCGGTGTCGACGTCTGGGAAATTCCGCCGAGCGGCCAGGGCCTGGTGGCGCTGATGGCGCTGAACATCCTCGAAGGCTTCACCTTCGATCACCGCGACAGCCAACAGACCTGGCACCGCCAGCTCGAGGCCATGAAGCTCGCCTACAGCGACGGCCTGCACTACATCACCGACCCGCTGCACATGCGCGTGGCAGTGGCCGACCTGCTCAGCGACGACTACAGCGCGCGCCGTCGCAGCCAGATCGGCGAGCAGGCACAGGCGCCCAAGCCCGGTGACCCGCACGCCAGCGGCACGGTGTACCTGGCCACGGCGGACGCCGAAGGCAATATGGTCTCGTTCATCCAGAGCAACTACCACGGCTTCGGCTCCGGCGTGGTACTGCCCGACAGCGGCATTGCGTTGCAGAACCGTGGGCAGGAATTCAGCCTCGACCCGAGCCACGCCAACTGCCTGGCGGCGGGCAAGAAAACCTTCCACACCATCATCCCCGGTTTCCTCACCAAGGACGGCCAGGCCCTGGGCCCGTTCGGCGTGATGGGCGGCTATATGCAGCCCCAGGGTCACGTACAGATGGTGATGAACCTGGTGGACTTCGGCCTCAACCCCCAGGCCGCACTGGATGCACCGCGCTGGCAATGGCTGGGCGACATGAAGGTCGGCATCGAGCAGGGCGCCTCCCGCGACCTGGCCAATGCCCTGGCCCGGCGTGGTCACCAGGTGCAGATCGCCAGCGACCTCACCGACTACGGCCGTGGGCAGATCATCCTGCGCGACCCGGTCAGCGGCGTGCTGTGCGGCGGCACCGAACCGCGTGCGGATTCGCATATCGCGGTATGGTAACCAGGGCAGGGCATGGCGTCGCCATTGCCCTGCCATTTTGAAAAAAGTTGGTCGAAGCCTGTCCCCTTTTTTCACCTCGCCTGTCATTCCAGGCAAGTGAACAAAATCGAGAGCTTCTTCCAATGCCCGCAGTCCACCCCTTGCGCTTGCGCCCGTTGCTCAAACTGAGCCTGATGCTGAGCCTCAGCGCCAGCCCCTTGTTCGTCCCCGTCAGCTATGCCGAAGACAGCGCCGCGCGCCGCAGCTACCAGGTGCCGGCCGGCAGCCTGAGTGCGGCGTTGACCCGTTTTGCCGGGCTGTCGGGGGTCAACCTGTCGGTGGACCCGGCGCTGGTCAGCGGGCGCAGCAGCAGCGGTTTATCCGGCGAATATGGCGTGGAAGAAGGGTTTGCCCGCTTGCTGCAAGGCTCCGGCCTGCAATTGCAGCCCATGGGTGAGCAAGCCTACATGCTGGTGCCGGTGCCGGAGGGCGGCAGCCTGGAGCTGGCGCCCACGTCGATTCTCGGTACCACCGGCCTGTACGACGGCGACACCTACGCCGGTGGCCAGGTGGCGCGGCGTGGCTCGCAAGGCCTGCTGGGCACCCGGGACTTCATGGAAACCCCGTTCAGCATGACCACCTACACCCAGGACGCGGTGAAAAACCAGCAGGCGCGCACCCTCGGCGACCTGATCGCCAGCGACCCGTCGGTACGCGCCACCAACCCGGCCGGCGGGCGGTATGAGCAGTTCACCATTCGCGGCTTCAGCCTGTTCAACAGTGATGTGTCGTACAACGGCCTTTACGGCGTGCTGCCGACCTACACCATCGACATGGAGATGGCCGACCGCGTCGACATCTTCAAAGGCCCCACCCAGTTGATCAACGGCATCTCGCCGCGCGGCAGCGTGGGCGGCGGGATCAACGTGGTGCCCAAGCGCGCCACCGACAAGGACATCACCTCGTTCACCGGCACCTGGGCCTCCGACAGCCAGGCCGGTGGCGCCGTGGATGTGGGCCGACGCTTTGGTGAGGACAACAAGTTCGGCCTGCGCTTCAACGGCGTGAAGCAGTCCGGCGATACCGAATGGGACCACCAGAGCGTCGACCGTGAGATGGCCGTGCTGGGCCTGGATTTTCGTGGCGAGCGCCTGCGCCTTTCCACCGATATCGGCCGCACCGAGCGTGACACCGATGCGCCGCAGGAGCGCGTGCAAGTCGCGGCTGCCGCGCCGGTGCCCAGTGCCAACGATGTGCGCCGCAACTATGCGCAGTCCTGGAGCAAGGCCCGCACCAAGGACACCTTCGGTACGCTGAATGCCGAATATGACCTCAGCGATTCGGTGATGCTCTACGGCGGTGTGGGCGCGCGCAAAAGCAACCACGAGTTCCTGCGCCATGCTGTTTCGGTGGCCAATGCGGCCGGTGATTTCACCGTGCAGCCTCGGGACTTCACCCGCGATGAAAACGTCCGTACCGCCACGGCCGGCGTGCGTAACTGGTTCCACACCGGGCCGGTGAGCCATGAGGTCAACCTGGCCGCCAGCTACTTCTATATGGACTTCACCAACGGCGGTGCGCGTTATGCCAACGCATCGAGCAATCTCTACAACCCCGTGCAAACCCCGACGCCGTCGGTGGCCACGCGCCAGGATGCGAAGGTTTATACCGAGAACAAGTTCAGTGGCGTGGCCTTGTCCGACACGCTGGGTTTCTTCGATGACCGCCTATTGCTCACCCTCGGTGCGCGCTGGCAGCGCGTGATCGTGGACGACTGGAGCGACGGCATCAAAGGCGACACCAACTACGACGAAGAAAAGATCTCGCCTTCGGGCGGCCTGCTGTTCAAAGCCACCGACAAGCTGTCGCTGTACGCCAACTACATGGAAGGGTTGAGCCAGGGCAAGATCGCCCCGTCCACGTCGCGCAACGAAGACCAGATCTTCCCGCCGTTTATCAGCCGCCAGGTGGAAGTGGGCGCCAAGTACGACGCCGGCGCCTTCGCCGTGACCGCCGCGGTGTTCCGCATCAAGCAACCGGCCTACGAGACCAACGCCACGTCGCGGCTGTTCGGTCCCAATGGCAAACGCCAGAACACCGGTGCGGAGCTGAGCGTGTTCGGTGAACCCCTCAAGGGCGTGCGCCTGCTCGGCGGCGTGATGTACATCGACAGTAAATTGAAGGACACCACCAATGGCGCCTGGGACGGCAACCGCGCGCCGGCCACGCCCAAGTACAACGTCAACCTCGGTGCCGAGTGGGACGTACCGACCCTCCAAGGCCTGACCCTGACCAGCCGGGGCATCCACTCCAGTTCTCAATACCTGGACCAGTCCAACGTCAAGGAAATCGACGCCTGGAACCGCATCGACGTCGGCGCCCGCTACGCGTTCAAGGTCGATGACAAGCACATCACCCTGCGGGCGAACGTGGAGAACGTCGCCGACAAGCGCTACTGGAGTTCGGCCGGCGCGTCGGATGACAGCGAGCCGGGGCTGACCCTGTCGACCCCTCGCACCTACCTGCTGTCTGCCACCGTCGACTTCTAGACGCGGATTAAAAAGGTGGGAGGGGGCTTGCCGCAATGCCAGTCAGTTAAGGAGGAACACTGTAACTGTGGTGAGCGGGCTTGCCCCGCGTTGGGCTGCGCAGCAGCCCC
>NZ_JBWKPE010000024.1:0-41185 GCF_059418085.1 Pseudomonas sp. GW821-FHT09C10
TTCTGCATAACTCATTGTTTATCAAGGAGTTTTACGTTTCGACTGCGCCGGAAGTGGGGCGAATTATAGACGTCCAGAATCTGCCGTCAACCATTAATTTGGTTTTTCTATCAAGACACCTAACAACCTTTGAATCCGTCTATATATAGGCCGCCCACTAGTCAAACTGGGCAATATATTGCTCAAACCCGAACAGTTAAGCATCATAGCCGCCCCTGCTTCTCGAATATGACCTCGGACGAACGCCCCAATGACCACCTCCCCCCGCAGCTTGGCCTCGGCATTGTTTCCTGTCGGCCTGCTGTTGATCGCCATGGCCTCCATCCAGTCCGGAGCCTCACTGGCCAAGAGCATGTTCCCGATTGTCGGAGCCCAGGGCACCACAACCCTGCGCCTGATCTTCGCCAGCGTAATCATGTTACTAATCTTGCGGCCATGGCGCGCCAGGCTGACCGCAAAATCCCTGCGTACAGTGGTTGTTTACGGCATGGCCTTGGGCGGCATGAATTTCCTCTTCTATATGTCCTTGCGCAGCGTTCCGTTGGGCATTGCCGTAGCCCTTGAATTCACCGGACCGCTCGCCGTCGCGATCTACGCGTCGCGCCGAGCGGTAGACTTCCTGTGGATAGCACTCGCTATCATCGGCCTGCTCCTGCTGATCCCCACGGGGGAAGCCAGCAGCGGAATCGACCTGGCCGGCGCGACCTATGCTTTGGGGGCGGGGGCTTGCTGGGCACTCTACATTCTGTTCGGACAGAAAGCAGGCAACGACAACGGCGTTCAGACCGCCGCCCTGGGCGTAATGATCGCTGCCCTGTTTGTTGCGCCCATCGGCATTGTCCACGCCGGTACCGCGCTACTGACCCCGGCATTGATCCCGGTCGCCATCGGTGTCGCGATTCTGTCCACGGCACTTCCCTACACCCTGGAGATGGTTGCGCTGACACGCCTTCCCGCCCGCACATTCGGAACGCTTATGAGCATTGAGCCTGCTTTCGGTGCGCTCTCAGGACTTTTCTTCCTGCAGGAACATCTATCCCTACCGCAATGGCTGGCCATAAGTTGCATCATCATGGCCTCGGTAGGTGCGACGTTGACAATGCGCAATGACTCCAAGCCGCTGGTTCCGGCGGATTGAATCATCTTTGAAAGTTGCTCTGGTATTTGCCGCGTATTTAGGCCATGTTTAAACTGCAAACGAATGTCATTCATGGAGTTTTTCGACAAGGACAGCGCGAACGCTACACTCGAGAGCGAGTAGAGCCGACTTCGAGCATTGTGAAGCGGCTATATAAGGATGGGAATGAAGCGAATTTTGATACTGTTAATGGTCGTGGCCCTTGCTGGCTGTGCCGCGACTACCAAGACAGAAGTAAAACGCGGCAAAAAAGGGCTGCATATCAACTGTTCCGGCCTGTCTTCTTCCTGGGACCAGTGCTACACCAGTGCAACCAACTCTTGTGGCGCCAAGGGCTACCGGGTTATCGCCAAGTCCGGTGACAATTCCGAGGAGCCAGGGGACTACCCCTTCGGCATCAACCCTGCCGGCTATACCAGCCGCAGCATGATCGTCATCTGCAAGTAATCTCCTCCGAGCAGTCACCAGCGACTGCTCATATAAATGCCTGATACAACCCCGCCCCTTCGCGGCGCTGCAACTGAATGATTGCAGCTCCTGATTTTGCAACAGGTCAAATAGCCGTCGTACGCACCTGCAGCCACTCCAACGCAGCACCGCTGAGTAGCGGGCTCAGGCGTTCACGCACCTGAGCGTGGTACGCATTGAACCACTCGCGCTCATCCGCGGTGAGCAGCGACGGCTCCAGGCAACGGGTGTCGATCGGGCACAAGGTCAGGGTTTCAAACGAGAGGAACTCACCAAACTCGGTCTTGCCTGCTTCGCGGTTCAATACGAGGTTCTCGATACGCACGCCCCAGCGTCCAGGGCGGTAGGTGCCCGGCTCGATGGAGGTGATCATCCCTGGCTGCATCGCGGTTTGCGGCGCAGTGGCGGCCTGGTAGGCGATCACTTGTGGGCCTTCATGCACATTGAGGAAATAACCTACGCCGTGCCCGGTACCGTGGCCGTAGTCCACCCCTTCGGCCCAGATCGGCGCGCGGGCAATGGAATCCAGCAGCGGCGACAAAATCCCCTTGGGGAAATGCGCACGTGACAGTGCAATCACGCCCTTCAGCACACGGGTGCAGTCACGTTTCTGTTCGTCGCTCGGCGTACCGATAGGCACCATCCGCGTGATATCCGTGGTGCCGCCCAAATACTGGCCACCCGAGTCGATCAGCAGCAAGCCATCGCCTTCGATCACCGCATGCTCTTCTTCGGTGGCGTGGTAATGCGGCATGGCCCCATTGGCATTGAATGCTGCGATGGTATTGAAACTCAGCGACACGTAATCGGGGCGACGGGTGCGCGCAGCCGTCAAGTGTTCATCGATGGTCAATTCAGTGATGCGTTCACGCCCGAGTGCACTGTCCAGCCAGGCGAAGAATTCGCACAGCGCCGCGCCGTCCTGTTCCATGGCTCGGCGGATGTGCTCCGCGTCCGCCAGGCTCTTGCGGGATTTGGCCAGCGTGGTGGGGTTCAACCCTTCGATCAGCTTGACGCCGGGATCCAGGTTTTCCAGCAGACCGGCAGTAACGCGGGCCGGGTCAACCTGCATGCTGGCGCCCGATGGCACCGCGCGCAGTGCATCCGCCACGTCGCTGTAGTCGCGCAACGTCACACCATCCTGCGCAAGCACCGCACGCAGGTCCGCGTCGACTTTACTCAGCGCCACAAACAACGTGGCCTGTTGTTGATTGATCAACGCAAACGACACAAACACCGGGTTAAACGAAACATCGCCGCCGCGCAGGTTGAACAGCCAGGCGATGTCATCCAGGGTGGCGATGAAGTGCCAGTCGGCGCCCTTCTCTTTCAAACTGGCGCGCAGTGCGGCAAGTTTATCGCCACGGCTGACGGTCGCTTGCGGTGGCAGATGCTGATAGATCGGCTGGCTCGGCAGGCTCGGACGGTCTTTCCAAACCGCATCGAGTACGTCGATATCGGTCCGCAGGCGCGCCCCGCGCTCTGCCAGCCTGGCGCCCAAGATGCGCGCCGACGCGACAGCCATCACCGCACCGTCAACCGCCACCACACCGCCTTCCGGCGTCTGCTCGGCCAGCCACTCCAACGGCCCGGGTTGGCCCGGTTGCAGCTTGACCAATTCAATGCCACTGCCCTTGATCTCCTTGGTCGCCTGTTCCCAGTAACGGCTGTCGGCCCAGACACCGGCGAAATCCGCAGTGACAATCAGCGTGCCTACCGAACCATGGAACCCCGACAACCATTGGCGTCCCTGCCAGTAACCCGGCAGGTACTCGGACAAATGCGGGTCAGCCGACGGCACCAGCAGGGCGTGAATGCCCTCGCGGCGCATCAGTTCGCGGGTATGCGCCAAGCGCTGGGGAACCGTTCCATGGGTCAAAGGCTGCGTACTCATTGTGTCTCCTGCTAACCACTAATAATTGTTATGTGAAAATCAGACGGCCCAGAACGCCGGTGCGCTGGCCAGTGCGGCCTTGATCAATTGCACGGCCTGGTCGATGTCCTGCTCGGTGGTAAACCGGCCCAGGCTCAAACGTATGGTGCGGCCGGCAGAACGTGCGTCAAGGCCCAACGCAAGCAGCACGTGGGAAGGTGCATTGCTCGCGGAGTTGCAGGCCGAGGTCGCCGAAAAGGCGATGCCCGCACTCAACGCAGCAGCGTCGAATTCACCTTCGCTGAACGTAAGGCTGAGGGTGTGAGGAATACGCTGCGCAGGGCTGCCATTGAGGCGCACGCCACCGAGCGTATCCAACTGATCCAGCAGGCGCTGACGCAAGGTCATAATGACAGCCTTCTCCTGCGCAAAAGACGCCGCCGCCAGAGCGAACGCCGCGCCCATGCCCGCAATCTGATGGGTAGCCAGGGTACCGGAGCGCAAGCCCCCCTCGTGGCCGCCACCATGAATCTGTGCCGACACTTTCTGTTGCGCCCGAGGGCCGACATACAGCGCGCCAATCCCCTTGGGGCCATACAGCTTGTGCGCGGAAAACGACATCAGGTCCACCGGCCACTGCGCCAAATCGATCGCCACCTTGCCCGCCCCTTGCGCCGCGTCCACATGCAACAAGGCGCCATGCTCACGCACACGTGCGCCGATAGCCGGGATGTCATTGAGGGTGCCCAGTTCGTTATTCACCAGCATCAGCGATACCAGAAAGGTGTCTTCACGCAATGCCTCGCTGACGGCGTCGGCGCTGATCAACCCGTCGGCGTCCGGCACCAGGTAAGTCACGGCCACACCGGCTTCCTGCAACTGGCGCGCGGTATCCAGCGTGGCCTTGTGTTCGATCTGGCTGGTGATGATATGCCCGCCCGCCACGCCACGCGCCTGGGCAACGCCCTTGATCGCGAGGTTGTTGGACTCAGTAGCGCCGGAGGTCCAGACGATCTGTTCAGGCTGTGCGCCGACCAGTTCGGCCACCTGGCGACGCGCCTGCTCAACCGTTTGCCGGGCCGCCTGGCCGAACGCATGGGAACTGGACGCGGGGTTACCGAAATTGGCATTGAAGCCCAGACACTCGACCATCACCTGGATGACGCGCTCGTCCACCGGGGTGGTAGCGGCGTAGTCGAAATACAGCGGACGTTTATTCATGACAGTCAAGACTCGCAGAGCAGGTTCCCGAGAGCAGCGTCTCAGGGGCATCGGCCGGAACAGAGGTCGTCAGGTTTACCGGATCGAATGCCATTAAAGAAGGACAACTTTAAGTAAATGTGCGTAGGAACGCTCCTGAAATTCAGCTTAACAGGCTGAAGTCGTGCCATGGCAAACAAAAAGCCCGAGGTTCCTTCAAGGGAAGCCTCGGGCTTTTTGCTGCGCAGTGCCAACTCAACTGGGACGACCATGCAAAACCACGTTGCGCTCGGCGTTCATTTCGCCCTGGCGATCAAATCCGAAGGGCTTCTGTGGCTGGCCGGTCAGTGCGGCGCGCTGCTGTTGATATTCATCAAACGACAAGCCACGACGGCTCAGCGCTTCCAGGGCCAGTTGCTTGCTCTCTTCGGCCGTGTAGGGACGCAATTCCGGCGATGGATGGCTCGCACACCCGGCGAGTACGGCGCTGACAATCACTAAGCAAACAGCAAGAAATCGGTTCATGGCGGTAGCCCTGGAAAGAAGGTTTCGAGTCAATGAACACAGGCTACTCCCGACCTCACAGAGTGAAAAATCACCGTCCGTGATAGTCGCTATCAACCGCCAACGCACCCTCGATAGCTACTCCTTATATTTCCTTATGATCTATAAATATGGAAATACGTTCATTTACGGAATAAATGCAACGCTCTATAAAGGACTTGCACCGCAACTGCACTGTTCGCCACGCAACTGTTTGCCAGGCAACAGCCATTCAACAAATCACCAGTCAGACAACAGCAGCATTTTTCAGCAGTGAACCTGCAACCCACGCCAATCAAGGCCTGCACCCGTTGGTACAGCTCTTGCTCAACAGGTTGCACTCCACCTGCTATGAACCACTGTTGATAAAGGAACTGTTCATGACCCGTCCCCTGAATGTCGTTGCCCTCTCCGGCGGAACCTGGCGCCCGTCCCGGACCCTCGTGCTGACCCAAGCCGTACTGGCTGAATTGGCGACCTTGCTGCCGATTCAGACCACCCTGATCGAGCTGGGCGACATTGCCCGGCCGCTCGGTGGTGCGCTGTCACGGGATGAGTTGTCCGCCGAGGTCGAAGCCCAACTGGTGGCCATCGAACAGGCCGACCTGCTGATCGTCGCCGCACCGGTCTATCGCGGTTCCTACCCAGGCCTGCTCAAGCATCTGTTTGACCTGGTTGGCCTCAACGCCCTGATCGACACCCCGGTATTACTCGCAGCCACCGGCGGCAGCGAGCGCCACGCGCTGGTTCTCGATCACCAACTGCGGCCGCTGTTCAGCTTCTTCCAGGCCCTGACCCTGCCGATCGGGGTGTACGCCACCGAGGCCGACTTCACCGATTACCAAATAACCAGTGAGCCCCTGAAGGGCCGTATACGCCTTGCGGCAGAACGCGCAGCGCCGTTGTTTGCAGCGCACTCCCCCTCTCTGCTGAAAATCGCTTAAGGATTGGTCATGGATGTTTTCTGGTTTCTGCCAACACATGGCGACGGTCATTACCTGGGCACCACCCAAGGTGCACGGCCGGTCACCCTCAATTATCTGAAGCAAGTCGCGCAGGCGGCTGACAGCCTGGGTTACCACGGCGTGTTGATTCCTACCGGCCGCTCGTGCGAAGACTCCTGGGTCATCGCCTCGGCGTTGGTGCCGCTGACCGAACGCCTGCGTTACCTGGTGGCGATTCGCCCGGGCATCATCTCGCCGACCGTTTCTGCGCGTATGGCGGCGACTCTGGATCGCCTGTCCAACGGTCGCCTGCTGATCAATGTGGTCACCGGCGGTGATCCCGACGAGAACCGCGGCGACGGCAGCTTCCTCGACCACAGCGAACGCTACGAAGTCTCCGACGAATTCCTGCAAATTTGGCGCCGCGTATTGCAGGGCGAATCAGTGGACTTCGAAGGCAAACACCTGCGAGTGCAGAACGCCAAGGCGCTTTACCCACCGGTGCAAAAGCCTTATCCACCGTTGTATTTCGGCGGTTCCTCGGATGCCGCCCACGACCTCGCCGCCGAACAGGTGGATGTATACCTGACCTGGGGCGAACCGCCCGCCGCCGTCGCCGAAAAACTCGCGGATGTACGTGAACGCGCTGCCCGCCACGGGCGTACGGTGAAGTTCGGCATTCGTCTGCACGTGATCGTGCGCGAGACCGAAGAGGACGCGTGGAAAGCCGCCGACAAGCTGATCGAGCACATCAGCGACGAAACCATTGCCGCCGCACAAAAATCCTTCTCGCGCTTCGACTCCGAAGGCCAGCGCCGCATGGCCGCCTTGCATGACGGGCGCCGCGACAACCTGGAAATCGCCCCCAACCTGTGGGCCGGTGTCGGCCTGGTACGCGGCGGTGCCGGTACCGCGCTGGTGGGCAACCCCCGGCAAGTAGCCGAGCGCATCAAGGAATACGCCGACCTGGGCATCGAAAGCTTCATCTTCTCCGGCTACCCGCATCTGGAAGAAGCCTATCGCTTTGCCGAGCTGGTGTTCCCGCTGCTGCCGGAACCCTATGCCAGCCTGGCCGGACGCGGCATCACCAACCTCACTGGCCCGTTCGGCGAAATGATCGCCAACGATGTTCTGCCAGCCAAGGCCTGATCGGCGCAGCGGCGGGAGCGGCGTTGGTCGTTCCCGCCTATAAAGAGGAAACCCCGTGACCGCCAAACCCCACAGCGTCCTGCCATCACCGTTGCAGACCGCCAGACTGCTGGCCGCCGAATTCGCCCTCACCGCCGTCGAACGCGACGAGCGCGGGGGCACCCCCAAGACCGAACGTGACGCCCTGCGCCAAAGCGGCCTGCTGGCCCTGAGCATTCCCACCCAATACGGCGGCCTCGGCGCCCGCTGGAGTGACACCCTGGCCATCGTGCGCGAGTTCGCCAAGGTCGACAGCTCCATTGCCCACGTCTTCGGCTTCCACCACCTGATGCTCGCCACCGTGCGCCTGTTCTCGCGGCCGGACCAATGGCAACCCTGGTTCGAACAGACCGCGCGCAAAAACTGGTTCTGGGGCAACGCCCTCAACCCATTGGACACACGCACCGTGGTCAAGGACTTCGGCGGCTGGCGCGAGTTCTCCGGCAAGAAGAGCTTCTGCTCCGGCGCCAGCGACTCGGAAATGCTGATTGCCTCGGCGGTAGATGAAAGCGCCGGCGGCAAGCTGCTGATCGCCGCCATCCCCAGCGGGCGCAGCGGCATCACTCTGCACAACGACTGGAACAATATCGGCCAGCGCCAGACCGACAGCGGCAGCGCCAGCTTCGAACGGGTGCGCGTCGAGGAGTCGGAATTGCTGCTCGACCCAGGCCCGCTGAGCACGCCTTTTGCCTGCCTGCGCCCGCTGATCGCCCAGTTGACCTTCACCCATATGTTCCTCGGCATCGCCGAAGGTGCTTTCGAAGAAGCGCGCAACTACACGCTCACCGAGACCCGTTCCTGGCACAAGTCCTCGGCCGAAGACGTGCGCCAGGACCCTTACGTGCTGCATCACTACGGCGAATTCTGGGTGGCCCTGGAGGGTGTGCGCCTGTTGGTGGAACGCGCTGCAGAGCTGCTCGACCAGGCCTGGGCAAAAGGCCCCAACCTCAGGGAAAACGAACGCGGTCAACTGGCGATTGCCATTGCGACCGCCAAGGTCGCCGCCACCCGCCAAGGCCTGGACCTGTGCAGCCGCCTGTTTGAAGTCACCGGGGCGCGCTCCACCCACGCGTCCCTGCGCCTGGATCGCCATTGGCGCAACCTGCGCACGCAAACCCTGCACGACCCGGTCGACTACAAACTCCACGAGCTGGGGGACTGGGCGTTGAACCAATCCCTGCCGATTCCGACGTTCTACTCATAAAAAAGAGGTGCCCATGCAGCTTCTAACCTTACCGCCCTCGCCCGCCCTTGCGACGTCGATCCGCGCCACGGCCCAGGTCTTCGAAGACCCGAAATCCAGGGCGCTGCTCGACCATATCCAGCAAGTGGCGCCCAGCGAAGCCAGCGTGCTGATCATCGGCGAGACCGGCACCGGTAAAGAGCTGGTGGCGCGCCACATCCACAACCTCAGCGCGCGGCGCAACCGGCCGTTCGTGGCGGTGAACTGCGGCGCGTTCTCCGAATCCCTGGTGGAAGCCGAGTTGTTCGGCCATGAAAAAGGCGCATTTACCGGCGCCCTCAGCGCCAAGGCCGGCTGGTTCGAAGAGGCCGATGGTGGCACCTTGTTCCTCGATGAAATCGGCGATTTGCCGATGCCCATCCAGGTCAAGCTGCTGCGCGTCCTACAGGAGCGCGAAGTGGTGCGCCTGGGGTCGCGTAAGAGCATTCCGATCGATGTGCGCGTACTGGCCGCCACCAACGTGCAGCTGGAAAAGGCCATCAACGCCGGGCATTTCCGCGAAGACCTCTACTACCGCCTCGACGTCGTCAGCCTGGAACTCAGCCCGCTGCGCGAGCGCCCCGGCGATATCCTGCCGCTGACCCGGCACTTTATCGAAGCCTACAGCCAGCGCCTGGGCTACGGCCCGATCACCATCAGCCGCGAGGCCGAACACAAGCTAAAGAGCTACAGCTGGCCGGGCAACATCCGCGAATTGGAAAACGTGATTCACCACACCTTGCTGATCTGCCGTAACGGCGTGATCGAACGCGACGACCTGCGCCTGTCGAACATGCGCATCGAGCGCCAGGACGACAGCCAGCACGGCACCGACAACAGCGCCGAAGCCTTGCTGGAGCGCGCGTTTCAAAAGCTCTTCGAAGAACAGGCCGGTGCCCTGCACGAAAAGGTTGAAGACGCGCTATTGCGCGCCGCCTACCGCTTCAGCCATTACAACCAGGTGCACACCGCCAACTTGCTGGGCCTGAGCCGCAACGTCACGCGCACGCGCCTGATCAAGATCGGCGAGTTGGCGGTGAACAAGCGTCGCCCTGGAGAAAACGTGCAGGGCGAGCGCATGCTGCACCTATCCATTTAGGCGGCAGTGCAACGCGTTGTCATGGCTGCGCTCGAAACTGCGCAGCACCTGGAACGAACCAAAGGTCACGGCCGTGGCCTGGTGGGCGCGAATCAGTGTCCAGAAATCTTCCTCGCCGTGCTCAAAGCATTGGAACGCCGCTTCGCCGTCCTCGCGGGAGCGCCATTGCAGGTAATTGAGCACCCGCCGCCCGTCTTCGCTGACCTGCACACTCGCGTTGATAAAGCCGCCATGGCCCTGGGCCAGGCGTTCACTTTGGGTGGACAAGGCCGCCACCAGCGCCACTTGTTGCTGGGGTTCGATGTGAAACTCGATCAGTTGAGTGAAACTGCGATTCTTCTCTAATACCTGCATGAACACTCTCCTTTCTCTGTAGGCAGAATCTTGTGATTCGATACCACGCAGGGTAAAACCTCGAGTTAAGTCAAGGTCAAGCGCTTAATTGGAGTATTCATGGTTACCAAAGAGCTCACCGTCGGCCAACTGGCAGCCCGTAGCGGTGTAGCTGTTACGGCCCTGCACTTCTACGAAACCAAGGGGCTGATCAAGAGTCATCGCAATGCCGGCAATCAACGACGCTATCCACGGGATGTACTGCGCCGGGTGGTGGTGATCAAGATCGCCCAGCGCCTGGGAATTCCACTGGCAACGATTGGCGAGGCGTTGCAGACGTTGCCGGAAGGACGCACGCCCAACGCTCAGGATTGGGAGCGGTTGTCCGCGCGGTGGCGGGAAGACCTCGATGAGCGCATCCATAAGCTGATGCTGCTGCGGGACAAACTCACCGGTTGTATTGGGTGTGGATGCTTGTCGCTGGACGCGTGCCCGTTGCGCAACCCGGAGGACCAGCTCGGTGGGCGCGGGCCGGGGGCGCAATTGCTGGAGCCCGGCTTAACGCCCCCTTGTCGGGGCCCTCGGAGCCCTTGATGGGCATGGCCTATAGTGAAGAGGCCGTGCCTCCACAACCACAATCAAGGAGAACGAAATGAGCGTTAAACCCATTCCCGAGGGTTATCACAGTGTCACGCCCTATATGGGCATCGACAAAGCCTCAGAGGCTATCGAGTTTTACAAAAAGGCCTTCGGCGCCACCCAAATCATGCGCCTGGACATGCCCGATGGCAGGGTCGGCCATGCCGAGCTGCGCATTGGTGATTCGGCGATCATGCTGGGCACGCCCTGCGATCAGATGTCCCTGAGCAATCCGGCTGAAAGCACCAGTGTCGCTTTGCATCTGTACGTGAACGACGTAGACGCACAGTTCAAACAAGCCGTCGCAGCGGGCGCCAGCGTGGTGTCCGAACCAGAGGACCGATTCTATGGCGACCGTTCGGGCAGCGTGAAGGATCCATACGGTCATCTTTGGTACCTCGCCACCCGCAAGGAAGACCTCAGCGAAGAACAGATCCGTCAGCGCGCCATGGAAATGTTCAAGCAAGGCTGAGCATCGGAGCCGGTTCGCCGGCTCCTACCCTACTTCATGAATACCCCCACGCTGTAAAAAACCGCTGGATGTGAACCTGAAACATTTTCTTTCATATCCATCTTGGGGATTTCTCATTCTCATCCGTCTTAATTTAGATACAGCCGGTCGCGTCAGCAAAAGCTACGACTGGCCTTTTACGGGCCTCCCTCGCCCTCCTCTGATCAAGACCCTCTTTCACATGTCGAAGAAGTCACGCTCAAAACTCTGGTTTCTCGTCCATAGCTGGCTGGCCTTGCCCATCTGGTTCTTTGTACTGATTGTCTGCGTCACCGGCACCCTGGCGGTGGTCAGCCAGGAAATCGTGTGGCTGGCCAACCCGGACATCCGTGCGAGCAAGCCGTCGGATGATGCGCAACCACTGAGCTACGACCAGGTCATCGCGGCCATCAAGCGCGACGAACCCCAAGTCTTCGTCCAATCGATCAGCCGCCCGGATGAATCCCACTTCGCCCTCAGCGTCGACCTCAGCTACCCGGACGGGCGCTCGGTAGAGGTCTACGTCAATCCGTACACCGGGGCGATCCAAGGCATCAGCCCGTCGTTCAACTTCCGTCAGTTCACCCGCGCCCTGCACGGCTGGTGGCTGGTGCCGTTTACCAATGGCTTCAGCTGGGGCTGGTACCTGGTGTCGCTGCTCGGCTTGCCGTTGCTGGCCTCACTGGTCACCGGCCTGGTGGTGTACAAACGCTTCTGGAAAGGCTTTTTCAAGCCGACCCTGCGTATCCGCCACGGCGCGCGGATTTTCTGGGGCGACTTCCACCGCCTGAGCGGTATCTGGTCGATCTGGTTTATTGCGGTGATTTCCATCACTGGCACTTGGTTCCTGATCCAGGCAATCCTGGGTGACAATCAGATCTCCATCTCCAGCGAGCCCATCGTCCCGGTGATCGCCCGCGAAAAAGTCCCAACCTCAGCCCCCGGCGTGCCTGCGCCGATGATTCCGGTGGATGAGGCGATCGCGATCGCCACCCAACGTATCCCAGGGCTGGAGGCGAGTTTCGTGAGCCTGCCGCTCAATGCCTACAGCCACCTGCAAATCGGCGGGCGGGGCTGGTACCCGCTGATGTTCCAGACCGCTCAGATCAACCCGTATGACGGTGAAATCGCCTCGTCGCACCTGCTGTCCGACCGCACCAAGCTGGAGTTCGTCACCGAGTCCATGCGCCCCCTGCACACCGGCGACTTTGGCGGGTTGTGGATCAAGCTGATCTGGGCATTCTTCGGCCTTGTGCTGAGCATGATGGTCTTGAGCGGCCTGTTGATCTGGACCAAGCGCACGGCCCTGGCCACCCTCAACGCTCTCAAGCGTGAGGCCAAGACACAACGTGCGCCGGCAGCCATTCCGGCCATGCGGTCTGAAACCTCGGAGGCCAACCCATGAGCAAGTCCGCCAACGCTACCCCGCCTTCACCGTTGCGGACCTTTTGGCTGAAATGGCGTTTCCACATCAATGTCCTGCTGTTGCTGGTACCGCTGGGCTTCATGCCCAAGTACTTCGCCGATGCCGCGTTGTTTCGCGGCGACACCGGCATCGGCGAGCGGGTGGCCGGCGACGTACAGGTCGGCCCCTGGAGCCTCACGCTGGCCGAATTTCGCAATGAAGGGCCGCGCCCCGACCCGGCCGGCCCGATGAAGTCCTTCAACGCCGCCCTCTGCGCCACCTGCGCCGACCAGGTCAAGGCCACGTACCTGCGCATCGGCAAGCCGCGCAGCCTGCGTGCTGCCGGGGTGATCTTCTTCGGTACCCCGTACCGCATGGGTGCGGGCCTGCCCGTGCCGGAGCGTACCCCCATCGACGCCGAACTGTGGGTCACCATGGAAGGCTGGGACGGCACCATGCACCAGGGTTCCATCCCGCTGAGCCAGGCCTCGCCTGCCACCATTGCCTGGCTGAACAAGCAAGGAGTCAAACCATGATGTTCAAACACCTGTCCCGCGCCGCGCTGTTGCTGTGCGCCGGTTTCAGCACCACCGTCTTTGCCCATAACCCGATGTGCGAATGCAAGGAAATACCCGGCGAGCAGATCCAGTGCAAAGGCGGTTTCTCCGACGGCAGCGGTGCCCCCGGCGTGACCCTGGATGTGATCGGCTATGACGAAACCATCCTGGTGCCCGGCAAGCTCGGCCAGGACTCCACCCTGACCTTCAAGAAGCCGTCCGCCGAGTTCTACGTGCTGTTTGATGCCGGCCCCGGTCACGTGGTGGAAATCGACCAAGCGGATATCCAGCCTCAATGAGTACGACACAGGTTGTTCGCCCCGCCGGTGCCGGCCACGAAACCCTCTACGTACTGCTGCTGTGCCTGATCATCCTCGCGGTGGCCGGTACGGTGGTGGCGCTGCACGGTGAAACCCAGGCAGTCGCGGCGCTGCCCCGCCATCAGCTGGATGCCCGCCGCGACCTGAGCGCCGCCGAACAAGGTATCTACGCCGACCTGCGGGTCACGCTGGATGAAATCCACTTGCTGCAGCAGGAGCAAAGCGCCCTGCCTGGCCCCGAGCAACTGGCCGAAGAAGGCTTCGCGCCCTTTGCCCAGGACGCCAGTTCGGTCAGCCGCGGCGACCATCGCTGGCAGTTGTTGGCGAATTCGGCCTACTTGGGACTGAGCCAGACGCCGACCACCAGCGGTTCACTGCTGATGCGCGTACAGGGCAGCGAGCCGGATATCTGGCTCAACCGCAGCACACACCTGGGCGCCCCCTCCGACCTCACTGACCAGGCGCTGATCGCAGCCGGCTGGCAGCAGGTGGTCGCGCAATTCGATGCCGGCGTCACCCGCCAGCACCGCCACTGAACGAGAAGACCGATTGCCCATGTCTATTTCATCGCCCCTGTTGCGCGTGTTTCTGGTTGGCCTGTTCAGCCTGATACTCGCTCCCCTCGCGAATGCCGAAGCGGCCAAGCGCCTGCGTATCGGCATCACCCTGCACCCTTATTACAGCTACGTGGCCAATATCGTCGGCGACAAGGCCGACGTCGTGCCGCTGATCCCGGCCGGCTTCAATCCCCACGCCTACGAGCCACGCGCCGAAGACATCAAGCGCATCGGCACCCTGGATGTGATCGTGCTCAACGGCGTCGGCCATGACGATTTCGCCGACCGCATGATCGCCACCAGCGAGCGCCCGGACATCCCGGTGATCGAAGCCAACGCCAACGTGCCGCTGCTGGCGGCCACCGGCAACGCCGCGCGCGGTGCCGGCAAGGTGGTCAACCCGCACACCTTCCTGTCGATCAGCGCATCGATTGCCCAGGTCAACAACATCGCCCGCGAGCTGGGCAAGCTCGACCCGGACAATGCCAAGACTTACACCCAGAACGCCCGTGCCTACGGCAAACGCCTGCGGCAGATGCGCGCCGATGCCCTGGCCAAGTTGACCGGCGCACCCAACCCGGACCTGCGTGTCGCCACCGTGCACGCGGCCTACGATTACCTACTGCGCGAGTTCGGCCTGGAAGTCACCGCCGTGGTCGAGCCGGCCCACGGGATCGAGCCGAGCCCCAGCCAGTTGAAGAAGACCATCGACGAACTGCGTGCCCTGGACGTCAAGGTGATCTTCTCGGAGATGGATTTCCCCTCCACTTACGTCGACACCATCCAGCGCGAATCCGGGGTCAAGCTGTACCCGCTGTCGCATATTTCCTACGGCGAATACAGCGCTGAAAAATACGAAGTGGAAATGACCGGCAACCTTAACACCGTGGTACGGGCGATTCAGGAGTCCGGAGCATGACCGCAGCGCAGCAACTTAAGGTCGCGAGCGTCGGCCCGACCCTCGACTTCGACCAGGTGTCCCTGACCCTGGGCCGCACCGTGATCCTCGACGGCGTGAGCTTCCAGGTGCAGCCGGGCAGCATCCATGCGTTGGTGGGGCCGAATGGCGGCGGCAAAAGCTCGCTGATCAAGACCCTGCTGGGGCAGACACCGCACCTGGGACAACTGAGCCTGCAATGGCCGGGCACACCCGGCACCATCGGTTATGTGCCCCAGGCGCTGGAGTTCGACCGGGGCCTGCCGATGACGGTCGACGATTTCATGGCTGCCATGTGCCAGCGGCGCCCGGCGTTCCTGGGTTTGTCCAAACATTACGCCGCCGCGATTGGCGAGGCGCTGGAACGGGTCGGCATGCAGGACAAGCGCAAGCGGCGCATGGGCGCGCTGTCCGGCGGTGAGCGCCAGCGGGTGTTGTTGGCCCAGGGATTGATCCCGGCGCCACAGTTGCTGGTACTGGATGAACCGATGTCGGCCCTCGATGAAGCGGGCATCCAGGTGTTCGAACGCCTGCTCAATGACTGGCGCCTGGCCGGCATCACCGTGCTGTGGATCGAACACGACCTGGAAGCCGTGGGCCGCCTGGCCGACCGCGTCACCGGCCTGAACCGCCGCCTGCTGTTCGACGCCACGCCGAAAGAGGCGCTGACCCCGGACCGCCTGCTGACCCTGTTCTCTACCCACCCGCGGAGCCCGGCGCCATGAGTTATGAAGCGTTTCGCCTGATGGTCCAGGGCTGGGCCTCATCCGGTTACCTGCCGGAGGCACTGGCCTATGGTTTTGTGGTCAACGCCCTGCTCGCCGGTCTGCTCATCGGCCCGGTGCTGGGCGGGTTGGGCACGCTGGTGGTGGTCAAGCGCTTTGCGTTTTTCTCCGAAGCGGTCGGCCATGCCGCACTGACCGGCGTGGCCGTGGGCATCCTGCTGGGGGAGCCCTACACCGGGCCCTATGGCAGCCTGTTCGGTTACTGCCTATTGTTCGGCATCCTGCTCAACTACCTGCGCAACCGCACCGGCCTGGCGCCGGATACCTTGATCGGCGTGTTCCTGTCGGTGTCCCTGGCGCTGGGCGCCAGCCTGCTGCTGATCCTGGCGGGCAAGATCAACGTGCACATCCTCGAGAACGTGCTGTTCGGTTCGGTGCTGACGGTCAACGGTAACGACCTGCTGGTGCTGGCGATTGTCGGCTCACTGGTAATGGCCCTGGCGCTGCCGCTGTACAACCGCATCATGCTCGCCAGCTTCAACCCGCAATTGGCGGCGGTGCGTGGCGTGGCGGTGAAGACCCTGGACTACCTGTTCGTGATCCTGGTGACGCTGATCACCGTGGCGGCAGTCAAGGTCATCGGCGCCATCCTGGTGGGCGCGCTGCTGGTGATTCCGGCTGCGGCGGCACGCCTGCTGAGCCAGTCGCTCAAAGGCTTCTTCTGGATCTCGGTGGTGATCGCCACCGTCAGCACCCTGTGCGGGATCCTGTTGCCGATCATCTTCGACCTGCCCATCCCCTCCGGTGCCGCGATCATCTTGATGGCGGGTATCGCCTTCGCCCTTGCCGCCATCGCGCGCGGCACCGTGCCCAGCCTTAAAGGGAACCTTGGATAATGCGCTCCGTTCTTCAGCCTCTGGCCCTGGCCATCGCTTGCTTGATCACCACGCCGTTGATGGCGGCCGACGTGGGCAAACCTGCTGCACACGCGGCAAAACCGGTCAAAGTCCTGGCCTCGCTGCCGATCACCTATGGCCTGGCGCAGGTGCTGCTCAAGGGCACCGACGTGCAGCTCGAGCGCGCCGCGCCGGCCAACCTACCGGGCTCGCGACAGGTGTCGTACTTCACCGGCCGTGGCGCGCCGGCACTGAACAGCCTGGCCCAGGACGCCGACGCCGCCATCGGCGTGCGCTCGCTGTGGGCCGATGACCCGCTCTACCCCGTGGCACGGCGCAGCAATATCCGCATCGTCGAAATCGATGCGGCACGCCCGGTGGATGGCGGCCTGCCGGGCATCGCCGTGCAACCTGGCGTCGCCGATGGCTTGAACAGCCAGCCGTGGCAATCGAGCAACAACCTGGGGCGCATGGCCGATGTCCTGGCCGCCGACCTGAGCCGCCTGGCACCGGGCTCCAAGGCGAAGATCGACGCCAACCTGGCCGCCCTCAAGAAACGCCTGCTCAAGCTCAGCGCCGACAGTGAGGCGCGACTGGCCAAGGCGGACAACCTGAGTGTGGTCAGTTTGAGCGATCACTTTGCCTATCTGATCAGCAGTTTGAATCTGGAACTGCTCAGCACCGATGCCCGGCCCGACGCCGATTGGACGCCTGAGGCGTTACAGAAGCTCAGTGCCGAGCTGAAGGACAACGACGTGGCCGTGGTGCTGCATCATCGCCAGCCGAGTGACACAGTGAAAGCCGCCATCACGGCAGGCGGTTCAACGCTGCTGGTGTTGAACGTCGACGGCGCGGACCCGGTATCGGAGCTGGAGAACAATGTGGACCAAGTGATCAAGGCACTCACGCCGGATAGCTGAGTGACAGAGCCTTGGTGGGTTAAACCACATCCACGCCGACATGAATCGCATCATGCCGCCAGAATTCCAAGTCACAGTCGATCAAGCGCTGGTGCTGGTCATAATTGCCCCGGGCGATCCGCAAGCCCGGGCTGCCCACCGACACGCGCAATGCCGCCGCCGCTTCCACCGGCAATGAGGTCGGCACGATCTCGAAGCGCACCCGCCCGTAGTGCAAGTCGTACTTGCGCGCATACAACTCGGTCATCGACTGATTCAGGTCGCACTCAAGAATCCCCGGGAAATACTGCGGGTTCAGGTAGTGCTCCACATACAACACCAGCCGCCCGTCAATCCGCCGTCCCCGGCAGATCTGGATCACCCTGGACAACGCCGGCAGCTGCAACCACGCACACACCGCGGCCGAGGCCGGCTGCAGCCGCGCACTGATCACTTCGGTGGATGCCACACGCCCCTGGTCGTTGACCATGGCGTGAAAGTGGCTGCGCTGCATCAGGTTGTAGGCCAGGCGTGGCGGCGAAACGAACCAGCCCCGGCGCTCCTCGCGATAAATCTGCCCTTGGGCCTCCAGTTGTAACAAGGCTTCCCGCACGGTAATTCGAGTGGTACCAAACAACTCGCTGAGCTTGCGCTCGGCAGGCAGCTTGCTTGCAGGCGCCAACAGGCCGTGGTCGATCTGCTCTTGCAGCGCCAGCCCGATGGATGTCACCGCCTTGATTGCCTCATCACGCATCAACGTTACCTATCTGGACTAGACCAGCACTGTTCAGGTGCACAAACCGCTGCATAAATGGGCTTGCACGACTGCTTGCCAGCCTAGGCACTCCTGATGACCGACAGATGACAGTCCCTGTCCCGTCCCTGCACCACACCCTGCAATACATCGGCCAAGTCCAGTCGCTACGGGCACTTGAGCATGGTCTACGCTAAGTCTGCGCCGAGCGACATCAAGGTTTTAAAAACGACATCGACATGAAACTGTCATCCATCGCGTCTAGATTGGCTCAGGTATTGCTCTGACCTAGACCAACAACACCGTAGAAAACACCGCCGCGTTGAAAACGCCCAAAGGAGCTTCGGATGAAACAGCTTTTCCTGGCATCACTGTTAGGCTCGACAATTGCCATGTGCACCGCCGCCATGGCCGCTGATACCGATCTAAAAACCTTGGAAGCCGCCGCGAAAGCGGAAGGTGCCGTCAACAGCGTCGGCATGCCCGATGACTGGGCCAACTGGAAAGGCACCTGGGAAGACCTGGCCAAGACCTACGGCCTCAAGCACATCGACACCGACATGAGCTCGGCCCAGGAAATCGCCAAGTTCAAGGCCGAAAAAGACAACGCCAGCGCCGACATCGGCGACGTAGGCGCCGCCTTCGGCCCGATCGCGGTGAAGCAGGAAGTCACCCAGCCGTACAAGCCGTCCAACTGGGCCTCGGTGCCGGATTGGGCGAAAGACAAGGACGGTCACTGGGCCCTGGCCTACACCGGCACCATCGCGTTCATCGTCAACAAGAAGCTGCTGCACGGCTCCGAAGTCCCTACCAGTTGGGCGGACCTGCAAACCGGCAAATACAAAGTCTCGGTGGGTGACGTGAGTACTGCGGCCCAGGCCTCCAACGCCGTACTCGCCGCCGCCATCGCCAATAAAGGCGATGAAAAGAACATCGCCCCGGGCCTGCAATTCTTCACCAAGATCGCCCAGCAAGGTCGCCTCGGCCTGTCCAACCCGACCATCGCCACCATGGAAAAAGGCGAAGTCGAAGTGGGTATCGTCTGGGACTTCAACGGCCTGAGCTACAAAGCCAAGATGGCCAACCCGGATGACTACGTGGTGCTGATCCCATCGGACGGCTCGGTGAAATCCGGCTACACCACCATCATCAACAAATACGCCAAGCACCCGAACGCCGCCAAGCTGACCCGCGAATACATCTTCAGCGACGCCGGCCAACTCAACCTGGCGCGTGGCAACGCACGTCCGATCCGTGCCGAAACCGACCTGAAACTGCCGGCTGATATCGCCAAGAACCTGATCCCGGGCGAGCAGTACACCAAGGCCAACCCGCAGCCGATCAAGGATGCCGATGCCTGGGAAGCGACTTCCAAGAAGCTGCCGCAACTGTGGAACGAGCAGGTCATCGTAGAGATGAAGTAAGGGTTTATCCCACATTGGAGCTCCAGTGGAGATCCAATGTGGGAGGGGGCTTGCCCCCGATGACGGTGGATCAGCTAACAAATTCGTTGAATGACACACCGCTATCGGGGGCAAGCCCCCTCCCACATTTTTGACCCCGTTCCTCCAGAGGAATTGAGCCAAGTCAATCATTGCGGAGCGTCGCCCCCCATGAAACACCCCGTCATCCTTGTCGTGCTCGACGGCCTTAACTTCGAGGTTGCAAGGCACGCCATGGGGCACTTGCAGGCCTATGTCGGCGCAGGACGCGCAGCCCTCTACAAGCTGGAATGTGAACTGCCCGCCCTGTCCCGCCCACTGTACGAATGCATCCTCACCGGCGTGCCACCGATCCACAGCGGCATCGTCCACAACCAAGTCTCGCGCCTGTCCAACCAGCGCAGCATTTTCCATTACGCTACCGACGCCGGCCTTACCACCGCAGCGGCGGCTTACCATTGGGTCAGCGAGTTGTATAACCGCACGCCCTTTCTCGCCGCACGGGATCGTCATACCGACGACAAGACGCTGGCGATCCAGCACGGGCATTTCTACTGGAATGACCACTACCCGGATTCCCACCTGTTCGCCGACGCCGACAGCCTGCGGCTCAAGCATGCGCCGGACTTCATGGTGGTGCACCCGATGAACATCGACGACGCCGGCCACAAGCACGGCCTCGACACGCCGCAGTACCGCAACAGCGCACGCTCGGCCGACATCATCCTGGCCGACTACCTGCAAGCCTGGCTGGATGCGGGTTACCAGGTGCTGGTGACCGCCGACCACGGCATGAACAACGACCGCTCCCACAACGGCCTGCTGCCGGAAGAACGGGAGGTGCCGCTATTCGTCCTCGGCGATGCCTTCAGCCTGGATACCCAAGCCGCACCGAAACAGACCGAGCTGTGCGGCACCGTCTGCGAACTGCTGGGCGTACCCCACGACAAACCTGTGTGCCGGGAGTTACTGAAGTGAGTTCAATATCCCGCGGCAAATGGCTGGCCGTCCTGTGCCTGGTGCCTTTCGCACTGTTCTTTATCGTGTTCGAAATCGCCCCGCTGGTGTGGGTGCTGATCAATAGCCTGCAGACCGAAGACACCGGCTGGGGCCTGGACAACTTCACGCGCATCTTCAGTTCGAAGTTCTACCTGCAGGCCATCCAGTTCAGCCTGGAGATCAGCTTCTACTCGAGCATCTTCGGCATCATCATTGCCACGCTGGGCAGTTATTCCCTGCGCCGGGTGGATTCGCCGCTGCGCAACTTCGTCACCGCCTTCGCCAACATGACCAGCAACTTTGCCGGCGTGCCCCTGGCCTTCGCGTTCATCATCCTGCTGGGGTTCAACGGCAGCATCACCATCATGCTCAAGCAAGCCGGGATCATTCAGGACTTCAACCTGTACTCCAAGACCGGCCTGATCATCCTCTACACCTACTTCCAGATCCCCCTCGGCGTGCTGCTGCTCTACCCTGCCTTTGACGCCCTGCGCGAAGACTGGCGCGAGTCCGCTGCGTTACTGGGCGCCAATGGCTGGCAGTTCTGGCGGCATATCGGCCTGCCGGTGCTCACACCGGCGCTGCTGGGCACGTTCGTGATCCTGCTGGCCAATGCCCTGGGTGCCTATGCGACGGTCTACGCCCTGACCACCGGTAACTTCAACGTGCTGCCGATTCGTATCGCCGGCCTGGTGTCGGGGGATGTGTCCCTCGATCCAAACATGGCCAGCGCCCTGGCCGTGGTGCTGGTGGCGCTGATGACCGTGGTCACCGTGGTCCATCAACTGCTGCTCAAGAGGAGCTACCATGTCTCGCGCTGAAGCCGGCCCGGCCTCCCTCTACCACCGCGTGGTGGTGTACCTGTTGTTCGCGATCCTGGTGCTGCCGCTGATTGGCACCTTCGTCTACTCCATTGCCAGCAGTTGGTCAGCAACCATTCTGCCGGCGGGCTTCACGCTGAAGTGGTATGTGCAGCTGTGGAGCGACCCACGCTTCCTGATGGCCTTCGGGCAATCCTTGCTGGTGTGCGTGGGTGCGTTGATCCTGTCGGTGGTGTTGATTCTGCCGCTGTTGTTCGTGGTGCATTACCACTTTCCCAGGCTCGACGCCTTGATGAACATCCTGATCCTGCTGCCCTTCGCGGTACCGCCGGTGGTGTCGTCGGTGGGCCTTCTGCAACTGTACGGCTCCGGGCCGTTGGCGATGGTGGGCACGCCGTGGATCCTGATCGGCTGCTACTTCACCGTGGCGCTGCCGTTCATGTACCGGGCGATCACCAACAACCTGCAAGCCATCAACCTGCGCGACTTGATGGACGCCTCGCAACTGCTTGGCGCCAGCACCTGGCAAGCCGCGCTCTTCGTGGTGCTGCCCAACCTGCGCAAAGGCCTGATGGTGGCGCTGCTGCTGTCGTTCTCGTTCCTGTTCGGTGAGTTCGTGTTCGCCAATATCCTCGTGGGCACCCGTTACGAAACCCTGCAGGTGTACCTGAACAACATGCGCAACAGCAGCGGCCACTTCACCAGCGCCGTCGTGATTTCCTATTTCTTCTTTGTGCTGGTGCTGACCTGGGCCGCCAATATCTTGAACAAGGACAAAAGCCAATGAGCTTCGTCAGCGTCCAACACCTGCAAAAAGGCTACGCCGGCACCCCGGTGTTCAGTGATATCAACTGCGAAATCGCCAAGGGCGAGTTCGTCACCCTGCTCGGCCCATCCGGTTGCGGCAAGTCCACCCTGCTGCGCTGCATCGCCGGCCTGACCGCGGTGGACAGTGGGAAAATCCTGCTGGACGGCCAGGACATCGTTCCGCTGAGCCCACAGAAACGCAACATCGGCATGGTGTTCCAGAGCTACGCGCTGTTCCCCAACATGACCGTGGAACAAAACGTCGCCTTCGGCCTGCGCATGCAAAAAGTCAACGCCGATGACAGCCACAAGCGCGTGCAGGAAGTGCTGCAACTGGTGGAACTCAAGGACCTGGCCGGCCGCTACCCGCACCAGATGTCCGGCGGCCAGTGCCAGCGGGTGGCCCTGGCCCGCTCCCTGGTCACCCGCCCGCGCCTGTTGCTGCTGGATGAGCCGCTGTCGGCGCTGGATGCACGGATTCGCAAGCACCTGCGCGAACAGATCCGCCAGATCCAGCGCGAACTGGGCCTGACCACGATTTTCGTAACCCATGACCAGGAAGAGGCCCTGACCATGTCGGACCGGATCTTCCTGATGAACCAGGGCAAGATCGTGCAAAGCGGCGATGCCGAGACCCTCTACACCGCACCGGTGGATGTATTCGCCGCCGGTTTTATCGGCAACTACAACCTGCTGGACGCCGACAAGGCCAGCCAACTGCTGCAACGCCCGATCAGCGGGCGCATCGCGATTCGCCCGGAGGCCATCGAGCTGAGCCGCAACGGCGAACTCGACGCGCTGGTGCGCAGCCACAGCTTGCTGGGCAACGTGATTCGCTACCGCATCGAAGCCCGTGGCGTGGAATTGGTGGTGGACGTGCTCAACCGCTCGGCAGACGATCTGCACCCGGACGGCCAGCGCCTGGCACTTTCCATCGACCCCAGTGCGCTATGTGAAGTAGCCTGAGCCGCAGTGAATCTTGAGAGAGCGTAACGGATGGCATTGGTAATTTTTGATTTGGACGACACCCTGATCCACGGCGACTGCGCCACCCTCTGGAGCGAACAGATGGGGCGCCTGGGCTGGGTCGACCCGGCGTCGTTCATGGACAGGAACAACGAGCTGATGGACGCCTACAGCCGGGGCGAGCTGGCCATGGAAGACTTCATGGACTTCAGCCTGGAACCGATGATCGGCCGCACCCCGGAGGAAATCGAGCATTTGGTGGAGCCATGGGTCGAGGACGTGATTGAACCGCTGATCTACAGCGACGCCACCAAGACCATCGCCCGCCATCGGGCGAATGGCGACCGGATCCTGGTGATCTCCGCCTCGGGGACTCACCTGGTGAAACCGATTGCGGCGCGTATCGGCATTGATGAGGTGCTGGGGATTGAACTGGAAGTGAGTCATGGCGTGTACAGCGGCCGTACCGTCGGTGTACTGACCTACCGCGAAGGCAAGATCACGCGTTTGCTGGAATGGTTGGAGCAGGAAGGTGAGACGCTGGACGGCGCGTATTTCTATTCGGATTCGCGCAATGACTTGCCGTTGTTGCTGAAGGTGGAGCACCCGCAGGTGGTGAACCCGGATCCGGTATTGCGCGAGCATGCCGAGAAGGCCGGCTGGCCAATCCACCACTGGGTCTGACACCGCCTATCCCGACTTGAAATCCAATCAAATGTGGGAGCAAGCCCCCTCCCACATTGAACCTATTCCAATCCGGGATCAGGTGAGGCTTTCGTCAATCACCAACACCAGCTTCCCGGCGATCTGGTTAGTCGCCAGCTCCGCAAACGCCGCCTCGGCATCCTTGATCGGGAACGTCCTGGCCAATTGCGGGCTCAGGCGACCTTCGGCAAACAACGGCCATACATGCTGGCTCAGGTCGCTGAACAGGTCGGCCTTGAACTGATCGTCACGGCTGCGCAGGGTCGAACCCAGCAGTTGCACACGCTTAGCCAGCATCTGGGCCAGGTCCAGTTGCGCCTCGCGGCCGCCCATCAAGCCGATCAACACCCAGCGACCGTCCAGCGCCAGCAGCTTGAGGTCCAGCGCGGCGTAGTTGCCGCCGACCGGATCGAGGATCACATCGAATGGCCCGAAATCCCGCAGCCCTTCGATACCGTCAGTGCGTACTACGCCGCCCTGGGCGCCCAGGTCTTCACAGTAGGCCAGGCGCTGCGCCGAGCCGACGCTGACCCAGCACGGGCTGCCAAATGCCTTGCACAGCTGGATGGCCGCCGAGCCCACGCCACTGGCGCCGGCGTGCAGCAACACTTTCTCACCGGGCTTGAGGCCCGCCAGTTGGAACAGATTGAGCCACGCGGTGCTGTACACCTCCGGCAGCGCCGCCGCTTCGACCAGCGACAGACCTTCCGGTACCGGCAGCACATGACGTGCATCCACCACCACTTCTTCGGCCATGCCGCCACCGGCCAGCAGTGCACAGACGCGATCGCCCACCTGCCAGGACGAACCCGGGCCCACTTCGCTGATCACCCCGGAACACTCCAGGCCCAGCACGGCACTGGCGCCAGGCGGTGGCGGATAGAGCCCTGCACGCTGCAATAAATCGGCGCGATTAAGGCCCGCAGCCGCCACGCGAATGCGAACTTGGCCTACATCACATGTAGGACTGGGTTCGTCCAACCACGCCACATGACCTTCAACGCCTTGCAATGCTTTCACAGTGCCTCCATAGTGAGTCTGGACTGAGCCCGTAGCAGTAGCGCCGGGCTTTTTGCATTATGCGACCGGCCCCTATGGAACCGGCAACTTCAAAGACGGCCTAATATGCGTTATCAATTGCCCCCGCGTCGAATCAGCATGAAGCATCTGTTCCCCAGCACCGCCCTCGCTCTTTTCATTGGTATCGGCTTCGCGTCGATGTCGACCAATACGTTCGCAGCCAACAGCTGGGACAACCTTCAGCCAGACCGCGATGAGGTGATTGCCAGCCTTAACGTCGTCGAGTTGCTCAAACGTCATCACTACAGCAAGCCGCCGCTGGACGACGCCCGCTCGGTGATCATCTACGACAGCTACCTCAAGCTGCTGGATCCGTCGCGCAGCTACTTCCTGGCCAGCGATATCGCTGAGTTCGACAAGTGGAAGACGCAGTTCGACGACTTCCTTAAGAGCGGCGACCTGCAGCCCGGCTTCACCATCTACAAGCGCTACCTGGATCGCGTAAAAGCGCGTCTGGACTTCGCCTTGGGTGAGTTGGACAAGGGTGTCGACAAGCTCGACTTCACCCAGAAGGAAACCCTTCTGGTGGACCGCAAGGACGCGCCTTGGCTGACCAGCACCGCCGCCCTCGACGACCTGTGGCGCAAACGCGTCAAGGACGAAGTGCTGCGCCTGAAGATCGCCGGCAAAGAGCCCAAGGCTATCCAGGAGCTGTTGACCAAGCGCTACAAGAATCAACTGGCGCGTCTGGACCAGACCCGCGCAGAAGACATCTTCCAGGCCTACATCAACACCTTCGCGATGTCCTACGATCCGCACACCAATTATCTGTCGCCAGATAACGCGGAAAACTTCGATATCAACATGAGTCTGTCCCTGGAAGGCATCGGTGCCGTCCTGCAAAGCGACAATGACCAGGTGAAGATCGTGCGTCTGGTGCCGGCCGGTCCGGCAGACAAGACCAAGCAGGTTGCGCCTGCCGACAAGATCATCGGTGTGGCCCAGGCCGACAAAGAGATGGTCGATGTGGTCGGCTGGCGCCTGGACGAAGTGGTCAAGCTGATCCGCGGGCCGAAAGGCAGCGTGGTGCGCCTGGAAGTGATTCCGCACACCAATGCACCGAACGACCAGACCAGCAAGATCGTGTCCATCACCCGTGAAGCGGTGAAGCTCGAAGACCAGGCCGTGCAGAAGAAAGTCCTCAACCTCAAGCAGGATGGCAAGGACTACAAGCTGGGTGTGATTGAAATCCCGGCCTTCTACCTGGACTTCAAGGCCTTCCGCGCCGGTGACCCGGACTACAAGTCCACCACCCGCGACGTGAAGAAAATTCTTACCGAGCTGCAAAAGGAAAAAGTCGACGGCGTGGTCATCGACCTGCGCAACAACGGCGGCGGTTCCCTGCAGGAAGCCACCGAGCTGACCAGCCTGTTTATCGACAAGGGCCCGACCGTGTTGGTACGCAACGCTGACGGCCGTGTCGACGTACTCGAGGACGAGAACCCGGGCGCCTTCTACAAAGGCCCGATGGCGTTGCTGGTCAACCGTCTGTCGGCTTCGGCTTCGGAGATTTTCGCCGGCGCCATGCAGGACTACCACCGCGCGTTGATCATCGGCGGCCAGACCTTCGGCAAAGGCACCGTGCAGACCATCCAGCCGCTGAACCATGGCGAGCTCAAGCTGACGCTGGCCAAGTTCTACCGGGTATCCGGGCAGAGCACCCAGCATCAGGGCGTACTGCCGGACATCGATTTCCCGTCGATCATCGACACCAAGGAAATCGGCGAAAGCGCCCTGCCGGAAGCCATGCCATGGGACACCATTCGTCCTGCGATCAAGCCGGCCTCGGACCCGTTCAAGCCGTTCCTCGCGCAGTTGAAGGCTGACCACGATACCCGCTCCGCCAAGGATGCCGAGTTTGTGTTCATCCGCGACAAGCTGGCCCTGGCCAAGAAGTTGATGGAAGAAAAAACCGTCAGCCTCAATGAAGTGGACCGTCGTGCACAGCACTCCGACATCGAAAACAAGCAACTTGCCTTGGAAAACATCCGCCGCAAGGCCAAGGGTGAAGAACCCCTCAAGGAGCTGAAGAAAGAAGACGAGGATGCGCTGCCGACCGAAGCGGATAAAACCAAGCCGGAAGACGACGCTTACCTGGCCGAGAGCGGCCGGATCCTGCTGGACTACCTGAAAATCACCAAACAGGTGGCCAAGCAGTAAATGATGGCTATTTAATGTGATCGCTCCTTGGAGTGTCATCATATAGACATCATTCTGTCGTGAAATGAAGGACCGTCGGCGTAACGCCCGCGGTCCTTTTTTTTCGATCGAGATCGCCATGACTATGACCGAACAGCTGAGTGCATTGGGCTCTATCCTGGCTCAAGGCAGTTTGCACAGCCTGTTCCAGCCCATTATCTGTCTGTCGGAACGGCGCATCCTTGGCTACGAGGCCCTCAGCCGCGGCCCGTCGAACAGCCCGCTGCACTCCCCCATCGCGCTGTTCTCGGTGGCGCGCCATGCCGGACGCCTCAGCGAACTGGAAATGGCCTGCCGCGAAAGCGCCTGCCGCCGCTTCAGCGAGCAAAAGCTGCCGGGCAAGCTGTTCCTGAATGTCTCGCCGGAATCCTTGATGGAGACCGCTCATCAACCGGGCCGCACCCTGCAATTGCTGCGCGACTTCGGCATCCCGCCAAGCCAGGTGGTGATCGAACTCACCGAGCAGACCCCCACCGACGATTTCGACCTGCTGCAAACCGCCCTGCACCATTACCGCAACATGGGCTTTTCGATTGCCTTGGATGACTTGGGTGCCGGCTATTCCAGCCTGCGCTTGTGGTCGGAGCTGCGCCCGGATTACGTGAAGATCGATCGCCACTTTATCGACGGTATCCATCAGGACGCGCTCAAGCGTGAGTTTGTCGGCTCTATCCTGCAGATCGCCAGGGCCTCACGGGCCCAGGTGATCGCCGAGGGCATCGAATTGCCGGAAGAGCTGGCGGTATTGACCGAAATGGGCGTCGACCTGGTCCAGGGTTACCTGCTCTGCCGTCCACAGGAGCAGCCGCCACAGGAAGCGCGCCAGATGCTGCCCAAGCCCGACCAGGCCAATGTGGCCCTCAGCGAAGAAGCCGGCGACCTCAGCGCTCTGCTCAGCGAACAACCGGCGGTCGATCAGGACACCGCCACCGCCCAGGTGTTGGAGGCGTTCCGCCGCCAGGCTAACCTTAACTCCCTGGCGGTTCTGGATGGACGCGGCCACCCGGTAGGGATCGTGCACCGGCATTCACTCTCCGATGCGCTGCTCAAGCCGTTTGCCACCGACCTGTTTGCGCGCAAGCCCATCAGCCGGCTGATGAGTACGGATTTTCTGGCGGTGGAGTTGAGCCAGTCGCTGCAACAGGTCAGCCGCCTGCTGACCAGCCGCGCCCGGCAACGTATCGAAGAAGATTTCATCATCACCCTCAATGGCGACTACCTGGGCCTGGGCCGGGTGATCGATGTACTCAAGCTGATCACCGAACTGAAAATCCAGCAGGCGCGCTATGCCAACCCGCTGACCCTGCTGCCCGGCAACGTGCCGATCCAGCAGTGCCTGACGCGGCTGTTGCAGCAACAGCGGGAATCGGTGATCTGCTACGTGGATATCGACAGCTTCAAGCCGTTCAACGACATCTACGGCTACGGGCGTGGGGATGAGGTGTTGCTGTGCCTGGCGCAGTGCCTGAACGACCGGGTCGACCCCAGCCGCGACTTTGTCGGGCATATCGGTGGCGATGATTTTCTGCTGGTATTGGGGCCACAGGATTGGCGCAAGCGGCTCAACCAACTGCTGGACGATTTCCATACCCAGTGCCGGCGCTTCTACCGCGCCGAGCACCTCGACGCCGGCTGCTTCGTGGCGCTGAACCGCCAGGGCGTACGCCAGGAGTTTGCGTTGCTGTCACTGTCGATCGGGGTGGTGCATTTGTATCCACAGGCCTGTGGACAACTCGATGCCAGCCAGCTGGCGGAGCTGGCCTCACAGGCCAAGCATCATGCCAAGGACATGGCCGGCTACAGCATCCATGTGATCGACAGCATGGACATCCTGGCCCAGGCGCTTTAAGCCTCGGCAGACTCCGGATACTCGTATTCGAATACCCGCACCACTTCCGAGGCATGCCAGGAGGCGGCGGCCACGCCATCGGACGGCCCGCTGAAACGCCCCAGGCGCTCCACACATTCAAAGAACCCGGTACGCGGCAGGCGACTGGCGCCCTGGCTGATCACCAGGGAACTGCGCAACGGTTGCTCGGCCTTGGCGTCCAGCGCCGCCAGGTGCTCCAGGGCAGCGGCCAGGGTTTGCATCGCCGGCGTCGGAAATTGCAGGCGCTCCAACAGTGCCCGGTAGGTCAGCAGATGGCGCTGGCGGCGCGCCTGGTCCAGTTCGTTAAGTAACCCATCCCAATGTTGACGACTGATACGTAGGCTCAAGATTCATCCCTCCACCCTGTAACGCCCAATTCCCAGGCCAGGCTGCGGCGGATTGCGGCATCCGGCTGACGTTCACCACTTTCGATCAATCCTAGATACGAGGGGCTGATGCCCACGGTGCGGGCCAACGCTTCAATCGCCAGGCCCTTGGCTTCACGCAAGCCGCGCAGGTCTGCGAGCGGGCGCAAAACCTGGTCAGGCGCGGCTTGGACAGTAGAAGAAGGCGTCGGTGAAGGCTGTTGCTGACCGGCGGCTTTTAGCAGCGCCTGGTACTGATCCCATGGCAACACCGCATACTCGGGTTCGCCATTGCGTGAAATTATCTGAATATCCATGACCGCCCCGTAGGATAACTGCACTTACTGAGTAAGCTCTTTCCTTAGGAGTGTAATCCTAACAGCCACAAAGGTCGCAGGGGGATAGCCACGTCATCCGTTTTTTTGCGGGTTTTCCTTGGCCAGCAAGGCCGGGGTCGCAGGCAAGCGCTCAACCACCGCGAGTTTTTCCGGGCGTTGTGCGTCACGCCAGGCGCGAAACGCGCTCAGTTCGCCTTCCAGGGTCTTCATGACCCATGCCAGTACCGCGATGTCATCGAGCATGCCGAACATAGGGATAAAGTCCGGGATCGCATCAATCGGACTGAGGAAATACATCAACCCCGCCACCACAGAGATCAGCGCCTTTGGGCTGATGGCCCGGTACTCGCCACGCCAATAGGCCAGGCACAGGGATTGAAGCAGTTTGAGATCATCCTTGAGCTTACCCAGGCGGTTGCCCTGGCTGGAGCCTTTGGCGGCGACAGCGAACAGCAGGGTCGGCAAACGTCCACGGCCCAGCAAGCGTGCAGCCATGGGCAGGAAACGGGTGAAATTGAAGGGTGGTTTCATCTGTCACTCCAGTTCCATCAAACAGAAAGGTTATCCACACAAATTGTGGATAACCTTGTGAACAGAGCCTGTTTTACCGGCTGAAAGCCACGGTCTACAAGGCTTCCAGTCAGATCGGGCGTTTTTTGCGCACATCAAAAAAACCCAAGATTTCATTGACTTGGCGCAGATGTGCCGATACCCGTACTCGAGTCTTACATCAGACTGTTACCGCGTACGGGCGTTCGATCGGATGTCTACAGGTACTGATTTGAAAACCCCGAAAACAACAACGCCCCGTCAAGACGGGGCGTTGTGTGTTCAAGCGCCGATTACTTCTTGGCGGCAGGTGCAGCAGGGGCGTCAGCCTTGGCTGGGTCCTTGATGGCCAGCAGTTCCAGGTCGAATACCAGCACCGAGTTGGCCGGGATTGCCGGACTCGGGCTCTGGGCGCCGTAGGCCAGGTCGGACGGGATGTACAACTCGACCTTCTCGCCAACGTGCATCAGTTGCAGGCCTTCGACCCAGCCAGGAATCACGCCGCTGACCGGCAGGTCAATCGGGCTGCCGCGATCCACGGAGCTGTCAAAGGTGGTGCCGTTGGTGAGCTTGCCGGTGTAGTGAACAGTCACCACGTCAGTCGGCTTAGGCTGTGGGCCGTCGGCTTTCTTGGTGATCTTGTACTGCAGGCCGGAAGCCGTGGTGACGACGCCGTCTTTCTTGGCGTTGTCTTCGAGGAATTTCTTGCCGGCGGCTGCCGACTCTTCGCTCATTTTGGTCATGCGTTCTTCAGCACGCTTCTGCAGTGCGGCAAACGCTTCAACCAGTTCGTCGTCTTTGAGCTTCTGCTCTTTCTTGCCGACGGCATCTTCGATGCCCTGGGCTACCGCTTTGGAATCCAGGTCATCCATGCCTTCCTGAGCAAGGCTTTTGCCCATGTTCAGGCCGATGCCGTAGGAAGCTTTCTGCGCCGGGGTTTTCAGCTCTACGCTGGTCTGCGAATCACAACCCGCAAGTACCAGGCTAACCAGGGCCACCGCCGCCGCCAACCGATGCTGTTTCATGCTATTTCCTTGTTCATGCGCCAAAAGGGCATTCGAATAAAGTCGCGAGCTTATCAGGCGGCCACGACCAATGGCTACCGGCATGTGAGCAGGAAACTTCCGATAAGTTCACGTGTTTAAAAGCATTTTCATTCATTATGGGAGCCCGCGACGGATCGCGGGACCGCCTCTCATCTGACTCATGGCCACTTGCCGCACCCGTGGCGTAGTGGCATAACAACGCGACCACTCGACAAGGCCGAGACAAGGATAGCCATCTTGCGCATTTTTTCCCGTGTTTTACTGCTGATACTCATCGCGCTGGGCCTGATCCTGGCCGTGGTGCTGTACTACACCGTCAACCCCAGGCTGCCCGACTACGTGCCGGTGGAACAGGTGCACTACCAGGACCAATGGAGCGCCGCCGACCGCCAGACCTATTACTTCACGCCCCAGGGCACCCAAGTAAAAGGCCTGCACTACAACTGGTTCACCGCCCTGGAACTGCCGTTCTCAGAGCGGCGTTTTGCCACGCCGGAGTACCTGGCGCGCTTCGGTTTCCTGGTGGACCCCAAGCAGGTACCCACTACGCAAAACCCCGGCAACCTGCCCGTGGGGTTCGCCCGGCACAAGAACGCCGACAGTAACGTCGAATACCTGGATATTACCTGTGCCGCCTGCCATACCGGCGAATTGCACTTCAAGGGCCAGGCCCTGCGTATCGACGGCGGCTCGGCCCAACACGTACTGCCCTCCAGCGTACCCACCTTGCGCGGTGGCAGTTTCGGCCAGGCCCTGGTCGCCAGCCTCGCCGCCACCTACTACAACCCCTGGAAATTCGAGCGGTTTGCCCGCCAGGTGCTGGGGGATCGCTACGATGCCGAGCACAGCCAGTTGCGCGAGGACTTCAAACAGTCGCTGAACCAGTTCCTCAAGGTCGCCTGGAACGACACCCACCGCGGCCTCTACCCCACCGAAGAGGGCCCGGGCCGCACCGACGCCTTTGGCCGAATCGCCAATGCCAGCTTTGGCGATGCCATTTCGCCAGACAACTACCGCGTCGCCAATGCGCCGGTGGACTACCCGCAGCTGTGGGACATTTGGACCTTCGACTGGGTGCAATGGAACGGCTCGGCCCAGCAACCCATGGCGCGTAATATCGGTGAAGCCCTCGGTGTAGGCGCGACATTGAGCTTTTTCGACGCCGCCGGCCAACCGCTTCAGGGCGGTGCGCGCTACCCGTCGAGCGTCAGGGTGCGTGACCTCAACCGGATCGAAGAAACCCTGCAACGCCTAAAACCACCGACCTGGCCCGAGGATTTGTTCGGTCCCGTCGACAAGCCCCTCGCCGCCCAGGGCCGTGCACTGTTCGCCGAGAACTGCGCCGGCTGCCATGTGCCGGCCGTCACCGAGGAAAATGGCCGCCCGGTGCAGCAACTGAAAATGCTGCCGGTGGAGTACATCGGCACCGACCCCGGCACCGCCAGCAACATTGCCGACCAGCGCTATGACCTCAGCGCCCTGCAGTGGGACCCGGCGGAACTGGCCAAGCTCAATGTCGAACTGCACCCCACCCCCACCGAGCCGCTGGACCTGAAGAAAATGTCCGTGGCCAAGGGCCTGGCCTACGTCACCGCCTTCGTCGAAGACCACGCCTACCGCGCCGCCGGCGTCACCGCGGCCGAGCGCCCGCGCCTGGATGGCTACGGCCTGCCCATTGGCGTGCGCGAGTTGCGTGCCTACAAGGCCCGTCCGCTGGCCGGTGTATGGGCGACCCCGCCGTTCCTGCACAACGGCTCGGTGCCGACGATCTACCAGTTGCTCTCGCCCCAGGACGAGCGCAGCACCACCTTCTATAAAGGCACCTTCAACTACGACCCGCGTCACCTGGGCTTTGAGACCGCAGCGTTCAAGAATGCCTTCCTGTTCGATACCAAACTCACCGGCAACCACAACAGCGGCCACGAATTCCGTGCCGGCAAGCGTGGCAATGGCGTTATCGGCCGCAGCTTGCTGCCGCAGGAACGCTGGGCACTGCTGGAATACCTCAAAGTGCTGGGCGGCCCGCTGGAGCAACAACTGCCATGATGATCCGATCTCGATACGACCAACCTTCCCTGCTCGCCCGCCTGTGGCTGGGCCTTGGCCGGTTTCTCGGCAAGACCCTGCTGTGGCTTGTCGGCCTGGGCCTGCTCGGCTGGCTGGCGAGCACGGCGTGGTTTGCCTGGCAGCACAGCGGCCCGGTGTCGCCGGACGAACAGATCCCTGCAGGTGAAGCGGCAATGACCCAGGGCATTATCCAGACCGCCGTGCGCATCGTTGACCAGCATCGCGAAGGCACCCGCTACCTGCGCGATGCACACGCCAAGGCCCATGGTTGCGTGAAAGCCGAAGTCAGTGTGCTGGCCGATCTCGACCCGGCGTTGCGCCAGGGCGTATTTGCCGAACCAGGCAAGACCTGGCAGGCCATGATGCGGTTGTCCAACGGCAACGCCTACCCGCAGTTCGACAGCATCCGCGATGCCCGGGGCATGGCGCTCAAGCTGCTGGACGTGCCGGGCAAACAATTGCTCGCCGACCAGCAGGCCCGCACGGAACAGGACTTCGTGATGTTCAGCCACCCGAATTTCTTTGTCAGCGATGTGGCGGAGTACGCGCAGAACATCGGCGCCCAGGCGGATGGCAAGAAAGTCCTGGCGTTCTTCCCCAAGGCCGACCCGCGCAGCTGGCAGGTGCGTCACCTGTTTATCGCTCTGGCAACCCTGGCACCCGCACCGGCCAGCCCGACGCAGACCACCTATTTTTCGGTATCGCCCTACAAGTTCGGCGCGGCCAATGCCAAGTTCCGCGTCGCGCCCGACCCACAGGGCTGCCCGGAATACGCCCTGCCCAAGCAGAACCAGGACCTGCCGAACTTCCTGCGCAGCGCCTTGAGCCAGCAGCTGTCCACCGACCGCGTGCCGGCATGTTTCGTGTTGCAGATCCAGCGGCAGAACCCGCAGAAGTTCATGCCGATCGAAGACACCAGCATCGAGTGGAAGGAGAGCGATGCGCCCTACGAGAGCGTAGCCAGGGTGCGGATCCCGGCCCAGGATTTCGATACGCCCGAGCAGAACCTGGCGTGCGACAACCAGTCGTTCAACCCATGGTTTGGCGTAGCCGAGCATCGGCCCATCGGTGGTATCAATCGCTTGCGCAAGGCGGTGTACGAAGCCGTCAGCGATTACCGCCACAGCCGCAACGCCCCGTAAAGACTGCGTAACAATGGCCCCGGTGCCGTAAGGATCGCGTCGGGTCTATTGAGCCGTTTTCGCCGTGCCTCTACCGTGACTACCTACCCCATCACGTAGGAAGTCCACCGTGGAAAGCGCAACCCTCGGCATGATCGTACTCACCCTGATCGCCGTATTCGGCACCGCCTCGTTTTGCTTCGAGCACCTTGCTACCCGCCAGTCGCGCAAGAAAAAAGCCAAGTAGCCGTCACGGTTTACTGTCGGGCACGGGCTCGTTGATCACCAGCTCCTCGGGAATGTCATCCACCCGCGGGTCGAGTACCGCGGCCATGGCGCCCATCGGATGCTCGGGCATGGCCACGTGGTGCAACGGCGCCCCTTCGACGCGGTATTCGCCAGTGACCTGTTTGGGCTGCACGCGCCAGACCAGCAATAGTGCGCAGGCCGAGAACAGCATGTAAAACGCGCCATGCCCGTAGGTGGTCATCAGCGTACCGCTGAGCAGCGGCCCAAGGCTGGCACCAATGCCGTGGGTGGCGAGCATCATGGCGCTCAACGGTACACGCCGGGGTTGCTCGACGTTGTCATTGGCCAGCGCCACCGCCAGCGGGTAGAGCGTGAACAGCAACAGACCGCTGAGAAAGCCGAACACCAGCAACAGGGCATACGGCAACTGCACCAGCCCCCACAGGGGAATCACCACCATCCCCAGGGCCAGGGCGCAGGCCCGAATCAGCCGGGAGCGGTCGATACGGTCTGACAACCAACCGATCGGCCACTGGCCACACAGACCGGCAAATATCGATACCGCAACAAAGGTACCGGCCTGGGCGGTGCTCAGGTCGTTGCGGGTGGCGAATACCGGCGCCAACGCATAAAACGCGCCGATCATCAGCCCGGTGACAAAAACCGTGGTCAGCGCCTGGGGCACGCGGCGCCAGAAAAAACCCACTTCCAGGGGGGCCGCCACGAGCTTCGCCGGGTGCAGTCGCTGGGTCATGGTCACTGGCAGCAGGCAAGCGGCAAAGCAGATCGCCACGATCACCAGCGGCTTGAAATCCAGCTCCGGGAGCCCTATCAATATGCCCTGCCCCAGCATCAAGCCCAGGGAAACCGACACCATGTAGCCGGCGAATACCGCGCCGCGCTGGTTGTTTTCAGCCTGCTCGTTCAGCCAGCTTTCGATGACCATGTACTGGTTCATCATCACCACGCCCATCACGAATCGCAGCACCAACCAGAACGTCAGTTGCTCGAACAGCACATGCAGCAACACGATGATGGTGGCGACGCCGGCACAGGCCACATACGAACGCACATGCCCGATGCCTGCGATCATGCGATGTCCGAACTTGGCCCCACAGACCATCCCCCCGTAGTACGCGGCCGTCAGCGCACCGATCCACACCTCGTTGATGCCCTGGCTGCTCAGGCTCAGGCCGATAAAACTGAAAAACAGCCCATTGCCGGTGAGCATCAGGATAGTGGCGCTATACAGCGCGGGGAAGGTCAGGAAGGTCAGGTTCATGGCGACTCGGAGGGCGTGTTCAAGTGGCTGGCGTGGGCCTGCAACCATTGGCGGAAACTGCGTGCCGCCAAAGGCGGATTACGATGATGAGGTTGCATCAGGTGCAGGCGACCGCGACTGTGCATGGTGTGGGGCAAGGCCATTTGCAATCGACCCGACGCCAACTCGCCCGCGAGCAAACTCTTCCAGCCCAGGGCCACGCCGTGGCCCATGACCGCCGATTGCATCAACAACTGATAGCTGTTGGTGCGCAACGCATGGCGCGGGGTGTAGTAGTGGGCACCAACATCTGCAAACCAATCGGTCCAGGTCAGCCAGTCATGGTAGTGGTCCTCGACGATCAGCAAGGTGTGAGCGTGCAGCAGGTGTTGAACATCGTGAATCGGACCATGGCGCTCTATGTAGCCAGGGCTGCATACGGTGATGACCTGCTCACTGTCGAACACCGGTGACAATTCCAGGCCATGGGGCGCGGCCAGTTCGTCAAGGTGATAGAACAGGCCCAGATCATATTCACTGACATCCAAGTGGCTGGGGCTTTCGCTGCACAGAATGCGGATATCCAAGTCCGGGTGCTCGCGCTGGAACTCCGGCAGCAAGCCGGCGAGCCAGATGGAGCTGATGGTAGGCGTGCTGGCCAGGGTCAGTTGACGATCGGCACCGCGCCGACGCAACTCGGCGGACTCGCGGTCCAGCTCGCGCAGCAAGCGCTGGATGGTGCGAAAGAAACGCACCCCGGCGGGTGTCAGGCTCAGCCCCTGGGCCAGTCGGTAGAACAGTGGGCGCGCCAGGTCTTCTTCCAGCCGCTTGACCTGGCGACTGACCGCACTCTGGGTCAGGTTCAGTTCATGAGCGGCCTGGGTAAAGCTCAAATGGCGGGCTGCCGCTTCAAAGGCTTGCAGGCAATTGAGCGGGGGAAGATCGACGTTTCGGCGCGACATGGGCAGTTCCAATGGCAGAAACGGGCCCAGGTTTCCCCACGCCCGCAGAGATCATGTTGGCAGGTATCCTGCCAGTTGCTCAGTCACAGCGCGACCCTGGCCACACGCTTGCTCCATTGACGACGGTGTTCAAGCTGGCCATTTTCCCAGGCCGTTTGCTCCGCCTCTACATAGAACCACTCGGCATCGGCATGCACGCTCAGGCGGCTTTCCACCTCCACCTCCCATGCGTCGCGGCCCACGCGGTAATGCCACTGGATATCAGCACTCGTCGACAACGGATTCCAAGGCAACGTGTGGTATTGCTCGGTGCAGCGCTGGTCCACCCATAGGCCATGGTCGATAAACCGCATGGCGCCCAGGTCATCTTCGATCTTCACACACACCTCGCCACTGCCCACATCTTCGATCAACGTCCGTTTCGGCGCAGCGGCGCGCAGGACTTCCAGGGCAGCCGGCGTCGCCGATTGGGGCGCATCGAACGGACACTCCACTGCCTCGCCGATAAAAACCGGTAACTGCAAACTGTGCAGGCTCGGCAGCAAGGTCAGGGTGGTCAGCTCACGGCTGGGCCATAACAACGGGAAACTCGCGGTGCTCAACGCCAGGCGCAAACGGTAGCCAGCGGGCAGGCGCATACCGACATGGTCAAGGTTCAGGTGCACGTCCATCGGTTCACCCGGGACTACAGGAGTGACGTGGGAAAAGTCCTCGCGAAGATTGAGATTAAGCACCCCGTAACTGACCTGCGTGACCTGCCCGTCCGGCGCCACGGCGTTCAAGCGCGCCACCAGTTGCCCGCAGGCGGTGTCGCTGGCGAGACGCAACTTCAAGCGTGCATCACCCAGCAGCGCCAGGGGCTCGGTCAGGGGCTGGGAGTCGAAACACAGCGCGTGGGCGTCATCGCGGCGCTGATCCGTGGGCCCATCGGGACCAAACCAGATGGCACAGTACTCGCCCTGATGCAGGCCGGTGGTCAGCGGCGAGCACACACTGCGAGCAACGGCCAAGGCCTGGTGGCCGGGGTTGAGGCCGCGCTCGTCAAGACTGAAATCGGTCCATTGCACCTGCGGGTCAGGCCAGCCCGATGTCTGCACCCAGGTACCTGGGCGCCCGGCATAACTGCCTTTGGGCGGCAGAATATCCTGTAGGTAAAAGGTGCAGGCAGCGTCATCCATCACCCCATTTTCGATGCCCTTCAACCAGTGGTCCCACCAGCGCTTGGCCTCTTGCAGGAAGCCGATCGCGGGATTGGGCACGGCGAAATGCGGGTATTTGTGAATCCACGGGCCGATCATGGCCTTTTTCGGTCCTGGCAAATGCTCCATCAGACGCGAGACGGTGTTGCGGTAGGCATCACCCCAGCCACCCACCGCGTAGACCGCCGCCTTGATCTGCGAATAGTCCTCGCACACTGAGCCGTGGCGCCAGTAATCATCACGGGTCTGGTGCTTCAACCAGGTCTCGGCGAGCAGCGGCATCGCCTCCAGGCGTTGAAGCCAGAGGGTTTTCCAATCATCACCCACCAGCAGAGGGTCGGGCACTGCGGCACTGAAGTTGAGCATGGTCGCGGCCCAACCGAAATTCTCCATCAGCAGGTTGCCGCCCTTGTAGTGGATGTCGTCGGCGAAACGATCATCGGTGGAGCACAACGTGATGATCGCCTTCAACGCCTCGGGCTGGCGTGCCGCAACTTGCAGGCCGTTGAATCCGCCCCAGGAGATGCCCATCATGCCGACATGCCCGTCGCACCAGGGTTGCCGGCATAGCCAGTCGATCACTTCAAGGGCGTCGTCCTGTTCCTGCACCAGGTATTCGTCAGCCATCAGTCCCTGGGACTCACCATTGCCACGCATGTCCACACGCACACACACATAGCCCTGCCCTGCCATCCAAGGGTGAGTCAGCGCGTCACGTACGGCGGTGCCATCACGCTTACGGTAGGGCAGGTACTCCAGGATCGCCGGAAAGGTTTGCAGGCCCGCGGTCTCCGGCAGCCAGATACGTGCCGCCAGTTGGGTGCCGTCTCTCAACGGGATGAGGCAGTGCTCGATTTCACGGACCTTGTAGGCAAATTCGGTAACGATTTCCATCGGTAGCTCCAAACATTTATTGCGAACAAACGCCCCCCACGCGCCCGCCTGGGAGCGCGTGGGGAGACACACAGGTTTTAGCTTCTAGCGGGCAAATTCCGCGACGGGGCTGGCGCCACTCAGGTTGGGCTGAGTCACGGACTGTAGGTTTTTCACATCGAGTAATGTCGGATTTTTCAGCCAGAAGATCAGCGAAGTACTGGCCAGCAGCACCAGGATCATCCCCGGCAGCCCGCCGAGGTTGGAAAGCATCTTCACCCCATCGATGCCAATGAACGACACCATCACCCACGACACTGTGCCGATGATCACGCCCCAGACGATTTTCAACGCGGGGTTGCCATCCAGGTCGGAATCGGCCGTCACGCCTTTGCTGCACAGGTTGGCGATCACGTCGGTGCTGGAGTCCGCCGCCGTGACAAAGGAGATGAACGCCACGAACAGCAAGAACGCGATCATCAGAGCACTGGCCGGCAGTTGCTGGAACATCTGGTACAGCACGTGCTCCACGCCCTGCTCGTTGAGCACGCGGTTAAGGCTGCCATCGCCGAGCGCATCGAAATACAGGCTCGTACCAGAGAAGATACAGATCCACACCGCCGTAAACAGCGCCGGGTAAAGCATGTTGATATGAATGAATTCGCGCACGGTGTAACCACGGCCGATCTTACCGAGGAACAGCGCACTCACCGGTGCCCAGGCAAACCACACCGACCAGTAGAACACTGTCCAACTCTGCGGCCAGGTGTCGCCACTGGCGGCGCCGGTGAACAGGCTGCGGCTGAAGAAAGTGTCAAGGTAAACACCCAAAGACTCGACACCCAGGCTGAACATGTAGAGAGTCGGCCCGCACAACAGCACGAACAACCCCAAGGCCAGCATGATCCAGGTGTTGAACGACGACAGCATCACAATGCCGCGCTGCAGGCCGCTGGCCGCCGAGGCCACAAACGTGATGACGATAATCGCGATGATGATCCCCAGGCGGAACGGTGTGGTTTCGCCACCGATGTATTGGCTCAGGCCACCCGACAAGGTCAACGCGCCGGTGCCCAGGGACGATGCCATGCCAGCCACCAAGGCAAACATCGCCAGGGTGTCGATCAGCCCGGCATAGCGCTTGACCCGTGCCTCGCCCAGCAACGGTTCGAGCATGGCGCCGATTGAGAAGTTGCTGCGCCGGTTATAGAACACCAGCGCGAATACCAGCGAGGGCACCAGGTAGATGGCGTAGGGGGTGATGGTCCAGTGCAGGAACATCGTCGACATGGCGAAGCTTTTCGCCGCACCGCTGCCCGCTTCGATCGGCAGGCTGGTGGGGGGCCCATACAGGTGGTACAGCGGCTCGGCGGTGGTCCAGAACAACACACCCACCGCCAGCGTGGTACACAGCGCCACCATGAACCAGCGCCATTTGCTCAGTAACGGCTGAGCGTCTTCGCCACCGATACGCACCCCGCCCAGGGGCGACAGATAGACAATCGCTGTCAACACCACCATGGCAAACGAGCCGGCACTGAACAGCCATGAAAAGTTGTTAAGGATGATGCTGTTGAGTTGCTTGCTGACCGCGAGGAAAGCATTCAGGTCGATGTAGCTGGCGATCACCGCCGCCAGCAGAATCAGGAACGTTGGCCAGAACACCAACGGACGCAATGGATATTTCATACAGTGCCATTCCCCTTGCAGACTATTTTTATCGCCCTGACAGGCCATTGTTAGAGAGCGGGCACCGCAGCGTCCTGCTGCCGGTAGCTCGCCTGGAAGTCTTCGCGTGGTGATAGATAACCGTTTAAGCGGCCGGGGGCGCAATCGACCAATGTGCATGGGGGTATTCCCCCACGTCATGACGCACCAGCACAGTTCGGGAGGAGCAGGCCATGCACAACGGCAAGGCGCAGGATGATCAAATCGCAGGCAAAAAAAAGCCCGCTCATTGAGCGGGCTTTCTGTGGTGACCTGGCGTTCAGTGGGCCAGGTGACCGAATATGGCGCAGCGGACGGGACTCGAACCCGCGACCCCCGGCGTGACAGGCCGGTATTCTAACCGACTGAACT
>NZ_JBWKPE010000025.1:0-33521 GCF_059418085.1 Pseudomonas sp. GW821-FHT09C10
CCGCGTCCAGGCCTCAAATGTGTAAACGATGTCCCCGGTTTCAGATGTAAACGATGTCTACGGTTCTACACCCCGATGGCGGTGTGTCAGTCACTCGATGAGTTGGCTGGTCCAGTGCTATCGGGGGCAAGCCCCCTCCCACATTGGGTTCTGCGTAGGCTTAAGGTCCAGGTTAGAACAGATCGATCGGCGCCGCCTCATCCGCCGGCAGCGGGCTGCCCGGTACGACGCCGTTGCCCAGTTCATTGACCGACGGCGGCGTATCTTCGCTCTTGAACAGTTCGAAGTACGCATTCGGCGTGCTCGGCGAGGCCGCACGGCCACTGACCGGGTCGATCCGCAGGCTGAGGATGCCTTCCGGCTCCGGTTGGGTGTGCAGCGGCTTGTCCTTCAAGGCCGCGCCCATGTAGCTCATCCAGATCGGCAGCGCGACGGTGCCGCCGAACTCGCGGCGGCCAAGGCTTTCCGGCTGGTCATAGCCGGTCCACACGGTGGTCACGTAGTCGGCGTTATAGCCCGAGAACCAGGCATCCTTGGATTCGTTGGTGGTACCGGTCTTGCCCGCGATGTCCGCGCGCCCCAAGGCCAGGGCGCGACGGCCGGTGCCTTTCTTGATTACGTCTTCCAGGATGCTGTTGAGGATATAGGTGGTACGGCCATCCACAATGCGCTCGGCCACGGCGGGTGCCTGCGGTTCGGTTGCAGCGGGATTGGTGGCTGGCGCGGTTCCTGGGGTCGGCTCGATGGTGATACCGCCATTGCCTGGCGCTGCCAGGCCATCCGTCGCAGCGATGCCGTTGACTACATCACCCGGCACGCGTGGCGGGTTGGCGGTGAACAGGGTGTCGCCGTTGCGGCTTTCGATCTTGTCGATCAGGTACGGCGCGATCTTGTAGCCGCCGTTGGCAAAGGTGCTCCAGCCGGTGGCGATTTCCATCGGCGTGAGGGTCGCGGTACCCAAGGCCAGGGACAGGTTCGGCGGCAGGTCCGACTTGTTGAAGCCAAAGCGCGTGATGTAGTCGATGGTCTTGCCGACACCCATCGCCTGCAGCAGGCGGATCGACACCAGGTTGCGTGACTTGTACAGCGCCTCACGGATACGGATCGGGCCAAGGAAAGTGTTGGTGTCGTTCTTCGGGCGCCAGACTTTGTCCAGGTACTCGTCGACGAACACGATGGGTGCATCGTTGACCAGGCTGGCGGCGGTGTAACCGTTATCCAGCGCGGCGCTGTAGATGAACGGTTTGAAGCTCGAGCCCGGCTGGCGCTTGGCCTGGGTGGCCCGGTTGTAGTTGCTCTGCTCGAACGCGAAGCCACCCACCAGGGCGCGGATTGCACCGTTCTGCGGGTCCAGCGATACCAGGGCGCCCTGGGCCAGCGGCACCTGGCTGAATTTCAGGCTGTCGTCCTTCTGGCGTTGCACGCGGATCAGGTCACCCACTTGCGCGACATCCGACGGTTGCTTCGGCATCGGGCCCATGCTGTTGGTGTTCAGGAACGGGCGCGCCCATTTCATGCTGTCCCAGGCCACGTGGGCTTCGCCGGTGCGGGTCAGCACCTGCACGCCATCTTTCTTCACCTGGGTGACGATGGCCGGTTCCAGGCCGCTGATCGCACGCTGTTTGCCCAGCTCGGCCGTCCAGGCGCTCAGGGTCTTGCCTGGCAGGCGCGACTCAGGGCCTCGGTAGCCGTGGCGCTGGTCGTAGGTGATCAGGCCTGAATGCACGGAATCATTGGCGATCTCCTGCAAGTCGCTCGGAACCGTCGTGGTCACGCGGAAGCCTTCGGTGTAGGCCTCGCTGCCGTAACGACCGACCATCTCCGCACGCGCCATTTCAGCGATATATGGGGCATTCACCTCCGGCGTCGGCACGTGGTAGCTGGCGTTCAACGGCTCGGCCACCGCACTTTCATAGGCGGCCTGGTCGATCTTGCCCAGCTTGTACATGCGCCCCAGGATCCAGTCGCGGCGCTCTTTGCTGCGCGCCGGGTTGGCCAGGGGGTTGAAGCGCGAAGGGGCTTTGGGCAGGCCGGCAATCATCGCCATCTGCGCCAGGCTGGCGTCACGAATCGACTTGCCGTAGTAGACCTGGGAGGCAGCCTCGATCCCGTAGGCACGGTTGCCCAGGTAGATCTTGTTGACGTACAGCTCGAGGATCTCGTCCTTGGTCAGCTGACGTTCGATCTGCAATGCCAGCAGGATTTCAGTGGCTTTGCGCGAAAAACTGCGCTCGCTGGTGAGGAAGAAGTTCTTCGCCACCTGCATGGTGATGGTGCTGCCGCCGGATTGAATGTGTCCGCTTTTTACCAGTTGCGTGGCCGCACGTACCAGGCTGCTGGGGTCGACGCCATAGTGGTTGGCAAAATTATCGTCTTCGGCCGACAGCAATGCGCTGATGAAATTAGGTGGAATGTCGGCAAAACGGATCGGTGTGCGGCGCATTTCGCCGAACTCCGCGATCAGCTTTTCATCGCTGCTGTAGACCCGCAAAGGAATCTGCAACTGGATACTTCTGAGGGCCTCTACGGAGGGTAAACCCGGACTAAGGTAGAGGTAGGCCCCGCTGAGTACGAGCAGCAGCCCGCAGACGATCGCGACAATGGAGTACCCGAAAAACTTCAGCAGACGGATCAAGGCTTTTGGATTTCCAGAGAAAAGAATGGGTTACGCGTCGGGGCATGCATGGCAAACGATGGATCGACCCGAGCTGCAGATAAAAAGCGGGGAAAAACGCTGGGCATTAAAGCATTTTTCGCCTTGGGGCGTCATTCGCGCCGGCTCAACAAGTCGACCGAATGCAGGGCTTCCGGCGGCAATCAGGCGTTAAGACAGGGAAAGCTTTGGGGAGTTTTATGGGAAAGGGATTTTTCAGGCGCAAAGTCGACACCGTCCTTGGCGTCGACATCAATGAGGCAGGTATCAAGCTGGTAGAGCTGAGCTGTTCAGCCAACCGTTACACCGTGCAGAGCTACGCCATACAGGCGCTGCCGGCCCAGGCGGTGGTCGACGGCGTCTGGCTGGACCTGGAAGGCATAGGCCATGCGCTGTACACGGCGCTGTCCCGGCTGCGCACGTCGGCCAGGCAGGCGGCGGTCGCCGTTTCCGGTCCTTCGGTCATTACACGGGTCATTGAAATGCAGGCGGGGCTTGGCGACGACGAAATGGCTCGGAGGATCCAGGTGGAGGCAGAGCAATACATTCCCTACCCGCTGGACGAGGTGGCGCTGGACTTTCAGGTCCAGGGGCCGTCGACGCAGGATCCCGCGCGGGTCGAGGTGTTGCTGGCGGCGTGTCTGAAGGAGCACGTCGAGGTTCGTGAAGCCGTGTTGGCCCTGGCGGGGCTGGTGCCCAGGGTGGTGGATGTCGAAGGGTTTGCATTGGCGCGCGCTTGCCGTCAGGATTTCGCCAGCTTCACGCCGGGTCATCGAGTCGATGGTGCCCAGTGGATCGTGGATGCCCCTGGGATGGGAGTCGCTTGCGGGTTGGCCCTGAGGAGTTTCGCTGGATGACACGAATCAATCTTTTGCCTTGGCGCCAGGCGCTGGCGGAGCGCAGGCGTAAATATTTCCTGATACTGCTGGTGGCGTTTGCCTGTGTCGCGCTCGCGACGGTGTGGCTGGCGGACCAGGTGATCGACCAGGCGATCGACCGGCAGGTGACGCGAAACGATCATGTGCGCAAGGACGTCGGCGTCCTGGACTCGCGTATCCAGACCATTGATGACCTCCAGTTGCAAAGCCAGCAACTGGCGGAACGCATGAAAGTCGTGCAGGACCTGCACGATAATCGCTCCGCCGGTGCACAGCTGCTGGATCAGTTGGCCCGTGCGGTGCCCGACGGTGTGCATTTGCATGAGGTCGTGGCGAAAGGCGATACGGTGAGTATCAGCGGCAGTGCTGAGTCCAGCCAGGATATTGCCCAACTGATGCGTCGCCTGGAGGCATCCGAAGGCGCCCACGCCACTCGCCTGCAGCATGTACGAACCGAAGGCGCTCGCGGCAACACTGAATTCCAGTTGATGGTGCGCCAGGGAGAATCTTCCGAGGCCCAGCCATGAGCCGGCCCAGGCTCGAATTTTCCGCGCTGACTCACAATGCTGCCAAATGGCCCTTACCTGGCAGGATCTTGCTGGGCTGTGCGCTTGCCGGCGTGGTGCTGTTGGTGGGCGACTTTGTGTGCCTCAGCCCGTCGCGGGAGCGCTTGCGCGAGGTCCAGGTGCAGGAAGTGAGCTTGCAGCAGCAACTTGCGGAAAAAGCCGTCCTGGCTGCCGATCTTGAAGAGCGGGCCCGCCAGGTCCAGCTTATGCAGGAGAAGGTCAGCGGGCTTTTGCAGCAAATGCCCGAAGAGTCCGAAATGCCCGGCTTTCTTGAAGACATCGCCAGGATGGCGCTGGCCAATGGTTTGCTGATTGAGAGCGTCACTCCGCTGGATAAGCTGTCTAGGCCGTTCTATCACGAGCAGCCCGTTCGCATCGGCGCCACCGGTACCTATCACGACCTGGCGGCCTTTGTGAGTGCCCTGGGCGGCCTTTCGCGAATCGCCACGGCGCACGACATTGCCATGCGACGGGATGGCAAGCTGCTGCACCTTGATCTGCTGGCCAAGACGTACTGGCATGAGCGACAAGGCATCAAGCGGGACGCGGCTGTCATGCAAGGGCAACCCTTTGTATACGGCGCTTCTGGTATTCGCGATCCGTTCCAGCCCATTGCCCTGCAAGTCGACCGCGCGCCAGGGCGGACGGCCGCTGCGCCGGACCTCGCTCGCCCGCGTGAAGCCTTGGAAGGCCACCCAGTGGATCAGTTCGAGATGGTGGGCACGTTGTCCCGTGGGGCGCAGACCTTCGCCTTGCTGCGCCAGGCTTCAACCGTGCATCGCCTGGCAGTCGGTGACTATCTGGGGCCGGATCATGGTCGAGTCACAGCGATTCATGACGGCCATATCGAATTGATCGAGTTATTTCCCGATGAACAGGGGGCATGGCTGGAGCGCCCGCGAACCCTCTTGCTAAACGTCAACTCATAACGGAATCAAACAATGAAAAGGACTTTCTCGTCCTTCGGTGTGGCGCTATGGATAGCGTTCACGGCACCGATGGCTGCTGCTGTGCCCAATCGTGTGGACCTGATCCAGCTACCGCCTCCCGGCAGCGCGGTTTCGGGCGCCTATGGCGGGGACAAATTGAACCTCAACTTCCAGGACATCGGGCTGCGCGCTGCCTTGCAGCAAATCGCCGACGTGGCGGGCCTCAATCTGGTGGTCGGCGATGACGTACAGGGCTCTATCACCCTGCGGCTCAAAGACGTGCCCTGGGATCAGGCGCTGGACCTGGTGCTGCAAACCAAAGGCTTGGATAAACGGATAAAGGCTGGTGTCCTGCTGGTGGCGCCGGCCGAGGAGTTGGCTGCACGGGAACTGCTGGCGCTTGAATCACGCAAGCAGATGGCCGACCTGGCGCCGCTGCGCCGTGAGCTACTGCAAGTCAACCACGCCAAGGCGGCAGACCTGGCCAAGCTGTTTCAGTCGGTGAGCGGCTTTGAAGGCACGACCGATGAGCGTGGTTCAGTGGCAGTGGATGACCGCACCAATAACATCATTGCCTACCAGACCGGCGAGCGCCTGGAAGAGTTGCGGCGGATCGTGGCGCAACTGGATGTGCCGGTGCGCCAGGTGATGATCGAAGCGCGGATTGTCGAGGCCAATGTCGACTACGACAAAAGCCTGGGTGCGCGCTGGGGTGGGCGGCTCACTCGCGGGAATTGGGCTGCCGGGGGTATCCAGAAGCCTTTGCCGGACGGTGCTCAGGCGCCGGAAAACGTGCCCGGCTCGCCATTTGTCGACCTGGGTTCACTCACGGGTACATCAGGCCTGGGCATTGCCTTCATCACCGATAACCTCCTGCTGGACCTGGAACTGACCGCCATGGAGAAAACCGGCAATGGCGAAATCGTCTCGCAGCCCAAGGTGGTCACTTCCGACAAGGAAACCGCGCGCATTCTGAAGGGCACCGAAATTCCCTATCAGGAATCCACCTCCCAGGGTGCTACCTCGGTGTCGTTCAAGGAGGCGTCCCTGTCGTTGGAGGTCACGCCGCAGATCACCCCCGATGACCATGTGATCATGGTGGTCAAGGTCACCAAGGATGAGCCCGACTATCTCAACAAACTCAACGACGTACCGCCGATCAAGAAAAACGAGGTGAATGCCAAGGTGCTGGTCAAGGATGGCGAAACCATCGTCATCGGCGGGGTTTTCTCCAATACCCAAAGCAAAGTGGTAGATAAAGTGCCATTTTTGGGCGATGTGCCGTATCTTGGCCGCCTTTTCCGGCGCGATGTGCTGGCGGAGAAAAAATCCGAGCTGCTGGTATTCCTGACTCCGCGTATTATGAATAACCAGGCGATTGCTGTGAGTCGTTGATTCTGTGCGAAATTTGATTCTTGTAGGACCGATGGGGGCTGGAAAAAGCACCATCGGCCGATTGCTGGCCAAAGAGCTGCGCCTGCCATTCAAAGATTCCGACAAGGAAATTGAATTGCGCACGGGTGCCAATATCCCATGGATCTTCGATAAGGAAGGCGAGCTGGGCTTTCGCGACCGCGAGCAGGCGATGATTGCCGAGCTGTGCGGCTGCGATGGCGTGGTATTGGCCACCGGCGGCGGCGCGGTGATGCGCGATGAAAATCGGCGGGCGCTGCATGCCGGCGGTCGGGTGGTCTATCTGCATGCGTCGGTCGAGCAGCAGGTGGGGCGTACCGCCCGTGATCGCAATCGTCCTTTGCTGCGCACGGCGAACCCGGAAAAAACCTTGCGCGACCTGCTCGCGCTGCGCGATCCGCTGTATCGGGAAATCGCCGATCTGGTGGTGGAAACCGATGAGCGGCCGCCTCGGATGGTGGTTCTCGACATTCTCGAGCGCCTGCAACGGCTGCCACCCCGTTAAAGCCAGGCCCGAAATGCGCTATTCTCGGCGGCGCGCTATCACCCTGCGGGGTGTGGCGTAGAGCCATCAGGCAACGTCAGATCTCGACGTTACCGGTCGTCAATACATCTTCAACGCGGGGACACATGCAGACACTTAAGGTCGATCTAGGCGAGCGCAGCTACCCGATCCATATTGGCGAAGGTCTGCTGGACCAGCCCGAATTGCTGGTCCCGCACATTGCCGGGCGGCAAGTGGCAATCATCTCCAACGAGACGGTCGCGCCGCTGTATCTTGAGCGTCTGAGCCGCAGCCTGGCGGCGTACTCAGTGATCTCCGTGATTCTGCCCGATGGCGAAGCCCACAAGAACTGGGAAACCCTGCAACTGATCTTTGATGGCCTGCTGACCGCACGCCATGACCGCCGAACCACCGTGATTGCCCTGGGCGGCGGTGTGATCGGCGACATGGCCGGCTTTGCGGCGGCCTGCTACCAGCGCGGCGTGGACTTTATCCAGGTGCCGACCACCCTGTTGTCCCAGGTCGATTCGTCGGTGGGCGGCAAGACCGGCATCAACCACCCCCTGGGCAAAAACATGGTCGGCGCGTTCTACCAGCCCCAGGCCGTGCTGATCGACACCGCGACCCTCAACACCTTGCCACCGCGGGAGCTGTCGGCGGGCCTGGCGGAGGTCATCAAGTACGGGTTGATCTGCGACGAACCCTTCCTGGCCTGGTTGGAAGAACATGTGGACGCCCTGCGCGCACTCGACCAGGTGGCGCTCACCGAGGCGATTTCCCGCTCCTGCGCCGCCAAGGCGCTGGTGGTGAATGCCGACGAGCGGGAGTCCGGTGTGCGGGCCACCTTGAACCTGGGCCACACCTTCGGCCATGCGATCGAAACCCACATGGGCTATGGTGTGTGGTTGCATGGAGAGGCTGTAGCGGCTGGCACAGTGATGGCATTGGAGATGTCGCAACGTCTGGGCTGGATCAGCGCCCAGGAGCGTGATCGCGGTATTCGCCTGTTCCAGCGTGCCGGTTTGCCGGTTATCCCGCCGGAAGAGATGACCGAGGCGGACTTCCTCGAACATATGGCAATAGACAAGAAAGTGATCGACGGTCGCCTGCGACTGGTGCTGTTGCGCCATATGGGCGAAGCGGTAGTGACCGACGATTATCCGAAAGAGATTTTACAGGCCACGCTGGGAGCGGATTACCGCGCCCTGGCTCAGCTGAAAGGTTAATAAGATCCCGATGACTAGTTTGCATGCCGACGAGGCGTTCCTCGGCCATTACCAGTTAAGCCACGACCCTTTTGCTCCACGGGTGCCTGGTTTCAAATTTTTCCCAGCCCAGCGCAAGCCGGTGCTGGGGCAACTGCACCATCTCGCGCGCTACAGCCAGCTGCTGCTGGTTGTCACGGGCCCGTTGGGCAGCGGCAAGACCTTGCTGCGCCAGGCCCTGGTGGCCAGTACCAACAAACAGTCCGTACAGAGCGTGGTGGTGTCGGCCCGTGGTGCCGGTGATGCGGCTGGCGTGCTGCGTCAGGTAGCCCAGGCGCTGGATGTCGCCACTGCCGAGCCGAATGCGATTCTCAAGCAGGTGGTGCAACTGGGTCTGACCGGCCAGGAAGTCTACCTGCTGGTGGATGACGCCGAGCAGCTCGACGAATCCGCCCTGGAAGCGCTGCTGGCGCTGGCGGCGGGCACGCCGGAAGGTCGCCCCCATGTGTTCCTGTTCGGTGAATCGTCGTTGATCGCCGATCTGGAGCAGATCAGCGGTGATCAGGAGCTGTTCCACGTTATCGAACTGCAGCCGTACGAAGAGGAAGAAACTCGGGAATACCTGGCTCAGCGCCTCGAAGGCGCAGGGCAGGGCATCGAACTTTTCTCCGCTGCGCAGATCTCTGATATTCACGAAAGCTCCGACGGCTGGCCTGGCACCATCAACCAGGTCGCCCGCGATGCCATGATCGAAGCCATGATTGCCAGCCGCTCCGCGGTCAAGCGTCCAAAGATGGGGTTCACTATGCCTAAGAAGCACGTATTGGCAATTTCCGCCGTTGTCGTGGTTGCGGTTGCCGCCGCCTGGTTGATTCCGGGTCGCAGCAAGGCACCGACTACCGCCGGTGCGCCAACCGAACAGGCGCAGTTGCCACTGGGCAAGCCCACGCCGAATGTCGAGTTCGCCAATTCCGGTCAGCCGACCAACCTGCCGATGGTGGGCCAGCCGGTGATGCGTGGCCCGCTCGCCGAAGAAGCCGGTGGTATCTCCGAAGGCGACGACGGCGTGCCGGTGGAAGGCTCCAGCGCCACACCGCCGACCGTGACCACTACTGCGCCACCTGCGGGCGTTCCCGCAGGTACCCCTGCGACCCCTGTGGCGCCAGCCGCCAAGCCGACCCCGACCCCGGCGCCGACCGTTGCCACAGCCAAGCCTGCGGCGCCAGTGGCGAAGCCGGCTCCGGCTCCGGCGCCAGCCGCCAAACCGGCCGAAAAGCCGGCAGCCACCGTCGCCAAGGCCGGCAGCAGCTGGTACAGCAGCCAGCCCACCGGCAACTTTGTCGTGCAGATCCTCGGCACCAGCTCCGAAGCCAACGCCCAGGCGTTCGTGAAAGAGCAGGGCGGCGAATACCGTTATTTCAAGAAAGTGCTCAACGGCAAGCCTCTCTACGTGATCACCTACGGCAGCTTCCCAAGCCGTGCCGCAGCTGATTCCGCCATCAAAGCCTTGCCAGCGAAGGTTCAGGCTGGTAAACCTTGGCCTCGCACTGTCGCCAGCGTTCAACAAGAACTGGCAGCAACTCGCTGAAGATCCGGCGGCCTTACCCAGGCCGCCCTCCCGGCACCTCAAAAAAGATCGCAAGGCGTGCAGCCCCTCCAGGCCGCGCGCTTTGTGGTGTCTGCGTTACAGTAGCTTTTGAGTCGTAGCGGTCAGAATTAAAAAAGTTTTGACTAGCACAGCATATCGCTTTAAACCTTTCATAAATGCGACATAGATTTGCGACATTTCGTCGCTAAATTTGTGAGCGTTCGTGTCGGTGTGTACAATGACCTCCCTTTTGCCCCCGCTAAGCCGGCGTACGTTCGGCGTGGAAGGTAACCGGTTGAATTGAAAAGAAATTTGCCTCGATATAAGAGGCAGCCTGGTGAGAAAGTGTCTATGAAAGCAGGTCTGTACCAACCCGATGAATTCAAGGATAACTGCGGTTTCGGCCTGATAGCCCATATGCAGGGCGAGCCCAGTCATACCCTTTTGCAAACGGCCATCGAGGCCCTGACCTGCATGACCCACCGCGGTGGGATCAACGCCGACGGCAAGACCGGTGACGGTTGCGGCTTGCTGATTCAAAAGCCCGACCAATTCCTGCGCGCGGTCGCCAAAGAGCATTTCGCGGTCGACCTGCCCAAGCAGTACGCCGTGGGCATGGTGTTTTTCAACCAGGACCCGGCCAAAGCCGAAGCTGCTCGCGAGAACATGAACCGCGAGATCGTCGCTGCCGGCCTGCAGCTGGTGGGCTGGCGCAAAGTGCCGATCGACACCAGCGTGCTCGGCCGCCTGGCCCTGGAGCGCCTGCCGCAGATCGAACAAGTGTTCATCGCAGGCGACGGCCTGAGCGACCAGGATATGGCGATCAAGCTGTTCACCTCCCGTCGTCGCTCGTCCGTGGCCAACGCCGCCGATGCCGACCACTACATCTGCAGTTTTTCCCACAAGACCATCATTTATAAAGGCCTGATGATGCCGGCGGACTTGACCGCCTTCTATCCAGACCTGAGCGATGAGCGCCTGCAAACCGCCATTTGTGTGTTCCACCAGCGCTTCTCCACCAACACCCTGCCGAAATGGCCGCTGGCCCAGCCATTCCGCTTCCTCGCCCACAACGGCGAGATCAACACCATCACCGGCAACCGCAACTGGGCCGTGGCCCGTCGCACCAAGTTCGCCAACGATTTGATGGACCTGGAAGAACTCGGCCCGCTGGTCAACCGTGTGGGCTCCGACTCCTCCAGCATGGACAACATGCTCGAACTGATGGTCACCGGCGGCATCGACCTGTTCCGTGGCGTGCGCATGATCATTCCGCCTGCGTGGCAGAACGTCGAGACCATGGACCCGGACCTGCGTGCATTCTACGAGTACAACTCGATGCACATGGAGCCGTGGGACGGCCCGGCCGGCGTGGTCATGACCGACGGTCGCTACGCGGTGTGCCTGCTCGACCGTAACGGTCTGCGCCCGGCCCGCTGGGTCACGACCACCAACGGTTTCATCACCCTGGCGTCGGAAATCGGCGTGTGGGACTACAAGCCGGAAGACGTGATCGCCAAAGGCCGTGTAGGCCCTGGGCAGATCCTGGCCGTGGACACCGAAACCGGCCAGATCCTCGACACCGACGCCATCGACAATCGCTTGAAGTCCCGTCACCCGTACAAGCAATGGCTGCGCAAGAACGCCCTGCGCATCCAGGCGACCATGGAAGACAACGACCACGGTTCGGCGTTCTACGACATCGACCAGCTCAAGCAGTACATGAAGATGTACCAGGTCACGTTCGAAGAGCGCGACCAGGTGCTGCGCCCGCTCGGCGAGCAAGGCTACGAGGCGGTCGGCTCCATGGGCGACGACACGCCGATGGCCGTGCTGTCCCAGCGCGTGCGCACGCCGTACGACTATTTCCGCCAGCAGTTCGCCCAGGTGACCAACCCACCGATCGACCCGCTGCGCGAAGCCATCGTGATGTCCCTGGAAGTCTGCCTCGGTGCCGAGCGCAACATCTTCCAGGAGTCGCCTGAGCACGCCTCCCGCGTGATCCTCAGCTCGCCGGTCGTTTCTCCGGCCAAGTGGCGTTCGCTGATGACCCTGGAGCGCCCGGGTTTCGACCGCCAGATCATCGACCTGAACTACGACGAGAGCCTCGGCCTTGAAGCCGCTGTGCGCAACGTCGCCGACCAGGCCGAAGAAGCCGTGCGCGCCGGGCGTACCCAGATCGTGCTGACCGACCGTCATATCGCTCCGGGCAAATTGCCGATCCACGCGTCCCTGGCCACCGGCGCGGTGCACCACCGCCTGACCGAAAAAGGCCTGCGCTGCGACTCCAACATCCTCGTGGAAACCGCTACCGCTCGCGACCCGCACCACTTTGCGGTGTTGATCGGCTTCGGCGCCTCGGCGGTGTACCCGTTCCTCGCTTATGAAGTGCTGGGTGACCTGATCCGTACTGGTGAAGTGCTGGGCGACCTCTACGAGGTGTTCAAGAACTACCGCAAGGGCATCACCAAGGGCCTGCTGAAGATCCTGTCGAAGATGGGCATCTCCACCGTCACCTCCTACCGTGGCGCGCAGCTGTTCGAAGCCATCGGCCTGTCGGAAGAAGTCTGCGAGCTGAGCTTCCGTGGCGTGCCGAGCCGCATCAAGGGTGCGCGATTCGTCGACATCGAAGCCGAACAGAAAGCCCTGGCCGCCGAAGCCTGGAGCGCGCGCAAGCCGATCCAGCAAGGTGGCCTGCTCAAGTTCGTGCACGGTGGCGAATACCACGCCTACAACCCGGACGTGGTGAGCACCCTGCAAGCCGCCGTGCAGCAGGGCGACTACGCCAAGTTCAAGGAATATACCGCGCTGGTGGATAACCGCCCGGTGTCGATGATCCGCGACCTGTTCAAGGTGAAGACCCTGGATACGCCGCTGGCTATCAGCGAAATCGAACCGCTGGAATCGATCCTCAAGCGCTTCGACTCTGCCGGTATTTCCCTCGGCGCCTTGTCGCCTGAGGCCCACGAAGCCCTGGCCGAAGCCATGAACCGCCTGGGTGCGCGTTCCAACTCCGGTGAAGGCGGTGAAGACCCGGCGCGCTACGGCACGATCAAGAGCTCGAAAATCAAGCAGGTTGCCACTGGCCGTTTCGGTGTGACCCCGGAATACCTGGTCAATGCCGAAGTGCTGCAGATCAAGGTGGCCCAGGGCGCCAAGCCCGGTGAGGGCGGCCAGCTGCCGGGCGGCAAGGTCAATGGCCTGATCGCCAAGCTGCGTTATGCGGTACCGGGCGTGACCCTGATCTCGCCACCGCCGCACCACGACATCTACTCGATTGAAGATTTGTCGCAGCTGATTTTCGACCTGAAACAAGTCAATCCGCAGGCCCTGGTCTCGGTGAAGCTGGTAGCAGAAGCGGGCGTCGGTACCATCGCCGCCGGCGTGGCCAAGGCCTATGCCGACCTGATCACCATCTCCGGCTACGACGGCGGCACCGGTGCATCGCCGCTGACCTCGATCAAGTACGCCGGCGCACCGTGGGAACTGGGCCTGGCGGAAACCCACCAGACCCTGCGCGGCAACGATCTGCGCGGCAAAGTGCGGGTGCAGACCGACGGTGGCCTGAAGACCGGCCTCGACGTGATCAAGGCCGCGATCCTCGGCGCCGAGAGCTTCGGTTTCGGCACCGCGCCGATGATCGCCCTGGGCTGTAAATACCTGCGCATCTGCCACCTGAACAACTGCGCCACCGGCGTCGCCACTCAGAACGAAAAGCTGCGCAAGGACCACTACATCGGCACCGTCGACATGGTGGTGAACTTCTTCACCTACGTCGCCGAAGAGACCCGTGAGTGGCTGGCCAAGCTGGGTGTGCGTTCCCTGGAAGAGCTGATCGGGCGCACCGACCTGCTGGACATCCTCGAAGGCCAGACCGCCAAGCAACAGCACCTGGACCTGACGCCGTTGTTGGGCAGCGATCACATCCCGGCAGACAAGCCACAATTCTGCCAGGTGGATCGCAACCCGCCGTTCGACAAAGGCCTGCTGGCCGAGAAGATGGTCGAAATGGCCGGTTCCTCGATCAACGACGCCATTGGTGGCGAATTCGCCCTGGATATCTGCAACTGCGACCGTTCCATCGGCGCACGCATCTCCGGCGAAATCGCACGCAAGCACGGCAACCAGGGCATGGCCAAGGCGCCGATCACGTTCCGCTTCAAGGGCACTGCGGGCCAGAGCTTCGGCGTGTGGAACGCCGGCGGCCTGCACATGTACCTGGAAGGCGACGCCAACGACTACGTAGGCAAGGGCATGACCGGCGGCAAACTGGTCATCGTTCCGCCCAAAGGCAGCGTCTACAAGACCCAGGACAGTGCCATCATCGGCAACACCTGCCTGTACGGTGCCACCGGTGGCAAGCTGTTCGCCGCCGGTACGGCCGGTGAGCGTTTCGCCGTGCGTAACTCCGGTGCCCACACCGTGGTGGAAGGCACTGGGGATCACTGCTGCGAGTACATGACCGGGGGCTTTGTCGCGGTACTGGGCAAGACCGGTTACAACTTCGGTTCGGGCATGACCGGCGGTTTCGCCTACGTGCTCGACCAGGACAACACCTTCGTCGACAAGGTCAACCACGAGTTGGTCGAGATCCAGCGGATCAGCGGCGAAGCCATGGAATCCTACCGGAACCACTTGCAGCACGTGCTGGACGAGTACGTCGAGGAGACCGGCAGCGAATGGGGGCGTAACCTCGCCGAAAACCTCGATGACTACCTGCGTCGTTTCTGGCTGGTCAAGCCCAAGGCTGCCAACCTGAAATCGTTGCTTTCCAGCATCCGTGCCAACCCGCAGTGATATGCGCCTGAAGAGTTTGATGAGGTTTTAACATGGCTGAACGTCTGAATAACGACTTCCAGTTCATCGATGTCGGGCGCAAAGATCCGAAGAAGAAACTGTTGCGTCAACGCAAAAAAGAGTTCGTGGAAATCTACGAGCCCTTCAAACCCCAGCATTCGGCCGATCAGGCCCACCGCTGCCTGGGTTGCGGTAACCCGTATTGCGAATGGAAGTGCCCGGTGCACAACTTCATTCCCAACTGGCTCAAGCTGGTGGCCGAGGGCAACATCCTCGCCGCCGCCGAGCTGTCCCACCAGACCAACACCCTGCCGGAAGTCTGCGGCCGGGTGTGCCCGCAGGACCGTCTGTGCGAGGGTGCCTGCACCCTGAACGACGGTTTCGGCGCGGTGACCATCGGTTCGGTGGAGAAGTACATCACAGATACCGCGTTCGCCATGGGCTGGCGTCCGGACATGTCCAAGGTCAAGCCGACCGGCAAGCGTGTCGCGATCATCGGTGCGGGCCCGGCGGGCCTGGGCTGTGCCGACGTGCTGGTGCGCGGCGGCGTGACCCCGGTGGTGTTCGACAAGAACCCGGAAATCGGCGGCCTGCTGACCTTCGGCATCCCCGAGTTCAAGCTGGAAAAGACCGTGTTGAGCAATCGCCGCGAAGTCTTCACCGGCATGGGCATCGAGTTCCGCCTGAACACGGAGATCGGCAAAGACGTGACCATGGAGCAGCTGCTCGCCGAATACGATGCCGTGTTCATGGGCATGGGCACCTACACCTACATGAAGGGCGGCTTTGCCGGTGAGGACCTGCCGGGCGTTTACGACGCGTTGGACTTCCTGATCGCCAACGTCAACCGCAACCTGGGCTTTGAAAAGTCGCCGGAAGATTTCGTCGACATGAAGGGAAAGAAGGTCGTGGTCCTCGGCGGCGGCGACACCGCGATGGACTGCAACCGTACCTCGATCCGCCAGGGCGCCAAGTCGGTGACCTGTGCGTATCGTCGTGACGAAGCCAACATGCCCGGCTCGCGCAAAGAGGTGAAGAACGCCAAGGAAGAAGGCGTGAAATTCCTCTACAACCGCCAGCCGATCGCCATCGTCGGTGAAGACCGCGTCGAAGGCGTGAAGGTGGTCGAGACCCGTCTCGGCGAACCGGACGCCCGTGGCCGCCGCAGCCCCGAGCCGATCCCGGGCTCCGAAGAGATCATCCCTGCCGACGCCGTGGTCATCGCCTTCGGTTTCCGCCCAAGCCCGGCGCCGTGGTTCGAGCAGTTCGAGATCCAGACCGACAGCCAGGGCCGTGTTGTCGCCCCGGAACAAGGCCAGTACAAGCACCAGACCAGCAACCCGAAAATCTTCGCCGGTGGCGACATGGTGCGCGGCTCTGACCTGGTGGTGACGGCGATCTTCGAAGGCCGCAATGCCGCCGAAGGGATCCTGGACTACCTGCAAGTCTGACCCTGATCCCAGGTTGAAATGGGATCAAAATGTGGGAGGGGGCTGGCTGTGGTGAGGGGGCTTGCCCCCCGTCGGGTTCACCGCAGATCAAAGGGGCTGCTTCGCAGCCCGGCGCGGGACAAGCCCGCTCACCACAGCCAGCCCTCTCCCACATTTGTTTTGTGCTGTGTTCAAGCTACCGCGACAAATTGACCCGATAGACAAAAGGCACCGCTCTTGCCGTGCCTTTTGCGTCGCGCTCTGAGAAAATGCCCGCACTTTTTTTGCGGATGCCGACATGACTGCCCTCAAGAACGACCGTTTCCTTCGTGCCCTGCTCAAGCAACCCGTGGACGTCACCCCCGTGTGGATGATGCGTCAGGCCGGTCGCTACCTGCCGGAATACCGCGCCAGTCGCGCCCACGCCGGCGACTTCATGAGCTTGTGCATGAACCCGGAGTTCGCCTGCGAAGTCACCCTGCAGCCACTGGACCGCTACCCACAGCTGGACGCGGCCATCCTCTTCTCCGACATCCTCACCATCCCCGACGCCATGGGCCAGGGCCTGTACTTCGAGACCGGCGAAGGCCCGCGTTTTAAGAAAGTCGTCAGCACCCTGGCCGATATCGAAGCCCTGCCGATCCCCGACCCGCACAAAGACCTTGGCTACGTGATGGACGCCGTCAGCACCATCCGCCGCGAGCTGAACGGCCGCGTGCCGCTGATCGGCTTCTCCGGCAGCCCATGGACCCTGGCCACCTATATGGTCGAGGGCGGCTCGTCGAAAGACTTCCGCAAGACCAAGGCCATGCTCTACGACAACCCGCAAGCCATGCACCTGCTGCTGGACAAGCTGGCCCAGTCGGTTACTTCCTACCTCAACGGCCAGATCATGGCCGGTGCGCAAGCCGTGCAGATCTTCGATACCTGGGGTGGCAACCTGTCGGCGGCGGCGTACCAGGAATTCTCCCTGGCCTACATGCGCAAGATCGTCAGCGGCCTGATCCGTGAACACGAAGGCCGCAAAGTGCCGGTCATCCTGTTCACCAAGGGCGGTGGCCTGTGGCTTGAAAGCATCGCCGACGCTGGCGCGGATGCACTGGGCCTGGATTGGACCTGCGATATCGGCGAAGCCCGTCGTCGTGTCGGTGGCAAGGTCGCGCTGCAAGGCAACATGGACCCGACCGTGCTGTACGCCAAGCCGGAAGCGATCCGCACCGAAGTCGGCCGCATCCTGGCCAGCTACGGCACAGGCAGCGGCCACGTGTTCAACCTCGGCCATGGCATCACTCCGGAAGTGAACCCGGACCATGCGGGTGCGTTTCTGCAGGCCGTGCACGAGCTGTCAGCGCAATACCACCCGTAATACTCCCGCCTGAATCGGATCCCCCTTTGCCTGGCGAAGGGGGATTCGCTGCGTTTCAGCGTTCGTTAAGTCCTGCCTTGGTAGTGTGGGTGCTTTGGGATTTCTCCTACAGCCTCCGGTAACTTGCCTCGGTAAAAATCCTACCCGACTCTTCCTCTCGCCAGTGCATGGCGTTCATTGTCAGGTGATCTCAGGATGAACACTTCAGCGTATTCAACGAGCCAGAAACTGCTGCATTGGGTTTCGGCTGTCATTATTGTGTGGGCGTTATTGTCGGGTTTTTTCGTGGCGGTATTCAGCGTGCCCGCCTCGGTCAAGGCGTGGGTGGCGTTCTTCAATGTGTCGCTGACCACTGTCTATATTCCGGTGTTTGTCTTGCGGGTCTATTGTTCCTTTGCCCACGGCCTGGATTTTTCCGTCAAGCGAACACTGCAGGAATACCTGGCGTTGCTGGTTCACAAGGCCATGTACCTGGTGCTCGCCGTGGTGTTGGCGACCGGCGTGCTGATGATGGATCGCCCGATCAATATCTTTAACCTGCTCTCCATCGCCCCCCTCGACCACGACCCGGCCCGCATCGCCCTGTATACCCGTGTGCATGTGCTCTCGTGTGTGGGGTTGCTGCTGATGCTGGTCCTGCATATCGGCGCCGTAGTCATGCATGAGCGCCGGGGCAAGCGGGTGATGGCGCGGATGTTGTTCAAGGCGCCGGTTGTTCAAGGGGCGGTCAGCGGCGGCAACTTCGCCAGTTTCAACGCCACCAGCAACGCACCCATCAACAGCGCCACGATAAACGCGCCGATGCCGTTCCATCCACCGAAGTGCCAGAAGAATCCGCCCGCTGTCCCGGCGATGCTTGAGCCTACGTAATAGCAAAACAGATACAGCGATGACGCCTGCCCCTTGGCTTTCACCGCGCGGCGCCCGATCCAGCTGCTGGCCACCGAGTGGGCGCCAAAGAAGCCGAAGGTGAAGATCAGCATGCCCGGCACCACCAGCCAGAGTGGGGTGAACAGGGTCAGGGCCATGCCGGCGAGCATCAGCACGATGGTGGCCCAGAGCACGCGGCGGCGGCCGAGGCGGTCGGCCAGGGAGCCGATTTTCGCCGAGCTGTAGATGCCCGAGAGGTACACCAGCGACAGCAGGCCCACCACGGCCTGGCTCAGGTCATAGGGGTCGGCCAGCAGGCGATAGCCGATGTAGTTGAACATCGTCACGAATGCGCCCATCAGCAGGAAGGCTTCAAGGAACAGCCACGGCAGGCCGGCATCCTTGAAATGCATGACGAAGCCATCCACCAGGCTGCGCGGCTTGAGGCTGCTGGCGCGGAAGTTGCGCGATTCGGGGAGGATCTTCCAGAACACCGTGGCGGCAATCAGCGCCAGGGCGCCGATGATCAGCATTGCGGTGTGCCAGCTGACGAAGTCGATCAGTACACCGATGATCAGGCGTCCGCTCATGCCCCCGATGGCGTTGCCGCCGATGTACAGGCCCATAGCCAGGCCGATGTGCTGGGGGTGGATTTCTTCGCTCAGGTACGTCATCGCCACGGCAGCCAGGCCGCTCAAGGACAGGCCCACCAGCGCACGCATCAGCAGAATCCCTTCCCAGGACGGCATCAGGCCGCTGGCGATGGTCGCCAGCGCGGCGCAAAACAACGCGGCGACCATCACCGGCTTGCGGCCCAGGGTGTCGGAAATCGGCCCGGTGATCAGCAAACCCAGCGCCAGCATCGCCGTCGCCACTGAGAGGATCAGGCTGCTTTGTGCGGCATTGATCGAGAACTCGTGGGACAGCGCCGGCATCATCGGCTGCACGCAATACAGCAGGGCGAACGTGGCGAAGCCGCCGGAGAACAGCGCCAGTACCGTGCGCATGAACATCGGCGTGCCTTTTTCGATGTACGCGTCATTGAGCTGCGCCACCACCTCATCCAGGGCGGTGGGCGGGACTTCTTGGGCGAATGGAGCGACAGCAGATTTCACGGAGACCTCGGGGAGGAAAAGCCTGCCAGGACTGGCAATGCAAAAAAGAATATAGCTGGCTAATGATTCTTTCCAATATATTGTTCGACACGTTTGATAGCTTTTACGACCTAATGAGGCTGGCATGGAACTACGTCACCTGCGGTACTTCATTGCCGTTGCCGAAGAACTGCACTTCGGCCGTGCCGCGCAGGTGCTGGGCATCTCGCAACCGCCATTGAGCCAGCAGATCCAGGCGCTGGAGCAGGAGGTGGGGGCTCGGTTATTCGAGCGGACCAATCGTCGGGTAGAGCTGAGCGAGGCCGGGCGCTTGTTCCTGCACGAGGCGCGACTGGTACTGGCCCAGGTCGACAAGGCGGCGGATGTGGCCCGCCGTGCACAGTTGGGGGAGCTGGGCGAGCTGAAGATCGGCTTCACCTCGTCGGCGCCGTTCAACTCCACGATTCCGCAGGCGATCTTCGCGTTTCGCCAAGCCTTCCCGGCGGTGCACCTGAACCTGCAGGAAATGAGCAGCACCGAAGTGGCCGAATCGCTGGTGGATGAGTCGATCCAGGTTGGACTGATGCGGCCGCTGCCGTTGCCGGATTCATTGACCGTCATCGAGCTGATGCGTGAACCGCTGGTCGCTGTGTTGAATGCCGGTCATCCGTTGGTGGAGGGCAGCGAGAGCGGCCTGCACTTGGCGCAACTGGCGCAGGAGCCGTTTGTGTTTTTTCCGCGCACTTACGGCAGTGGCCTGTATGCCCAACTGCTGAACCTGGCCCGCGATGCCGGCTTCAGCCCGCACTTCGCCCAGGAAGCGGGGGAGGCGATGACCATTATCGGTTTGGTGGCGGCGGGGTTGGGGGTGTCGGTGTTGCCGGCGTCATACCAACGGATACGGATCGATGGCGTGGTGTATCGCACCTTGTTGGATCAGGAGGCGGTGACGGCGGTATGGCTGGTGCAGCGCAAAGGCGCACAAACGCCGATGGCGAAGGCGTTTGTGGAGTTATTGACGCGTAAGGCGGTGCAATAGCTCACCGTGAACGGGCTCGCCACAGCGGTTGTGCCTGGCTTTGGTTTTACTTCGACGTTCCCGTCTGCTCGAACAACTGCGCCGCCGACCCTGCCTCACCACTCACGCCATTGCTGCGCAATCCCGCCATGATGTCGCTGTCCAGGTTGTTCACCCAACGGTTGTAGTTGCGATGGATCTTGCCGTCCTTGTAGCCCAGTTGGCGGCTGTCGCGGTAGGTGATGGCGTAGCTGTTGCGGGTGTAGCGGATGTCGATGGCCGCGTAGTACTGGTTGCGCACGGTGATCTCGGCCTGTACCAGCTGCGGGCTCAGGCGTTGCACCGTCCATTCGCGTTTTTGCAGGGCGTTGACGATCACCGCTTTCATTTTCTCTTCACTGAGCTGGGCGTCGGCCGGCAGGTCGTGCTGGGTGTTGAGGATCGGTTTGCTGGTACAGCCGGCGGTGGTCAGCAGGGCCAGGGTGATCAGCGTAGCGCGTAGCAAGGAAGACATTCCGTATTCTCCAATCGATTAAAAGTCAGGACCAGCGGCGGAAGATCAGCGACGTATTGACGCCGCCAAAGGCAAAGTTGTTGTTCATCACGTAGTCGTGGTGCATCTCGCGGAATTCACCCTGCAGGTAATCCAGTTCGCCGCATTGCGGGTCGACGGAGTCCAGGTTGAAGGTGTGCACGTACTGGTCGCGGTTCATCATCTCGATGCTGAACCACGATTCCAGTGCACCGCAGGCGCCCAAGGTGTGGCCGAGGAAGCTTTTCTGCGAGCTGATGGGCATGCGGCTGCCGAACAGGCTGCTGGTGGCCTGGGTCTCGGCGATATCGCCCTGGTCGGTGGCGGTGCCGTGGCCGTTGACGTAGCCGATGGCGGCCGGCTCCAGGCCCGCATCTTCCAGGGCCAGCTCCATGGCGCGGCGCATGGTTTTCTGTTCCGGGCGCGTGGTGTGCTGGCCGTCGGCATTGCTGCCGAAGCCGACGATCTCGGCATGGATATGCGCGCCCCGCGCCAGTGCGTGTTCCAGCTCTTCGAGCACCAGCATGCCGCCGCCTTCGCCGATCACCAGGCCATCGCGGCCACTGTCGTAGGGGCGTGGGCTGGTTTGTGGCGCGTCGTTCTTCAGGCTGGTGGCATACAGCGCGTCGAACACCATGGCTTCGGTGGGGCACAGCTCCTCGGCGCCGCCGGCGAGCATCAACGGCAGGCGGCCGAACTTGATCGCTTCATAGGCATAGCCGATGCCTTGGCTGCCGCTGGTACACGCGCTGGACGTGGGGATCAGCCGCCCGGTGAGGCCAAAGAAGATGCTGATATTCGCCGCTGTGGTGTGGGGCATCATGCGCACGTAGGAGTTGGCGTTCAGCCCCTCGGCCACCGAGTTCAGCAACATATTGCCGAAGGCCTTGATCTCATCGGTACTGCCGGTGGACGAGCCACAGGCCACGCCCATGCGCCCGTCCTTGATCGACTCGTCGCCGAGCAAGCCCGCGTCCTGCAACGCCTGTTCCGCCGCCCACACCGCCAGGCGCGAGACACGGCCCATGCTGCGCAGCTGCTTGCGCGTCCAATGGGCGGGCACGACGAAATCATCGACCGGCCCGGCCAGGCGCGTGTTCAATTCGGTAAAACGCTCCCACTCGTCCATGCGTCGGATGCCGCTGCGGTTGGCGCGGAAGTTGGCGGCGATGGTGTCCCAGTCGCTGCCCAGGGAGGTCACGCCGGCCATGCCGGTGACGACGACGCGTTTCATCAGCACAGGCCTCCATTCACGGCCAGGACCTGGCGCGTGATATAGCCGGCTTCGGCCGACATGAGGAAATTCACTGCACCGGCGACTTCTTCCGGGGTGCCCATGCGTTGCGCCGGGATCATCTTCATCAGTTCTTCCACCGGTACGTTTTCATCCAGCATGGCGGTGTCGATCAAACCGGGGGCGACGCAGTTGACGGTGATCCTGCGCTTGCCCAGTTCGATGGCGAGGGCCTTGGCCGCACCGATCAGGCCGGCCTTGGAGGCACTGTAGTTGACCTGGCCACGGTTGCCGATCAACCCGGATACCGAGGTGATGCACACGATACGCCCGGCCGCGCGACGACGAATCATCGGCATCATCACCGGGTGCAGCACGTTGTAGAAGCCATCCAGGTTGGTGCGCATCACCACGTCCCAATCGTCTTCCGACAAGGCCGGGAAGGCGCCGTCGCGGGTCAGGCCGGCGTTGAGCACCACGCCGTAATAAGCACCGTGTTGCTCAACATCGGCTTCAAGGATCTGCTTGCACGCGGCGCGGTCCGCCACATCGAATTGCAGCACCCGCGCCTGGCGGCCCAGGGCCTCGATCTCGACCTGTACCGCGCAGGCTTCGGCCCGACCGCTGCGGCAATGCAGCACGATGTCATGCCCGGCCTGGGCCAGGCGCAGGGCAATGGCGCGGCCGATGCCACGGCTGGAGCCGGTGACCAGTACGGGTTCAGTCATGGCGTTTCGTCCTTCGATTCATCTAAATAGTTGGCCGCCTGGGGCGGTCGAAATACGTTCAAGCGCGCACTGGCCTGGATACCGATACCGGTGAGGTGGCATTCGAACACACCCATGCCGTTGTCGTCTTCCAGGGAACGCAGGCCGTGGATGTTCAACTCGGCGCCGGCCGGGAAGTGTTCCACGTTGCACTCGAACTTGCGTGTGCCGAGCAGGAAGCCCAGTTCCACCGCTTCACCCTTTTGACGGGCGCGGCAGCCGGCGTAGGCGGCGACGCTCTGCGCCATCAACTCGATGCCGACCCAGGCCGGCAGGCTGCCGTCAGGGCGGTTGAACAGGCCGCCGGGCTTGACGGTGAGGCGGGTGTGAATCTGCTCTTCATCGAACGACAGCACCTGGTCGATCAGGATCATGTCGCCGGCGTGGGGCAGCAGTTCGGCGAGTGGCCAATCGGTCATGGGGCCTCTCCGATTATCAGGCTGACATTGTTGCCGCCGAAGGCAAACGAGTTGCTCATCAGGCAGCGTTTTTCCAAGGTGTCCCCCGCCTGCGCCCATTGCAGGGCGGGCAGCGCGGGGTCGGCCTGGCCGTCCCACACATGGGGCGGCACCCGGCCATGGGCCAGGCTCAGCCAGCAGAACGCGGCTTCCAGCGCGCCGGCCGCGCCCAGGGTGTGGCCGCTCATGGGTTTGGTCGACGAGCAGGCCACGCCGTCGGGGAACAGGCTGGCGACGGCCAGGCTTTCCATGGCGTCGTTGTGTTGGGTGGCGGTGCCGTGCAGGTTCAGGTAGCCGATCTGCCCGGGCTGCACGTTCGCACTGGCCAGGGCCTTGCGCATCGCCTGCAACGCGCCTTTGCCGGTGGGTTCCGGCGCGGAGATATGGTGCGCATCGCAACTCGCACCGCTGCCCAGCAGGGCGATCGCCGCAGGCGCTTTAGTCATCAGGAACAGCACCGCCGCTTCGCCGATATTGATGCCGTTGCGGTTCACCGAAAACGGGTTGCAGCGTTCATTGGACACGGCTTCCAACGCGCCGAACCCATTGAGGGTCAGCTTGCACAGGCTGTCGACGCCGCCGCAGAGCACCGCGTCGCACACTCCCAGGTCGAGCAGGCGTTGTGCGCTCATCAAGGCCCGGGCGCTGGAGGTGCAGGCGGTGGAAATCACATAGGCCGGGCCGCTCAGTTGCAGCCAGTCGGCGAGAAAATTCGCCGGGGCGCTGAGTTCCTGTTGCTGGTAGTCGTAGTCGCTGGGGAAGTGCTGATCGCGCAGGTACTGGGCGATTCCACGGCTGGCTTCGTCGATGCCGGAGGTGCTGGTGCCGAGCACGACCCCGACCCGCGAGGCGCCATAGCGGTGGATCGCCTGGCGAATCTCGCCCTGGATCTGCAGCGCCGCCTCCAGCAGCAGTTGGTTATTGCGGCTGCTTTGCTGGCCGAGTTCTGTCGGAATGGTCGCCAGCTCGCCGTGCACACTGCCTACCGGCAGCGTGCGCTCCGGCACCCAGCCGCTCTCGGCGCGCATCCCCGAGCAGTCGCCGGCAAACAGGCTGCGACTGACGGCGGCCTGGCCACGGCCGAGGGCGCAAATCACGCCGAGGGCGTTGAGGTAGGCGCTCATCGGGCGGCACCGAGTGGCGTGATGCGGTAGCTCAAGGGCTGGCCGCTCATGTTCACACTGAAGACTTCTGACGATTGGTAGACGATCTGCCAATGGCCCGGCAGGGTGCGCGTGAGGTCCATCGCCTGGGCGCCGGGGTAGAGCGCGCGTACGTCATCGGCCGAGGTCAAGGCAAACAACAGTGCGGCAAACAGCTCGCGGGCCTGGGGATTGGGCGGCAGCAGACCGTCGGCCTGCCACTGGCCATCGATCAGTTTCTGCCGGGCCTGGGGAATGCCCAGGGGGTCCATCATCGACCAGCGGAGTGCGCCGCCTTCGCGTTGGATCACCAGCAGCCAGTCCTGGCTCTGGCCGTCCGCCAGGCGCTGCACATGCAGCTGTATCGGCAAGGCCAGGGTCGGGGTTTTTTCAGGCAGCGGCGGCTGGCTGGCGCAGGCGCTCAGCAGCAACAGGCAACCGATCAACAGGCTGCGCATCATGGTGCGGCGCTCGCCAGGGGTTTGCGCGCCACGCAGTTGACCAGGGTTTCCTCACGCTGGCCCACCGGCGGCGGGTTACGCAGGCCCCAGCGCTCCAGCAGGCCGAAGTCGCGGGAACGGCTCCACCACAGGTAGGGGTACGAAACGTTCTGCGGGCCGAACTCAAAGCCCTGCTCGCGGAGCATCTGCAGGTACTCTTCGGCGCTTTTCTGCACATGCATGGGATGGCGGAACAGCCAGCGAATGACCCAGGTGTCGATATAGGCTTCGGTGGATTCGGCAAACAGCAAGTAACCGCCCGGCTTGAGCACCCGGTAAAACTCCTTGAGTGCGCGATGCTGTTCAACCAGGTGATGGAAGGTCTGGTGGCAGAACAGGATGTCGACGCTGGCGTCCGGCACATCGAGGGTGGCGCAGTCGCTGCCGATCAATTCGATGGCCAAGCCCTGGCGCGCGGCTTCGGCCTTGCTCAGCTCCAGGCTGTGGGGGTCGGCATCCAGGCCGATCAGGCGCGCGGGGGCAAACACCTGCTGCAGGTATTGGAATGACTTGCCCTGGCCGCAACCGGCGTCCAGCAGCACCGGCGCCTCGGGCAACGGGTCGGTGAACAGGCTGCGCAGGTCGTTGATTGCCACGCGCAATACATGGTGCTGCCAGGTATGGCTGCGCAGGAACCAGAAGCCGAAGCGGGTTTCTTCGACGTAGTTTTTACTCAGGTATTGAGACGTCATACCGGTTCACTCGCGCAAATTTCCGACAACATCCGCAAGCGCCGCTTGGGCTCGCTGACAAACGGGTTGCGTTCGTCCCACGCGTAACCTGCGAGGATCGAACTGATCATCCGGCGAATGTCCGGTGAGCTGCCGGGATGGAAAATCACATCCTGGAAGGTGCCTGCATACCAGCCTTCGACATAGCAGCGGAAGGTGTCGACACCGCGCTTGAGCGGCTCGGCAAACTCGGTTTGCCAGTCCACGGTCTCGCCTTTGAGCTGACGATGCAGCACGCCGGCGGCCATACTCGCCGAGCGCATGGCGATGGTCACGCCGGAGGAGAACACCGGGTCGAGGAATTCCGCCGCATTGCCCAGCAGCGCAAAGCCGGGGCCGTGCAGGGTTTTGACGTTGGCCGAGTAGCCGCCGATGGTGCGCGCGGGGGTATCCCACACAGCGTGGCGCAGTACACCGGACAGGCTTGGGGTTTCATCGATAAAACCCCGCAGGCAAGCGTCGAGATCGCTGTCGCGGCCGTCGAAATGCTCCTTGGCCGCGACCACACCCACTGAGCAACGACCGTTGCTGAACGGGATGGTCCAGAACCAGATGTCGCGCTTCGTAGGGTGCGTGGTGACCAGGATCTTGGTGCGGTCGAAGCCTGGGTGTTCGATGCGGTCTTCAACGTGGGTGAACACCGCCTGGCGCAGCGGGAAATTCGACGGCGCCTCCAGGTCGAGCAGGCGCGGCAGCACGCGGCCGTAGCCGCTGGCATCAAGCACGAACTTGGCCTTGATGTGGTACTCGCTGCCGTTCTCGCGGCGCACATGCAGGTAGCGGCACTCACCGGAGAAATCCACGCCGACGATGGTTTCGCCGTAGCGGATGTCGACGCCTTGCTGTGCGGCCTGATCGGCCAGCAACTTGTCGAACTCGCCGCGCTGCACCTGGAAGGTAGTGGGCTTGCCGTTGCTGAAGGTGTCACCGAAATCGAACGCGCTGTAACGCTCGCCCCAGGCGAACGCGGCACCTGTTTTTACCTGGAAACCCGCCGCGTTCACGGCATCGAGCATGCCGGCTTCCTCGATAAAATCGATGCAGTGCGACAGCAGGCTTTCGCCGATCGAGAAGCGCGGAAAATGCTGGCGCTCGATGATCAATACATCATGCCCTTTGCGTTTAAGCAGTGCGGCGGCAATCGCGCCGGATGGCCCGGCACCAATCACCACGACCTGGCGACGTTCCATTTCAACTATGGGCACGAGGGCTCCTTGCCGCTTTGGCGATAACTACATTCATGAGGCGTGTTTCCGTTGGCCGGCCCAGGGGGCCAGCATAAAGCTGAATGCCAGGCCCAGGCTGACCGACAGGCCGAAATTACTCACTGCCGGGGTACTGGACACCGCCAGCAGGCCGAACGACAACCAGGTCGTCAGCGCTGCCAGCAGCGTCCCTAAAAGGCTGACCGCGGGGCCGCCGATCTGTTCGCGCATCAAAATCGCATAGTCGACACTGATGGCCGTGACCAGCAGCAACCCGAACAGGCTGAACAGGGTCAGCGGCTGGCCCAGCCAACCCAGGCTGGCCAGGCTGCACAGTGCAGCCAGCAACGGCAGGGCGACGATGCGCAGGGCCCCGCCGAAGCCGAACGGCAGGATCAGTAACAGCACGATCAGTACGCACGACATCAACTTCAATTCGGCGGCGCTGATCTGCGTGTCGGCGAATACACGGTTCAAATCCCCGAGACGATCCACCAACTGCACGCCGGGCAGGTCCACGGCTTGCAGCCGCAGCAGCGCCGGGTTGTTCAAGCCCTGCAGGCTGACCATGGCCGCCACGCCGCCGTCCACCGGGCCCAGCCACAGGGTGCGCCAGGGTTCGGCCAAGGGGCCCACCAGTGCAGCGTCGATGTCTTCGGTGGGCAGCGCTTGCAGTTGCGCGACTTCGGCGTGCAGGGCGCCGGCGGGCACGCCGAGGTCCAGCAGCGGCTGCCAGTGCTGTGGAAGTGTGCTCAGGGCGTCGCGCAGTTGCTGCTGTTCGGCGGGCAGGCTGACCAGTTGGTTGAGCGCCAGGTAACCCTGGAGCTTGTCCATATTCACCAACTGGTCCAGGCGTTGGCCCAGGGCGGCTTGGCGCTCCAGCAACTGCGGCTGGTTGTCGGCCCGTATCAGGAAAAACTGGCTGGTGGGCTGGAAACCGGTAATGCGCGCCACGGCCTGTGCCTCTTGCAGCAACTGCGGCGGCGCGCCGATCCACTGGCGGATATCGTTTTTGCTGTTCAACTGCCAAAGGCCGCCGGCGCAGAACAGCAGCACCCACACCAGCAGCACCGGACTGGGCACACGCTTGAGCAAGGCGGCCCGCACCCGCCACAGGCATTCGGCGACGCGCAGCGGCCATTGTGCCGGGCGCAGTTCGACACCCTTGAGCAGTGCCGGCAGCAGGCACACCGCTGACAGGTAGGCGCCGACCAGGCCTGCGGCGGAGAACACCGCGATTTGCGTCAAGGCCGGGAAGGGCGTCCAGGCCAGCGCCAGGTAGCCGATGCAGCTGGTGGCCAGGCTCAGGCTCAGCCCTGGCAGCGTCAGGCGCAATGCCGGCCAACTGCGCCAGGGGTTCATGCTCCAGCTTTTCGACAGGTAGTGCAGCGGGTAATCCACCGCGACGCCGATCAGGCTGGAGCCGAGCACCAAGGTCATCACATGCATATGGCCGAACAGCGCCACGCAAGCGACGGCACCAAACAGCATGCCCACCAGCACCGGCACAAACGCCAGCAATACCCGCCAGCGGCGGAACGCCAGCAACAGCAACAGCAGAATACCGACGGTGGCGCCGCCGCCGACCCAGGTGATTTCCCGTGTGGCCTGTTGCTGGCCGTTCGCCGCGTAAAGCAAACCGCTGGCGGCGAGCAATTGCGCGCCGTGTTCGCCGGCCTGCGTGCGGCTGGCCTGGAGCAGATCCGCCACCTGCAGCGGCAGTTTCATGTCGAAGGCATTGCCGGTGGTACGTGCCCGCAGCAGCACCCAGCTCTTGCCGTCGGCATCGGCGATCAAGGCGCCGCTGCCGATGTCCAGTTGCACCGAGCCGCGTTGCGGCTGGCTGTTCTGGATGCGCCCGGTCAGACCCAGCCAGTCGTCCTGGCTCGGCACCAGGCTGAAGCCGGTGAAGGGGTCGAACAGCGACTGCACCCGTTGCTGGATGAACGCGTCGGGGTGGTCGATCAGCTGTTCGCGGTCCTTGGCCGAGAGCATCGCCAGGCGTCCGTGCAGCAACTGCTCACGCAGCGCCGGCAGGTCGGCTTGCAGGTTCCATTGGACCTTCTCGAACAAGCCGCTGGCCTGCCAGCGCTCGCCCAATTGCTGGGCCACGGCCACCGCTTGCTGGCGATCGGCGTGCCCCACCAACACCAGCATTTCGCGGTTGAGCGGCTCTTGCATGCGCTGTTCGGCTTGCAGTTCCAGGGCGTCCGGCGTACTGCCCGGCACCAGCTCCATCAGGTTGGCCGACAGCGGTGCGCCGTGGCGCCACTGCCAGCCGGCCAGGGCCAGCACGGCCACCAGCAGGATCAGGAACAGGCGGGGCAGCAGGCGCTCACTGGGCAAAGTCGTGTTGCTCCGCGTCGCTCAATGGCTGGCCGGCGCTGCTGTCCTGCATGCGCAGCACAGTGCTGTCGCCTTGGGTTTCCAGCAGTTCGATGGTGTGCACCAGCTCACCACCGTCGATATTGATCTGGGTGAATACCTGCTTGAGCAGCAGTGAGCGCGGGACCAGCGTGAGCTTCCATTGCCGGGCTTCGCCTTGCAGTTGCAGCTCGAAGTCGCGCTGCAAGCCACTGCTGTCGCCCTGGAGCACGGCGAGGAACAGACGGTTCTGTTCAGCACCGGCGCTCTTGTTCGGCAGCAATTGCCAGCCGTTGGCGTCACGGCGGGCAATGCCTTGGGCGCTGATGCGGTAGTCCTGTTGCAGCGGGGTTTTCAGCAGCCACAGCAGGCCGTGGTCCTTGGCCAGGACGAAGGTGCCTTTGCTGACCAACGGCTGCGGCAGCGCACGCAGGTGTTTTTCCTGGATGAAGCTGCCGTGGATCACTGAGGGTTTGGCCAACTGATCGCTGAGTTGTTGCAGGTCGAAGGCCTGGGCTTGAAGCGACAGCAGCAACGCGCCGAGGAAGGTGATCAGTTTCATGACAAGGCCCTGTCGACGGCGTCGGTGAATACTTTGGGGGACGCCAGCTGCATCTCGCGAGTGGCGATGTCCACCGCCACCTGCACGGTGCTGGCGCGGGTCAGGCGCTCGCCGCTGGCCAGGTCGGTGATCAGGTAATTGATCTTCAAGCGGTTCTCCCATTCCACCAGGCTGGCGCGCACGTTGATCGTCTGGCCGAACACCGCACCGCGCACATAGCGCAGTTGCATGTCGATCACCGGCCAGGCGTAGCCGGCTTCGAGCATGGCCGTGTAGTTGTGGCCGATCTTGTCCAGCAGCGCGCAGCGTGCGATTTCCAGGTACTTCACGTAATGCCCGTGCCAGACGACGTGCATGGTGTCGACGTCAAAAAACGGCACCAGGATTTCGGTGTCGCTGTGCAATACGCCAGGGCTACGCATGCAGCCTCCAGTGTTGCTCGGCGATGCGTTGCAGGCACAGGCGCAGTTCGCCTTCGAGGGCACGGTCTTCGATGACCGGCGGGAAGTCCTGGGCCAGCTCTGCATGCATGGCCGCCAGCGCCGGCGGCAACGGGCGTGCGTCGTCGGCCTGGGCGCGCAGCCACACGCCCTGGTTGGCAGCGAGCAGGGTGGCGGCGGCGACCTGTTCGGTCAGCTCCAGCACGCGGATCGCATCGCGGGCGGCGATGGTGCCCATGCTCACCTTGTCCTGGTTGTGGCACTCGGTGGAGCGCGAGAACACGCTGGCCGGCATGGTGTTTTTCAATGCTTCGGCGGTCCAGGCGCTGGTGCCGATCTGCACCGCCTTGAAGCCGTGGTTGATCATCGCGCGGTCCGCCGGTGCACCGGACAGGTTGCTCGGCAGGCCGTGGTTGTAGCGCACGTCCACCAGCAGGGCGAGCTGGCGGTCGAGCAGGTCGGCGACGTTGGCCACCAGGGTCTTGAGGCTGTCCATGGCAAAGGCGATATGCCCACCGTAGAAATGTCCGCCGTGCAGCACGCGCTCTTCTTCGGCGTCGATGATCGGGTTGTCGTTGGCGCTGTTCAGCTCGATCTCGATAAACGAACGCAGCCAGTTCAGGCTGTCCGCCAGCACGCCGAGAACGTGGGGCGCGCAGCGCAGCGAGTAGCGATCCTGCAGGCGATGCAGCGGCGCGGTCGGCGCGTCGATCGCCAGGTCCTTGCGCAGCCAGGCGGCGACTTGCATCTGCCCCGGGTGCGGCTTGGCAGCGAACAGGCGCTCGTCGAAGTGTTCCGGGTTGCCTTGCAGCGCCACCACGTTGAGTGCGGTGATGCGCGTGGCCAGTTGCAGCAGGTAGTCGGCACGGGCAAAGGCCAGGCAGGCGATGCCGGTCATCACCGCGGTGCCGTTCATCAGTGCCAGGGCTTCCTTGGGGCGCAGTACCAGCGGCTCCCAGCCGAGTTCGCGGTGCACGTCGGCTGCCTGGCGACGCTCGCCACGGAACAGCACTTCGCGCTCGCCGGACAGGGTCGCGGCCACGTAGGACAGCGGGGTCAGGTCACCGCTGGCGCCCACCGAGCCTTCTTCCGGGATCAGCGGCAGTACGTCGTGTTCGAGGAAGGCATGCAGGCGCTCCAGCAGTTCCACGCGCACCCCAGAGACACCGTGGCACAGCGACTGCAAGCGCGCCGCCAGCACCGCACGGGTGGCTTGGGCGTCGAGCAACTTGCCCAGGCCGCAACCGTGGAAGGTGTACAGGTGACGGGGCAGGGCCTCCACGTGTTGCAACGGCACCGCGACCACGCAGGAGTCACCGTAGCCGGTGGTCACGCCGTAGATCACGCCTTCCTTGTCCAGCAGCGAGTCGAGGAACTGCGCGCCCTTGGCAATGCGTTGGCGATATGCGGTATCGCCTTGCAGCTGGGTAGGCACCTGACGGTTGGCCAGGGCCAGCACGTCTTCGATGCGCAGGTGGCGTTCGCCAAAGGTTACCGGCTCAAGATGCGTCGTCATCGGTCTTCCAGAAAGGGTAAAAGTTGAACCATTGTAGGGGCGCTTCCAGGCAGAACTGGCCCAGGCGTGCGGCGTAGCGCGCGGTCCACAGGGCGATGACCTGCTCGCGGGTGCTGCGTTTCCATTCGATCAATTGCGCGAAGGGCTCGATGGTCAGGTGATAGCGGCCCTGGTGTTTCAGGCACATCAGCAGGTTGACCGGGCATTTCAGCAGGCCCGCCAGCAGCCACGGGCCTTGGGGGAACGCGGCGTCATGGCCGAGGAAATCCACGCGCACCGTGCGCCCGCCATGCAAGGGCACGCGGTCGCCGGCAATCGCCAGCCACTCGCCGTCGTCCAGGCGCTGGCTGAGCAGCAGCATGGTGGCCGGGTCCAGCTCGCTGACCTGGATCAGGCGCAAGTGGGTGGCACCGGCTTCGCCCAGCAGGCGGTTGAAGCGTTCGGCGTGCTTGGTGTGCACCAGCACGTTCATGGTGACCTGTTCGCCGATTTCCGCCAGCGCGCGGCACACTTCGAGGTTGCCCAGGTGGGCGCCCACCAGCATCTGCCCGCGCCCGCCGCGCAGTTGCCCGCGCAGTTTTGCCGGGTCGTTGATGTCGATCTGTTCCAGGCGCAGCTTGCCGTTCCACACGTCGAGTTTGTCGAGCAGGGCATCGGCGAAGGCCATGAACTGGGCAAAGACTCTGCGCTGGCTGGGGCGCAGTTCATCGCGCCCGCTCCAGTCGGCCAGGCACTGCTGGTATTGCCAGGCGCTCTGGCGCGCGGTGCGTCCGAACAGGAAGAAGTACAACACGATGCCGTACAGCACCGGGCTCAGCAGGCGGCGGCCGAGGACCTTGGCGGCGAGGGCGGTGAATTTCATCAGCCAGTAGCTGCCGCGCTCTTCACGGTCGGCCCAGTGCTTGGTGCTGTCGCTCATGCCTGCCACCGTCGCCACAGGATCAGCGGCGCACGCACCAACATGCCGAAGAACAAGCGGGTGTGCATGGTGCTGATGCGCACGTTGTCGCGGAACAGGCGGAAGTGCGACAGGCCGTCGGCCGGGTAATGCACCTGGGTCGGCAGCCAGCGCATCGGCTGGTTGCGCCAGGCCAGGCGCACCAGGATGTCGGAGTCGAAGTCCATGTGCGTGCCGATATAGGCCGAGTCCATCAGCGCCAGCACCGGTGTCAGCGGGTACACGCGAAAGCCGCACATCGAGTCGCGGATCTGCAGCGACAGGGTGTTGATCCACACCCACACGTGGGTCAGGTAGCGCGCATACAAACGGCCCTTGGGCACGCTTTCGTCGTATTCGGGATAGCCGCAGATGATTGCGTTGGGCTGCCTGCGGGACGCGTCGATAAACGTCTCGACTTCGCGCAGGTCGTGCTGGCCGTCGGCGTCGACCTGCAAGGCGTGGCTGAAGCCCAGGCGTGCCGCTTCGCGAAACCCGGCCATCACCGCGCCGCCCTTGCCCTGATTGGTCGGCAGGGTGAGCAGGGTGACATTGTCCAGCCGCGCCAGTTGCGCCAGCACCGCTGCGCAGGCCGGGCTGCTGCCATCGTCCACCAACAGGCACGGCAGGCCACTGTCCAACAGGCTGTGGACCACGGCGGGCACGGCGGCTTCGTGGTTATAGACCGGGATCAGGGCGCAGGGGTTATGCATGGTGTCCCTCACCGTCTGGTAAATAACCTGTGGTGGGGGGGGGGGGGGGGGGGGGGGGGGGGGGGGGGGGGGGGGGGGGGGGGGGGGGGGGGGGGGGGGGGGGGGGGG
>NZ_JBWKPE010000026.1:0-30334 GCF_059418085.1 Pseudomonas sp. GW821-FHT09C10
GCTGCGAAGCAGCCCCAAAACCAGCCGCTGAGTTATGCCTGATACACCGAGTGCTTCTTGAGTGGGGCTGCTTCGCAGCCCAGCGCGGGGCAAGCCCGCTCACCACAACAAGCCCGCTCAACCACAACAAGCCCGCTTGCCACAAAAAGCCCACCCACCACGATAGGCCGGCCTACTGAAGGTTTTGCGTCAGGCCAGCGTTGCGCCGTCCATCTTCTGGCGCAGGCTCAATGGACGCATATCGGTCCAGGTTTCTTCGATGTAGGCCAGGCACTCTTTCTTCAGGCCGCTCTTGCCCACGGTGCGCCAGCCTTCCGGCACGGCCTTGTAGTCGGGCCAGATGGAATACTGTTCTTCATGGTTGACCACTACCTGAAACAGGATGTCGTCGCGGTCAAATACTGAGGTCATTGCTGTTCTCCATCGCTCAAAGGCTGGCTGCGCACCACGCGCAGCGCTGATATCTGTAGAAACGTACCAACACGCCAAAAAATTAGAGGCTGGCGACGGCTGCCGCCAGGGCGCGCCCGAAGATTTCAGCCACGCGGTCGATCTCGGCGGCGGTGATCACCAGGGGCGGCAGGAAGCGCACTACGCTGCCATACCGGCCGCCCAGTTCGAGGATCAGGCCGCGCTTGAGGCATTCGCGCTGTACCAGCGGCGCCAGCTGGCGATGCCCCGGCGGGTGGCCCTGGATATCCAGGGTGCCGTCCGGGTCCACCAGTTCCACGCCGAGCATCAGCCCGCGCCCGCGAATATCCCCCAGGTGCGGGTAGTCCCGCTGCAGGATGCGCAGGTGTTCGCCCAGGCGCTCGCCCATGGCGGTCGCATGGCCGGCCAGGTCGTGCTCCTTGAGGTAGCGCATCACCGCCGAACCGGCCGCCATGGCCATCTGATTGCCACGGAATGTCCCGGCATGGGCGCCCGGCAGCCAGGTGTCAAGCCAGTCGCGATACACCACCACCGCCAACGGCAGGCTGCCGCCGATGGCCTTGGACATCACCACCACATCCGGAATGATGCCGGCGTGTTCGAAGGCAAACATCTTGCCGGTACGGCCGAAACCGCTCTGAATCTCATCGACAATCAACGCCACGCCGGCCTGTTCGGTGATACGCCGCAGGCCGCGCAGCCAGTCGAGATCGGCCGGGATCACCCCGCCCTCGCCCTGCACCACCTCGACAATCACCGCCGCCGGCAGCAACACCCCGGCTTCCGGGTCGTTGAGCAGGTTTTCCAGGTAATGCAGGTTGACCCGCACGCCTTCTGCGCCGCCGAGACCGAACGGGCAACGGTAGTCGTAAGGGAATGGCAAAAACTGCACGCCATTACCGAGCAAGGCACCCAAGGGTTTTTTCGGCCCCAGGCTGCCCATCAGGCTCAACGCGCCCTGGCTCATGCCGTGATAACCGCCCTGGAACGACAGCACCGTGCTGCGCCCCGTGGCAGTGCGTACCAATTTCAACGCCGCTTCCACGGCATCGGTACCGGTGGGGCCGCAGAACTGGATCTTGGCTTCCCGCGCCAGCTCCGCCGGCAGCAGGCCGAACAGGTCCTGCACGAACTGGTCCTTGACCGGCGTGGTCAGGTCCAGGGTGTGCAACGGCAGTTCGTCGCTCAGCACTTGCTGGATGGCCTGGATCACCACCGGGTGGTTGTGCCCCAACGCCAGGGTGCCCGCGCCGGCCAGGCAATCGATGAAACTGCGACCCTCCACGTCTTCCACGTAGATCCCCTTGGCGCGCTTGAGCGCCAGGGGAATGCGCCGTGGATAACTGCGGGCGTTGGATTCCTGCTGGCGCTGGCGGGCCAGCAGCGGGCTTTCGTCGAACTGATAAAGCGTTTCATGCACCTGGGTATCTTCGATACGGCTGGTAGCGACTGACATCTCTCGATCCCTCAATACGCGGATGATGGTGACCAAACTGCCGATCCGTTGGCGTCTGGCCCAAGGGCATGCGCACGGATTTCCTGTTCTGGAGACGCACCAGCGATAAGAGGATTTAGGGGGCAGTGATGGTTGGCTGATGGATGAGATCAAAGTCCGCGGTATTTTTCATTCAAGGCATACAGGATCGCGCAGGTCTCGGCATCCAACACACCACAATAATCCCGCGCCCGAAAGTGCATCTGAAACGCCCGGGTGCGCTGCTCGAACGCCTGGCGATTCTGCGCCGGCTTATAGCCATAGCGCTGAAATGCCCGCTCCACCTCCACTTCAGGCGGCAGCCCGACACAAAACCGGCGCTGGTACATGGCCCGCGTCGACTCGTCGAACCATGCCCCGACTCCCGCCTCGAACAAACCGCGCCACGGCAGGCGCGGTCCCGGATCGCTCTTGCGCCAGTACGCCACGTCCGAATGCCCAAGAATGTCGGCCGGTCCGATCTGCGGGTAACGCCCAAGGATGTCGCGAAGCAATGCAATCAACACCGCCACCTGCTCCTGGCCGTACGCGGGAAAGGTGAAGACGCCGCCGTCATCCCGGGCCAGGTTGACGATTTCGATGCCGATCGCCCGACTGTTGAGGTTATCGCGCCCACCCCAGTGGCTCGCCCCGGCATGCCAGGCGCGCTGGTTTTCGTGCACCAGGCGAAACACGCGCAACTCGTCATACCCGGCGGCGCGGTAGCCGGGCTCATAGGGATCAGGCAGCAGGTAATGCGCGCTGACCCCGTTCCGGGTGAGGGTGCGCAAGGAGGAGGCGAACGGCGCCGCAGTGTAATGCAGGATCACCTGCCGCACGGGTTCGCCGTGACGTTCGTTGAAATCCCTGGCGGGGAAACTGGTATCGATGACCAACATAAGAACCGTCCTTTTCAATACAGGCCGAGTCTTTCGGCCCGTTCAAGCGCAAAAAAATTACCGCCATCCTGAAGGCTTGCACTTCAAGCGGGCGGTAACTATTTGGCACGTGGAAAAGGCGGTCAGCGCCGCAACGGCATGCCCAGGTCAACGCGCAGGCCATCCGCCTGGCTGTCGAACGTCAATGAGCAGGCACAGCGCTGCACGATCGCCTGCACGATCGCCAGGCCCAGGCCACAGCCCTCGCTGTTGCCGTTGCGCCAGAAGCGTTGGGTGAGGTATTGCAGGTCTTCGGAGGAGATCTGCTTGCCGTGGTCGCGCACGCGGAAGATCACGTGGTCGGCGGCGGTGAACACACTGAGCTCCACCCGTGTGTCTGCGGGTGTGTGGCGCAGGGCATTGTCCAGCAGGTTGCGCAGGGCGGCGACCGCCAGGCCCACCGGCATGTCCACCGGGGTTTCGCTGAGGTTATCCGCCAGGTTCAGGTCGATACGCCCATTATCGCCGGCATTCGCATCCTGGATCGCCAGCCGTGCGACTTCCTCGGCGCTGGACTGCAAGCCATCGTCGAATGACAGGCTGCCTTCCACCCGTGCCAACAGCAGCAACTGCTCCAGGGTGCGATGCAAGCGGTCGGCGCCCTCCTCGGCATGGGCCAGGGACTGGTCGCGGGCCGCGCCCTCGGTCATGCGCGCCACTTGCAGGTGGGTCTTGATCGCCGTCAGCGGGCTGCGCAGCTCGTGGGCGGCATCGCCGGTGAGGCGACGTTCGCGTTCGATGGTCTTGGCGATGCGTTGCAGCAGTTGGTTCTGGGTGTCGAGCAGCGGCTTGAGTTCGCTGGGCAACGGGTGGATCTGCAACGGTTCGAGGGAATCGGCACTGCGGCGCATCAGCGCGTCACGCATGCGGTTGAGCGGCAGCAGGCTCTGACCGATGCCCAGCCACAACAGGCACAGGCAACCGAGCATCGCCACGCCCACCGGCACCGAGGCGGCGAGCAGGATCGACAGGTTCAGCGCCTCGCGCTCCACCTGGCGGTCGGCGGTAGTGATCAACAGGTCGCCACGGGACAGGGTAAAACTGCGCCAGCCCACGCCATCGATGACCTGGTCACGAAAGCCGCTCTTGCGCGACTCCAGGCCTTCATCCGGCGTGGTATGGCTGCGGGCGAGGATTTCCCCGCGCAAGGAGCTGACCTGGCACGCCATGCCCCCCGGCACATTCAGTTGCTCGGCACTGAAATGCGCGCCGCCGCTGACACTGGCCAGGCCCGGCATTTGCTCGGTCAGGCCCGCCACCATGCGCGCCGACGCCACCAGGCGCTGGTCGAGGGAGAACATCATCTGGTTGCGCAGGTCGTTGAGCATCCAGGCCGCCGCCAGGGCCCAGATCAGCACAAACGCGGCGCCGAGCTTGAACGTCAGGCGCAGGCGCAGGCTTTTCACGAAACGTTCTCGCCATCGTCTGCCGGGCCGAGGCGGTAACCCAGGCCGCGCACGGTCTCGACGATGCCATTGCCCAACTTGCGCCGCAGGTGATGGATATGCACGTTGAGAGCGTTGCTTTCCAGTTCATCGTTGAAGCCGTAGACGCTGTCCTTGAGTTGCTCGCTGGACAGCACCCGGCCTTTGTTGTGCAGCAGCGCCTGCAAGAGCGCCTGTTCACGTCGGGACAGGTCCACGGGCTGGCCGCCCAACAGGGTTTCGCGGCTGCTCGGGTCGTAGGTCAGCCGGCCGTGCTCGATCAGGTTGACGCTGCGCCCCGCCATCCGGCGCAGCAGGGTTTGCAGGCGTGCGGCCAATTCGCGCAGGTCGAAGGGTTTGAGCAGGTAGTCATCGGCACCGGCTTGCAGGCCGTCGACGCGGTTGGTCACCGAATCCCGCGCGGTGAGGATCAGCACCGGAATCTCCAGGCCCTGGCTGCGCAGCTGTTGCAGCAGCTTGAGGCCGTCTTCGTCGGGCAGGCCGAGGTCGAGCACCATGATGTCGAAGGTCGCCGCCTTGAGCATCGCGCGCGCAGCGGCGGCCGTGGCCACGCGCTCGACTGTAAAGCCCTGGGCACCGAGGCCGGCCACGATGCCGCTGGCGATCAGTTCGTCGTCTTCACAGACCAGTACGTGCATGCTGAACCCTTCATGAAAGATGGGGGGATTAAAAGTGCAGCGGATTAAGCGCAGATTATGCCGTGAAAAGATGCAAGCTCAGATAATCCCTACACTTTAGAATAGCGCCCGGTTAATCATCGGTTAATCAACGCCACACATTGTGTGCCTCACTTGCATCGAACTAAGGCTTGACCATGCGGCATCTGTTTACCTTTCTGCTGGTGTTATTCGCGGGGCTGGCCCAGGCCGCGCCGGGCAATCCGTTTGAGACCAAACCTGATTTCCTTCCGGTGGGCAAGGCTTTCACCTTTACCTCCGAACGTCTTGAAAGTGGCGAGACCCAGCTGTATTGGCAGATTGCCGACGGTTATTACCTGTACAAGCAGCGCATGAAGTTCGATGGCCTGGCCGAAAAGCCCGTGCTGCCGCAAGGCGAAGCCCATAGCGACGAGTTCTTTGGCGAGCAGGAAGTGTATCGCCAGGGCCTGGAAGTGAAGATTCCCGCCGGTGTCACCGGCCAGGTCAAGCTCGGCTGGCAGGGTTGCGCCGATGCGGGGCTGTGCTATCCGCCGCAGTCGATCAGCGTGGACCTGGGCGGCAACCCCGCCGTTGCGGCCACCGTCGAAGCCCAGGACCAGAGCCTGGCCAGCGGCCTGCAACAACGCAGCCTGGGCTGGAGCCTGCTGGTGTTCTTCGGCCTGGGCCTGCTGCTGGCGTTTGCCCCGTGTTCGTTGCCGATGTTGCCGATCCTCGCCGGCCTGGTGGTGGGCAGTGGCGCGAGCCCGCGTCGCGGCTTTGCCCTGGCCGGCAGCTACGTGGTGTGCATGGCGCTGGTGTACGCGGCGCTCGGCGTACTCGCCGCCCTGCTCGGCGCCAACCTCGCGGCGCTGTTGCAAACCCCGTGGATCCTCGGCAGCTTCGCCGCCTTGTTCGTGATCCTCGCCCTGCCGATGTTCGGCTTCTTCGAACTGCAACTGCCCGTGGCCTTGCGCGATCGCCTGGATAACGTCAGCCGCAACCAGAGCGGCGGCAGCCTGGTCGGCGCCGGAGTGCTCGGCGCGCTGTCCGGCCTGCTGGTGGGGCCGTGCATGACCGCGCCCCTGGCCGGTGCATTGCTGTATATCGCCCAGAGCGGCAATGCCCTGCACGGCGGCCTGATCCTGTTCGCCATGGGCATCGGCATTGGCGTGCCGCTGCTGCTGCTGGTGACCGTGGGCAACCGTTTCCTGCCCAAGCCGGGCACCTGGATGAATGTGCTCAAGGGCATCTTCGGCTTCCTGTTCCTGGCCACCGCCGTGCTGATGATTCGCCCGGTGATCGACGAAAGCCTGTGGCTCGGCCTGTGGGGCGTGCTGGCCATGTCCATGGCCTATTGCGGCTGGCGCCTGGCCCAGGATTTCGGGCGGGTCGCCATGCTGTTCGGCGCCGGTTCCGTGGTCATGGGGGTGTGGGGCGGCCTGCTGCTGGTGGGTGCCGCGGGTGGCAGCGATGACCTGTGGCAACCGTTGAAGGTCTACAGCGGCTCGCGAAGCACTGCCGCACCCAGCGCCCACGAAGCCTTCATGACCATCAATGACCCCGCCGTGCTGCAAAGCCAGCTCGACAGCGCCAAGGCCCAGGGCCAATGGGTGCTGGTGGACTACTACGCCGACTGGTGCGTGTCGTGCAAGATCATGGAAAAACAGGTGTTCGGCAAACCCGAAGTGCTCGATGCATTGAAGGATGTCCGCCTGCTGCGCCTCGACGTCACCGCCGACAATGCCGCCAGCCGCGCACTGCTGGGCCGTTACCAGGTGCCGGGGCCGCCCAGCTTCGTGTGGATCGGCCCTGACGGTGAGGAACGCCGCGCCCAGCGCATCACCGGCGAAGTGGATGCCGCCGCCTTCCTGCAACGCTGGACTCACGCCCGGGACGCCCTCTGATGCTGACCCTGACCATCGGCACCTTCGCCATCGCCCTGAATCACATCCTGCTGATCAGCGCGTTGATTCTCGCCACCCTGGTGGGTTGGCGCGTGGCCAAGCGTGGCGGTGAAAATCCGGAATCGGTGCTGTTCAGCCTGTTCCTGCTGGGCATGCTGGCGGCCCGCGTCAGCTTCGTGCTGATGTACTGGAGTTATTACAGCAACGACTGGCTGCAGATGGTCGACCTGCGCGACGGCGGTTTTCTCGCCTGGCCCGGTATCGTCGCCCTGATCCTCGGTGCACTGCTCTATGGCTGGCGTCGCCCGGCGCTGCGCAAGCCCCTGAGCGCCGGGGTCATCACCGGGCTGGTGTTCTGGGGCATGACCAGCCTGTCCTTGAGCGTGTATGAGAAAGGCACACGCCTGCCGGACATCACCTTGCGCAACGCCAATGGCGAAGTGGTGCAACTGGCCGATTACCAGGGCGGTCCGCTGGTGATCAACCTGTGGGCCACCTGGTGCCCGCCGTGCCGCCGCGAAATGCCGGTGCTGGAAAACGCCCAGCGCATGCGCCCCGACGTGACCTTCCTGTTCGTCAACCAGGCCGAAAGCATGCAAAGCGTCAGCACCTTCCTCGCCACCCAGGGCCTGACCCTCGACAACGTGTTGTTCGACGCCAGCGGCCGCCTCGGCCAGGCCGTGGGCTCCATGGCCCTGCCCACCACGCTGTTCTACCAAGCCGACGGGCGCCTGATCAACAGCCACCTGGGCGAGTTGTCCCAGGCCAGCCTGGCCCGTGCCATGGAACCCTTCGACACCGCCCCTGCCGCCACAAGGAAACCGACATGCCTCGCCTCCGCCACCTGCTGACCCTGCTGCCGCTGACGCTGGCGGCCACCCTGGCCCAGGCCGAAGACTGGCCGGCACCGATCAAACAGATCGAAGCCAAGGGCGCCAAAATCCTCGGCAAGTTCGACGCCCCCAGCGGCCTCACCGGCTACGCCGCGCAATACCAGAACCGCGGCATGGCGCTGTACCTGACCGCCGACGGCAAGAGCGTGATCGCCGGCAACCTGTACGACGCCCAGGGCAATGACCTGAGCAGCGCGCCCCTGGAAAAACTGGTGTACGCGCCGATGGCCAAGGAAGTCTGGGCCAAAATGGAAAAAAGCAGCTGGATCCAGGACGGCGACAAAAACGCCCCGCGCATCGTCTACCTGTTCAGCGACCCCAACTGCCCTTACTGCAACATGTTCTGGGAACAGGCGCGGCCATGGGTAAAAGCCGGCAAGGTGCAGTTGCGCCACATCATGGTCGGCATCATCCGCGAAGACAGCGCCGCCAAGTCGGCCGCCCTATTCGCTGCCAAAGATCCGCAAAAGGCCCTGGAAGAACACGAAGCCGCCGGCAAAGGCAGCAAATTGCAGGCGCTGGCCAAGATCCCTGCGGACATCGAAGCCAAGCTCGATGCCAATATGAAGTTGATGGACGAGCTGGAACTGTCGGCGACGCCGGCGATTTTCTACCTGGATGACAAGGGCGGCTTGCAGCAACAGCAAGGGGCGCCGTCGCCGGAGAAGTTGGCGAAGATTATGGGGCCGAAGTAAGCGGCGCCTGGTCTGACGCCATCGGGGGCAAGCCCCGATGGCGTCCTGACAGACAGCGAAGATCAGAGCCCCTCCAACTCCGCCATCAAATCACTCAACCGATCCACCTTCTCTGCACTGATCTCATTGGCCGCCAGCCCCTCGATGTACTCGGCCAACTCCGCCACCGTACTGCATTCGAACATCGCCCGCAGCGGCACATCCCGCTGCAGGGTCTTCTGCACGCGCGAGGCAATCTGCGTGGCCAGCAACGAGTGGCCGCCCAGTTCGAAGAAGTTGTCCTGCACGCCGACCCTGTCGACTTTCAGCACCTCGGCCCAGATCGCGGCCAAGGTGTTTTCCAGTTCGTTGCGTGGCGCCAGGTAGTCCTGGCTGTGCAACTGGCCGATCTCCAGTTCCGGCAGGGCCTTGCGGTCGAGTTTGCCGTTGGCGTTGAGCGGCAGGCGCTCGAGCCAGAGCCAGTGCAGCGGCACCATGTACTCCGGCAGTTCGGCGCGCAGGCGTTGCTTGATGCGGTCCAGGCGTTCGCCCGGACTCAGCCTTTCATCGGCGGCCACCACGTAACCCACCAGATGCTTGCCGTTGACGCCTTCCTGCACGCCCACTGCCGCGTCGCGCACTAGCGGTTGTTCGTGCAGGCGCGCTTCGATTTCACCCAGCTCGATGCGGTAGCCGCGAATCTTCACCTGATGGTCGATACGCCCGACGTACTCCAGCACACCATCGCTGCGCCGCCGTGCCAGGTCGCCGGTGCGGTACAGGCGCTCGCCCGGTGCGCCGAAAGGGTTCGGCACAAACACCTGGGCGGTGCGCAGCGGATCGCTGACATATCCGCGGCCCACCCCGGTGCCGGCCACGCACAGCTCACCGACCGCCCCCTGGGGCACCAATTCCAGCGCACCATCCACCACGTACAAACGGTTATTGTCCGTCGGCGTACCAATCGGCAGGTAAGTGCCACGGGTGGACGCCAGGTCGACGCGGAAGAACGCCACATCGTCCGAACATTCCGCCGGGCCGTAGGCGTTGACCAGGCCGATGTCCGGGTAACGCAACAACCACTGGTGCGCCAGCTCCGGCGGCATCGCTTCACCGGTCGGCAGCATCCAGCGCAAACCGTCCAGGCTGACGCGATCCTGGGCAAGCATGCCCTGGATCAGCGACGGCACGCTTTCCAATACAGTGATGCCATGTGCTTGCACATGGGCCAGCAAGCCCTGCGGATCGTGGGCGATGCTGTTCGGCACGATATCCACCCGTGCGCCGAACAGCGGCGCGGCGAGGAATTGCCACACGGAAATATCGAAGCTTTGCGAGGCGGTCTGGGCGATCACATCCGCTGGCGTCAGGTCCATATACGGCACCTTGCTCAATTGGTTATTGAGCATGCCGCGCTGTTCGACCATCACGCCTTTGGGCAGGCCGGTGGAGCCCGAGGTGTAGATCACGTAGGCAAGGTTGTCCGGGCCGCTGTAGATGCCCGGATTTTCCCCACGGGCAGGCACGTCTTCCCAGACCAGCAACTGGCAATCGACGCCGTCCAGCAGCTCGATGGCCTGCTCGCGGCACGCTTCGGTGCAGACCAGCAACGGTGTGCGACTCAGGTCGATGATGCGGCTCAGGCGCTGGCTCGGCAGGCCCGGGTCCAACGGCAGGTAACCGGCACCGGCCTTGAAGCTGCCGATGATCATGCCCAGCAGGTCAAGGCTGCGCTCGGCCAACAACGCCACCGGTTGGTCCAGGCCGACGCCCGCCGCAATCAGTGCATGACCCAGGCCGTTACTGCGCCGGTTCAGTTCGTCATAGGTCCATTGCCGGTCCAGGCAACGGGCCGCGATGCGCTGCGGATGCGCGCTCACCTGGGCTTCGAACAGCTCGATATAGCTGCGTTCCAGCGGGTAGGCGTGTTCGCTCTGGTTGCAGCCGTCCAACAGGAACGCGCGTTCCTGTTCGCCCATCAGTGGCAGGTCGGCCATGTCGCCATGGAAGCCCTGCACCAGCGCCAGCAGCAGGCGCTTGAATTCACCGAGCATGCCTTGCACGGTGGTTTCGTCGAAGTAACGCTGGTCGTAGGACAGGTGCAGGCCGAGGTCATCCCCCGGGTAGCACACGGCGGTCAGCGGGAAATTGGTGTGGGTGCGGCCGGAGTCCGAGGTGGCATTCAGGCTGTGGGCGCGGTCCAGCACCGAGACTTCCACCGGGGCGTTTTCGAACACGAACAGGCTGTCGAACAGCGGCTGGCCCTTGGGCAGTTCGCTGTGTTCCTGGATCGTCACCAGCGGCAGGTATTCGTACTCGCGCAGTTGCATATTGCTGTCGAGCAACGCGTTCAACCACTGGCGTACGCTGCAACGCTGGTCGTCTTCGGGCAGCTTCACCCGCAGCGCGATGCTGTTGATAAACAGGCCGACGGTGCGTTGCATCTCGGGCATTTCCACCGGGCGCCCGGCCACGGTGACGCCGAACAGCACGTCACGCTCGCCGCTCAAGCGTCGCAGCACCAAGGCCCAGGCCGCCTGGGCAAAGGTGTTGACGGTAAGTTGATGGGCCTGGGCCAGTTCGCGCAGTTGCGCACCGTCACGGGCGTCGAGGCGGGTGTAGCAGTCACCCACCACCATGCCACCACTGTGGCCGGCATGTTCGCGCAGGAACGGCCGGTCGCTGGGGATCGGCGTGGTGCGCTCGAACCCTTGCAGGTTCTGCTGCCACCACTGGCGTGCTTCGGCCAGGTTCTGGCGTTGCAGCCAGGCGATGTAGTCGCGGTAGCGCGGCGGCGTGGCCAGCTGCGCTTCACGACCTTCGCCGAGGGCCATGTAGATATCGAAGAAGTCATTCATCAACAGCGAGCGGCACCAGGCATCGATCAGGATGTGGTGGTTGCTCATCATGAACCAGTAGCGCGCTTCACCGACGCGGATCAGGCGCAGGTGGAACGGCGCCTGGTTGAGCAGATCGAAACCGGCTTCGCGCTCGGCCTTGAGCAGTGCTTGCAGGCGCGGTTCCTGTTCACCTTCCTGGTCGGCACTCCAATCCAGGTACTCGATCGGCGTGCTGCCCGGCTTGTGGATCACTTGCAGCATGTCTTCGCCGACGTTCCAGCAGAACGAGGCGCGCAAGGCTTCGTGGCGAGCGATCACCGCTTGCCAGGCCTGGGCGAAACGCTCGGGGTCCAGAGCGCTGTTGATGCGGTAGCGGTCCTGCATGTAGTAGAGGCCGGTGCCCGGCTCGAGCAGGGTGTGCAGCAGCAGGCCCTCTTGCATCGGGGTCAGCGGATACACGTCTTCGATGGCGCCGGCCGGTACCGGCAAGCTGTCGAGCTGCGACTGGCTCAAGTGCGCCAGGGGGAAGTCGGACGGCGTGAGGCCGCCGGCGTTGTCCTCCAGGCAATGGGCGACCAACGCTTGCAGTTCGGCCAGGTAGGCCTGCGCCAGGTCCTGGATGGCCTGTGGGTCGTGGCGTTCGCGGCTGAAGGTCCAGCGCAGCACCAGTTCGCCGCCGTACACCTGGCTGTCCACACTCAGTTCGTTGGGCAGCGGCGCGTCCGGGTCATGGGCCAGGCCCGCCGATTCGTCCAGCGGATGGAACAGTGCATCGGCGCCGAAGCTTTGATCGAACTGGCCAAGGTAGTTAAAGGTGATCTGCGCACTCGGCAAGGCGGCCATGCTCTGTTTGCACAGGTCATCGGCGAGGTAACGCAGCACGCCATAGCCCAAACCTTTATGGGGCACCGCACGCAGCTGTTCCTTGATCGCCTTGATCGAGTCGCCCTGCCCGGTTTGCGGGGTCAGGCGCAGCGGGTAAGCGCTGGTGAACCAGCCAACGCTGCGGGTCAGGTCGATGTCGTCGAACAGGCTTTCGCGGCCATGGCCTTCGAGCTGGATCAGCGCCGACCCGTGCCCGCTCCAGCGGCACAGCACACGGGCCAGGGCGGTCAGCAGCAGGTCGTTGACCTGGGTGCGGTAGGCGCTCGGCGCCTGTTGCAGCAACTGGCGCGTGTGTTCGGCATCCAGGCGCACGCTGACGGTGTCGGCATCGCGGTTGCGCCGCGAACCGTGCGGGTGGGCCACGGGCAATGCCGCGTCAGGGCCGGCCAACCGGTCCTGCCACAGGCTCAACTCTTCACGCAGGGATTCGCTGCCGGCGTACGCCTGCAAGCGCGCGGCCCAATCGCGCAGAGCGCTGGTCTTGGCCGGCAGGCTGACGGACTGGCCGTCGCTGAGCTGGCGGTAAACGTTTTGCAGGTCTTCGAGCAACACGCGCCACGACACACCGTCCACCACCAGGTGATGGATCGCGATCAGCAAGCGTTGCTGGCCTTGGGGGCCATCCACCAGCAAGGCGCGCACCAGCGGGCCGTGCTCCAGGTCGAGGCTGCGCTGGGTGTCGGTGAACAGCGCGGTGCACTGTTGCATGTCGCGCACTTGCGCCTGCATCAGCACGCCGCCTTTGGGCACGGCCAGGTGTTCGGCATGCCATTGCGCATCGCGCCGGGTAAAGCTCAGGCGCAGGGCGTCGTGGTGCTCGAGTACCGCCAGCAGCGCCTGCTCCAGGCGATGAGGCTCGAGCAGTTGCAGCGGCTTGAGCACCAGCGCCTGATTCCAGTGCTGGCGCGCGGGAATATCGGTGTCGAAGAACCAGTGCTGGATCGGTGTAAGGCCCGAAGCGCCGGTAAGCACGCCTTGCTCGGCGCTGACCTGCTCGGAGCGCGTGGCCACCCCGGCCAGGGTTTGCACGGTCTGGTGCTGGAACAGGTCGCGGGGGCTGAAGTGAATCCCCGCCTGCCGCGCACGGCTGACCACCTGGATCGACAGGATCGAATCGCCGCCCAGTTCAAAGAAGTTATCGTCGAGGCCGACCTGCTGCACGTTCAACACCGCGCACCAGATCGCCGCCAAGGTGCTTTCCAGCTCGTTGCGCGGCGCCACGTACTGTTGCCGATTGGCCTCGGGATCGGGTTGCGGCAGGGCGCGGCGGTCGAGCTTGCCGTTGGCGGTCAGCGGCATGCTGTCGAGTACGATCAGGTGCGCGGGTACCATGTAGTCCGGCAGTTGCGCCTTGAGATGGGCCTTGAGCGCCTCACGCAAGGTGCCGTGGTCGGCGTCGCTGACCAGGTACGCCACCAGTTGCCTGCCACTCGGCGAATCCAGTGCCAGCACCACCGCTTCGCGCACGGCAGCATGTTCCAGCAGGCGGGTTTCGATCTCGCCCAGCTCGATCCGAAAACCGCGAATCTTCACCTGATGGTCGATACGCCCCAGGTACTCCACCAGGCCATCGGCGCGCTGGCGCACCAGGTCGCCGGTGCGATACAGGCGACCGCCCTGGCGGGCAAACGGGTCGGCGACAAACCGTTCGGCCGTCATCCCCGGACGTTCGTGGTAACCCTGGGCCAGACCGGCGCCGCCGACATACAACTCGCCGGTCGCGCCTTGCGGCACCAAGGCCAGGTCGGCGTCGAGAATATAGGCCACGCGGTCGCCGATGATGCTGCCGATCGCCACGCTGGCGGCGCCCTCGTCCAACTGCTGCGGCGCCAGGCTGGCCAGGGGCATCACCACGGTTTCGGTCGGCCCATAGGCATTGAAAAACACCTCGGGCTGGAACGCCGCGCGGATACGCTGCAGGTGTTCGCCGGTCAGCGCTTCGCCGCCGGTGATGCACATGCGCACCGGCAAGGTCTGGTGCTGGGTTGCCAGCCACTGCGCCAACTGGCTGCCGTAGCTCGGGGTAAAACCGAGGATGTTGATGCGATGGGTACGGATCAGCCCGCAGATTTCCTCGGCATCCCACTGGCCCTGGGCGCGCAGGACCACCTGGGCACCGCTGAGCAGCGGCACCAGCAGACGCTCGGTGGCGGCGTCGAAGTTGATCGAATAGAAATGCAGCTCGCAATCGTCCGGGCGCATGCCGAAGCGCTCGATCACGGCCTGGCAATGCATGGCGATTTCACCGTGGGACACCACCACACCCTTGGGTTTACCGGTGGAGCCGGAGGTGTAGATCAGATAGGCCTGATGTTGCGGCAAACTGATAAACGGCAGCTCGTCGGCGGGGTAATTGGCCAGCACCGGCAAGTCATCTTCCAGGCACCAGCAGGCCACGGTCGCCGGCAATTCGCCGAGGGCGTCGAACATCGCCGCATCGCTGAGCAACAGGCCGATGCCGCTGTCTTCGATCATGTAGTGCAGGCGGTCCAGCGGGTATTCCGGGTCCAGCGGCACATAGGCGCCACCCGCCTTGAGGATCGCCAGCAGGCCGATGACCATTTCCAGCGAGCGCGGCAGCGCCAGGCCGACCCGCACCTGCGGGCCCACGCCGCGCTCGCGCAGCATCCAGGCCAAGCGGTTGGCGCGGGCGTCGAGTTCGGCGTAGGTGAGGGTGACACCGGCAAAGGTCAGCGCCGGGGCATTGCCACGCTTGAGCGCCTGCTGGCTGAACAGTTGCTGGAGGCACTGGTCGAGACGATGCTCGCCCGCCTCCACGCCCAGGCTGTCCTGTAACGCGCGTTGCTCGGTGGCGGTCAGCAACGGCAGTTCGCTGAGGCGTTGTTGCGGGTTGGCGATCAACGCTTCGAGCAGGTTGCGCCAATGCTCGGCCATGCGCGCGATGCGCGGTTCATCGAACAAATCGGTGCTGTAGGTCAGGCAGCAACCCAGGCGGTGGTCGAGGTCGGTGACTTCCAGGTTGAGGTCGAACTTGGTCGCGCGAGCATCGTTGGCCAGGTATTCGACGGTCATGCCGGCCAGTTGGCGGCTCTGCTGGAATTCCCAGCGCTGCACGTTGCACATCACCTGGAACAACGGGTTGTACGCCGCGCTGCGCGGCGGTTGCAGGGCTTCCACCAGGTGATCGAACGGCAGGTCCTGATGGGATTGGCCTTCGATCACGGTGTGACGGACCTGCTCGAACAGCTCGGCAACACTCATCTGCCCCGTGAGCTGGCAACGCAGCACCTGGGTGTTGAGGAACGCGCCGATCAGCCCTTCGCTTTCCGGGCGAATGCGGTTGGCCACCGGCGCGCCGATACGCAGGTCGGTCTGGCCGCTGTAGCGATAGAGCAACACGGCCAGGGTGGCGGTCATGGTCATGAACAGGGTCAGGCCACGTTCGGCGTTGAAGGCACGCACACGGGCGGCCAGATCGTCGCTGAGGTCGAAGCGGTACAGCTCGCCCCGGTGACTTTGCACCGGTGGCCGTGGGCGGTCGCCGGGCAATTCGAGCAGTGGATGTTCGTTGCCCAGTTGCGCGGTCCAGTAGTCCAATTGGCGTTGGCGTTCGCCGGACTCCAGCCACTGGCGTTGCCACACGCTGTAGTCCAGGTACTGCACCGGCAACGGCGCCAGCGGTGACAGGCGCTCATCGATAAAGGCTTCGTACAGCGCGCTGAGTTCACGGGCAAAGATGTCCATGGCCCAGCCTTCGGTGACGATATGGTGCAGGGTCAGCACCAGGTAGTGCTCCCGCTCACCGGCCTTGACCAGGCACGCGCGCAGCAGTGGCCCGGCTTCCAGGTTGAACGGGGTGTGCGCCTCGTGGTCGGCCAGTTGCTGCAAACGCTGCTCGCGCTCGCCTTCGTTCAACGCCGACATATCCTGCCAGCCCATGCGCAGGCCGGTCTGCGCCGACACCTTTTGATAGGCCACGCCGTCGACACTCGGGAACGTGGTGCGCAGGGTTTCGTGGCGCATGACCAAGGCCTGCAATGCCGCCTCGAAACGCCCCACATCCAGCACGCCACGCAGGCGTGCCATGCCGCCGACGTTGTAGGCCGGGCTGTCCGGTTCCATCTGCCAGAGGAACCACATGCGCTGCTGGGAATAGGACAGCGGCACCTTCTGGCTGCGGTCGACCTGGGCAATTGCCGTCTGCTGGTTGCGCTGGCCGGAGGCCTGGATCAGCGCCACTTGCTCGGCAAAAGCGCCCAACTCGCTGGCTTCGAACAACGTGCGCAACGGCAACTCGACGTCGCAGGCCTGGCGGGTGCGGGAGATGATTTGCGTGGCCAGCAACGAATGGCCGCCGAGGGCGAAAAAGTCATCGCGCAGACCCAGGAGCGGCACGCCGAGCACTTCGCGCCAGATCGCCGCGATCTGTTGCTGCAACGCGGTTTGCGGCTCGATATGTTCGCGGGTTTGCCACACCGGTGCCGGCAAGGCACGGCGGTCGAGCTTGCCGCTGGGGCTCAGGGGCATGGCGTCCAGGCGCATCAACAGCGCGGGCACCATGTACTCCGGCAGTTCGGCGGCCAGCGCGGCCTTGACGTCCTGTTCATCCAGCGCGGTGCTGGCGGTGTAGTAACCGATCAACTGCGCGTCGCGCACCAGCACCACGGCCTGGGCGATACCGTCCAGGGCCAGCAGGCGCGCTTCGATCTCTTCGGGCTCCACACGGAAGCCGCGCAGCTTGACCTGCTGATCAAGGCGGCCCAGGTATTCGAGCACGCCGTCGGCGCTCCAGCGCGCGCGGTCACCGGTGCGATACAAGCGTGCGCCGCCCTCGCCCAGTGGATCGGCGACAAACCGTTCAGCGGTCAACCCGGCACGTCCGAGATACCCGCGTGCCAGGCCGATCCCGCCGATGCACAGCTCACCCGGCACACCGGCCGGCAACGGATTGAGCTGCTCGTCCAGCACGCGGCAGATCACATTGCCCAGCGGCCGGCCAATCGGCGAGCGCTCGCCGTCTGCGGCCGTGCACTGCCAGTGGGTGACGTTGATCGCGGTCTCGGTCGGGCCATAGCGGTTGTGCAACTGCACTGCCGGCAACTGTGCCAACACACGGTTGCGCAACTCGGCGGGCAAGGCTTCGCCGCCGGAAAACAGCCGACGCAGACTGGTGCATTCGGCCGCCAGCGGTTCATCGATAAACAGCTGCAACAGCGGCGGCACAAAGTGCAAGGTGGTTACCCCGTGCTCCTGCACCAGTTGCGCAATGCGATGCGGGTCACGATGTTCGCCAGGGCCGGCCAGCACCAGGCGGCAGCCGGTGATCAACGGCCAGAAGCACTCCCACACCGACACGTCGAAACTGATCGGTGCCTTTTGCATCAGCACGTCGCTGTCATTGAGTTGATAGGTGGCCTGCATCCACTGCAAGCGTTCGGCCAGGGCCGCATGGGTATTGCCCACGCCCTTGGGCTGGCCGGTGGAGCCGGAGGTGTAGATCACATAGGCGAGGTTGTCGCCATCGAGGTGCAGGCCGGGCGGCTGGGTCGGCCAGCTGTCGAGGTGCAGGCTGTCCATGGCAATCACGCACACGCCTTCGGCACTCGGCACGCGGTCCAGCAATGCGGTCTGGGTCAACAGCAGGTGCACGCCGCTGTCCTTGAGCATGTAGGCCAGGCGCTCGGCAGGGTAATCCGGGTCCAGCGGCACATAGGCGCCACCGGCCTTGATGATCGCCAGCAGGCCCACCAGCAGTTGCGGCGAACGTTCGGCGGCGATGGCTACGCACACGTCCGGGCCGACGCCTTTGTCGCGCAAGTAATGGGCCAGGCGGTTGGCCTGGGTGTGCAGTTGGGCAAAGGTCAGGCTGCCGTCCTGCCAGACCAGCGCGGTGTTGTCCGAGGTGTGTTGATTGAGCAGTTCGGGCAGCCATTGTTGAGCCGGTGCACATGGCGCCTGGTTCCACGCTTGCTGTTCGTCCTGCGGCATCAGCGGGAGGTCACCGATGGCCTGTTGCGGTTGTTCGCACACGGCCTGCAGCAGGTGGATGAAGTGCGCGGCCAGGCGCTGGATGGTCGCGCTGTCGAACAGTTCGTCGGCGTAGTCGAAGGACAGGCTCAGGCGCCCGTTGCGGTCTTCTTCGCTGTGCAGTTGCAGGTCGAACTTGGCTTCGCGGCTGTGCCAGGGCAGCTCGTCGGCGAGCATGCCCGGCAGGCGGCGCAAGGCGCTGAGGTCACGTTGCTGGTGGTTGAACATGACCTGGAACAGGCCCTGTTCGCGGGCTTGCGGGAAGGCTTCCAACAGTTGCTCGAACGGCAGGTCCTGATGGGCCTGGGCGCCCAGTGCAGTCTGGCGGGTGGCGGCCAGCAGCTCAGTGAAAGGCAGGCGCCCGTCCAGCTCGGCACGCAGCACCAGGGTGTTGATAAAGAAGCCGATCAGGCCTTGGGTTTCCTGGCGCGGGCGGTTGGCGTTGGGCACGCCGATGCGGATATCGCGCTGGCCGCTGTAGCGGTAGAGCAAGGTCTGGAACGCCGCCAGCAACAGCATGAACGGCGTGGACTCGTGGGCCTGGGCGGTCTGGCGAATCGCCTCGCTGAGGCTGACACTCAGGCGCACACTATGGCGCGACGCACTGTGGCGTTGCCGGGCCGCACGCGGGTGGTCGGTGGCCAGGCTCAGGGTCGGGTGCTCGTCCCCCAGTTGCGCTTTCCAGTACGCCAGTTGGCGCTGGCCTTCACCGTCGGCCAGCCATTGGCGCTGCCAGCTGCCGTAGTCGGCGTACTGCAAGGCCAGTGGCGGCAACGCCAGGGTCTGGCCCTGGCTTGCGGCGGCGTACAGGCGCGAGAACTCGTCGATGAGGATATTCAACGACCAGCCATCGGCGATGATGTGGTGCAGGGTCACCAGCAACTGGTGATCGTCCTCGTCCAGGCGCACCAGGGTCACCCACAGCAGCGGGCCTTGTTCCAGGTCGAACAGGGTTCGGGCTTCGTCCTCACGGATCTGTTGCGCGCGGGCCTCACGCTCGGCGACGGGCAAGTCGCTGAGATCGATAACCTGCAGGTCGAAATCACTGGTGGCCTCCACACGCTGGAAGCCCTGCCCATCGCGCTCATAGAAGCGGGTGCGCAGGGCTTCGTGGCGCTGGATCAGGTACTGGAAGCTTGAGCGCAGCGCGTCTTCATCCAGCTCGCCACGCAGACGCAGGGCGCCGGGGATGGTGTAGGCGCTGCTTTGCGGGTCCAGTTGCCAGGTAATCCACAGGCGGTTCTGGGCCAGGGATTGGGGCAGTTCGTCCTGGCGCGACAACGGGCGGATCGCACCTTGGGCAATGCCGCCGTCCTGTTGCAGTTGCGCCACGCCGGCGGCGAACCCGGACAACGTCGGCGCCTCGAACAGCAGGCGCAGGTTCAACTCCAGGCCGAGGGTTTCCCGCAGGCGCGCGACCACTTGGGTGGCGGTGATGGAGTTGCCGCCGAGCAGGAAGAAGTGGTCGTCGGCCGCCACCGTGGCGACCTGCAACTGCTCGCACCAGATCGCGGCGATCCGACTTTGCAGTTCGGATTCCAGCGCAACAGCGCTCGCCTGGGCGTGCAGATCGGGGAACTGTGCGTAGCAGTCGAGACTGCCGTCGGCCTGCCGAAGCGCGCACGCCGCACGCTGCACCTTGCCGCTGGAGGTCTTGGGCAGGCCGCCGGGGTTGAGCAACACCACCACGCACGGCGCCTCTTGATAGGCCTCGGCCACGGCTTGGCGGATGGCTTTGATCAGCGCTTCAGGCGACAGGATCTTCTGCACGCTGCGGCTGATTTCCGCGGCGATGCCGATGCCTTCCAGGCCGTTGTCATTCACCGCAAACGCCGCGACCCGGCCCTTGCGCACCACTTCCATTTCGCGCTCGATGGTCTGTTCGATGTCCTGGGGGTACAGGTTATGGCCGCGCACGATCAGCAGATCTTTCAGGCGACCGGTGATGTACACCTCGCCCTCGCGGATAAAGCCCAGGTCACCTGTGCGCAGCCAGGTGCGGCCGGCATGCTGCACGAAGGTCTTGGCGCTGGCCTCTGGGTTGCGCCAGTAGCCGTGGGCGATGCTCGGACCGCTGGCCCAGAGTTCGCCGACGCAGTTGTCGGCCAGCTCGCTCAGTGTGTGCGGGTCGGCGATCAGCACCGCGTGTTCCGGCTGGGAGGTGCCGCAACTCATGATCGCACTGCCCTGCCCAGGCTCGGCGCGGTTGGCGGCCAGGGCCTGCTCGTCGACGCGCAGCGCCGGGATGCCATGGCCACGCCGGCCGCCGGCGACGAACAGGGTGGCTTCGGCCAGGCCGTAGGAGGCGAAGAAACTATCCGAGGTAAACCCGCAGGCGGCGAACTTCTCGGCGAAGCGCTCGAGGGTGTCGAGGCGGATGGGCTCGGAGCCGGAATAGGCCACGCGCCAGTTGCTCAAATCCAGGCGTTCCAGGGCCGACTCACTGACCCGCTCGCTGCACAGGCGGTAGGCGAAATCCGGCCCGCCGCTGATGGTGCCGCGGTATTCGCTGATCGCTTCGAGCCAGCGCAATGGCCGGCCGAGGAAATAGGCCGGCGACATCAACACGCACGGCACGCCGCTGAAAATCGGTTGCAGCAGGCCGCCGATCAGGCCCATGTCGTGGTACAGCGGCAGCCAGCTGACGATCACGTCGTCAGGGTTCAGGTCGATGCCAAAGCCGCGCCGGATCAGCACTTCGTTGGCTACCAGGTTGCCGTGGCTGACTTGCACGCCCTTGGGCAACGCGGTGGAGCCTGAGGTGTATTGCAGGAAGGCGATGTCGTCGGGTTGCAGGTCGGGGGCGCTCCAGGCGCTGGCGATCTGTGCGTCGAGGGTGTCGACACTCAGCACCGGCGGCGCGTTTTCGATCTGCGCGAGGCCCTCGGCCAGGCTGGCGATGGTCAGCAGCAGACGCGGTTCGGCGTCACCGATAATCGACAGCAAACGCTCCTGGTGATGACGGCGGGTGGACTCCGGCGGGTAGGCCGGCACCGCGATCACCCCGGCGTACAGGCAGCCGAAGAACGCCGCGACGTAGTCCGGGCCACTGGGGAACAGCAGCACCGCACGGTCGCCCTGTGCCGCATTGGCCTGGAGGGCGGCGGCGATGGTGCGGGCGCGTTGGTCCAGGTCACGGTAACTGAGTACCACGTTGTTCTCGGCCGACTCGGCGAGGAAGCGCAGGGCGACCTGGTCCGGGGCCTGGGCGGCGCGACGTTGAAGGGACTCGACCAGGGTGCGGGGAAGTTCGAAGGCGTCCATCATGGGGTTCCTGCCTGAAATCGGCTTACGGGAAATTCGGGAATGGGAGAGCGATCAGCCGGCGGCCAGTTGCCGCGCCGCGCCATTGCGCCAGCGGGCCAGGTGTTCGTCGGCGTAGCGCCGCACGCAGCGCAATACGGCGCTTTCGTGCTGGATAAGGAAAAAGTGGTGGCCGTCGAACATGTCCAGGGAAAAACCGCTGGCGGCATCGAGCTGCCAGTCGAGCAACTGGTCGGCGCGCACGCTGTCCTGCTTGCCGCCGAACACATGGATCGGCAGGTCCAGCGGCTTGCGCTCGCCGTAGGTGAAGCTGCCGCACAGCAGGAAATCGGCGCGCAGGATCGGCAGCATCAACTGCATCAGCTCGGGATTGGCCAGGGCTTCTTCGGCAGTGCCTTGCAGTTCGCGCAGGCGGGCGATCAGTTGCGCGTCGGTCTTTTCGATGGCGTATTCGCTGACATCGCGGCGAGCCGGACCGGCCGTGCCGGAGGCGAACAGCGCCAGCGGCGCAGGGACATTCCGTGCCTTTAACGCGTGGGCCAATTCAAAGGCCAGCAGACCGCCGAGGCTATGGCCGAACAACGCATAAGGGCCGCTCAAGTCGCGACTGATTTCCTCCGCGAGCTGCGCCGCCAAGGCCTTGATATCGCGTTGCAGAGGCTCGTCCATGCGCATGCCCCGTCCAGGCAATTCCAGCGGGCACACCTGCAGCCACTCCGGCAACGTGCGGCGCCAACGCGCGTAAACCATGGCGCTGGCGCCCGAATAGGGCAGGCAGAACAGGCGCAGTCGAGTCGGCGTAGTCATCCCGCGACGACTCCAAACTGAAACACGCTGTGTGCACGATAAAAACCCATGTCGTCCTCCTGCGGGTGCTGATCCTTGGCCGCTTTACTAACGGCCCTGTCACCCAGAAGAACGGACGGCACCGGCAAATAATTAGTCGCCGGGTACCTGCGAGACGTGGTTCACACCTAACAAGAAAGCATAAGATTAGTTCGCCTTCTCATTTGACAATCATTATCATTCAGCATAATTTGTTGCCCGATGTGTAGGAGGCCTCAGCAAGGACGCCCTCCCCTAACCTCTTTTGCGACAAGGTGATTTCCATGACGGAACAAGTATCCACAGGCAGGTGCGACTCACCGCTTCTCCAGGCATTTGTCGACAATCGACTGATTCTGGTGAAGATTGCGGCACGTATTACCGGGTGCCGCTCCCGTGCCGAAGATGTAGTGCAGGACGCCTACTTCCGCCTGCAATCGGCGCCGACGATCACGTCATCGTTCAAGGCCCAACTGAGTTATCTGTTCCAGATCGTGCGCAACCTGGCGATCGATCACTACCGCAAGCAGGCCCTGGAACTCAAATATTCCGGGACGGAAGAGGAAGGCTTGAATGTGGTCATTCACGGCGCTTCACCGGAAACCTCCCACATCAATTTCAACACCCTGGAAAACATCGCCGACGCCCTGACGGAGTTGCCCCAGCGCACCCGCTATGCGTTCGAGATGTACCGCCTGCACGGTGTGCCGCAAAAGGACATTGCCAAGGAACTGGGGGTTTCACCGACGTTGGTGAACTTCATGATTCGCGATGCGCTGGTGCACTGCCGCAAGGTGTCCGGCAGCCATAGCGATACGTTTGCACGGCGGGTGTGACCTCAGGGTACCGCCATCACATCGATGCGGTACGGCTCGAAAATCTTCAGCATCTCGCCGCTGTCGCGCAAGCGCTTGAGCAACGCCGAAAACGCCTCGCCCGTGATCGGCGCCTTGGGCCGCAGCAACGCGTAGTGGTGATAGACCTGGTCGATGCGCTCCGAGACCAGGAACTGCCCGGCCATATCCGCATTGCGCACCATGAAGTCACTCAGGTACGAACGGGTTACCAAGGCGATGTCCGCACGCCCGCGCGCAACCATCAGCAGGTTGCTGTCATGGGAATAGGTCAAGGTGGCGTTGAAGTGCTCGGCCAAGTACTTGGGGTCGGGGTTGAAGTTGGCAAAGGCGTAGTGATAGCCGCTGAACACCGCCAGGCGTTTCCCGGCAAGGTCGGCGAAATAGTCCTGGCCTCGACCGGGCTCACGCTGGGCGACGAAGATTTCCGCATCTTCCAGGCCCATGTCGATGCTGGTGTGGGCAACCTTCTGCCAGCCCCAATCGGGATTTTCGAAGATGGCCATGTCGACACGGCCTTGTTCGAAATCACGAAAACGCCGGGGGATGGAGGTGGGTACCAGCACAAACTGATAGTCGGTTTGCGAGGCGTTCAGGGCCTCCACCAATTGAGGCAACAGACCGGTGTCGGCGCCTTGCTCCGGGCGCACGGTGTAGGGCGGAAAATGCGCCGCGCCGATGCGCACCAGTTGCGCAGCCGAAGCCGGCAACCACGCTGCGGTGCCGAGTACCCATAAAGTAAGTCCTGCAGCCAACCGCCATGGCGATAACATCAAGGCACACACCGTTCAATACATCGATGTCGATAAGCTAGGCGTTTTTGTCCAGCTAGACAACTTTCCATCGGCAAATTAATAGCTTGCGCCTCAATCGGCCTTCAAAACCATCAACAAGGCTTCTTCGGCCAATTGCTCCAGGGTCAGGTTGCCCTCGGCGCGAAACCAGGTGGTGGTCCAGGACAAGGCTCCGGTGAGGAAGCGTCGCGCAATAAACACATCGCCCTTGATGTAACCTGCCGCCTTGGCCTCGCCCAACACCTGCAGCCAAATGTCTTCGTACACATCGCGCAACGCCAGCACCTGGGCCTGGGCGTCGGCCGAGAGCGAACGCCATTCATACACCAGCACCGCCATGGCCTCGCCGCTGCCGCCCATGATCGACTGCAATTCGCAGCGAATCAGCGCCAGCACACGTTCGCGTACGGTGCTCGCCTCCTCGAGCGAGGCACGCATCAAGGCGGTGTTGTAGTGGATGGTTTCCTCCATCACCGCGCGCAGGATCTCGTCCTTGCTCTTGAAGTGATGAAAGATACTGCCGGACTGGATGCCCACGGCACTGGCCAGGTCGCGGACGGTGGTGCGTTCAAAGCCCTTGTTGCGAAACAGGTGCGCCGCGGTTTGCAGCAACTTGCCCCGGGCACTGTCGGGGTCGGTCAATTGGCCGCCGTCGACCATGGTGCGCATCACCCGCAGGGCTTTGTGCTCATCCATGCTGCTCTCCTCTACTTCTACTGACGTCTTGGCCGGCAATTTAGGCCGTGCCAGTCACCCAAGCAAGCGCTTGGGCAAAACTTGTGACCGGAGTTTACAAACCAAGCGCTTGCTTGGTAGTCTCGTTACCAGCCATTCGAGGAAGGATTTCTCATGAGCAAGACGGTTCGTATCGGCTGCGCCAGCGCCTTCTGGGGTGACACCTGCAGCGCGGCCGCGCAGTTGGTGCACGGCGGCAAGCTGGACTACCTGGTGTTCGACTACCTGGCGGAAGTCACGATGTCGATCCTCGCCGGTGCACGGATGAAAGATCCCCAGGCCGGCTACGCCACGGATTTCGTCGAGGTGCTCACACCGCTGCTGGCCGAGATCCAGCGCCAGGGCATCCGCGTGATCAGCAATGCCGGCGGCATCCACCCCCAAGCCTGCGCCGCCGCCCTGCAAGCTGCCTGCGATACAGCCCAGGTGCCGTTGAAAATCGCCGTGCTGCTGGGCGATGACCTGCACCCCCGGCTCAAGCACCTGCACGGCATCACCGACATGTTCAACGGCGCGCCGCTGCCGCCCCTGTGCGTATCGGCCAATGCCTACCTCGGCGCACCGGGCATTGCCCAGGCGCTGCAACTGGGCGCGGACATCGTCATCACCGGCCGGGTGGTCGACAGCGCGGTGGTCAGCGCAGCGCTGGTGCATGAATTCGGTTGGTCGTGGCAGGACTACGACCGCCTGGCCCAGGCCGCGTTGGCCGGGCATATCATCGAATGCGGCGCACAGTGTACCGGTGGCAACTTCACCGACTGGCGCGACGTGCCCGACTACGAGCACATAGGCTTTCCCATCGTCGAAGTCAATGCCGATGGCCAGTTCACGGTCAATAAAGTCGAGGGCAGCGGTGGCCTGATCAGCGAACTGAGCGTGGCCGAACAGCTGCTGTATGAAATCGGCGACCCACACGCGTACCTGCTGCCCGATGTGATCTGCGATTTCAGCCAGGTGAAGTTGCAGCAGCAAGGCAAAAACTGCGTACGCCTGCACGGCGCCAAGGGGTTGCCGCCAACGCACCAGTACAAGGTCAGCGCCACGTACCCGGAAGGCTTTCGCTGCACCGCCAGTTGCCTGATCGCCGGGATAGACGCGGTGGCCAAGGCCGAGCGGGTCAGCCAGGCGATCATCAACAAGACCTCGGAACTGTTCAGCCAGCGCGGCTGGGCGCCCTACACCGACGTGAATATCGAACTGCTGGGCAGCGAAGCGACGTATGGCCCCCGCGCCCTGCGCCACGACTGCCGCGAGGTGGTGGTCAAGCTGGCGGTGCGCCACCCCAGCAAGCCGGCGCTGGTGCTGTTCGCCCGCGAGATCGCCCAGGCGGCCACGGGCATGGCGCCGGGGCTGACCGGGATTGTCGGTGGGCGGCCGACGGTCTACCCGCTGATCCGCTTGTTCTCGTTCCTGATCGATAAGGCCGCCTGCGAGGTGGTAGTCGACTTCCAGGGTCAACGCCACGTCTGCACGCTGCCCATCGCCGACGCGCCGATCCTGCCTGCCGCCCCGATGGATCCGCCCAAACCCCAGGGGCGCGCCGACGCCAGCGTGGCGCTGGTGAAACTCGCCGTGGCACGCTCCGGCGACAAGGGCAACCACAGCAATATCGGGGTCATCGCCCGCGCCCCCGAGTACCTGCCGTGGATTGCCGAAGCGCTGACGCCAGAGGTGCTCGTCGACTGGATGGGCCATGTGCTCGACCCCGTGCACGGCCGCGTTGAACGCTGGTATTTGCCCGGCAGCCACAGCCTCAATTTCCTGCTGGAAAACGCCCTGGGCGGCGGCGGCATCGCCAGCCTGCGCATCGACCCCCAGGGCAAGGCCTTCGCCCAGCAGCTGTTGGAAATCCCCATCGCCGTGCCGCAACACATCGCCGATCAACTCACATAAAGGAGCGTCGCCGTGGCCTTCGACTCGATCTTCAAAGCCGGCCTGTTCCAGGGTCACACCGTGATCGTCAGCGGCCGCGACACAAGGCGGAGCAATAAACCATGCCGCTGATTGACAGCCTGATCGATCCCCACAGCCCGCAGTTCGCCCAGAACCGCGCCGCCATGCTGGAAGGCATCCAACACCTGCGCCAGTTGGAACAGACCCTGCTGGGCAAGGCCGAGGAGGCCAGGCCCAAGTTCGAAAAACGCGGCCAACTGCTGCCCCGCGAGCGCCTCAACCTGCTGCTGGACCCTGGCGCGCCGTTCCTGGAACTGGCGAGCCTGGCCGGCTACAAGCTGCATGATGACAAGGACGGCAGCGCCGCCGGCGGTGGGTTGATCGCCGGGATCGGCTACGTCAGCGGCGTGCGCATGCTGGTGGTGGCCAATAACAGCGCGATCAAGGGCGGCACCGTTTCGCCCTCAGGCCTGAAAAAATCCCTGCGCCTGCAACAGATCGCCATGGACAACAAACTGCCGGTGGTGACCCTCGCCGAAAGCGGTGGCGCCAACCTCAACTATGCCGCGGAGATTTTCGTCGAAGGCGCGCGCAGCTTTGCCAACCAGGCGCGCATGTCCGCCATGGGCTTGCCGCAGATCACCGTGGTGCACGGCTCGGCCACGGCGGGGGGCGCGTACCAGCCAGGGCTGTCGGATTACGTGGTGGTGGTGCGCGGCAAGGCCAAGCTGTTCCTTGCCGGCCCGCCGCTGCTCAAGGCGGCGACCGGTGAAGTCGCCACCGATGAAGAATTGGGCGGCGCCGAAATGCATGCACAGATCGCCGGCACCGCTGAATACCTGGCGGAAAACGACGCCGACGGCGTGCGCATCGTGCGTGAAATCGTCAGCCTGTTGCCATGGGATGAGCGCCTGCCGTTGACGCCCAAACGCAATTACGCCGAGCCGCTGTACCCCATCGACGACCTGCTGGGGCTGATCCCCGCTGACCCGAAAAAGCCCTACGATGTCCGCGAGATCCTCGCGCGCCTGGCCGACGGTTCGCAGTTCCTCGAGTTCAAGGCAGCGTTCGACGCCCATACCGTCTGCGGCCATCTGCACATCCAGGGCCGCGCTGTCGGCGTGATCGGCAACAACGGCCCGATCACGCCCAAGGGCGCGAGCAAGGCGGCGCAGTTTATCCAGCTGTGTGACCAGAGCCGCACACCGCTGCTGTTCCTGCACAACACCACCGGCTTCATGGTGGGTACCGAAGCGGAGCAGCAAGGGGTGATCAAGCATGGCGCGAAGATGATCCAGGCGGTGGCCAACGCACGGGTGCCTAAACTCACGGTGGTGGTCGGTGGCTCCTACGGCGCCGGCAACTATGCAATGTGCGGTCGCGGCCTGGACCCGCGTTTTATCTTCGCCTGGCCCAACAGCCGCACGGCGGTGATGGGCGGTGCCCAGGCGGGCAAGGTGCTGCGGATCGTCACCGAGGCCAAGCAATTGAAAGACGGCCTGGTGCCGGATCCCAAGGTGCTGGACATGCTCGAACAGGTCACCGCGCAAAAACTCGACAGCCAGTCCACCGCCCTCTATGGCAGCGCGAACCTGTGGGATGACGGGCTGATAGACCCACGGGATACCCGTACCTTACTCGGCTTTCTGCTGGATATCTGTCACGAGGCCGACGTCCGCGAGTTGCAGCCCAACAGCTTCGGCATCGCGCGCTTCTAACCGGAGAACAAGAACAATGATCTTCACCCAGGAACATCAGGAATTGCGCCGCACCGTCCGTGCCTTCGTCGACCGCGAGATCAACCCCCATGTGGACGCATGGGAAAAGGCCGGGCGCTTCCCCATCCACGACATCTTCCGCAAGGCCGGCGACCTCGGCTTGCTGGGCATTTCCAAACCGGAACAATTCGGCGGCATGGGCCTGGACTACAGCTACTCGATCGTCGCCGCCGAAGAGTTCGGCACCATCCGCTGCGGCGGCATCCCCATGTCCATCGGCGTGCAGACCGATATGTGCACCCCTGCCCTCGCCCGCTTCGGTTCCGATGAGTTGCGCGACGAATTCCTGCGCCCGGCCATCAGCGGCGAGCAGGTCGGTTGCATCGGCGTCTCGGAAACCGGCGCCGGTTCCGACGTGGCCGGGTTGAAAACCCATGCGCGCAAGGACGGCGACGACTATGTGATCAACGGCAGCAAAATGTGGATCACCAACTCGCCCAGCGCCGACTTTATCTGCCTGTTGGCCAACACCTCCGACGACAAGCCGCATATCAATAAGTCGCTGATCATGGTGCCGATGAACACCCCAGGGATCAGCGTCAGCCCGCCCCTGGAAAAACTCGGCATGCACAGCTCCGAGACCGCCCAGGTGTTCTTCGACGGCGTGCGCGTGCCCCAGCGCAATCGCATCGGCCACGAAGGCGCGGGGTTCATGATGCAGATGCTGCAGTTCCAGGAAGAACGCCTGTTCGGCGCGGCCAATATGATCAAAGGCCTGGAGTACTGCATCGACAGCACCGTCGAGTACTGCAAGGAGCGCCAGACCTTCGGCAAGGCGCTGATCGACAACCAGGTGATCCACTTTCGCCTGGCCGAACTGGCCACCGAAATCGAATGCCTGCGCGCACTGGTCTACCAGGCCACCGAGCAGTACATCAAGGGCCAGGACGTGACTCGCCTGGCCTCCATGGCCAAGCTCAAGGCCGGGCGCCTCGGCCGCGAAGTCAGCGACAGTTGCCTGCAATACTGGGGCGGCATGGGCTTCATGTGGGACAACCCGGTGGCCCGCGCCTATCGCGATGTGCGCCTGGTGTCGATTGGCGGCGGCGCCGATGAAATCATGCTGGGCATCATCTGCAAGTTGATGGGCACTTTGCCGGGGAAAAAGCCATGAATACCCTGCTGCTCGAACCCCACAACGGCGTGTTGCACATCACCCTCAACCGGCCCGAATGCCGCAATGCCATGAGCCTGGAAATGGTCAACGAACTGCGCGCGGTGCTGGCCGGGTTGGACAGCCAGGTGCGCGCGGTGGTGATCAGCGGCGCAGGCGGGCATTTTTGCGCCGGTGCCGATGTGAAGGACCTGGTCAGCGCCGGCGATCAATTGCAGGCCCTGAACCGGGCGTTCGGCACGTTGCTGCAAGCGGTGGAAGCCGTGTCGCCAGTGGTCATCGTGGTGCTGCAAGGCGCGGTGCTGGGCGGTGGGTTTGGCCTGGCCTGCGTGAGTGACATCGCAATTGCCGATCACCAGGCGCAGTTCGGTTTGCCGGAGACCAGCCTGGGGTTGCTGCCGGCACAGATCGCACCGTTTGTGGTCAAGCGTATCGGCCTGACCCAGGCGCGGCGACTGGCGCTGACGGCGGCGCGGTTCGATGGGCTGGAAGCTCAACGGCTGGGGCTGGTGCACTTCACCGAGACCGATCCGCAGGCGTTGGCCGAACGTCTGGATGAGGTGCTGGGGCAGGTGCTGCGCTGCGCCCCAGGCGCCAATGCGCGTACCAAGGCGCTGTTGCTGGCCAGCGTGGAGCAGCCCCTGGGGCCGCTGCTGGACCAGGCGGCGCAGTGGTTTGCCGAAGCAGTGACCAGTGCAGAAGGGATCGAGGGGACGCAGGCGTTTGTGCAGAAGCGCAAGCCTGGGTGGTGCAAGTGACGCCCGCTGAGCATGAGTATCTACACAATTTTCTGTGGTCTGTGGCGAGGGCGCTTGCTGCCGTGGCGGCCTTCGGGCCGACCATGTCGTTGGCTTTGAGCGAGTACATATCCGTTGCTGCGGTAACGGCGGCTATTGGTTCCGCCCTTACGGCGGGTCACTTTGGAAAAGCCCCAAAGTAACCAAAGGGCTCTTGCCCCACCACTCG
>NZ_JBWKPE010000027.1:0-30194 GCF_059418085.1 Pseudomonas sp. GW821-FHT09C10
GGTGGGTGATGACGGGATCGAACCGCCGACCCTCTGCTTGTAAGGCAGATGCTCTCCCAGCTGAGCTAATCACCCTTTGCTTCGTTGAGGCCGCGAAATTTACGCAGGTAGCGGACCTAAGTCAATAGCCTGCTTGAAGTTTTTCTGAAAAAGACAAAATGGCTTCAAGACGGCTACCCGTCCTACTCGCTGTAAATCATCTTCTTGCTCATGCCACCGTCCACCACAAACTCTTGCCCGGTGACGAACCCGGCCTGGCGCGACAGCAGCCACGCCACCATCGCTGCCACGTCCTCTACCGTACCCACCCTGCCCGCCGGATGCTGGGCATGATCGGCATCGGTCAAAGGCTCGGCACGCCGCGCAGCAGGATCGCGGGCATCGATCCAGCCAGGACTGACCGCATTCACCCGCACTTCCGGCCCGAGGCTGATCGCCAAGGCGTGAGTAAGGGCCAACAGCCCCCCTTTGCTCGCCGCGTAGGCTTCGGTATCCGGTTCAGACTGACGAGCCCGGGTCGAGGCCAGATTGACGATGGCCCCGCCATGGGCACGCAGGTAGGGCGCACAATGCTTGGCCAGCAACATCGGCCCGCTCAGGTTAACGGCCAGCACGCGGTTCCAGTAGGCCAGGTCGAGGCTTTCCAGGGTGATATTGTGTGGGTCGGCCACCGCAGCGTTACAGACCAACGCGTCCAGGCGACCGAACTGCCCCAGGACTTCGGCGACCCCCTGGGCCACCTGTTTCTCGTCAGCCACGTCCATGGTGATAAACCAGGCGTTTTCGCCCAGCACCTTGGACACCTTGGAACCGCGCTCGCGGTCGAGGTCGGTCAAGACCACCTGCCAGCCTTCGCTGATCAGCCACGCCGCAATCCCGAGGCCAATACCCCGCGCCGCGCCCGTCACCAGGGCGACGCGCCCATTACTGGCCGCCGCGGCCTCCAGGGACCACTCGATCACAAGGCAGCCAGCCCGCGAGCCAGGTCAGCCTGCAGATCCGTGACATCTTCCAGGCCGACCGCGATGCGGATCAGGCTGTCCCGGATACCGGCCGCCTCACGCTCCTGCGGCGCCAGGCGTCCGTGGGAGGTGGTGCTCGGATGGGTAATGGTGGTCTTGCTATCGCCCAGGTTGGCCGTGATGGAGATCAGGCGCGTCGCATCGATAAAGCGCCAGGCGCCCTCTTTGCCGCCCTTCACTTCGAAACTCACCACGGCGCCGAAACCACGCTGCTGGCGCTGGGCCAATGCGTGCTGCGGGTGGCTCTTGAGGCCGGCGTAATGCACTTTTTCGATACCGTCCTGCTGCTCCAGCCACTCGGCCAGGGCCTGGGCGTTGGCGCAATGGGCTTTCATACGCAGGCTGAGGGTTTCCAGGCCCTTGAGGAAGATCCAGGCGTTGAACGGGCTCAAGGTCGGGCCGGCGGTGCGCAGGAAGCCCACCACTTCCTTCATCTGCTCGCTGCGGCCGGCAACCACACCGCCCATGCAACGGCCCTGGCCATCGATAAACTTGGTGGCCGAGTGCACCACAATGTCCGCGCCCAGCTTCAGCGGCTGCTGCAAGGCAGGCGTGCAGAAACAGTTGTCGACCACCAGCATCGCGCCTTTGGCGTGAGCCACTTCGGACAACGCGGCGATATCCACCAACTCGGCCAGCGGATTGGATGGCGACTCGACGAACAGCAGCTTGGTGTTGGACTTGATTGCCGCACCCCACCCGGACAGATCCGCCAGGGGCACGTAGTCCACTTCGATACCGAAGCGCTTGAAATACTTCTCGAACAGGCTGATGGTCGAACCGAACACGCTGCGCGACACCAGCACGTGGTCGCCGGCACTGCACAGGCTCATCACCACCGCCAGGATCGCCGCCATGCCGGTGGCCGTCGCCACCGCCTGCTCTGCGCTTTCCAGCGCCGCGATACGCTCTTCGAACGCGCGCACAGTCGGGTTGGTGTAGCGGGAATAAACGTTACCTGGCACTTCACCAGCAAAGCGCGCAGCAGCGTCGGCCGCCGTGCGGAACACGTAGCTGGAGGTGAAGAACATCGGGTCACCGTGCTCACCTTCCGGGGTACGGTGCTGGCCGGCGCGCACAGCCAGGGTATCGAAAGCTACGCCATCGAGGTCGCTGTCCAAGCGACCGGCATCCCATTCCTGACTCATGCTGCGACTCCTTACTCAATTCTTTATTTAAGATACAAAACCGGCCCCTCAGGGCCGGTGTCTACTCAGTTGTTGTACAGATCGATGATCGCGCTGACCGCCTGGGTCTTGATCTTCGACGAGTCGTTACGCGCCTGCTCGATCTTGTTCAGGTAGGCCTCGTCGACGTCACCGGTCACGTACTTGCCGTCGAACACGGCGCAGTCGAACTGCTCGATCTTGATCTTGCCACCGCCGACCGCTTCGATCAGGTCCGGCAGGTCCTGGTAGATCAGCCAATCGGCGCCGATCAGATCGGCCACGTCCTGGGTCGTACGGTTGTGTGCGATCAGTTCGTGGGCGCTCGGCATGTCGATACCGTACACGTTCGGGTAACGCACGGCAGGCGCTGCGGAACAGAAGTACACGTTCTTCGCACCGGCTTCACGGGCCATCTGGATGATTTGCTTGCAGGTGGTGCCGCGCACGATGGAGTCGTCCACCAGCATCACGTTCTTGCCGCGGAATTCCAGTTCGATGGCGTTGAGCTTCTGGCGCACCGACTTCTTGCGCGCCGCCTGGCCCGGCATGATGAAGGTGCGACCGATGTAACGGTTCTTCACGAAGCCTTCGCGGAACTTGACTCCCAGGTGGTTGGCCAATTCCAGCGCAGCGGTACGGCTGGTGTCCGGGATCGGGATCACCACGTCGATGTCGTGCTCGGGACGCTCGCGCAGGATCTTGTCGGCCAGCTTCTCGCCCATGCGCAGGCGCGCCTTGTACACCGAAACGCCGTCGATGATCGAATCCGGACGCGCCAGGTAGACGTGTTCGAAGATGCACGGGGTAAGTTTCGGCGCGACAGCGCACTGACGGGTATGCAGCTTGCCGTCTTCGGTGATGTACACCGCTTCGCCCGGCGCGAGGTCGCGGATCAGGGTGAAGCCCAGCACGTCAAGGGACACGCTTTCGGACGCGATCATGTACTCGACGCCTTCGTCGGTGTGACGCTGGCCGAACACGATCGGGCGAATACCGTGGGGGTCACGGAAGCCGACGATGCCGTAGCCGGTGATCATCGCCACAACGGCATAACCGCCGACGCAACGGTTATGCACGTCGATCACGGCGGCGAACACATCTTCTTCGGTCGGCTGCAGCTTGCCGCGCTGGGCCAGCTCGTGGGCGAACACGTTGAGCAGCACTTCCGAGTCGGAGCTGGTGTTGACGTGGCGCAGGTCAGATTCGTAAATCTCCTTGGCCAATTGCTCAACGTTGGTCAGGTTACCGTTATGCGCCAGGGTAATGCCGTAAGGCGAGTTGACGTAGAACGGTTGAGCTTCGGCCGACGTCGAGCTACCGGCGGTCGGGTAACGCACATGGCCAATGCCCATGTGCCCGACGAGGCGCTGCATGTGACGCTGATGGAACACGTCACGTACCAGGCCATTGTCCTTGCGCAGGAATAACCGGCCGTCGTGGCTGGTCACAATACCGGCAGCGTCCTGGCCGCGGTGCTGGAGGACGGTTAGCGCGTCATACAGCGCCTGATTGACGTTCGACTTACCGACGATACCGACGATGCCACACATGCGACGCAACCCCTACTTAATGAATCTTGACTGAACACAACTTACTGCGGCGTTTTGGCCGGCAAGAGGTGTTCCTTGAACGGAAGATCAGCGGGTACGCTGATTCCGCTGGCCAGCCACTGACTGCTCCACCCCAAGATGAGGTTCTTGGACCAATCTGCAACCAATAGAAATTTTGGCACGAGGACCGACTCCTGCCACCACGAATCCTGCTGTACCGGCCCCAGGCTCAACAGCCCGACCGCCACGACCACCAGCAACGCGCCACGCGCGGCACCGAAGGCCATGCCGAGAAATCGATCGGTCCCGGAGAGGCCGGTGACACGTATCAACTCGCCAATAAGATAATTGACCATTGCCCCCACCAGCAGCGTGGCGATGAACATGATGGCGCAGCCCGCGATGACGCGAGCCGAAGGTGTCTCGATGTATCCGGCCAGGTAGACCGACAATGAACCGCCGAACATCCAGGCTACGACTCCTGCGATGATCCAGGTCAGCAACGACAGTGCTTCTTTTACGAAGCCGCGGCTTAGACTGATCAAAGCGGAGATGGCGACGATTGCAACGATCGCCCAGTCAACCCAGGTAAATGGCACGTTTGAGCCTACGGACGGATAAGGCGGCGCATTTTAGCAGAGCGTCGGGCTGTCGGTAAGCTGTGATTGCGGCTGCTTTGCAAATCAATAGTTTGTGGCGGGCCAGCCCGATTTCAACCCCACTGCAAAACCATTGTGGGAGGGGCTTGCCCCCTCCTACATTGGATTGCATTCCACGGACTCAGCCGCGCTCAGGCTGGAAGCGGGTCACGAAGCCCTTCAGGTTCTGCTGACGGTCCAGCAAATCCCGCAGCCGGTCGGCCTCGGCGCGCTCGATCAGCGGCCCGATAAACACTCGGTTCTTGCCGTCGGCGCTACGGATGTAGGCGTTGTAGCCCTGGGCACGCAGCTTCTTCTGCAAGGCGTCGGCGCTTTCACGATTGCCCAGGCTGGCCACCTGGATCGACCAACTGATCGGCAGACCATTCGGATCGATACGGCTCTGACCCACATCCGGCTTGCCCGGCGCGGCAGGCTGCGGCGCCACCGGTTTGGGCGCAGGCGCAGGCGTCGCCGGCTTGGCGGCGACAGCCGGAGCAGGTGTCGGCTTGACCACCGGCACGCTTGGCTGCACCGGCATCGACGGCGCCTGCTGCGCAGCCACCTCATCGTCGGTCGGCACCGGCTCTTCTTCCGGCAACGCCTGCGGCTCAGGCACCACCACCGGCTCCACCTGCACTTGCGGCACTGCCGGTGCCTGGGGCGCAGCCGGAGCCTCGACAACCACCTGGCGCTGCTCGTCCTGGCGGGAAAACAGCATCGGCAGGAAAATCACCGCCAATGCCACCAGCACCAGGGCTCCAACCATTCGCTGCTTGTATGCGCTATCCAGTAATGCCATGTGCAGCTTCCTCCGTGGAGCGCCGGGCCAACCACTCAAGCGCCTCGGCAACACAATAAAATGATCCGAACAACAGAATTTCGTCCTCGGCCGTCGCTACCGCGCACTGTGCCTCCAGGGCGGCAGTCACGCTTGCATACGACGCCACCGGCGCACCAAGGTTCTGTAACGCGGTTTCAAGCTCATGGGCCGGACGACTGCGGGGCGTATCCAGCGGCGCTACCGCCCAAGCCTGGACACTGTCCAGCAACGGCGCAACCACGCCCTCCAGGTCCTTATCGGCGAGCAAACCGAATACAGCCAGGCGACGCCCCGCCGGCGGCGTGCGTGCCAGGCGCTTGGCCAGGTATTGCGCTGCATGGGGGTTATGCCCCACATCCAGCAGCAGGTTCAGGCGCTTGCCGTGCCAGTCGAACGCACGACGATCCAGGCGTCCCACCACGCGAGTCGCCAGCAAAGTCGCAGCAATCTGCTCAGCCTGCCAAGGCAGGTCCAGCAACAGATAGGCTTGCAGCGCGAGCGCGGCGTTCTCCATCGGCAGGTTCAGCAAGGGCAGATCACGCAGCTCTACAACCAGCCCACGGGCATCCCGGCCGCGCCACTGCCAGTGCCGGTCACCGATTTCAAGATTGAATTCGCGGCCACGCAGGAAGAATGGGCAGTCCAGCTCACGCACCTTGTCCAGCAAGGGCTGCGGCGGATCCAGGTCACCGCACAGCGCAGGCTTGCCCGGACGGAAAATCCCGGCCTTTTCATAGGCCACGGACTCGCGGGTATCCCCCAGGTAGTCGGCATGGTCCACGCCAATACTGGTGACCAGCGCCAGGTCGGCATCCACCACGTTGACGGTGTCCAGGCGCCCGCCCAGGCCCACTTCCAATACAACCACATCCAGCTGCGCACGCTCGAACAGCCAGAACGCCGCCAGGGTGCCCATTTCGAAGTAAGTCAGGGAAATCTCACCGCGCCCGGCATCGAGTGCGGCGAAGGCTTCGCAGAGTTGCTCATCGCTGGCTTCGACGCCATTGAGTTGCACCCGCTCGTTGTAACGCAGCAAGTGCGGCGAGCTGTACACGCCGACTTTTAGCCCCTGCGCTTGCAGCAGCGCGGCAACAAAGGCACAGGTAGAGCCCTTGCCGTTGGTGCCGGTCACCGTGATCACACGCGGCGCCGGCCGGCCCAACCCAAGGCGGGCCGCTACCTGTTGCGAGCGCTCCAGGCCCATGTCGATGGCGGACGGATGCAACTGCTCGAGGTAGGCGAGCCATTCGCCCAGGGTACGTTGGGTCATAGGTTCGCAGGCACCGGCGGCACAACGATCGGCTCGACTTTAGGCGCGACGTAAACAGGTGTCGGCAGGCCCATCATCTGCGCCAGCAGGCTACCCAGGCGTGGACGCAGCTCACCGCGCGGAATGATCAGGTCGATTGCGCCGTGCTCCAGCAGGAACTCGCTGCGCTGGAAGCCTTCCGGCAATTTTTCGCGCACGGTCTGCTCGATCACGCGCGGACCGGCAAAGCCGATCAGGGCTTTTGGCTCACCGACAATCACGTCGCCCAGCATCGCCAGGCTGGCGGAAACACCGCCGTAGACCGGGTCGGTCAGCACGGAGATGAACGGAATGCCTTCTTCGCGCAGACGCGCCAACACCGCAGAGGTCTTGGCCATTTGCATCAGGGAGATCAGGGCTTCCTGCATCCGCGCACCACCGGAGGCGGCGAAGCAGATCATCGGGCAACGATTTTCCAGGGCGTAGTTGGCGGCGCGCACGAAGCGCTCACCGACGATGGCACCCATGGAGCCGCCCATGAAGGAGAACTCGAACGCCGAGACCACCACCGGCATGCCCAGCAGCTTGCCGCTGACGGAAATCAACGCGTCCTTCTCACCAGTCTGCTTTTGCGCAGCGGTCAGGCGGTCCTTGTACTTCTTGCCGTCGCGGAACTTCAGACGGTCGACCGGCTCCAGGTCGGCGCCCAGCTCGTTACGGCCGTCGGCGTCGAGGAAGATGTCGATACGGGCGCGGGCGCCGATACGCATGTGGTGGTTGCACTTGGGGCAAACATCCAGGGTCTTTTCCAGCTCAGGGCGGTACAGCACCGCGTCGCAGGATGGGCACTTGTGCCACAGACCTTCAGGAACCGAGCTTTTCTTCACCTCGGAACGCATGATCGAAGGGATCAGTTTGTCTACTAACCAGTTGCTCATGCTTTCTTTCTCCAGTACCGGTGGCTTGAACACAGCCCCGCGTATGCCCTTGAGCTAAATTCATATGTGGCGATGACGCAGGCTGGACGGGGTCAGACGTTCGACCTGCCATTTCCAGCCTGCATCCTCAGCCTTCCAGACAACCTGCCAGTGCAGGTTGCCACTTCATTTCCGGGCCGCCCTCAGGCGGAGCCGGGCTGTTTTACACAGTGGTAGTTATGGACGGCGGCAGACTGCCAGCCGTCACATCCCGCCACAGCTGTTGCGCACCGCCTGCATGAATGCGCGAATCCTGTCGTGATCCTTGATGCCCTTGCCTTGCTCTACCCCACCGCTGACATCCACGGCATACGGTCGGACCTGTTGAATCGCCGCACCGACATTGCCAGGGTTGAGCCCTCCGGCCAGGATGAGCGGCTTGCTCAATCCTTCAGGGATCAGCGACCAATCGAACGCTTCGCCGGTACCACCGGGTACGCCTTCGACATACGTGTCCAACAGAATGCCACGCGCGCCGGAATAGGCAGCGCAGGCCATCGCTATATCGTCACCCGCCTTGACCCGCAACGCCTTGATATACGGGCGTTGGTAGCTTTCACATTGATCCGGGGTTTCGTCGCCGTGAAATTGCAGCATATCCAGCTGCACGGCATCCAGGGTTTCGTTGAGTTCGCAGCGGCTGGCGTTGACGAACAAGCCCACGGTGGTGACGAACGGCGGCAGCGCCGCAATGATCGCCCGCGCCTGCAACACATTCACCGCCCGTGGGCTCCTGGCATAAAACACCAGGCCAATGGCATCCGCTCCCGCCTCGACTGCCGCCAGCGCGTCTTCTATGCGGGTAATCCCGCAAATCTTGCTGCGAACGGCAGGCATGTCGTAGAAACCTCAGGGGTTGGACCGATAAAGTCCCGGATGGTAACAAAAGCTTTTCCAGGCGTCAGCCGCCAAGTTCACTGAACCCTGTGAGGAAGTGTGGCCCGATGAAACGCTGGGGCAGCTCGAACTCGTCGCGGTACTCCACGTCCACCAGGTACAGGCCAAACGGATGCGCCGTGACGCCGCCCGTGCGGCGGATGCGGCTTTCCAGCACTTCCCTGGCCCATTCCACCGGGCGTTCGCCAGTGCCGATGGTCATCAATACGCCAGCAATGTTGCGCACCATATGGTGCAGGAAGGCACCGGCGCGGATGTCCAGCACAATCATCTTGCCGTGGCGAGTCACCCGCAGGTGGTGGACTTCCTTGATAGGCGACTTGGCCTGGCACTGGCCGGCGCGGAACGCACTGAAATCATGCACCCCCACCAGATGCTGCGCAGCCTCGGCCATGCGCTCGGCATCCAGCGGACGGTGGTTCCAGGTGATTTCTTCGTTGAGGTGCGCAGGACGGATCTGGTCGTTGTAGATCACATAGCGATAACGCCGGGCAATCGCCTTGTAGCGCGCATGAAAGTGCGCAGGCATGACCTTGGCCCAACTGACGCTGACGTCGTGGGGCAGATTGATATTGGCACCCATCACCCAGGCCTTCATCGTGCGTTCGGCCTGGGTATCGAAGTGCACCACTTGGCCGCAGGCATGCACACCGGCATCGGTACGCCCGGCGCACATCAATGACACCGGGGAGTCAGCCACTTTCGACAGCGCCTTCTCCAGGGTTTCCTGCACCGTCAGCACGCCTGACGCCTGACGCTGCCAGCCGCGATAGCGCGAGCCTTTGTATTCCACGCCGAGGGCGATGCGGTAAAAGCCAGCGGCCGCCATTTCGGCGGCCGGGTTATCTATATTTGCCAAGAACTGAGAGCCTGATGAGTTGCGCGAAGGCGGCCATTATAAATGCGCCAGCTGCGTGGCGTGCGCTTTTGTTGGGGATTGACCTTCCCACACCGCACCGGCATCAACCTTCAGATTTTGCCGAGCATTTCCTTGGCCTCGCCGCGCTGCGTCTCATCACCTTCGGTGAGTACTTCGGAGAGGATGTCCCGCGCGCCGTCGGCATCCCCCATGTCGATATAGGCCTGGGCGAGATCGAGCTTGGTGGCGACTTCATTCGTGCCGGACAGGAAGTCGAACTCCGGCTCATCCCCACCCAGCGCCGCGTCCTCGGCGGTAAAGGAGGGTTCGATGGGCGGATTCTCCAAGCTCTGGGACAGGCGATCCAGCTCGGCGTTGACATCGTCCAGCTCCGAAGCGAAGGCATCCGGCTTGGCCGCTGCGTCTGGTTCGTCCGCCAGGGACAGGTCGAAATCCTCCGGCAAATCGAAGTCATCCAGCGCCGATGGGGTCAGCGTCGGCGGCTCCACTGCCGACACATCCTTCATCTGGTCCTCAAGACCGGAAAGGAAGTCATCGTCGGACTGCTCGGACGCCGGGGTATTCGGCTGCAGATCCAGGTCGAAGTCCGACAGGTTTTCCTTGTCGGCCTTGGACGCCGATTGCTGTTCCAGGAGCGCTGCAAACGTCTGTTCGTCGTCCAGGTTGGCTGGCGAAGCCGCCTCCAGCTCATCCAGGCTCAGGTCGAAATCGGTGTCGAGTGCATCGGGCTCGGCGGCTGGGACGGCCGGTTTGTCTTCCAGCAGGTCCTTGACGTACTGAGCGTCGAGGGCCGCGGCGGCAACCGCGGCACTGACGCCCGCCGCCAATACCGCCATCGCGGGAAAGCGCGACTTGAGTTGCTCGACTTGGGCATGGTTCTCACCATTGGCCACCAGTTGGCGCTCCTGGGTCACGAAACCGTCCTTGTCGCTTTGCAGGCCGTAGACTTCCATCAGCTTCAACCGCAGGTCGCTGCGCTTGGGCTCGTGCTTGATCGCTTGCTCGAGCACATCGGCGGCCTGGTTCAGGTGACCACGGTCGATATGGGACTGGGCTTGCGCCAGGGCATCGTTGGCGTTTTGCGGGGCCACGGCAGCGGCCAGCGGCGCGAGCACGGAGGCAACCGTCGGAACCGCCACTGCCGGTGCAACCACTGGAGCAGGTGCCGGAGCGGCTGCCAGCTTGACGTTCGGCGGCGGCACTTCGAGGCCTTCGAAACTGTCCGACGGCAGGTCCTGTTCGATGCTTGAGGTAAATTCCGGCTCTTCAGCCAGCGCCCGCGCCATGCGCAAGTGCTTTTCCTCTTCACGGCGGGCGTTGCGATGGCGCGCCCACAGCAGCAGGAGCAGCAACACCACCAGGCCAGCCGCGCCGCCGATCACACCGAGGACAACCGGGTTGGTCAGCAGATCATTGAACTTGCCTTCGGTGGCGTCAGGTGCGGCGGCCGGTTTAGCCGCCTCAGGTGCAGGCGCAGACGGGGTTGGCGTTGGCGCGTCGGCCTGTGAAGCGGGTGCTGCCGGCGTGGCGGCCGGGTCGCTTGCCAGCTGCGCGGGCATCGCTGCCGTCGCCGGTACGGCCGGGTCGCCTTTTTCTGCCTGCAAACGGGCCAGTTGATCGTTTTTCAGTTGAATCAACTTTTGCAGTTTATCCAACTGGCTTTGCAGATCTGCGGCACGGCTCTTGAGCTCTTCGTTATCGCGGCGAGTGGTGTCCAGTTGCTCCTGGGTCATCGCCAGCTTGTCGCTCAGGACCTGGCTGTCGCCGGCCTTGCCCTTGCCGCCTTTCTTGGCTGCTTCAGCCGAGACCAGGCTCAGGTTGTCCTGGGTATTGGTGGTCGACGGCGCATTGCCGGCCTGGGCACGCTTGGTGGCGTCCAGTTGCTGCTTGCCGGCCGCCTGATTGGTCGCCCCGCGCCGACCCTGGCGCCAGGCGGCATTTTGTACCCTCACTTCGGCGATTGCCTGAGGTTGCGGCAACGCCGTACTTTGTACGGTGTCCGGCAGGCGCAGCACCTGGCCGGTTTTCAGGCGGTTGATATTGCCGTCGATAAAGGCGTCGGGGTTGAGTGCCTGAATGGCCAGCATGGTCTGCTGCACCGAGCCGCCATTGCGGTGCTTCTGCGCAATTTCCCACAGGGTGTCGCGGGAGGTGGTGGTGTGCTGGGCCGGCGTGCTCACAACGGGCGCAGTGCGGGCGGGCGCTCCCACGCGCGGTGCAGGTGCTGCGGAGGTCGAAGCCGACTGGTCGAACTTGGCAGGGTCGAGCAACACACTGTAGTCGCGCATCAAGCGGCCATTGGGCCATTGCACCTGCAGCAGGAAACGTACGTAGGAATCCGGCAGCGGCTTGCTGGAGGTGACGCGCACCACGCTGCGACCACTAGGATTGATGACCGGGGTAAACGTCAGGTCATCGAGAAACGCCTGACGATCGACGCCCGCGTCCACGAATGCCTGGGATGAGGCCAGGCTCGGGGTGATCTCGGACGCCGTGAGGCCACCGACATCGAGCAATTCGATTTCCACCGACAACGGCTGGTTCAACGTCGACTTAAGGGTCATTTCCCCCAGCTGCAGCGCCTGCGCCATACCGGAGGACAGCGCCGAGGCGGCCGCTATTGCTAACACCAGTTTGCGAACTTGAACCATAGCCTCATCCTTTGTTTGAACACTCCCCGGCCTGCGAGAAGGTTGGTAACCGCTTGCCATAAGGCATGGCGAGCCGATAGGTCACCGACGCGCAATTGTTCCTGCTTGGGGCCAAGCATAGCGCCTGGTTAGAATCAATCTACAAATTGCCGCCAAGTATCTTTTACGCAAGGCGTTTTATCAACAACTGCGCCAGCTGCACGGCGTTAAGGGCGGCGCCCTTGCGTACGTTATCTGACGTCAGCCACAGATTTAGTTCAGCCGCGTCATCCACGCCCGCGCGCACCCGGCCTACGTAGACCACATCCTGGCCGACTGCGTCGCCCACGGCTGTAGGGTAATCACCCTCTTCTACCAGTTCGATACCCGGCGCGGCCTCCAATGCGCGGTTGACGGCGGCAAGATCAACCGCCGCGCCCAATTGCAATGACACAGTCAGGCTATCGCCAAAAAACACCGGGGCTTGAACGCAAGTTGCGGAAATCTTTAGCAAAGGTAATTCCAGGACTGCGCGCAGTTCGTGAACCAGGCGCTTTTCCAGGGCGGTATGACCTTGGGCGTCTGGCGTGCCGACCTGTGCCAACAGGTTAAAGGCCATTTGCCGGTCAAAGAACTTAGGTTCCAGAGGGCGCACGTTCAGGAGCTCGGCGGTCTGACGTGCCAATTCGCTGACGGCTTCCCGGCCTTGGGCAGACACTGCCAGGCTGGCAGTGACAGCAACACGCTGGATGTCCAGCAAGCCGCGCAACGGCGCCAGCACCACCGCCAGGTTGGTGGCCGACGGGCTCGGGCTGCCGAGCTGGAACGGTTTTTTCAGGCCGTCGAGGACGTGGGCATTGGCTTCCGGCACCACCTGGGGCGCCTGCTCGGCGGGCAAGGCTCCCGACAAGTCGATCACCGAGCAACCCGCCGCCGTGGCACGGGGCGCGAAGCTCAGGGTGACTGCTGGGCCTGCGGCGAAGAAGGCCAGTTGCGCCTTGCTGAAATCGAATTCGTCGACCTCCTTGACCCGTACGTTCTTGCCGCGAAACGGCACCGAGGCGCCAGCAGAGTTACTGCCCGCCAGCAGGTACAGGGTGCCCACCGGGAATGCCAGCTCTTCGAGAATCTGCACCAGGGTTTCGCCGACCGTACCGGTGGCACCGATCACGGCAATTTCAAAGGTCTGGGTCATGGGGGCTGCCTCGGGCATTGCGGGGGGAGCGGCACTTTACCGGGTGGCCGGGAGCGAGGCAATTAACCTGGGGCTGGTGGAGTGGCTGATGGCGCTATCGGGGGCAAGCCCCCTCCCACATTCAACCGAGTTCCAACGTTGAAATGCTGTTCACTGTGGGAGGGGGCTTGCTCCCGATAGCGCCCGAAAGAACAATAAAAAACCCGCGCCTGTCACCAGAACGCGGGTTTCTATTATTGGTTCAAGCGATCAACGCTCCAGCAAGATCCGCAGCATGCGACGCAACGGCTCGGCCGCACCCCACAGCAGTTGGTCGCCGACGGTGAATGCGCCCAGGTACTGGGTGCCCATGTTCAGCTTGCGCAGACGGCCCACCGGTACATTCAGGGTGCCGGTGACCTTGGTCGGGCTCAGCTCCTGCATGCTGATGTCGCGGTTGTTCGGCACCAGCTTGACCCAGGGGTTGTGCTGGCTGATCAGCCCTTCGATATCGGCGATCGGCACGTCTTTGTTCAGCTTGATGGTCAGCGCCTGGCTGTGGCAGCGCATGGCGCCGATGCGCACGCAGATGCCATCCACCGGGATCGGGCTCTTGAACCGGCCGAGGATCTTGTTGGTCTCGGCCTGGGCCTTCCACTCTTCGCGGCTCTGGCCGTTCGGCAGCTCTTTGTCGATCCACGGGATCAGGCTGCCGGCCAATGGCACACCGAAGTTCTCGGTCGGGTAGGCATCGCTGCGCATGGCTTCGGCCACACGGCGGTCGATGTCGAGGATCGCGCTGGCCGGGTCGGCCAGTTGATCGGCGACGGCGGCGTGGGTCGCGCCCATCTGCTTGATCAACTCACGCATGTTCTGCGCGCCGGCGCCGGACGCCGCCTGGTAGGTCATGGCGCTCATCCACTCGACCAGGCCGGCTTCGAACAGGCCGCCCAGGCCCATCAGCATCAGGCTGACGGTGCAGTTGCCGCCCACATAATTCTTGGTGCCGGCATCCAGCTGCTGGTCGATGACCTTGCGGTTGACCGGGTCGAGGATGATCACGGCGTCGTCCTGCATGCGCAGGCTCGAGGCGGCGTCGATCCAGTAACCCTGCCAGCCGGCTTCACGCAGCTTGGGGAAGACTTCGCTGGTGTAGTCGCCACCCTGGCAGGTGAGGATCACGTCGAGGGTTTTCAGCTCTTCAATGCTGTAGGCGTCCTTGAGCGGGGCAATATCCTTGCCCACGGACGGCCCTTGGCCACCTACGTTCGAAGTGGTGAAAAACACCGGCTCAATAAGATCGAAATCCTGCTCTTCCAGCATCCGCTGCATGAGCACGGAACCGACCATACCGCGCCAACCGATCAGACCTACACGTTTCATCGCAACTACACCTTGTTAAAAAGTGGGCCGCCTTGCAGCAACAACTGCAAGCGGGCCCGAGAGATTACAGATTCCGCAGCGCGGCGACTACTGCGTCGCCCATTTCTTGCGTCCCCACCTTGGTGCAACCCTGCGACCAGATGTCGCCGGTGCGCAAGCCCTGGTCCAGCACCAGGCTCACGGCCTTCTCGATCGCGTCCGCAGCGTCGCTCAGGTTGAAGCTGTAACGCAGCATCATCGAGACCGACAGGATGGTCGCCAGCGGGTTGGCAATGCCCTGGCCCGCAATGTCCGGCGCCGAGCCGTGGCAAGGCTCGTACATGCCCTTGTTATTGGTGTCCAGGGACGCCGACGGCAGCATGCCGATGGAACCGGTGAGCATCGACGCCTGGTCGGACAGGATGTCGCCGAACAGGTTGTCGGTGACGATCACGTCGAACTGCTTCGGCGCACGGACCAGTTGCATGGCGGCGTTGTCGACGTACATGTGGCTCAGTTCGACGTCCGGGTAGTCCTTGGCCACTTCTTCGACGATTTCGCGCCACAGTTGGCTGGAGGCCAGGACGTTGGCCTTGTCCACCGAGCAGACCTTCTTGCCGCGCACACGGGCCATGTCGAAACCGACGCGGGCAATACGGCGGATTTCACTCTCGCTGTACGGCAGGGTGTCGTAGGCCTGGCGTTCACCATTCTCCAACTCGCGCACGCCCCGTGGCGAGCCAAAGTAGATACCGCCGGTCAGTTCACGCACGATCAGGATGTCCAGGCCCGCCACCACTTCCGGCTTCAGGCTCGATGCGTCGGCCAGTTGCGGGTAGAGGATCGCCGGGCGCAGGTTGCCGAACAGGCCCAGTTGCGCGCGGATTTTCAGCAGGCCGCGCTCAGGGCGGATATCACGCTCGATCTTGTCCCACTTCGGGCCACCCACGGCGCCAAGCAGCACGGCATCGGCGGCGCGGGCGCGGTCCAGGGTTTCGTCGGCCAGGGGCACGCCGTGCTTGTCGATGGCAGCGCCGCCGATCACGTCGTGGCTCAATTCGAAGCCCAGGCTGTACTTGCTGTTGGCAAGCTCCAGGACCTTGACCGCTTCGGCCATGATTTCCGGACCAATACCGTCGCCAGGGAGAATCAGAATCTGCTTGCTCATGGGTTCCTCATTTCATCGAGCGACCTGCCCGTGGGCAGGCCGGGAAAATTAATCAGCGTTCGGCCCAGACCACCAGCACGTCGGTGCTGAAGGTGCCGTCGGCCTGAATCTCGTAGTAATCGCGCACTTCCTGGCCCATCGCCTGCTGCAGCTCCAGGATCGCGGCGCGCAACACTTGCGGTGTGCGCATGCGTTCGACCCACGAGGTGTATTCCAGGCGCAGGCGCTGGCGGCTGCTGTTGCGTACGTGCAAGCCGGCTTCGCTGAGCTGGCGCATCCATTCGGCGGCGGAGTAGTCACGCACGTGGCTGGTGTCGCGCAGCACTTCGACGGTTTGCAGGTAAGTGTCCAGCAACGGGCTGCCCGGTGACAAGACATCGATAAACGCCGCCACGCCGCCCGGCTTGAGCACGCGGCGCACTTCGCGCAGGGCCACGCCGAGGTCGCTCCAATGGTGCGCCGAATAACGGCTGAACACGAAGTCGAATTCGCCATCGGCAAACGGCAGGCGCTCGGCGGCGCCGTTTACGGTGCCGATATTGGTGAGACCGCGATCTTGCGCAGCGGCGGCCACCACATCGAGCATCTGCTGGGAGAGGTCGTAGGCCACGACTTCCTTGACCAATGGCGCCACATGGAAACTCACATGACCGGCACCGCAACCCAGGTCCAGCAGTCGCGCATCGCCCTGCCCGGCCAGTTCGGCCTGGAGCAGCGCGAATTCGGTGCCTTGGGCGTGCACGGCACTGCTCAGGTAGGCAGACGCCTGTTCGCCGAATTGTTTTTGCACGACTTGGGTGTGGGCGGTGCTGGTCATGGTGGCATCCTTCAAGGGGTGTGTTGCTGGTACCGGCCCTATCGGGGGCAAGCCCCCTCCCACATTTGGAATGCGCTCCCCCCGTGAGAGGGGGCTTGCCCCCGATGAAGCCGGTCCTGCCTACATCAATTTATGCGTCACGAAACAACCAGGGCTGGCTCGCCCGGTGCCTGGCTTCGAACGCGGCAATCGCATCGCCGTCCTGCAAGGTCAGGCCGATATCGTCCAGGCCGTTGATCAGGCAGTGCTTGCGGAAGGCGTCCACCTCAAAGTGGTACACCTTGCCGTCCGGACGGGTCACGGTTTGCGCAGCCAGGTCGATGGTCAACTGGTAGCCCACATCGGCTTCCACTTGCTTGAACAGTTCGTCGACTTCTTCGTCGGTCAGGATGATCGGCAACAGGCCGTTCTTGAAGCTGTTGTTGAAGAAGATGTCGGCATAGCTCGGCGCGATGATGCTGCGAAAGCCATATTCTTCCAGGGCCCACGGCGCGTGCTCGCGACTGGAGCCGCAACCGAAGTTTTCCCGGGCCAGCAGCACGCTGGCGCCCTGGTAGCGCTCGGCGTTGAGCACGAAGTCCTTGTTCAGCGGGCGCTTGGAGTTGTCCTGGTAGGCGTAGCCCACGTCCAGGTAGCGCCATTCGTCGAACAGGTTGGGGCCGAAACCGGTGCGCTTGATGGACTTCAAGAACTGCTTGGGGATGATCTGGTCGGTGTCGACGTTGGCACGATCCAACGGCGCGACTAAACCGGTGTGTTGGGTAAAAGCTCTCATCGGGTTTTCCTCAGATCAATTCGCGAACGTCGATGAAACGACCGTTGACGGCAGCAGCGGCGGCCATGGCCGGGCTGACCAGGTGGGTACGGCCACCGGCGCCCTGACGCCCTTCGAAGTTACGGTTGGAGGTGGACGCGCAATGCTCGCCCGACTCCAGGCGGTCCGGGTTCATCGCCAGGCACATCGAGCAGCCCGGCTCACGCCACTCAAAACCGGCTTCGAGGAAGATCTTATCCAGGCCTTCGGCCTCAGCCTGGGCTTTAACCAAGCCCGAGCCTGGCACCACGATGGCCTGCTTGATGGTCGAGGCGACTTTGCGGCCCTTGGCGATCACCGCCGCCGCGCGCAGATCTTCGATCCGCGAGTTGGTGCAGGAACCGATGAACACGCGATCCAACTGGATGTCGGTGATCGCCTGGTTGGCCTTCAAGCCCATGTACTTCAGGGCGCGCTCGATGGAGCCGCGCTTGACCAGGTCGGTCTCCTGCGCCGGGTCAGGCACGTTCTGGTCGACGGCCAGGACCATTTCCGGCGAGGTGCCCCAGCTGACTTGCGGCTTGATCTGGGCAGCGTCGAGTTCAACCACGGTGTCGAACACCGCATCGGCGTCGGACACCAGGTCTTTCCAGGCTTCAACTGCGGCGTCCCAATCGGCGCCTTGCGGTGCAAATGGGCGCCCCTTCACGTATTCAACGGTTTTCTCGTCCGCCGCCACCATGCCCACGCGGGCACCGGCTTCGATGGACATGTTGCAGATGGTCATGCGGCCTTCGATGGACAGGTCGCGAATGGCGCTGCCGGCGAACTCGATGGCATGGCCGTTACCGCCGGCGGTGCCGATCTTGCCGATCACGGCGAGCACGATGTCCTTGGCGGTCACGCCGAAGGGCAAGGTGCCTTCGACACGCACCAGCATGTTCTTCATTTTCTTCGCGACCAGGCACTGGGTGGCGAACACATGCTCCACCTCCGAGGTGCCGATGCCGTGGGCCAGGGCGCCAAACGCACCATGGGTGGAGGTGTGGGAGTCGCCGCAGACCACGGTCATGCCCGGCAAGGTGGCGCCCTGCTCCGGGCCGATCACGTGGACGATCCCTTGACGCACGTCATTCATCTTGAATTCGGTGATGCCATATTCGTCGCAGTAGTCGTCGAGGGTCTGCACCTGCAAGCGCGACACGGTGTCGACAATGGCGTCGATCCCACCCTTGCGCTCCGGGGTGGTCGGTACGTTGTGGTCCGGAGTGGCGATGATCGAGTCGACGCGCCAAGGCTTGCGCCCGGCCAGCCGCAGGCCTTCGAACGCTTGGGGCGAGGTCACTTCATGGATGATGTGACGGTCGATATAGATCAGCGACGAGCCATCGTCGCGCCGTTTCACTTCATGGGAATCCCAAAGCTTGTCGTAAAGCGTTTTGCCGGCCATCAGTCGGTCCTCATCAGCGGTGTTTCTATGCGCCGGGCTTTTCAATAACCCTTTGGCTTGTGAGGCTGATGGTATGGCGCTACATTAAATAACTCAAATTCATATTTTTTATGCTTTGGATTACCAACTGGAATACACCCATGGACCTGGCCAACCTCAATGCCTTTATTGCCATCGCCGAGACCGGCAGCTTCTCCGGTGCAGGTGAGCGCCTGCACCTGACCCAGCCGGCCATCAGCAAGCGCATCGCCGGCCTGGAACAGCAATTGAAGGTGCGACTGTTCGATCGCCTGGGCCGCGAAGTCGGCTTGACCGAAGCCGGCCGGGCCTTGCTGCCGCGCGCTTATCAGATTCTCAACGTGCTGGACGACACCCGCCGCGCCCTCACCAACCTAACCGGCGAAGTCAGCGGCCGCCTCACTTTGGCCACAAGCCACCATATCGGACTGCATCGTTTGCCACCGATCCTGCGCACCTTCACCCGGGAATACCCGAACGTGGCCCTGGATATTCAGTTTCTCGATTCGGAAGTGGCCTACGAAGAAATCCTCCACGGCCGCGCCGAAGTGGCGGTGATCACCCTGGCACCCGCTCCCCATCACCTGGTAAGCGCCACCCCGGTGTGGGACGACCCGCTGGATTTCGTGGTGGCGCCGGAGCACAGCCTTACCGGCAACCGCGAGGTCAGCCTGGCCGATATTGCCGGCCACCCGGCGGTTTTCCCTGGCGGTAATACCTTTACCCACCATATTGTCAGCCGTCTGTTCGAGGCCCAGGGCCTTACGCCGAACATCGCGATGAGTACCAACTACCTGGAAACCATCAAGATGATGGTCTCCATCGGCCTGGCCTGGAGCGTGTTGCCGCGCACCATGCTCGATGAGCAGGTGGCGAGTATCGCTTTACCGGGCATACAACTCAGTCGCCAGCTAGGCTATATCGTGCACACCGAAAGGACACTGTCGAACGCTGCGCGGGCGTTCATGAGCCTGTTGGATGCACAGGTGGATCTGCCAGTGATACCGGTATGACGCCGTGCGGCCCCAGGTTGTGAATAAAACCGCGCTGTTTGCCCATCGAGCCAAGGCCCTTTGATAATGCGCAACCCTGTCGACCCTCTACCTCCCCTGCCCCGCATCTACGCCCTGGACCCCCAGCAGGCGGAGCAGAGCTGGGACAGCGCCCCGCAACTGCTGGCAGCCCTGAACGCGGCCCGGCTGGGCGCGTGGTGCTGGGAAATCGACACCGGAAGAATAAGCTGGTCACGGGGCACCCAGGCACTGTTCGGCTTCGACCCGCGCCAACCACTGCCCAAGGACCTGGACTACCTCGACCTGCTGGCGCCGTCGGATCGCTCCCGGGTGGTGCGCGCCTTTCATGCGGTGCTGGCCGGCGAGCCGTTCGAGCAGGCCATGCACCATCACATCCAATGGCCGGACGGCACGTATCACTGGTTGGAGATCAATGGCAGCCTGGCACCGGATAAGGCCGGTCGGCGCCGCATGATCGGCGTAATCCGCGAGACCACCCGTCAGCGCGAGCGGGAGCACGCCCTCAGCCATTCCGAAAAACGCTTCGCCACGCTGTTTCACCTGTGTCCGAACATGGTGCTGTTGACCCGCCAGTCCGACGGCCTGATCAGCGAAGCCAACCAGTATTTCGAGATGCTCTTCGGCTGGCCGGTGGCCGATGCCATCGGCCGCACCACCCTGGACCTGGGCCTGTGGCGCCACCCCGAGCAACGCGCGCAGTTGGTCCAGGCCACCCAGCGCAAGGGTGAACCCATCACCATGGAAGTGCAGTTCTGCGCCAGCAACGGCCAGATCCACGATGGCACCCTCAGCGCGCAAAAGGTCGAGCTGGAGGGCGAGGCCTACTTGATCAGCACCTTTCTCGACACCACCGAGCGCAAAAACGCCGAAAATGCCCTCAAGGACAGCCAGGAGCGCCTGGACCTGGCCCTGGACTCGGCACAACTGGGCACGTGGGACTGGCACATCCCCACCGGCATGCTCTATGGCTCGGCCCGCGCCGCTCAACTGCACGGCCTGCCGCCCGAGCCCTTCCATGAATCCTTCGAGGCGTTTTTCGAGGGCATGCCCAGGCAAGAGCGCGAGAACATGCGCAACGCTTATCGCACCCTGCGCGAAGGCCCGGCCGGCAATTACCAACTGACTTACCGCGTACCACTGGACGACGGCAGCTCGCGCTACCTGGAAAGCCGCGCCCGCCTCTACCGCGACGAGCAAGGGGCGCCGCAGCGCATGGCCGGCACCCTGCTGGACATCACCGACCAGGTGGAACGCGAACAACGCCTGACCGCCTCCGAAGAAAAGTTCGCCAGCCTGTTCCAGGCCAGCCCCGATCCCATCTGCGTGACCTGCCTGGACAGTGGCGCGTTCATCGAGATCAACCCCGCCTTCACCCAGACGTTTGGCTGGACGGCGGCCGAGGTGATCGACAAGAGCGCCGAGCAGATCGGCCTGTGGGACGAGTCAAGCAAACGCCTGCAGCGTATCGAACAGGTGATTCGCGACCAGGCGTTGAGCAATGTGGCCATCGTAGTGCACCACAAGAACGGCCAAACCCTGACCTGCATGATTTCCAGCCGGCTGATCAAGGTGGGCGACCAGCCGTGCATCGTCACCACCTTGCGCGACATTACCCAGCAACAACGCTCGGAGGCCGCGCTGAAGGCCAGCGAGGAGAAATTCGCCAAGGCCTTCCATTCCAGCCCCGACGCCATCTCCATCACCGAGCGCGACACCGGCCGTTATGTGGAGGTCAACGATGGCTTCTGCCGCCTCACCGGCTACCGCGCCGAAGAAGCCATTGGCCTGACGCTATACCAGATCGGCATCTGGGCCGATGAAAACCAGCGTTCCGCCTTGTTGGCCGAATTGCAGATCAAGGGGCGCATCCCTCACCTGGAAATGCTCTGGCACAACAAGCGCGGCGACGTGTTGGCGGTAGAAGTCTCGGTCGAGCCGATCACCCTCAATGAAACCCCGTGCCTGCTGCTGACGGCGCGGGACGTGAGCCTGCTGAAAAACGCCCAGGCGCAGATCCGCCACCTGGCCTATCACGACCCGCTGACCAACCTGCCCAACCGTGCGCTGCTGATGGATCGCCTGAGCCAACAGATCGCCTTGCTCAAGCGCCATAACCTGCGCGGTGCCCTGCTGTTTCTCGACCTCGACCATTTCAAGCACATCAACGATTCCCTCGGCCACCCGGTGGGCGACACCGTGCTGAAAATCGTCACCGCGCGCCTGGAAGCCAGCGTGCGCATGGAGGACACGGTGGCGCGCCTGGGCGGCGATGAGTTCGTGGTACTGCTCAGCGGCCTGGATGGCACCCGCACGCAAGTCAGCACCCAGGTGCAGGAACTGGCCGATACCCTGCGTGAATTGCTTTCGGAGCCGATGTTCCTCGATGGCCATCGCCTGCAGGTCACGCCAAGCATCGGCGTGGCGTTGATTCCCGACCATGGCACCACCCCGGCGGACCTGCTCAAGCGCGCCGACATCGCCCTGTACCGGGCCAAGGATTCGGGGCGCAACACCACGCAGATGTTCCACAACAGCATGCAAAAGGCCGCCAGCGAGCGCCTGCGCATGGAAACCGACCTGCGCCTAGCCCTGTCACGCGGCGAGTTCAGCGTGCATTACCAGCCTCAGGTGGACGCGCGCGGCAACAAGATCGTCGGCGCCGAGGCCCTGGTGCGCTGGCAGCATCCGCAGTTGGGCGCGCAGTCGCCGTCCGAATTCATCAAGGTCCTGGAGGACAGCGGCCTGATCCTCGAAGTGGGTACCTGGATCCTCGACGAGGCCTGCGCCGCCTTTGCACAGCTGATTGCCGAAGGTGTGGTGGACCCGCTGAATTTCAGCCTGTGCGTGAACATCAGCCCCCGGCAGTTTCGCCAGAACGACTTTGTCGAACGGGTGGAGCGCAGCCTCAAGCGGCATCAACTGCCCTGCAACCTGCTGAAACTGGAAATCACCGAAGGCATCGTGATTCAGAACCTGGACGACACCGTGGCGAAGATGCGCCGCCTGAAGAAGCTCGGTGTCAGTTTTGCCATGGATGACTTCGGTACCGGCTACTCATCGCTGACGTACCTCAAGCGCCTGCCGGTGGATGCGCTGAAGATCGACCAGTCCTTCGTACGCGACGCGACCCATGACCCCAACGACGCCGAAATCATCCGCGCCATCGTGGCCATGGCCCGCAGCCTGAACCTGACGGTGATTGCCGAAGGCGTGGAAACCCCGGAGCAATTGGCGTTCCTGCAAAAGCTGGGCTGCCATTTGTTCCAGGGGTATTTGCACAGTCGGCCACTGCCGATCGAGGGGTTCAGGCGATTGCTCGGCTAAGCCTCACACCAGCTTTAGCGCGCTCAACGCCCTGCGTTTCCAGGGCGACGTGTGCAACGCGTGCTTTTGCCCATACAGGTCCAGTGCGCCACCAACCACCGCCACGGAATGCCAACCGTCTTCCATCGTCCCGATCGCGCCCTGGGCCAACTCGTCTACCGTGCTGTTACGCATGTAGGCAAACAGGCCCAGACGTCGGAGTGCCTCGCCAGGAGCTTCACCGTCATTGAGGGTTTCCAGGGCGACCGGATAGCTTTGCCGGGCACGGAAGTCGTTATTTTCCATTTGCGCGCGCTTGGCGCTGACGGCGTAGAGGAAGTTGGCGTAATCGAGCAACACCCGATCGCTGCCGAGAAAATTCGAGGCTGCGGTTGCCTGCCTCAGTTCCTCGTCCGTCAACCGCAGCCGGACGCCATCACGCATCGTCACCTCAAAGCCATCGCGTGTCCTGTGGATAGCCGTATAGATGCCGTCAGGGAATCGCGTGATGGCGGCCTTGATTGCCGACACCGTGACACAATTGCCCTCTGCCCCTTGATAAAAACCGCGCCAGATATCCGCATGCCTGATGCTTTCTGGTACAAGGGAAACCTCCACACCTGGGTGCGATGGAACCTGGCGATCATCAAACAGCACATACCCATAACCACCCTCGGTCCGCCCCTGCCGGCCATAGTTGGACACGATGCCGTTCACCACCAGCGCAGCGCCAAAGGCATGGGTTTGCCGTACCCAGGCAGCCTCCCTGCCAACCATATCGCTGGCCTCTACGGATCGCGACAAACCATACACGCCCATGCCCTCCAGGCATCGCTTGCTTGTCTCACCCTCAAGGGTCTTCGCCAGGGCGGCATCGAACGTCCCATAGCCGCCTGACAGCTGCTTGCGTTTCACAAAGGCCGCGAACATGAAGCTGGCGTGTTTCACCGCCTCGGGGTCCCGCCCTGTGAACCTGCAAGCCTGTGCCGCTCGTTCAAGTTCCGCCTGTGAAACATGCACGTTGTATTGGTCTTTCATGGTGACGGCATACCCGTCACCTGCGGGAACGACCTCATTGAATACATCAGTGGGGTGTCGACCGAATGTCATCATCATCATTTTGATAACGGCCGCATGGGTACTGCAGTCATAGTTTTCGCCAAATCGACGTTCGGCGGCATTGAATGCATTCACGGGATCATCAAGTTTCACCCCGGCCTTGGTGTTGGAAATACTTGAAACGTACTCATACGGCCGATTGGCCATGACCGGGCCACGACCCTCAATCAAAGTGTTCATGGGACTGCTCACTCAAGACTGGACTGGAAATGTGCAGCCAGAGGCTCTGGCCGCACGCCTTGCACACACGCATCACACCAGCGCGATGGCGACCCCACGTGTCGGCGCCGAGCCTTGGCGCCCATAAATCTCTTCGCGGCCATTGATCACGGCCACCGAATGACGGGCACGATTGCACATGCCCAACTGGCCTTTGGCGAGGTCACGCACGTTGACCCTCTTCATGTGCTTGCGCAGCCCCAAACGCAGGAAGCCCTCACCCGGCTCATAATCATCCTCCCCATCGTTCAATGTTCGCACTGCTGCGCGATAACTGCGGCTCGCCCAGCCGTCGTTGTTTTCCATCTGCGCACGCTTGGCACTGACAGCGAACAGAAATTGCGCGTCCTTGAGCATGCCTTTATCGGAGCCGATAAAGAGCGAACCTGCGGCGCCAACCTTCAACTCCTGATCCGTCAAGTTAAGTACAAAGTCGTCGCGCATCGTCACCCGATAACCGTTGTTGGTCTTGATCACCTCTTTATAGATATCCGTTGGACTTTGGCCGAACTTGTACATGGCCGCCTTAATAGCCGATACCGTGACACAGTTGCCATCCGGGCCTTGGCGAAACCCACTCCAGATATTATCCGGCTTGGCACCATTTCGCTTATCGGACAAGTTCGCTATGGGGAAACTTTGTTGCGGTTTCGGTTGCGGTTGCGGCTCTGGCGGAGCCGGTGGGTCGACAGTTGGAGTGATTTGGGACAGCGGCTTACTATCGGGAACGACCTTATCCGTTTTATTCGAGAGAAGGTTAAACAACTGCGTGAAAAATGAAGTGAACAAGGCAATAAGGCTGGCAGCTGGATTTGAGTCCGCCCCTACTGCCGAGTTACTTCGTGGCACGCCTAGAGGAGTAGAGACAGCGGTTTTGACAGGCTCGACGGGTTTAAAGCGGTATGAAGGCATGAGTTCGTTGGCAGGCGCCGACAAATCGCTGTTCAACACCTGCCGAACATCCACTACGCGTGCAATGTTATCAATCGAGCAATACGACATGGTTTCTCTCCACTTTCTTAGTGTTTCTCCGGACGTTAAGCGCCCCGGAGAAACACTGTTTTTATTTATCGAAGAAGTTGAATTGCGATGCCTGGCGTCAGGTTTTCAGCCGACGACGATTGATAAAACTCCACCCTTTGAGATCGTTATCTTTTTCAGCAGGGCCCGGGCTGGTCACGTCAGGCTCAGGCTTTGGCTGATCTGGAGTGACCGTCGGCTTGGTATCAGTCGGGGGCACGATCTTCGTGTCGGGTTGCGGTACTACCCCGGGCTGGGGCATCGGTTCAGGCTTGTGCAGCACACCAGGATGGCTGCCCGGAACCTTGGCTTCGGGTTGCGGAGTCACCTCGGCCTTGGGTATCGACGCAGGCTTGGGCTGCACGTCGGGCTTGGTATCCGGCACCCTGGCTTCGGGTTGTGGAGTCACCTCGGCCTTGGGTATCAACGCAGGCTTGGGCTGCACGCCGGGCTTGGTGTCAGGCACCCTGGCTTCGGGCTGCGGAGTCACCTCGGCCTTGGGCATCGGGACAGGATTGGGCGCCGCGTCGGGCACGGTCTTCAACCTGCCTCTGTCGTGCTCGACGGGAGTGTCAGGGCAGTGACAACGACCAATATTGAGCTCCACCTTTACCTGCGCATTCGAGTCGTTACTCACGTTGACGCTGGGCACGGGTACCGCCGGTGAAACATGTGACGTGGGCTTGTGTGACGTCCCTGGAAGCAACCCGTCGTCAACTTTCACTTTCAGTTCGCTCGTCGTATCCGACGGGGTCTTCGCCAACGGGTCTGCATTTACCTTCACTTTCTGTGGGTCTGTCGAAGCCGACGTGGTCCTTGGCAACGTGCCTGCATCTGCCTTCATTTTCTGTGGGTCAGCCGAATCCGACGAGCCCCTCGGTAACGTGCCTGCATCTGCCTTCATTTTCCGCGGGTCAGCCGAATCCGACGAGGCCTTCGGTAACGTGGCTGCATCTGCCTTCATTTTCAGCGGGTCAGACGAATCCGGTGTGGCCTTGAGTGCCTTATCGGAGGGGATAGCGGGTTGAGGGGTTACATTTTTTCCTAAAATAACCTCACGCATGGACTTGAAGACTTGCTCAAGCATGTCGAACAACTTTGAAAGCGCCCCCGCGCTGATCATCATTTCACCCTGAGTCGTTCGGGCATTGTCAGGAAAAAGTGCAGATGATGCCCATGCTGAATCCGTCTTGGCGGTACTCAATGGCACGCTGGACTTTGGGAGTGTTGACGACGGCACTTCATCGCGTGCCGTATCAAGTTTCATAGAAGGTGAATTATTGATCGAGAGAGACATAAGCAAGTTCCTTCGTCAGCGCCATCTCGGCCGTTAGATGCCTCGGACAGCAATGAAATTTAGGTGGACTGGAAGACAACAGCGTTGCCTCACAGTCACTACTTTCGTGGAGCCTGAGGCCATCGGGTTCCAGAAATCGCACCTCACATAAGGAAACCAACACGCACTTTCAGACTTTGCCTCATGGCAACTCCAAGAAAAGCCTGATTCAGCGCACGTCGACGTCACACTCGCGTGACACACCTATTAATAAAGCGCCAGACATGCAATTAGGAGACATACTTAACAACACCATTAACTATTGTTCTGTGATAGTTAGCGGACACAAAAAATCATCAGTCATAATTAAGCTGTCGCACGAATAACTACGGAAGTTTTCAGAACAACTCAGTCACAACTAAAAAATCCCGCAACGCAAAAGGCTCCTTATCTTTCGATAAAGAGCCTTGTTTGAACCATCGGCAGATGATCAACAGTATCGTTATAGATCAGGCAGCGGCAGGCGTATCCATACCCAACAAACGACTGACTTGCCCCAGTTCGGTTTCGCGGCGTAGGGCGGTAAACAGCGCTACAGCTTCGGGGTAATTGCGCGTCAACATCGCCAGCCATTGCTTCAATCGACCGGGAGCCTGACGCTCGGTCAGTTGTGCTACCGACTGGGTCCAGAAGTCTTGAAGCATGGGCTGCATTTGCGCCCAGGTCATTTCCACGACGTCTTCGCCTGCACGCGCGGCGGCGATTTGCCGGGCCAGGTCCGGACGCGCCACCAGGCCGCGACCGAGCATGATGTCTTCGACACCACTGATCTCCCGACAGCGCCGCCAGTCTTCGACGCTCCAGATATCGCCGTTGGCGAACACCGGCACCTTGACCACCTCCTGCACACGCGGAATCCATTCCCAGTGGGCGGGCGGTTTGTAGCCATCGGTCTTGGTACGCGCATGCACCACGATATGCGCCGCACCGCCTTCGGCCAGGGCCGTGGCACACACCAGCGCGCCATCCGGGCTGTCGAAGCCCAGACGCATCTTGGCGGTGACCGGGATATGGGCAGGCACGGCACGACGCACGTGTTCGACGATCCGGTTGAGCAGCTCCGGCTCCTTGAGCAGCACCGCACCGCCGCGGGACTTATTGACGGTCTTGGCCGGGCAGCCGAAGTTCAGGTCGATCACCTCGGAACCCAGCTCGCATGCCAGGGCGGCGTTTTCCGCCAGGCATACCGGGTCGGAACCGAGCAATTGCACGCGCAACGGCACACCGGCTGCGGTGTGGGCACCGTGCAGCAGTTCCGGGGCGAGCTTGTGGAAATACGCCGGGGTGAGCAGGCGGTCGTTGACGCGGATGAACTCGGTCACACACCAGTCGATACCGCCCACGCGGGTCAACACGTCCCGCAGGATGTTGTCGACCAACCCCTCCATGGGCGCCAAAGCAATTTGCATGGAAAACACTCAACAAAAATCGTGGCGCAGTTTACTGGGTTTCCCGCGGCAACCGTTAATCCCCTGTCAGGGCGGGACCATAACCGTCGAGAAATTCGGCCGGCATGCGCTTGGGCTTACCGCTGGACAATTCGATGCAGACAAAGGTGGTGTGCGCCCGCAGCAAGGTCGCACCGTCACGCGGGCGTACCAGCTGGAAACGACGGGTCATCTTCAGGCGCTGGTCCCAATCGACGATCCAGGTGCCCAACTGCAACTCGTCGCCTTCGTAGCCTGCCGCCAGGTAATCGATTTCATGGCGCACCACGGCCATGGCACGGTCCAGGCGGCGGTACTCGGTGAGGTCCAGCCCCAGGCGCTGGGAATGGCGCCAGGCGCAGCGCTCCAGCCAGGACACGTATACCGCGTTATTGGCGTGCCCCAGGCCGTCAATGTCTTCAGGCGCGACCTGCAGATCGATGATAAACGGCGTTGCCAAATCCCAGCCCATGCCTTGCTCCAGTCGATTGATGTCGGCGGGAGCAGTGTATCAGGCGGTTTGCCGGTCCTGTAGACGACAGCCGGCCAACAGCGCCAGCACGCCCTCTATCACCCGGGGATCGGCCAGCACTTTCTGGTGCCCGCCCTGCTCCAGGCGCAGCAGGCGGCTGTCGAACCAGGCTTCGTGGATGGCTTGAGACGCCTTGACCGGAACAAAGGTATCGTCTTCGGCGTGCACGATCAGGCCGGGGATATTCATCTGGTAGTGCGCCACATCCAGGTGCTTGAGCGGCATGCCGAACGTCAACTCCACCTCCTGGATAAAGGCCGAGCGTGCCCGCGCCGGTAAACCGACCATATGGGTAAAGCCGCGCAGCACATCCAGGAAGCGTGACGGTGCGGCGATGCTCACCAACGCCTCGGTACGCAGCCCCAACTGCACTGCCAGCATCGCACTGGCGCCGCCCATGGAATGACCGATCACGGCGTGCAGCGGCGGCAGTTCGGCAGCCGCCTCCAGCATGGCTCGGGCGAACAGCAGCACGTGAGCTTCCCGTCCCGGTGAACGACCATGGGCCGGACCGTCCAGGGCGATCACGGAGTAACCGTTGTCTATCAACGCGTTGATCAAGCTGGCGAATTGGGTTGGACGGCCTTCCCAGCCGTGCATCAACAACACCGCAGGGCCTTGGCCCCAGCGCAGGGCCGACAAGCCGAAACGCAAGGTGATGCGCTCCGATTGCGCCAGCAGCGGCAGCTCCCAGTCACGTGGCGGCAGGTCGCGGGGCGTCATGAAGGCACGCCGCATCTTGTTGGCCACCGTTTGCGGCGCCAGGTGCCCCAGCGTGCCGTTGAAGCGACGAATCCAGGTTAACGCGCCCATCCTTGCACCCTCTTCTAGCGCACAGCCGACTTGGCCGCGCGTAACACTCGGTCCGACAACTCGCCCGGCCCCAGGGCGCGTGCCAAGGCCAGCCCGCCGATCATCAACGCCATATCAGCCAAGGCTTTGTCAGTGTCTTCGGGACTCGCGGCAAGCTGGGCCGCCATCAGTTCCACATGCTCGCTCAGCGCCTCGCGGAAGGCGTCCGGCAGCCGCGCCATCTCGCCCACGGTGGCCGGGATCGGGCATGCCTGGGCCGTTGAATCGCGATGCTTGCGTGACAGATAAAACGCCGCCACCAGGCCCCTGCGCTCTTCTCCCGTCAGCTGTGCGTCCATATCGTCGATAGATGCACGCCGCCGCGCCAATAACTGGGTGAACGCCTCCAGCATCAAGGCGTCCTTGCTTTCAAAGTGCGCGTAGAAACCACCGACGGTCAGCCCCGCCGCGCCCATGACTTCGCCCACGCTAGGCTCGGCCGGACCACGCTGGATCAACGCAGCGCTGGCGGCTTGCAGAATACGTTCGCGGGTTTGCGCTTTTTTATCGCTCATCGTTGCCTCCGACTTTCATGGGTTTAATATTATTACCATAATAATATTTGGCAAGCGACAAGCATGACCACTGGTCAGCAAAGCAAAGGGAATGAGGGGAGAGAATTGGCCAAACGCCAGACAAACAAAAGGGCCATTCAATAATTGAATGACCCTTAAAAATCCCGCAGAGCGGGTAATCGTGGCGTCCCCTAGGGGACTCGAACCCCTGTTACCGCCGTGAAAGGGCGGTGTCCTAGGCCACTAGACGAAGGGGACA
>NZ_JBWKPE010000028.1:0-26864 GCF_059418085.1 Pseudomonas sp. GW821-FHT09C10
CGAGTGTTGGGGCGAGGACCTTTTGCTTACTTTTGGGTCCCTCCAAAAGTGAGCCGCTGTAAGAGCGGAACCATAGGCAGCCGTTACCACAGCAACGGATATGTACTCGGTCAAAGCCAACGACATGGTCGGCCCGAAGGCCGCCACGGGGGCAAGCCCCCTCCCACATTTGGTTATGCGGCCAGGCGAAAAACATCATCAGATATACGCATTATAAATAATCATTAACTGCATATTTTTAATAATTAACATATAACAAAACGGACTTTTACGAACGCCTTTCCTATCCATATTGTTATGTCCAGCACCGACCCCTGACCAGGTGGAGGCCTTGCCTGAACCACCACTTTCTCAGGGACCTACCATGAGCCACATCGCCGCGCCCAATCGCCTCACCCTTGCTGTCTCCCTCGCCCTGTTCGGCGCGTACGCCCACGCCGATGACGCTGCGCTGCCGGTGGTCAATGTCACGGCCGAGCACCGCAGTGAAGACTTGCAGAAAACCCCGCTGGCGATTTCCGCCTTCGACGAGAAGAGCCTCGACGACAAGCAGATCCGCAGCGTGCGCGATCTGTCGGGCCAGGTGCCGAACCTGACCCTCAGCCGCCAGTCGATCTCCTACAGCGCCCAGACCTATGGCATTCGCGGCATCGGTGAAACCGACCCGATCCAGGAAGCCGCAGTGGCGGTGTACGCCGACGACTTGTACATCCCACGGGCGATTTCCTCGATGCTCGACTTCAATGACGTCGAGCGCGTCGAAGTGCTGCGCGGCCCCCAGGGCACCCTGTACGGGCGCAACAGCAGCGCCGGGGCGATCCGCGTGATCACCCGCGACCCCAACCAGGAAACCCGTGGTTTCGTCGAGCTCGGTGCCGGCAACTACAATGCGCAGAACGGCCGTTTCCTGATCAGCGGCCCGCTGGTGGACAACGCGTTGTTCGGCAGCTTTTCGGCGCTCCGCCTGAGCCGCGACGGCACGGTGTCCAACCCGACCCGGGGCAAGGATGTGAACAACGTCGATATCCAGTCCTATCGCGGCAAGCTGCGCTACAAGCCCGAGGATTCACCCTGGGATGTGCAGTTGACCCTGGCCGGCACCTTTGACCGTGGCGACACCACCAGCTACTCGCCGTTCGACGCCAACGGCCGTTTCGACAAGTTCAAGAGCTACAGCAGCCTCGACCCGAAAAACCGCCTTGACCAGGGCAGTTCGGTGTTGCGCGCGATCTACGCGATCAACGATCACTTGAATGTCAAATCGGTCACTGCCTGGTCGTCCTTCAACCAGCCGGTGGACTACGACAACTCTGGCCAGGCCGCGCTGATCCAGAACAACCTGATCCTCTACAAGCAAAACTACGCCACCCAGGAATTCCAGCTCAACGGTGACTACGACGACTTCAGCTTCAGCACCGGCCTGTACCTGTACCGCGAACGCTTCGATGCCGACCGCGACAACCTCACCTACTCCATAGCACGCAACCGGGTGATAGGCCAGGGCCAGTACAGCACCACCAACACCGAAAGCTACGCGCTGTATGGCCAGGGCACCTACAAGATCACCCCGCAGCTGTCGCTGATCGCCGGCCTGCGCTTTACCCGCGAACACAAGAACTTCGAGTTCACCAATTACGCGATCAATACCGACCGGCAGATTACCGGCACCAACTTCGCGGCCGAGTCGAGCAAATCCTGGCAGTCCACCAGCCCGAAAATCGGCTTCGAATATGCCTGGACGCCGCACCTCAACCAGTACGCCTACGTCGCCAAGGGCTTCAAGGCCGGCGGATACGACAACCGTGCGCCGACCCGCGCCGCCGCCGAGCAGGCGTTTTCGCCGGAAGACGTGACCACCTGGGAAACCGGCTTCAAGGGCGACTTCTTCGACCAGCGTCTGCGGGCCAACGTCGCGCTGTTCTACAACGACTACAAAGACCTGCAGACCAACGCCTACGACCCGGCGCTGGGGGTGAGCCTGCGCACCAACGTCGGCCAGGCCCACACCTACGGTGTCGAGCTGGAAACCCTCACCGCCCTGAGCCGCGACCTGCAACTGAGCGCCAACCTCGGCTACCTGGAGAGCCAGTACGACGACTTCCAGAACGCCAACGGTGCCGGGGTCGATGCCAACGGCAAGCAACTGGTGTTCTCGCCGCGCTGGAACGCCAGTGTCGGCCTGAACTACACCATTCCCGCAGGCCTGCCGGGCACCTGGCTGGCGGGCACGGATGCGCAGTTCCAGACCAAGTCCTACGCCAACGCGCTGAACGACGACATCCAGGAAGTGCCGCAGCAAACCTTCTGGAACGCCAACACTCGCTACATCAGCGGCGACGGCCACTGGACCACCACCCTGGCGGTGAAAAACCTGCTGGACCGAGCTTACCCGCAATCGGTGGGCTATGTGCCGTCCAGCGGCGCCCGTTATTACTCGGTCAACGATCCGCGCACGCTGTTGCTGTCGGTACGCTATGACCTCTGAGTGCATTACTTGATGCGGTAGTGGAAGGTATTGCGCACCGCCGGTACGGCCACGGCCTTGCCGTCAACGATCCTCGGCTGGTAGCGAAAGGTGTTCGCCGCCGCCAGTGAAGGCCGGATAAACAACGGGTGGCAGCCGTCCAGCACCTTGGGATTTTCCACGCGGCCTTGCGTGTTGACGCTGTACTCCAAGGTGCAGTCGCCCTCGATGTTCTTGTCCAGGGCGCGCTCGGGATAGTCCGGTGCCTCCTTGCTCAGGGGTTGGTATTGGCGGCTGTCGAAGGCCGGCGCCGGGGCTGGCGCGGGGGTGGCTGCCCGGGCTTTTTCAGCGGCCAGGCGTTGCTGATCGAGGCGTTGTTGTTCCAGCTCGCGGTGGCGTTGTTCGCTGGCCAGGCGTTCCTGCTGCTGCTCGATCTTCTTGTCTTCGACGCGTTTACGCGCCAAGGCGGCTTTCTCGAGTTTTTGCGCCTGGACCTGCGGGTCGACCACGGGCTTCGCCGGCACCGGTATCACCACCGGTTCCGGCGGTGCGGGGGCAGCCACCACCGGTTCAGGCTCGGGCGCTGGCGCCGGTGGCAGCATGACCAACTGCGTGTGCATCACCCGAGGGGCATCCGCCACGGGCTTCTCCGTCGACCAGCCCAGCATCAACGCGGCCAGCACGCCGACGTGCAGCGCCACCGCCAGGCTGGCGGCGAGGCTGTTTCTCCAGAACCCGGAAGCCTCCCGGGGCGCCATCGTCAGGGTGGGACTGTGCATGATCATCGCCGTCATTGCGGGGCCTCGGTCACCAGCCCCAGGTTGCTGACACCACCCTTCTGCAACACCGCCATGGCCGCGACCACACGGCCGTAACCGGCGTTGTCGTCGGCGCGGATATAGACCTGGGTGTCGCTGCGCGCCGCCACCACCTGCATGACCTTGGCGCCCATTTCATCCAGGCTCACGGCGCTGTCGGTCTGGTGCTGGGTATCGAGTTCACCGCCGAGGTTCCAGTAGTAGCCGCCGTCGGCCTTTACCGACAGCGTGAGGATCTGCTGGCGGGTGTCGGTGGCCAACGCCTCGGCGGCGACCTTGGGCAGGTCGATCTTCACGCCCTGGGTCAGCATCGGCGCGGTGACCATGAAGATCACCAGCAGCACCAGCATCACGTCGATATACGGCACCACGTTCATCTCGGCCTTGGGCCCGTGCTTGCGTTGCGGCCTGACTAACATGGGAGTTGCTCCTTTCAGGCGGCGACGGCCAGGTTGATCGACGTACCGCGCAGGGTGCGGTGCAGGCGTACCTGCAGCTCATTGCCAAACGCGTAGTAACGGGTGAGCAGGGTCTGGCCGCGCGCCGCGAAGCGGTTATAGGCGATCACCGCCGGGATCGCCGCAAACAGGCCAATGGCCGTGGCGATCAAGGCTTCGGCAATGCCCGGCGCTACGGTGGACAACGTCGCCTGTTGCACCTGGGACAAGCCGATAAACGAATTCATGATGCCCCACACCGTGCCGAACAGGCCGATGTACGGGCTGACCGAACCCACGGTCGCGAGAAATTGCAGGCCCTTTTCCAGCTCGATTTCCTGCTCGGTGATCGCCACCTGCAAGGCCCGCTCCACGCCTTCGAGCACCGCCGGGTCATGGCTGTGCAGGTGCTGGTATTCCTGGACCCCGGCGATAAAGATCGGCGCAATGCCGCCCTCGCCCGCCTGCTGGAGCTCACGGGACAGTGCCGGCAGATCCGACGCGGCGCGAAAGCGCTGCACAAACGTATTCAACTGCCGCTCCAGGCGGCGCAGCACACTGCCGCGCTGGATAATCAGGTACCAACTGAGCAAGGACGCCAACAGCAAGGTGAGCATGACAGCCTTGACCAACAGGCTGGCGTCGCTGATCAAACCCCAGATCGTCATATGTTCCATCGTCGCGTGCATGGTGAATCTCCCATTCGATTAAAAAGTGATGACCGGTTGATGACGGTTCACGGCAATTTCAATGCACGGGTGACCTCGGCCCAGGGCACGAACTTGAAGTTCTGGGTCTGCTCGGGCATGCGCTTGCGCCCGTCCTGCACCACCAGCATGCCTTGGCTCCATGGCCCGCCGAGGTTGATGGCGGTGACTTCCAGGCCATCGGTTTCCGACGCACCGTCGATACCGGCGGCGGCGTTCAAGCCGACGCGGAAGCCGCCGTGCACGGCAAACGGCGGTTCGGCATCCACCACCAGGTAGCTGTCATTGCCCTGGCTGGAGATCACCAGGTAGTCATGTTTATCGCTCTGGTACAGCGCCAGGCCCTCGACATCCGCATGCAATTGCGCGCCGACCTTGATCACGCTGGTCAACGTCGCCGGTTGATCGGCGCGCGCATCCACCGCCCACACGCCGACGTCCTCCTCACCGATAAACAGGCGCTGGCGCTGGTCGTCGGCGACACAGCCTTCGGGTTGGCTGTCGACCTTGAACTGGCGCACCAGCTCGCCGTGCACACGGCCGTCCGGCGCACTGAGGCGGTATTGCAGGAAGGTGCCGTCCTTGCCGTTGGCAATCGCGTAGATCTCGCCGCTGGCGGGCTGGAACAGGCAGATGCCATAGATTTCCTTGAGCGGCGTGGGCACTTCACCGGCCTCACGCAGCTCGCCGCTCTGACGGTCGATACTGAACAGGCTCAGGCTGTTGTGATCGCGATTGCTCGCCACCGCCAGGTCCACCGTTTGCGCGCCAAGCTTGAAGTTGGGGCGTACGTCGACGTTGTTCAGGCGGCCCACCGCCAGTTCCTGCAACAGCTTGCCGTCGAGGTCGTAGGCGAGCAGGCCCTGTTTCTTGTTGGTGCCGAGCACACGGCTGTTGGCCGGGGTTTCGGGGTGAATCCAGATCGCCGGGTCATCCGCCGCGTCGCCCTGGCGGCCGACCGGGTCGCTCTGGCGCACGGCCGCGACTTCCGGCAGCACCGGCGCCGCCGCGACGGGCTTGGCCTGCCAGTCGAGCCTGGCCTGGTAGAGCTTGCCGCTGTCATCATCGCGCACCAGCAACTGGCGGCCATTGAGCGCCAATTGCTCTGGCTCTTTCAGACCCGGCAGGCCCAGGCTCGGTTGCTCCACCCAGCGCTCGCCGGCGTGCTGGAACAGGTGTAACCGGGCGGTCTTCGGGTCCAGCGCAACCAGGCCACCGGGTACCAGCGCCATGGCCCCGGCTTCGCGCCTGGGAGTGTCGAACAGCGCCACCGGCGTGCGTTTCACCTCGGCCTCCGGGTGCGCCGGGTAGGCCCACCAGCCGACATTCTCTTCATTCACCAGCAACTGCTGGGTGGCATCGTCCACCTGGCAGAACTGCGCCGACGGTGGCAGCGGCAGACCCCGTACACGCTGGGGGTCGGTGAGCAGCGTCGCGCCGTTGCCCACCAGCCATTGCTCGCCCTTGCCCTCTTCGCCCACCAGGAACACAAACAGGTTGGCCGCGGCGTCGCGGGACAGGCACAGGCCATTTACCGGGTAGTCGCGGGTCGGCAGGTACAGCGGTTTGCCCCAGCTTTTGCCGGCGCTGTCCAGGCTGATCAGCAGCGCCTGCTGGCGCTCGTTGTCGAGGCTGGCGACCAGCACCTGGGCACCTGCGGCGCGGGTGTCGAGGCTGCTGAAGTTACCCTTGAAACGCGCCAGCTCGGCGCCCTGGCTGTCGAGCAGTTGCAGGCCGTCGCGGATGCTGGCGGCCAGGCGCTCGGTGGTGTTGGGCAGGAAGGCCACGGCTTCGGCCTTCAGGCTGGGTGCCCACGGGGTCAGCGCCAGGTCGGCGGCGAACGCATGGCCGCTGGTGACCAGGGCAATCAGCAGGTACAGCTTGGAAATTCTCATGGACAAGCAAATCCTTCAAAAACAATGGAGATCAAATGTGTTGAATTCAAAAATGAGTGAAAGTCAGGCCCACTTTGTAGGTCGGGCCGTACTCTTCGTATTGGCCGTTGTAGCTGCGGTGGCCGGTGTAGACGAAGTACGACTCATCGGTGAGGTTCTGGGCTTCGAAGCTGACTTGCAGGTTCTTGGTCAGCGAGTAGCGCGCGCTGAAGTCGACGAACGTCTGCGCGTCGACGTGCAGGTCGTGGACCTTGTCGTTGATCGAGGCCAGTTCATACAGGTAGGCCGACTTGTAGTTGGCCGACAGGCGCAGGCTGAGCTTGTCGTCCTCCCAGCCGAGCATCAGGTTGCCGACGGTGTCCGACTGGTTGGGCAGGCTGATGTTGCGCTTGCGATTCGTGCCGCTGGCGGCGTCGAAGCCTTCGATATCGGCGCTGGAGCGGCTGAAGGTGCTGTTGGCGCCGATCAGCAAACCGTTCCACGGCGCCGGCAGCCAGTCGAACTTCTGTGAGTAGGCCAGTTCCAGGCCGTAGAGCTTGGCGCTGTCGCCGTTGGCGTAGGTGTGGGCCTCGGAGAAATTGGTCCAGGCGCCGGTGCCGGCGAGGTCGGTGTTGTAGACGAAGTTCTTGATGTCCTTGTAGAACACGAATGCCGATACGGTCCCGGCGCGGCCCATGAAGTGCTCGATACCCAGGTCAAGGTTGCTCGATTCCAGGGGCTTGAGGTCCGGGTTGCCGAAGGTGGCTTCGTCATCGTCGATCACAAAACCCGGCGCCAGCTGGCCGAATGTCGGGCGCACCACCGACTTGGTCCAGGCCGCGCGCACCTGGGTGTTCTTGTCGATCTGGTAGCGCGCATGCAGGCCCGGCAACCAATGGTGATAGCGGCGCTTGGTCTCGGTGGGCGTGAACACGCCATCGGTGGCGCCGGTGCCCTTGGCTTCGAACTCGGTGCCCTCGTAGCGCAGGCCGGCGATAAAGCGCCAGTCGTCGATATCGAGGGTGTTCATCAGGTAGCCGGCGTTGATGTCCTCGCGAATGGTGAAGTCGTTGACCCGCGATTCGGTCTCGTCATAGAAATCCGCCGGGTTGAGGCTGCCGATCAGCTGCTTGATCGCGCTGGGGCTGATGCCGGGGCCGTAGTTGCCCAGGTGATAGTCGACGCTGCCCTTCTGGAACCGGGTGAGGTTGAGTTGGTCGGCGCTGAAACCGAGGGTGTCGAAGTCTTCGTAGACCCAGGCCTCCAGGTCGTTGTCCTTGTTGCGGCGGCTGACCTTGCCGCCGAACTTGACCTGGGACGCATAGCCGCTCAGGTCATAGTCGCGGGCCAGGTCCAGGCGCAGGTTTTTCTCGGTGTCCGTGGTGTTCTGTTTTTCCCAGTCGACCTTGTCGAGGCTGAAGTTGCTGGCGTCGTAGAAGCCGCTGCCGATGATCGGGCGGGGTTTGTCCTTGTCGTAGAAACCGCTGTTGGCAAAGTCGCCGCCGTCGAAGGTGGCGCCGGCGATATGCGCCGGGCTGTCTTCGCTGGATTGGCTGTAGCCGGCCTGGCCGCTTAAGGTCCACAGGCCGAGCATGCGTTCGCCGCCGAATACATAGGATTGGATTTCCTGGGTTTCCTCACGGTTTTTCAGCTTGCGCTTGCCCTCGGCATCACCCAGTTGGCCCGGGGCCTGGGGGTCGGCAAATTCAATGCTGGTGGAGTTGCGGGTTTCGGTGTCGGTGTAGCGGCTGTAGAGGGTGCGCAGGTAGTAGCTGCTGAGGTCATCGGGCTTGTAGTCGAAGTTCAGGCCACCGCCGGCGCGTTCGCGGCTGATGTCGTAGTCGCGCTGTTCGAACTCGTTGAGCCGGGCGCCGTCGGTGAAGTCCCAGGCGCCGCCGGTTTCGACGTTGTCCGAGCCGAAGTCGCGCTTTTGCCAGCTCAGTGCTGCGGCGACGCCGAAGTTGTCGATGCCGTCGCCGAGGCTGAAACGGTTACTGGCGGCGCCGGAGAATTTCGGGCTGGTCTGGCGCGTATTCTTGTCGTAGCTGGCTTCGCTGCTGCCGGTATAGAACAGGCCTTTATGGTCGAAGGCCGAGAGGCTTTGCACATCGACGGTGCCACCGAGGGAGTTGGCGTCCATGTCCGGAGTGAGAGTCTTGATCACCGACAGCGACTGCACCAGTTCCGAGGGCAGCACATCGAGGGCCACGGCGCGGCGCGCGCTTTCCGGGGCGGGCACCAGGGTGCCGTTGATGGTTACGCTGTTGAGGTCCGGGCCCAGGCCGCGCACGCTGACAAAACGCCCTTCGCCCTGGTCGCGCTCGACACTGATGCCCGGCAGGCGCTGCGCCGCTTCGGCGACGTTCTGATCCGGCAGCTGGGCCACGCCGTCGGCATGCACCACGCTCTTGATGCTGTCGGCGCTGCGTTGCTCCTTGAGCGCCTGGTCGATGGCGGCGGCCTGGCCAACCACCTCGACGTGCTCGGTGGCGCTCGCTTCGGCGGCGCTCAACCGTTCACTGGCCATCGCCAGGGCCAAGGCGGTAAGCGTAAAGCTGACGAGCCCGGTGCGCTTGTACATGCAATCCTCCCCAAGAATCCGTTGGCGCCAGGCAAGGGGCCCGGCAACTGGGAGGGCACGCTAGGGGTGGGGGATGACGGTTCTGTGACAGGGGTCGGCGCGAAGGCCTGTAAACCGGGGTTTAGAGCAGTCCTGCAGGTGCAAATGAGCTGATATGACCTGTGTAGATCCCCTGTGGGGGGGCTTGCTGTGGTGAAGGGGCTTTTCCCCCCGACGGGTTCACTGAGGATACGGGGGGCCTGCTTCGCAGACCGGCGCGGGGCAAGCCCGCTCACCACAGCAAGCCTGCTCACCACAGAAAGCCCGCTCACCACAGCTAGCCCCTCCCACATTTTTTGATCGCCAGTGTGTTTGAGCTGAGCTGATTCGACCCTCCTCCACCGTCATCCAACGGTCACATCCATCTGCTGTGCTGGCGCCCACCACTCATTTGCCCAAGGACCTGCGGCCATGTTTTCCGTGCTCAAGCCCCACCGCTGGAAACTCTCGTTGCTGCTGATCGCGGCCAACCTCGGGCTGATCCTGCACCTGGCCTGCGGCGAGTTGAAAAGCGTCAGCGAATGGGTGTGGCTGGATATCTTCGGCGAAGGCGGTTCCGCCCTGCTCGCCCTGGTATGGCTGGGCCTGGTGCTCAAGAGCCGCCCCGCCGGGCGCGTCACCAATTACCTGGCGCTGGGCCTGTCGTGCATCTTTTTCTCCTGGTGGATCGACAGCCTCGACGAATTTATCCGCCTGCCCGACAGCATCACCTGGGACCATTGGCTCGAGTCCGGGCCGATGCCGGTGGGCATGATCCTGCTGACCATCGGCATCTACCACTGGCACCGCGAACAACTGGCGATCAGCGCGCAGATGGAAAAGCGCGAGCGCTTGTTCCGTGAACATCGACTGTTCGACAAACTCACGCCGCTGGCCGGCGCCGACTACCTCAAGCGCCAGCTGGCCGACAGCCTGCAGGACAGCCGCGAGCAGCAACAACCGCTGTCGCTGCTGGCCCTGGACCTGGATAACTTCGCCGCCATCAACCAGGCCTACGGGCATGCCGAAGGCGACGCGGTGTTGCAGGCCCTCAGCCATTTGCTGCTGCTCAACCTGCGCCGCCAGGACCTGGTGTGCCGCCTGGCCGGCGACCGTTTTGTGGTGCTGCTGCCCAACACCGGCGAGCGCCAGGCCAAGGAGCTGGCGCTGGAGTTGCAGCAAGCGGTGCGCGGCCTGGCCCACAAGACCCGGCAACAGGGCGAACGCCTGCAACTGGCGGCGACCACCGCCGTGGTCATGGCCCTTGAAGAACCGCCCCAGGATTTGCTCAAGCGCCTGAACCTGGCCTTAGCCAGGGCCAAGCAACCCCTTGCGAAAAGTGCCTGAGATGGCCGTCAAAACCAGCTGGTATGAAGCCGACAGCCGCTTCATTCCAGGGCATTACCAACCCGCCACGCTGATCGACCTGGCCTTGTCCCGCGACATCGACAGCCATCGCCTGCTGCGCGGCACCGGGCTGTTTCACGAGGACATCCTGGCCGGCACCGCGCACCTGAGCCCGCAGCAGTTTTTCGGCTTGATCGGCAACAGCCGCAAGTTACTGGACGCCGACGACAGCAGCTTCCTGTTTGGCCAGCGCCTGCTACCGGGCTATTACGGTGCCGCCAGCCACGCCCTTGGCCATGCGCAGAACCTGCACCAGGCCCTGGAAATCCTGATCCAGCAACAGGTGCTGCTCAGCCCGTTGGCCAGCCTGCAACTGGAGCTGGATGAGCACCACGCCTACCTGTACTGGCTGGACAGTTGCGGCGCCGGCGAGCACTGGCGTTTCCTGCTGGAAGCCAGCATGACCTCGCTGGTTGCCATGAGCCAATGGCTCAGCGGCGAGCGCCTGCCGTGGGCGTGCAGTTTCAGCCATGCCGAACCGCGTTATATCGAGCAGTACTGGGTGCACCTGGGCGAGGACACGCGCTTCGAGCGCCCGCTGGACATGATGACGATCCCGCGCGAATACCTCACCCGCACCTGGCCGGGCGCCTCGGCCACCGCCGGCCAGGTTGCACGTCGGCAAGCCCGCGAGCAGATCGAGCAACTGGGCTTTGCCGGCAGCTTTCTCGACTGCCTCTACGAGTACCTGCGCGACCAGGTGCGCCAGCCGCCCAGCCTCGAACAAGCGGCCCAGGCCTTCGCCATGAGCCCGGCGACCCTCAAGCGCAAGCTGCACAAGCACGACACCGGTTTTCAACAGCAGGTGGACCGGGTGCGCAAGCAGGTGGCGTTGCACCTGTACCAGGTCAAGGGCTACAGCAATGATGAGGTGGCGGCGTACCTGAATTTCAACGATGCGGCGAATTTTCGGCGTTCATTCAAGCGCTGGACCGGCAGCACCCCGAACCTGATCCGCCAGCTGTTCAACAGCCGCTAGCCAGGCGTTCGCGCAGAAACTCCACCAGCGCCTGCACCGGCCGTGAGCTTTGCCGGTGCTGGGGATACACCGCCGACAGGGTCAGGGCTTCGGGGGCAAAATCATCGAGGAGCGTGACCAGCCGGCCGTCCTTCAAGGCGTCGCCGACGATAAAGGTCGGCAGGTAGGTGACGCCCAGGCCGGCGACGGCGGTATCGCGCAGCAACTCGCCGTTATTCACGCGCATACGGCCGGTGACATTCAGTGCTTGCAGCTTGCCTTTGAAGCGCCATTGCACCTGGCGGCCATGGCCGTAGGGCAGGCAGTCGTGTTCGGCGAGGTCTTCGGGTTTAAGCGGCATACCGCGCAGTGCCAGGTACTCGGGGCTGGCGCAATACACGCGCTCGATGCTGGCGATACGCCGAGCGATGAGGGTGGAATCTTCCAGGGTGCCGATGCGCAGCACCAGGTCGTAGCCCTCACCGATGAGGTCCACCGGGCGGTCGCTGAGGTCAACTTCCACCGACACCTGGGGATGGCGCTGCAAGAACACCGGCAACAGGCAACCCAGGTGCGCCATGGCGAACGACAACGGCGCACTCAGGCGAATGGTACCGCGCGGCTCGCTGTTCTGGCCGGCGATGCCCTGCTCCACTTGCTCGACTTCACCGAGCAGGCGCAAGGCGGACTCGTAGTAACTCTGGCCCAGGGGCGTGACATCCAGGCGGCGCGTGGAGCGGTTGAGCAGGCGCACGCCAAGGCGATCTTCCAGCTGGATCAGGCGGCGACTGACGAATTGCTTGGACAGGCCCAGCTGTTCGGCGGCGGCGGTGAAGCTGCCGGATTCCATGACCTGGCAGAACAGGCGCATGTCTTCGAAGGGGTTCATTGTCGCTTCTCGGTAGACGATGGGCTGTTTTATAACTGGATGGTCGCCACACCACAAATCAAATGTGGGAGGGGGCTTGCTGTGGTGAGCGGGCTTGTCCCGCGCTGGTCTGCGAAGCAGACCCACCGGATTCCTCAGTGAACCCGTCGGGGGACAAGCCCCCTCACCACAGCAAGCCCCCTCCCACATTGATCACCTAAAGGCTTGAAAACCGCTTACTTGGCCGTAAACGCCGAGTAGCTGTTCATCAGGTTGCGGTAGTTGGGGATGCGCGGCGACAGCAGGTTGGCCAGGCCTTCCATGTCGTTGCGCCAGTCCACTTGCAGCTCGCAGGCCACGGCGAACCAGTTCACCAGTTGCGCACCGGCGGCGGTCATGCGCGCCCAGGCGGCTTGTTGCACAGTTTCGTTGAAGGTGCCGGAGGCGTCGGTGACCACGAACACCTCGAAGCCTTCGTCGAGGGCGCACAGGGTCGGGAACGCTACGCACACGTCCGTCACCACACCGGCAATGATGATCTGCTTGCGGCCGGTAGCCTTGACCGCCTTGACGAAATCTTCGTTGTCCCAGGCGTTGATCTGGCCAGGACGGGCGATGTACGGCGCGTCCGGGAACAGCTCCTTGAGTTCCGGCACCAGTGGGCCGTTGGGACCGCCTTCAAAACTGGTGGTGAGGATGGTCGGCAGGTTGAAGAACTTCGCCACATCGGCCAGGGCCAGTACGTTGTTCTTGAATTCGTTGGGGGAGAAATCCTGCACCAGGGAGATCAGGCCGGTCTGGTGATCCACCAACAGCACTACGGCGTCATCTTTGTTCAAGCGCTTGTAAGTCATGGGTTAACTCCTTTGTGGGTTTAGGTATCAGAACGCAAAGCACGAGCAGCCAAACGCCCCCCAGAAACCCTGGAAGTCGCTGACCGGCACGCTGGAAAGGCGCGCCTTTTCGTGGCGGTGGGAATGCACGCCGCACGGGCCGCTGCATTGGTGTACTTGAGCCTGCACAGGCGAACTCGGGCGCCAGTGCCCCGGCACCTTGACCACCGGCGACCAGTCCGGCAGCACCGGTACGCGTGGCGGTGCAAAGTCTTCAAAGTCGCCGGCGCCGTAGACCACCTTGCCGCCGACCACGGTGAGCACCGATTCGATCCACTTGATGGCTTCTTCATCGACGCTGAAAAAGTCCGCCGACAGCGCCGCCACGTCCGCCAGTTGGCCGACCTTGATCTGGCCTTTCTTGCCCTGCTCGGACGAGAACCAGGCGCTGCCATGGGTGAACAGTTCCAGCGCGGTCAGGCGCGGCAGGCCTTCGGCGTGCAGCTCCAGGCCACCGACGGTGCGGCCGCTGACCATCCAGTACAGCGAAGTCCACGGGTTGTAGCTCGACACCCGCGTGGCATCGGTGCCCGCCCCCACCGGCACGCCTTCGGCCAGCATGCGCTTGATCGGTGGCGTGGCTTCGGCGGCCTTGGCGCCGTAGCGCTCGACAAAATATTCGCCCTGGAACGCCATGCGGTCCTGGATCGCGATACCGCCACCGAGGGCGCGGACCCGCTCGATATTCTTCGGGGTGATGGTTTCGGCATGGTCGAAGAACCACGGCAAGCCATTGAACGGAATGTCGCGGTTGACCTTCTCGAACACGTCGAGCATGCGCGAGATCGATTCGTCATAGGTGGCATGCAGGCGGAACGGCCAGCGCTGTTCCACCAGGTGGCGCACCACCGGTTCCAACTCCTGCTCCATGGTCAGCGGCAGGTCGGGACGGGGTTCGAGGAAGTCTTCGAAGTCGGCGGCCGAGAACACCAGCATCTCGCCGGCGCCGTTGTGACGCAGGTAGTCATCGCCCTGGTGCAGGGTGACGCTGCCGGTCCATTTCTTGAAGTCGCTGAGTTCTTCCTTGGGCTTCTGGGTGAACAGGTTGTAGGCGATGCGTACCGTCAGTTGCTCATCCTTGGCCAGTTGCTCGATCACCGCGTAGTCATCAGGGTAGTTCTGGAAACCGCCGCCGGCATCGATGGCGCTGGTCAGGCCGAGACGATTGAGTTCACGCATGAACTGGCGGGTGGAGTTGACCTGGTATTCCAGCGGCAGTTTCGGGCCTTTGGCCAGGGTCGAGTAGAGGATCATCGCATTCGGCCGCGCCACCAGCATGCCGGTGGGGTTGCCGTGGCTGTCGCGCACGATCTCGCCACCCGGCGGGTTCGGCGTGTCCTTGGTGTAGCCGGCCACGCGCAGGGCGGCGCGGTTGAGCAAGGCACGGTCATACAGGTGCAGCACGAACACCGGGGTGTCCGGTGCGGCCTGGTTGAGTTCTTCCAGGGTCGGCATGCGTTTTTCGGCGAACTGGAATTCGTTCCAGCCACCCACCACCCGCACCCATTGCGGGGTCGGGGTTCGGTCGGCCTGCTCCTTGAGCATGCGCAGGGCATCGGCCAGGGACGGCACGCCTTCCCAGCGCAGCTCGAGGTTGTAGTTCAACCCGCCACGGATCAGGTGCAGGTGCGAGTCATTGAGGCCGGGGATCACTGTGCGGCCCTTGAGGTCGATGACCTGGGTGCCGCTGCCACGCAGGGCCATGGCCTCGCCATCGGTGCCGACGGCAACGAAGCGCCCCTCGCGGATGGCGACGGCGGTTGCCCGCGGGTTTTCCCGGTCCACGGTGTGGAACTGGCCATTGAACAGAATCAGATCGGCGTTCATAGGGTTTCCTTTACAGAGGCTTCAAGCCAGGGAGCGAACAGGCGGGTGGCGGCCGGCATCAGCAGGTAGACCACCAGCAGGACGATGGTCACGGTGACCAGGAAGGTCGCGACCACGTAGTTGGAGAGAAACGGGTGCAGGCCGAGGATCGGGGCCCATACGATCGGCACCAGCAGGGTCAGCGGCAGGATCACGCACAGGGTCACCACCGCCTGCTTCCAGCGCGGCGGCTTGGCGGCGCTGTCGGCCAGGGGCGTGAACCAGAACTCGTTGACCGCACCGATTTCGGTCTTGTCGCCGTCGGCCAGCATCGGCGTGGCTTCGGCGATCAGGGTGTTGCGCTCGGGGGAATTGAGCCAGGTGTCCAGGTCATCGGTGGAGCGGTAGCGCAATACGCAGGTGAACAGCGCCAGGCCGTTCTGTTTGCTGCGCACCACATCGACACCCAGGTGGCCGGGACGCTCGCCGGCGATGCGCACGGTGCGGCGCAGCCAGGCTTCGTAGTCGGCTTCGCGGCCGGCCTTGATCAGGTGTTTGACGACCAGTGTGACGACTTCGTCGGGCCCTGTCTGTGGTGCTGGGTCCATGGTATGCCCCTCTGCCTTGAAATGTCAGCGATGAGGGGAGTTTGCCGAGGACAGCGTCAGGAAAATTGCATGTACGTGCTGTTTAAGGGGGATGGCTGGAAAGGGCTCACCAGCCTTCTTTCAGCATGCGCAACTCCAGGTGCTGCAACAGCATGATGGTCTTGCCGTCGGCGATCTCGCCGTTCTGCACCATGGCCAGTGCCTGCTCGAAACCCAGCTCCAGCACCTCGATGTCCTCGCCCTCCTCTTCCAGGCCGCCGCCATGGCCGACCCGGTCCCCCGGCTGGTACTCGCCGAGGAAAAAGTGAATCCGCTCGGTGACCGACCCCGGGCTCATGAACGCCGCATAGATCTTCTCTACATGGCCGACGCGGTAGCCGGTCTCTTCCTCGGCCTCCAGGCGAATGCGCTCTTCGGGGCTGGCGTTGTCCAGCAGCCCCGCCGCCGCTTCAATCAGATAGCCGTGGTAGTCATTGACGAAGGTGGGCATGCGGAACTGGCGAATCAGCAACACCGTGCGTTGCTCGCGGTTGTACAACAGGATGGTCGCGCCATTGCCGCGGTCATACACCTCGCGGGTCTGGGCTTGCCAACTGCCGTCGCGGCGACGCAGGTCGAAGCTGTATTTTTTCAGCAGGTACCAGTTGTCCGAGAGGGTCTCTTCGGCGGTGATGCGAACGGGGCTGTTGTCCATGGTCAGGCCTTTGCTCAAAAGAGCACGAGCATGTCGCGCCGGCATCGATGGCGTCAAATGCTGTAACACTTTGCAAGCAATCCCCCTGCGCGGCCGTCGAATTTATACCTGCCTGTGCAGGCCATCTGGTAAAACCCCCACTTCATCTTTGCCCTGGAATCTTCATGCCCTCTCGTTTTCTATCGCGCCTGAGCCTGCGCTGGTTTCCCCTGCTGTGCATGGCACTGTTGATCGTCGGCCTGCCCGTGGGCTGCGCGGTGCTGCAACACAAGGAGCGCGAGCTGGTGTTTCGCATCGAACCCGGCACCGCCAGTTGGTACAGCGGTTTGCCCAAGGCGGTGCAGGAATTCGAACTCAAGCCTGCCAGTTTCAAATCGGGGCAGAACATTCATGGCTGGTGGTACCCGGCCGCCAACAAGGACGCACCGGCGATCCTCTACCTGCATGGCGTACGCTGGAACCTCACCGGGCAGCTGTTTCGCATCGAGCAGTTGCACGCCCTGGGTTACTCGGTGCTGGCCATCGACTATCGCGGTTTTGGCCAGAGCCACGGCGAGCTGCCCTCGGAAACCACGGTCTACGAAGACGCGCGCATCGCCTGGGAACGCTTCCAGGTGCTGCAGCCGGACCCCGGCAAGCGCCTGATCTACGGGCACTCCCTCGGCGGCGCGGTAGCCATCGACCTGGCCGCCGAACTGGGCAAGCAGACGCCACTGCCGGTACGTGGGCTGGTCATCGAATCCACCTTCACCTCCCTGGCCGATGTGGCCACGGCGGTGGCCAACACCTCGCTGCCGGTGCGTTGGTTGCTGTCGCAGAAGTTCGACTCCATCGACAAGATCGCCGATATCCATATGCCATTGCTGGTGGTGCATGGCCTGGATGACCGCTATGTGCCGCCCCGCTTCAGCGAGCAACTATTTGAAGCGGCCCGGCAACCCAAACGCCTCTTGTTGGTGCCGGGAGCCAGCCACAACAACAGCATGAGCCTGGCCGGTCGCAGCTATCGCCAGGCACTCGACAACCTGATGCAAGCGAAGATGCCCGCCCAGGTTGTCACCCACACAACCGGCCGTGACAACGAGTCATAAATCCGTTTTTCGGCACTGGGTTCGCGCTTGGCTGTCAAGCGCAAACCCTGCCCATACTGGCCCTCGCCGGCAGTTGATCAAATATTAACCTTTGGTTAAATCGCCAACCCTGCCGGGCGTTCGCAAAGTTATCCACAGAGATACCCACGGTTTTCGTGGACAACTCTTTTTATTTTTTTACGATTTTTTTGCTGATTAAACGGTTTCTGGAAATGTACCCGGCAGCAGAATCTCGCGATTCACATCGCGTATATCGTTATAGCCACACAGCGCCATCGACACGTCCAATTCACGGGCGATGATCTCGAGTGCCTTGGTCACCCCTGCTTCGCCCATCGCGCCCAGACCATACAAATGCGGGCGACCGATCATGGTGCCCTTGGCGCCGAGTGCCATCGCCTTGAGCACGTCCTGGCCGGAGCGAATGCCGCCATCGAGCCACACCTCAATGCGTTCGCCCACCGCGTCGACAATCGCCGGCAACTGGCTGATGCTCGACGGCGCACCATCCAACTGGCGGCCACCGTGGTTGCTCACCACCAGTGCATCGGCACCGGAATTGGCGGCCAGGCGCGCGTCTTCCACATCGAGGATGCCCTTGATGATCAGCTTGCCGCCCCAGCACTGCTTGATCCATTCCACATCGTCCCAGCTCAGGCGCGGGTCGAATTGCTGGGCGGTCCACGACGACAGCGACCGCATGTCCGCCACACCCTTCACATGCCCGACGATATTGCCGAAGCCACGCCGCCGGGTACCGAGCATGCCCATCACCCAGCGCGGCCTGGTGGCCATGTTGAGGAGGTTCGGCAAGGTCAACCTGGGCGGTGCCGACAGGCCGTTGATCAAATCCTTGTGACGCTGCCCGAGGATCTGCAGGTCCAGGGTCAGCACCAGTGCGTCCACGCCGGCCGCCTTGGCACGTTCGATCAATTGCTCGACAAAGCCACGGTCGCGCATCACATACAGCTGGAACCAGAACGGCTTGCCGACCTGTTCGGCGATGTCCTCCAACGAACAGATACTCATGGTCGACAAGGTGTAGCGCAGGCCAAACGCGGCGGCGGCGCGGGCGGTAAGAATCTCGCCATCGGCATGCTGCATGCCCGCCAGACCGGTGGGGGCCAAGGCAACGGGCATGGCCATGTCCTGGCCGAGCATGGTGGCGCGGATCGAACGTTCATCGATATTGCGCGCCACGCGCTGGCGGAATTTGATCCGGGCAAAATCGCTTTCATTGGCGCGGTAGGTGCTTTCAGTCCAGGACCCGGAATCGGCGTAATCGTAGAACATCCGTGGCACCCGCTTTTGCGCCAGCTTGCGTAAATCTTCGATGGTTGTCATCAACGACATCTAGGTCACCTCTCCCTGAACTGAGCACAGAGAGTAACCGCCCCACAAGTGGGCAACCAGCCATTGCGTTTATATCGATCGCAGACTAATCTCGCACAAACCCGCAAAAAAGCGCACAAACATGCACAACACCCATCACGCCATCGACCTGCCGTCCCTGCGCAAACAAAAGATCCTGTTACTGCTGGAACGCGACGGCAAAGTCACGGCCTCGGAGCTGGTGGAGCACTTCGCCGTGTCCCAGGACACCATCCGCCGCGACCTCGGCGAACTCGCCGCCGCCGGCCTGTTGCAGCGCGTGCACGGTGGCGCCCTGCCCCGGCCCAAGGACACCGGCAAGGACTTCTTCACCCGCGTCGGCGAGACCAATGAAGCCAAGCGTCAACTCGCGCAACTCGCCGCCGACCAGGTGCAAGACGGCCAGATCGTGCTGTTCGATTCCGGCTCCACCACCTTGCAGATCGCCCAGTCATTGCCGCACTCGATCCGCCTCACGGTGGTCACGCCATCACCGATGATCGCCATCGCCCTGGCCGACCACCGCGATGTGAAAGTGATACTTGCCGGTGGCCAACTCAACCCGGCCACCTTGTCCACCAGCGGTCACGAGGCGGTGCGTCTGATCCAGGGCATCAAGGCCGACCTGCTGTTTACCGGGGTGTGCGCACTGCATCCGCAAGTGGGCATCAGCTCGCTGCATTTTGATGAAGTCGCGGTCAAGCAGGCCCTGCTCGACAGCGCCTCCCATGTGGTCGCGGTGACCATGGCCGACAAACTCGGTGCGGTGGAACCGTTTGTGGTGGCGCCGTGCAACCGTATTCACACGTTGATCACCGAGTGGCATGTGCCGAGTGTGGAGGCGTATGAGCAGTTAGGGTTGGAGGTGTTGCGGGTGGAGGTCGAGTAGGTACCGGGCATCAAATGGCGGTGTGGTTGGCAGGCTTTGTTGTGGCCAGCAGGCTTATTGTGGTGAGCGGGCTTGCTGTGGTGAGCAGGCTTTTGTGGTGAGCGGGCTTGCCCCGCGCTGGGCTGCGAAGCGGCCCTAAAACCAGTCACCGCGTTCAGCCAGGCAGGATAATGGCGGTGGCCTTATTAGGGGCCGCTACGCGCCCCAGCGCGGGGCAAGCCCGCTCACCACAACAAGCTCACTCACCACAAAAAAGCTTGCTCACCACAGCAAGCCCGCTCACCCCAAAAAAAGCCTGCTCACCACAACAAGCCCGCTCACCCCAAAAAAGCTTGCTCACCACAAAAAGCCTGCTGGCCACAACAAGCCCGCTCACCACAACAGCACCTTGGCCGCATCGCGCATGAAAATCTCGATGGTCTTGGGCCCCACGCCGTCAAATTCACCCAGGCGCTTTTCGAACGCCTGGCGGTTTTCGCTGGCACTGCGAATGTGGCTGATCTTGCCGGCGTACTCGGCGTTCAGCTTGGCACTCAGGTCCAGCAGGCGCTGCGCGGTGCTTTCGTCGTACCGCACGTAATGGGCACGCCCCAACATCGCCACCAATTCCTTGGAGGTGCAATGTTGCAGCTTGCGCGCCGTATCGCGCCCCTCTTCTTCAACGATCACCTTGTAGGCCTGGGCCGCAATTGGCGCCTGGATGCGCTTGCCCATCAGGAAGCTGGCGACAAACCACTTGAACAGGCTGGCGTCATCCCCAGGCTTGAGATCGATGCCCAGTTCAGTCGCTGAAATAGCCTTGGCCATGCTCAGTGCCCCAGCTTGCGCTCGACCTCATTCGCCCGTTCGTTGATGGCGTCGGCCTGGCGTTCGGTGTCCTTGATCGAGGTGGGTGTCAGCACTTTGTCGACGGTTTCGGTGCTGGGATTCGGGCGTTCCAGCGTCTGGCCCTTGGCGGCTTTATCAGTACCTCTTTGTGCCTGTTCGGAACTGATCGGGTCTGGGGTTTTATCGGCAGTCACAGTGAAATCTCCTGGCAGTTGAAGGCCCGCGAAAGCGGCGGGCACTTACGCAGCAGAGGCCTGTGAATGTCGATAGTTCAAGGAAATTGCCGCGGACAAACAGGAACAAAAAAATTTAAACCTTTTGGCCCGGCCTCGGCTCAACAGTCAGGTAACGGCATCCCGCCACTTTCAAGGAGCTCCATCATGACCACTCTGCTGATGAAACAAATGGGCCTGACTTTCGTACTGGTTGCCGGCGCAATATCCAACGCCATGGCCGCCACCTCCAACAGCTTCGTCGATGACGCAGCCCAAGGCGGTATCACCGAGGTGGAAGCCGGCAAACTGGCCCTCGAGAAAAGCAGCTCGGCCGACGTGAAGACGTTTGCCCAACACATGGTCACCGACCATACCAAGGCCAATCAGGAACTCATGGCCCTGGCAAAAAAACTCGACATCGAAGTGCCGGATGACGCAGCCCTGACTGACAAGGCCAAGAAAGCCATCCTGGAACTGCGCGACGAATCATTTGACAAGGCCTACGCCAACAACCAGGTCGACGCCCATGAAAAAACCGTCGAGCTGTTCAAGAAGGAAGCTGCTTCCTCGGACAATGCCGAGCTGAAAGCCTTCGCCACCAAGACGCTGCCAACCCTTGAAGCCCATTTGAAAATGGCCAAGGAGCTGCAAGCCAAGCACGACCATTAATTCATTCCTGACTCAAGGAGACATTCGATCATGAGTTCGCAACTCAACGGCAAGAAGATTCTGGTCATCACCTCCAACACCGGCATCGAGCGCGATGAACTGCTCAAGCCTCTGGAATCACTGCGCGGCTATGGCGCCACGGTGACCCACGCGTCCAGCAAAGGCGGCTCCACCCAGACCTTTGTCGGCGACACCGAAAAGGACAAAACCGTGGAATCCGACGTGCAGCTGTCAGACGTAGCCAGCAGCGACTTTGACGCCCTTGTGATCCCTGGCGGTACCGTCAATGCCGATACCCTGCGCCAGGACGCGGCGGCGCTGCGTCTGATCAAGGACTTTGCCCAAGCCGGTAAAACCATCGCGGCGATCTGTCACGGCCCATGGACGCTGATCGACGCCGGCGTGATCAAGGGCAAGACCCTGACCTCGTACAAAAGCGTGCGCATCGACCTGGAAAACGCCGGCGCGGCCGGGTGGGTCGATACCGAAGTCAAGCAGTGCCAGGCCAATGGCTGGACCTTGATCACCTCGCGCACACCGGACGATCTGCCTGCTTTCAACGAGGCGATTGCCCAGGCTGTCGCTGGTTGAACCACCCCCGTTGAATGCAAACAGGCGCCTTTCGGCGCCTGTTTTGCTTTCCCCCTGCCACTCAGCTTTTACGCTGTTCCGGCATCTCCCGCTTGGGTCCGAACATAGCCCACGCAATCAGGCCCACCAGCGGTACGAAGATCAGGATCACCAGCCATAAGCCCTTGGTCTCCCAACCACTGGTGCTGCGCAATACGATATTGATCGCCCACAATTCCAACAGCAGCAGAATCACCGCCAACGCAATCCAGATATATTGAATTTCCATGCTTCACCTCCTAGGTCGTATGCGTTAGTTCAAGCATCGGCCGCGAGGGTTCATTTAAATTTTCCTGGGTGGTGGAATGCAACGTGCCCCCAGGCAGACCATGCAACCTGCACGACAGGCGCTCTCTGCAATCCTCTTCAACCAATTGAATTGAAAGGCCAATTTAAAAACACTCAAGTTGGTACGCCTGATGCACCACTGCACTGGACGAGGCGTGCATATCGACGCGCCCTGAGTTTCCCGTGAGGTGTCACCGATGAATGCCATTGATCTGCTCAAAGCCGACCACGAACGCGTAAAGGCCCTGTTGACTCAATTGAGTGAGTCCACCGAACGCGGGGTGAAAAAGCGCACCGAGCTGCTGGCCAAGCTGGAAGCGGAAATCAGCCTGCACACCAGGCTGGAAGAAGAAATCCTCTACCCGGCGTTCAGAAAGGCCGGCGGCAAGGAACAGGACATCATGTACCACGAGGCCAAGGAAGAGCACCGCACCGTTGACGCCCTGGTGCTGCCCGACCTGAAGCAGACCGAACCTTCGACCACCGAGTTTTCCGGCCGCGTCAAAGTGGTCAAGGAATTGCTGGAGCACCATATCGAAGAAGAGGAAACCGAGATGTTCCCCCAGGCCAAAAAGCTGCTGGGCAAGGCATTGCTTGAAGAGTTGGGCGCTGAAATGGAAGCCATGAAAGCGGCGCATAAAAAGTCGCAATCGAGCAAGCCGATGGCGGCTTGATCGAGGCAGGACCGGAGCCTGGAATTCATCCAGGCTCCTGATACATCTACACGATAGGGGATAGCGTCATGAAGACCAGATCGTCCCAACGGATTGTGCTTATCGTCGGCCTGTCAGCCCTGCTCACCGGCCCCGCCCTCGCCGCCTTTGGCGATAACCCGGAACCTGCCGCCAACGCCTTGAGTGGCGACAGCGCCGCCGGCTCCGCCCTGCCACCGGGCACCTATCCGAGCAGCCCTTCCGACAGCGACAAAAAAACCAAGGACACCGCCAAACCGCCGAGCAAACCCGCCAGGCCGGCTGACACTGATAAAGACGGCAAGGAAAAACCCCGCTCAGGCAGCTGACGGTTCATCCGGCACCGGCGGCTCGGGCGCCTGCCCCCAGTCGCCATGCTCGTACCAGTCATCCCCGAGCATCTCGGCCGGGTGCATGGTGCGGTCGGCGCCATTGCCGCAAGCCAGGTCGGTGGCCGCGCAGTAGCGATCACAGCCCCAACAGATACGTTCGGGATGCTTGGGGTGCAGCGGAAAAGGCTTGGCCATGAGTCGACTCCCTGGCGACGAACACTCCCTGCAACCTACCCCCATCCAGCCTGTACAACCTTGACCGGCATCAAGCCTGGCCAAGATGAAATATCCTCGGAACTTGACAAGAATCATTATTATTTACTGCTGACCTTCCTAGACTCGGGTTCTCTCTCCCCCCTCAGGAAGCCTCCATGCGTACCCCTTATTTGCTGTGCGTTGCCCTGCTGCTGAGCACCTCCGTGGCGGTTGCCAAGGAGTACCCCATCGGCGAACCGCAACACTGCCCCGGCCTGGAAATCGGCGCGGTGTACCTGCAACCGATCGAGATGGCACCCGCCGGCATGATGCGCGCCACGGCCGATTCCGATGTGCACCTGGAGGCCGACGTACGCGCCACGGCGGACAACGCCCAAGGCTTTCAGGAAGGCAGTTTCGTGCCCTACCTCAACCTGTCTTTCACCCTGAAGAAAACAGGCAGCGACACCCCCATCAGCGGCGACTTCCACGCCATGGTCGCCAACGACGGGCCGCACTACGGCGATAACGTCAAGCTGCAAGGCCCCGGCAAATACACCCTCACCTTCAGCGTATTGCCGCCCACCGGCCACCACTCCCTGGGCCGTCATACCGACAAGGAAACCGGGGTCGCCCCGTGGTTCGAACGCTGCGAAGTGCACTACGAATTCGTCTACGCCGGCATCGGCAAAAAAGGCGGCTATTGATGCGCCGCGCCCTGTTGCTCGGCGGCCTGCTGCTAAGCGGCGCGGCAGTGGCGGCGCCGTTGCCCACCTATGAGTTGAGCCTGCAGGACGGCCACTTCGACCCGCCACAACTGGTGGTCAAGGCCGATGAACGTTTCAAGATCGTGCTCAAGAACATCGGCCAAGGCCCGGCCGAATTCGAAAGCACACCGTTGCGGGTCGAGAAGGTGTTGTCTGCGGGGGTGACCACCTTTGTGGTGATCCACCCGCTCAAGCCCGGGTTGTACCCGTTCTTCGACGAGTTCAACCCGCAATTGCCCGAAGGCAGCATCCTCGCCCAATAGGAGCCGTTGATGAATCAATCGATGTTTATTGTCTGGCGTGAAAGCGTCGAGGCCCTGCTGGTGATCGGTATCCTGCAGGCCTGGATCAGCCGCCAGGCCGGCCATGCTCAGCTGGCCCGTTTCCTCTGGGCCGGGGTGTTGCTGGGGTTGCTGTGTTCGGCCGGGCTGGCCGGTTTGATGCTCTGGGCCGGCGACGCCATGACCGGCCCACAGGGCGAGTGGCTGCAAGCGGCGCTGACCCTGTTGGCCAGCGGCTTGATGGTGCAGATGGTGTTCTGGATGCACCGCAACGCGGCCACGCTCAAGCACAGCCTGGTACGCGAGGCCGACGCGCGCCTGGCGCGCCAGGGCGGCTGGGGCGTGCTGTTACTGGCGCTGCTGGCGGTGAGCCGCGAAGGCAGTGAAACCGTGGTGTTCTTGTATGGTGCCGGGGCGCGCCTGCACGCCGAGGCGCGGGGCCTGTTCGCCGTCGGCGGTGTGCTCGGCCTGGCACTCGCGGGGCTCACGGTCCTGCTATTGCGCGGCAGTCGGCGCTTTATCTCCTGGTCACGGTTCTTCGCTCTCAGCGAGGCGCTGCTGTTGCTGCTCGGCGGCGCCTTGCTGATCGCGGCCGTGGACCGTATCAGTGGGCAACTGCTGGGCATGGACATGCCCGAGTGGGTCTACGCCGCCTTCGGTGACAGCCGCTGGGACAGCAGCGCAGTGCTCAGTGACAGCCATGGCCTCGGCGCGCTGCTGGCCGACTTTGCCGGCTACCGCGCGGCCCCCAGCCTTATCACCGTATTGGTACTGCTCGGCTACTGGCTGTGGGTGGGCAACGGCTTGCGTCGCGCCCGGCACGCGGCATGAGCTGGCTGCAGCAACTGGGCGATGGCATGCGCCGCCATGCCCGGCTGATTCGTGCCATGCAATGGGCGGTGGTGCTGGCGTATGCGGTGCTGCTGGTACTGCCCGCCGCGCTGCCGTTGCCGGACAGCCAGGCGCGCGTGGTGAACAACCTGACGCTGCTGGCGCAATTTATCTTCTGGGGGATCTGGTGGCCGTTCGTGTTGCTGTCGATGGTGCTGTTCGGGCGCCTGTGGTGCGGCGTGCTGTGCCCGGAGGGTTCGCTGAGCGAATGGGCCAGCCAGCACGGGCGCGGCCTGGGCATACCGCGCTGGCTGCGCTGGGGCGGCTGGCCGACCCTGGGCTTTTGCCTCACCACGCTCTACGGCCAGTTGATCAGCGTGTACGACTATGCCCAGGCAGCGTTGCTGATCCTCGGCGGCTCGACATTGGCGGCGGTGGCGGTCGGCTTGTTGTTCGTGCGCGGCAAGCGCGTGTGGTGCCGTTACCTGTGCCCGGTCAGCGGCATGTTCGCCCTGCTCGCCCGCCTGGCGCCGGTGCATTTCGCCGTGGATGAACAGCGCTGGAAAGCCAACGAGGCCCCGCGCCTGCCGCTGCCCAACTGCGCGCCACTCCTGGACATCCGCCGCCTGCAAGGCGCCAGCGACTGCCACGCCTGTGGCCGTTGCAGCGGGCAACGCGGCGCGGTGCAACTGATCGCCCGCTCCTGCAACCAGGAAATTCTCCAGGCGCCGCGACAACCCGGCTCGGCGTGGGATGCGCGCCTGCTGCTGTTTGGCGTGATCGGCCTGGCCATGGGCGCGTTCCAATGGACCGTCAGCCCGTGGTTTATCGCGCTCAAACAGGCACTCGCCGAATGGCTGGTGAGCCGCGACTGGCTGTGGCTGCTGCAAGACAACGCGCCCTGGTGGCTGCTCACCCACTACCCGCCACTCAACGACAGCTTCAGCTGGCTCGATGGCCTGTGCATCGTGTTGTACCTGGCTGGCAGCGCACTGCTGCTCGGCGGTGGCTGCTGGCTGCTGCTGCGCCTGGCCGCATCTGTGGCCGGCGACCGCGCACTGTTTCGGCCCCTGGCACTGACACTCACGCCCCTGGGTGGTGCAGGGCTGTTCCTGGGGCTGTCGGCGACGACGGTGAAGTTATTGCGCTATGAAGGGTTGGCATTGGCGTGGGTGCAACCGGCGCGCGCACTGATGCTGAGCGCGACGATTGGCTGGTGCTTGTGGTTGGGGTGGCGACAGCTCCAGGGGCTGGAAACCCGGCGCCGTTACCTCGGGTGGTCGTGCTTACTGCTGAGCAACGGGCTGGTGGGCTATGGCTGGTGGTTGCAGTTCTGGGGGTGGGCTGGCTGATGCACACCGATCCAAATGTGGGAGGAGGCTTGCCCCTGATGAGCATGGGTATCTGTGGCGCGGGCGCTTGCTCCCGTGGCGGCCTTCGGGCCGACCATGTCGTTGGAGTTGAGCGAGTACATATCCGTTGCTGCGGTAACGGCGGCTTAGGGTTCCGCCCTTACGGCGGGTCACTTTTGGAAAAGAGCCCCAAAAGTAACCAAAAGGGCTCTTGCCCCACCATTCGGTACCTCGCCTAGGCTCGGTATGCCCGAACGCAGGCTTGAATCCGTGGGCCGCCGTCATGGGCCATCCCTGGCC
>NZ_JBWKPE010000029.1:0-20494 GCF_059418085.1 Pseudomonas sp. GW821-FHT09C10
CCGGCGTCCTGCCGGGTTACCCACGGATTCAAGCCTGCGTTCGGCCAGCGTGTTTGACGGGGCGCCTGAGATCAAGATCAAGATCAAAAGCAGAGCCAGAGCCAGAGCAACAGCAACAGCAACAGCAACGCGATCCGTGGTGTAGCCCCCCACATGTAGCCCCCCACCCCAAGCAATCACATGCGGCGTCATGCCACGGGCGAATGTTGATCGCGGTCAAGGGATAACTTCGTGGTAGTTCCCACACTGTGGCGAACTTTCTGGAGGACTGCGCCATGCCCCTGTCTCTTGCGCAATTGCGCCGCAACTACACCCTTTATGGCCTGCGTGATGACTTGGTGCAGGACGATCCCTTGGTGCTGTTCGGTCAGTGGCTGGATCAGGCGCGTAAAACCGAGGTGCCGCCGGCGGAGGCCAATAGCATGGCCTTGGCTACGGTCGATCATGATGGGCATGCCCACTGTCGCATCCTGCTGCTCAAGGGTTTCAGCGCCGAGGGTTTTTTCTTTTTCGGCCATTACCAGAGTGCCAAGGGTCAGGAGTTGGCGAGCAATCCCCATGCGGCCATGACGTTTTTCTGGCCGGGGCTGGAGCGTCAGGTGCGTATCGAAGGCCCGGTGGTGCGGGCGGATGCGCAGCTGTCGGACGATTATTTCGATGCACGCCCGGCCGCCAGCCAGTTGGGCGCCTGGGCGTCGCCGCAAAGCCAGCCCCTTGGCCATCGCAGCGAGTTGGAAAGCCGCCTGCGTGACGTCACCGAGCGTTTCGCCGGGCAGCAACCGCCACGGCCCGAGCATTGGGGCGGCTACCGCCTGCAGCCGCAGCGCATCGAGTTCTGGCAGGGCCGGCCCGACCGCCTGCATGACCGTCTCGACTACCGCCTGCACGCGGGTATTTGGCAGCGCACGCGCCTGGCCCCCTGAACGAGATACCTCCTTGGAGGAATAGGCCCTGCGCCCGTTGCGGCGCAGGCTGACGGCAACTTTCTTGACGCCTGGAGCCTTGATCATGGCCCATTTGAAACAACGCAATTTCGTGCCCCTGAACATCGCCGTGCTGACCATCAGTGACACCCGTACCCTCGACACCGACACCTCCGGCCAGACCCTGGTGGACCGCCTCGAAAGTGCCGGGCATGTGCTTATCGACCGTGGCCTGGTGATCGACGACATCTACCAGATCCGTGCACAGGTGTCCCTGTGGATCGCCGACCCCGAGGTGCAAGTGGTGCTGATGACCGGCGGCACCGGTTTCACTGCGCGCGACAACACGCCCCAGGCGGTGTTGCCGTTGCTGGACAAACACGTGGAAGGCTTCGGTGAGCTGTTCCGCCAGGTGTCCCTGGCCGAAATCGGCACTTCCACCTTGCAGTCCCGCGCGTTGGCTGGCCTCAGCAACGGCGTGTTGGTGTGCTGCATGCCGGGCTCGCCGGGCGCATGCCGCACCGGCTGGGACCAGATCCTGGCGGGGCAGTTGGACAGCCGCACCGGCCCGTGCAATTTCGTGCCGCACCTCAAGCCCCAGCCTGAGCAAATCCTGCAAGCCTGCGAGTCGCGTTCATGAGTGTCTCGGTGTGTGACAGCGGCCACCTGATGCCGGTGGACGAGGCCATCGCCGCGCTGCTGGCCCAGGCGCCGCCACCGCCCGCCACCCAGGTGATTGGCCTGGAGCAGGCGTTGGGGCGGGTGGTCGCCGAAGAACTGTTCTCGCCCCTGGATTTGCCCGGTTTCGACAACAGCGCCATGGACGGCTACGCCCTGCGCGCCGAGGACGTGCCGGCCGAAGGCGGCTACCTGATGCTCGCCGGGCGCATTGCGGCGGGGCAGCACAGCAAGGTGAGCGTGCAGGCCGGGCAGGCCGTGCGCATTTTTACCGGTGCGCCGCTACCGCCTGGCGCTGACACGGTGGTGCCCCAGGAGCGTTGCCGCCTGTACGGCCAGCGCATCTGGTGCCCGCCGGTACGTCTCGGCGAGCATGTGCGCAAGCAGGGTGAAGAGCTGCAGCGCGGGCAGACCCTGATCGCCGTCGGCAAGCGCCTGCGCGCCCAGGACATCGGCTTGCTGGCCTCGGCCGGCATCCCTCGGTTGAAAGTCTATCGCCCGTTGCGGGTGTGCCTGCTCAGCAGCGGCAACGAGCTGCGTGACCCGGGCGAAGCGCTGGTGCCGGGGCAGATCTACAACAGCAACCGCTATGCCCTGGCCGCCTTGTTGCGTGGCTGGGGCGTGGACGTGCACGACTACGGCGTGATGGCGGATGAACTGGCCGCCAGCCGTGATGCGCTGGCCCTGGCCTCGTCCGAGTGCGACCTGTTGCTGACCTCGGCGGGGGTGTCGGTGGGGGAGGAGGACCATCTCAAGCAGGCCATCGAAGCGCTCGGCCGCGTGGACTTCTGGCGCCTGGCGATTCAGCCCGGCAAGCCCCTGGCGTTTGGCGAAGTGGCGGGCAAACCGTGGCTGGGCCTGCCCGGTAACCCGTCGGCGGCGCTGATCACCGCGTTGGTGGTGGTGCGTCCGTTCCTGCTGCGCGCCCAAGGGGTGGAACGGGTGTTGCCGGTGCCGATCCAGGTGCCGGCCGCGTTCGAATGGCTCACGCCCAACAAGCGCCGCCAGTACCTGCGTGCACGCCTGAGCCCCGGCGAGGACGGGCAATTGCGCGCCGTGCTGCATCCCCAGCAAAGCTCGGCGATGCTCACCGCCGCCTGTTGGGCCGATGGCCTGGTGATCGTCGAGCGTGAGCATCAGGTGCTCAAGGATGAACCGGTGCCGTTTGTGTCTTTCGCTGAATTTCTCTGAGGAGCCCCCATGCAACTGGTCTGCCCCGCAGGCAACCTGCCTGCGCTTAAAGCCGCGGTGCGCCAAGGCGCCGATGCGGTGTATGTCGGTTTTCGCGATGACACCAATGCCCGGCACTTCGCCGGGTTGAACATGGACGACAAACAGTTCGACGGTGCCGTCGCCTTTATTCGCCAGCACCAGCGCAAGCTGTACGTGGCGGTCAACACCTACCCGCAACCGAAGATCTGGGCACGCTGGCAACGCGCCGTCGACCGCGCGGCGGACCACGGCGTGGACGCCCTGATCGCCGCCGACCCCGGCGTGCTCGACTACGCCAGCCGCCAACATCCGCACATGGCGTTGCACCTGTCGGTACAGGGCTCGGCCACCCACGCGGCGGCGCTGAAGTTCTATGCCGAACGCTACGGTATTCGCCGCGCGGTGTTGCCCCGTGTGCTGTCCCTGGCCCAGGTCAAGCAGGTAACGGCGAGCAGCCCGGTGCCCATCGAAGTGTTCGGGTTTGGCAGCCTGTGCATCATGGCCGAGGGGCGTTGCCACCTGTCTTCCTATATCACCGGCGAGTCGCCGAACCTGTGCGGCGTGTGCTCGCCGGCCAAGGCGGTGCGCTGGAGCGAAGATGCCGAGGGCTTGAGTGCGCGCCTGAGCGACGTGCTGATCGACCGCTACACCGCCGACGAACCCGCCGGCTACCCGACCCTGTGCAAGGGCCGTTTCCTGGTCGGCGGCAAGCGCTTCCATGCCCTCGAAGAACCCACCAGCCTCGACACCCTCGACCTGCTGCCGGAGCTCAGCGCCATCGGCGTCGAAGCGGTCAAGATCGAAGGCCGGCAACGCAGCCCGGCGTATGTGGAACAAGTCACCCGGGTCTGGCGCGCCGCGCTCGACGCCCACCGCAGTGCACCGGCCAGCTTTGTGGTCAAGGACCAATGGCGCCAGGTGCTGGCCGGGTTATCCGAAGGCAGCCAGACCACACTCGGCGCCTACCATCGTGCATGGCAGTGAGGAGACACAGATGAAACTCAGCCTGGGACCGGTGCTGTTTTATTGGGATAAGGAACACCTGGGGCGCTTCTACTCGGACATGGCCGGCTTGCCCCTGGACGTGATTTACCTGGGCGAAACCGTGTGTGCCAAGCGCCGCGCGTTTTCCCTGGACCGTTGGTTGGGCCTGGGGCGGGAGCTGCAAACCTGCAGCTCGGCGCAGATCGTGTTGTCGAGCCTGACCTTGATCGAAGCCGCCTCCGAACTGTCGAGCCTGCGCCGCCTGTGCGACAACGGCGAGTGGCTGGTGGAGGCCAATGACATGGGCGCGGTGCAGATGCTGATCGAGCGCAAATTGCCCTTTGTCGGCGGCCCGGCGCTCAACCTCTACAACGGTCACGCCCTGGTGCAACTGCTTGACGCCGGCATGCAGCGCTGGGTGCCGCCGGTGGAGTGCTCCCAGGGCCTGATCGCCGACGTGCTGGAGCAGGTGCGCGAATTGGGCCGGCCGTTACCCGAGGTGGAAATATTCGCCTACGGCCATTTGCCCCTGGCCTACTCGGCGCGTTGCTTCACCGCCCGTGCAGAGAACCGCCCCAAGGACGATTGCCAGTTCTGCTGCATCAACTACCCCGACGGCATGCCCCTGACCAGCCAGGAAGGGCAGGCGCTATTCACCTTGAACGGCATCCAGACCATGTCCGCCGACGTTACCAACCTGCTGGCCGATTACCCCGGCCTGGTGTCCAGCGGCGCCGACCTGTTGCGCCTGAGCCCCCGGGCCGAGGGCATGGTCGAGGTGGTACGTGCCTACGACCAGGTACGCCAGGGCGCTACGCCGCCGCTGTATGTCCAAGGCTGCAACGGCTACTGGCACGGCCAGGCGGGTATGTTGCGGGTTGAGGAGGTGGGCCTGTGCTGAGTCGTAAATCATGGCTGCTCAAGGGTGCCGACCGGTTGTTGCCGTTGATCCGCCGCGTGCCGTTTGGCGTACAGCGCCTGGCCTTGCAGCAAGCCCTCAACCGCTGTCTGGCCGAACCCCTGCGCGACGGCGGGTTTGACCTGCTGCGCGGGCGTTGGCTGTGTTTGCGTATTCCTGACCTGGGGTTGTGCTGGTACCTGACCCTGGGGCGGGATGGGTTGCGGATTGCGCAAAAGGCTGAGGCGCAGGTCAGCATCAGTGGTAATTGGCGGGAGTTTCTGTTGCTGGCCAGCCGCCAGGAAGATCCGGATACGCTGTTCTTTCGCCGCCGGTTGGTGATCGAGGGGGATACGGAATTGGGGCTGGGGTTGAAGAATCTGATCGACAGTTTGGACCCGGATGTGTTGCCGCCCTGGTTGTGGCGGAATCTGGAGCGGGCGGGGCGGGCGTCAGCGGTCCACAGCGGGCACTGATCAGCCGGCCTGATAGCCCATCAGCTGTTCTTCGCAGAGGATTCTAATGGTGCGCCGCTGCACCTCGATCAACCCGCCTTCCACCAGCCGGTGCAGGATCCTTGAAAAGGTCTCCGGCTGGATCCCCAGCTTCGACGCCACCAGGCGCTTGGGCACTTGCAGCACCACCTCGCCACTCAGCGCATCGCGCTCCTGGAACAGGAAGTTGATCACCCGACGGCTGGCGTTGGCCAGGGTCAGGGTGTCGATGTCCTTGAGGCGCTGATGCAGGTGGATGCTCATGCTGGCCAGGATCGCCAGGCAGATTTTCGGCTGGTCCTCCAGGGCCCGGCGGTAGTGCTGGCCTTCGATGCTGACCAGCACGCTGTCCTTGAGCGCGGTGGCGCTCACCGGATAGGCCTTGGCCTGGGTGAACAGCAGGGCTTCGGCAAAGGTCTGGCCGGGCTGGATGATTTCCACCAAGTGTTCCTGGCCTTCGCCCGTAACCCGATGCAGCTTGATCTGACCGCTGACCAGCAGGAAAAAACGCTCGGCCGCGTCGCCCTGGTGCATCAACGGCGCATGGCCGGGCAGGTGCTTGAGATTGGCCAGGGTGCAGACGTCCTGGAAGGTTTTTTCCGGGAGCTGGCTGAACAGGTGATGGCGACGCAGGGTGAGCACGATGTGGGGATGGGTGAGCATGGTTGGGCCTCCGCAATGGGCTAGCGTAGAAGGCTTGGGGCGGGGTTGATATGCCTCTGTGGGGGTACCTCTTGCGGGGTTTGTGTAAACAATGTGGTGGGCTTGCCCCCGATGAGCAAGGGTATCCACACAACTTTTCAGCCCCTGACAAATCTCCCTGTGGTGAGCGGCCTTTTTGTGGTGAGCGGGCTTGCCCCGCGCTGGGCTGCGTAGCAGCCCCAAAACCAGTGTCTACAGAGTGTCTGATACACCGCATTCTTCTGGACTGGGGCTGCTGCGCAGCCCAGCGCGGGACAAGCCCGCTCACCACAACAGCCCTATCTGCCGCGCGTTCAGCCTCAAACAGCCTCACCCCGCCTGCCGCAAATGCTCCATCGCCCAGACCGCCGCCTCGACCCGCGACCGCAACCCCAGCTTATGCAGCAGATTCTTCACATGCACCTTCACTGTGCCCTCGGTAATCCCCAATTTGTGCCCGATTACCTTGTTGCTGTGCCCACTGGCAATCGTCCTCAGCACCTGGCGCTCGCGCTCGGTCAATTCCACTGCCGCATGGGGCTGCGGCGAGCGCAGGGCCTGGGCCAGGACGCGGGTCAGGCCGGGGCTGATGACCAGCGCGCCATGCAACGCATCACGGATGTACTGGATCAACAACTCCGGCTCCATGTCCTTGAGCAGATAACCATTGGCATCCAGGCGCAGCGCATCGCGGATGTCGTCCTCGGCGTCGGACACGGTAAACAGCAGCACCTTGCCGGCATAGTTCATCGCCCGCAGGCGGCGCAGGGTTTCCAGGCCGTTCATGTGCGGCATGTTGTTGTCCAGCAGCACCAGGTCCGGTTGCAGCCCGTCGATCTGGTCCAGGGCTTCCTGGCCGTTGCCGGCTTCGCCGACTACTTGCAGGTCGTCTTCCAGTTCAAGCATCTGGCGCATGCCGTGGCGCATCATCGGGTGATCGTCGACCAGCAGGATACGGTGGCGGGTGAGGGTGTTCATGAGGCGGTGCCTTGTAGGGAGTGGCCGAGAAATTCCGGTTGGAAACGCAATTGCACGCGGGTGCCCTGGGGCTCGCGGGGGCTGATGTCGAGGCGGCCATGCAGGCTGCGGGCGCGCTCGTCCATGATGGTCAGGCCGTGGTGTTCGCGGGTGTCGACCTCACCGCAGAAGCCCCGGCCGTCGTCCTCGATGCTCAGGCTCACGGTCTCGCCTTCCTGGCGCAGTTGCAACCAGGCGTTTTGCGCATGGGCATGGCGCAGGCAATTGGACAGGGCCTCGCGGGTGACCTGCAACAAGTGGATCTGTTCGCTGGCCGACAGCTGGAAGGCTAGAGCGTCCACATGCAGATGCACCTGGAACTCGCCACGCCGCGAGAACTCTTCGGCGGTGTCCTGCAGCTCCTGCACCAGCCCGGCATCGTGGATTTGCAGGCGGAAGGTGGTGAGCAATTCGCGCAGTTGGCGGTAGGCGTTGTTCAGGCCGTCGCGCAGTTCGGCGGTGACGGTGGCCAGGGTTTCCACCGGTTCGCCACGTCGGATCAGGGTTTGCATGCGGCTGACCTGCAGCTTCATGTAGGACAGCGCCTGGGCCAGGGAATCGTGCAGTTCCCGGGCGATGATGGTGCGTTCGTCGAGCAGCAGCAGGCGGTGGTCCTGTTCGCGCTGGCGCTTAAGCGACAGCGAGGTGCCGATCAGGTTGGCCAGGGCCTGGATCAACTGTTTCTCCCAGTCCTGGGGCGCATGGCCGTCGAGGAAGTGCGCCTTGAGTTCGCCCAGTTCCGAGCCCTGGTTGCTGATGCTGAATACCTGAGGGAGCGCCACTTTCTGTTTTTGGCACGTTGCGCAATCACCGATGGCGCAGACGTTGCGGCTATCCCCTCCATTCAGGGAGAGCATCTGCTGGGCCGGCGCCAGGAAGTGCCCTTGCAGGCACAGCGACAGGCGCAGCCCCGGCAGGCGTTTCTGGAAGCGCCGGATCAGTTCATCCAGGCCCTCGGCGTTCGCCAGGCGCGTGGCCAGGCTGCGGCTGCTCTGGTAAAGCAGCTCCAGGGCGGCGTTGGCTTGTTGCAGGTTGAGGGTTTTCTGCCGCACCTGGCTCTCGAGGGTGCGGTGGGAGTGTTCAATGGTTTCGGCCATGGTGTTGAAGCTCAGGGCGAGTTGCCCCAGCTCATCCTCGGAGCGGTGATTGACCCGGGTCTTGAAGTCGCCATCACGAAAGCGCCGGGTCGCGTGCACCAGTTCTTCCAGGGGGTTGACCACGCCGTACTGCAATTCATACAGGCCGATCAGCAGGATGATCAGCGTACTGAACAGTGCCAGGCCCTGGATGCTTTGCTGCCAGCCTTGTTTCTGTTCGCTGTGCTGTTGCAGGAGGCTGACGAATTGGTTCAATTGCTCGACGAACCCCGGTGCGCTGGCCTGGAACAGCATCGCGTCGCCACGGGCCAGCGCCGGGCGCAGATCGGTGTCCCAGCGCTGCTGGATCTGTTGGTAGCTCTGCAGCAGGGCGCTGCGCGGGCCGTCTTCAAGCACCGCCTTGAGCGATTGGCTGTCGAGGCGCCCTTGCAGGCTGTGGGTGATGGCGTCGATCTCGTCGGCAGGCGCGCCGGCCGCGAGTTTCCAGCTCAGGTGGTAGGTCTCCATGCGCACCGAACCGGCGGTGTTGATGGCGGCGGCATCGCCCTGGCTGAACCAGGCGATCAGGCCGGCGCTCAAGGAACTGGCGAGGGCGAGGATGGCGATCAGGATCACCGCCAGCCCGGCGCGCGCGGGCAGGGAGCTGCGCAGCCAGTTAAACATGGCGGCGTGATCGAAGGGGGTTGAGAGCCTGCATGGCGGCACCTGAAAGGAAAAAGGGCTGAGAAACCGCAATCCCTGGCGCACTACCTCTAAAGAGTTGCCGGCAAACCCTCCCACGGGAAAACGCCGGCACAAGAGATCAATCCATTGATAAATAAAGACTTTCTCTTGTTGTTAGGACTACCTCCTTAGAGGTATGTGGGGCCAGCATAGCCCCATACCCCCCAGGCGGACGTTGACCTGGGTCAAGTTCCACGGGGGTGTCGCCCCTAACCTGCGCCCATGGAATCACTTTCTGGAGCGCATACCGTGACTCAACCCCGTATGAGACAAGGCCTGGTGCTGGGCATGAGCACACTCGCCTTCACCGTCTGCTTTATGGTGTGGATGATGTTCGCCGTGCTGGGCGTGCCCATCAAAGAGCTGTTGCAACTCAACGAAACCCAGTTCGGCCTGCTGGCCGCCACGCCGGTGTTGACCGGCTCCCTGGTACGCCTGCCCCTGGGCCTGCTGACTGACCGCTTCGGCGGGCGCATCGTGTTCTTCCTGTTGATGCTCGCCTGCGTGCTGCCGCTGTACCTGATCACCTACGCCACCGCCTATTGGCAGTTCCTGGTGCTGGGCCTGTTCGTCGGCCTGGCCGGCGGTTCGTTTTCGGTGGGCATCGCCTACGTGGCCAAGTGGTTCGACAAAGACAACCAGGGCTTTGCCATGGGCGTGTTCGGCGCCGGCAACGCGGGCGCCGCCGTCACCAAGTTCCTGGCCCCGGCGCTGATCGCCCTCGGCACCTGGCACCTGGTGCCCAAGGTGTTCGGCGCGATCCTGTTTATCACCGCGCTGCTGTTCTGGTTCCTCACCAGCGAGAACAAGGCGCACCGCAGTGCCGGCGGCGCCACCCTGCGCCAGCAGTTGCTGTGCCTGAAAGACCCGGCCGTGTGGCGCTACTGCCAGTACTACTCGATTGTGTTCGGCGGCTATGTGGCCCTGGCACTGTGGATGACCAAGTACTACGTGCAGGAATACGGCTTCAGCCTGCAAAGCGCCGCGTTGCTGGCCGCGTGTTTCTCCCTGCCGGGCGGCGTGCTGCGTGCGGTGGGCGGCTGGATGTCCGACCGCTGGGGCGCCCAGAGCGTGACCTGGTGGGTGCTGTGGGTGAGCTGGATCTGCCTGTTCCTGCTCAGCTACCCGCAGACCCAATTGCAGGTGCAGACCGTCAACGGTCCCCTGGATTTCCATATCGGCCTCAACGCCACCCTGTTCACCGTGCTGCTGTTCGTGATGGGCATCGCCTTCGCGTTCGGCAAGGCCTCGGTGTTCAAGTACATCGCCAATGACTACCCACAGAACATGGGCGCGGTGTCCGGCATCGTCGGCCTGGCCGGTGGCCTGGGCGGCTTTGTGCTGCCGATCCTGTTTGGCGCCCTGGTGGACCTCACCGGCGTGCGCTCGTCCTGCTTCATGTTGATGTACGGCGTGGTCTGGGTGTCCCTGACCTGGATGTACTTCAGCGAAATGCGCAAGCAACCGCTGTTGGGCAAAACCGCCCAACCTCTCCAAGGAGAATGAACATGTCCATCGCGCAAAAGCCCGGCTCGGGGCCGGTGATCCACGACTGGCGCCCTGAAGACCCGGCGTTCTGGGGCGCCAGCGGCAAGAAGACCGCAACCCGCAACCTGTGGATCTCGATCCCTGCGCTGTTGCTGGCCTTCGCCGTGTGGATGGTGTGGAGCACGGTGATCGTGCGCCTGAACGCCATCGGCTTTACCTTCACCACCGACCAGTTGTTCTGGCTGGCGGCGTTGCCGGGCCTGTCCGGTGCCACCTTGCGGGTGTTCTACTCGTTCATGGTGCCGATCTTCGGCGGCCGCCGCTGGACCGCCCTGAGCACCGCGTCGCTGCTGCTGCCGTCGCTGTGGATGGGCTTTGCGGTGCAAGACCCCAACACCCCCTACAGCGTGTTTGTACTGATCGCGCTGCTGTGCGGTTTCGGCGGCGGCAACTTTGCCTCGAGCATGTCCAACATCAGCTTCTTCTACCCCAAGTCGCAGCAAGGCACGGCCCTGGGCCTGAACGCCGGCCTCGGCAACCTGGGGGTATCGGTGATGCAGTTCTGCGTGCCGCTGGTGATCACGTTCGGCGTGTTCGGCCTGGTGGGCGGCCAACCGCAGACCTTGGCGGATGGCAGTCAACTCTGGCTGCAGAACGCCGGTTTCATCTGGGTGCCGTTTATCCTCACCGTCACCGTGGCGGCCTGGTTCGGCATGAATGACCTGTCCAGCGCCCGCGCTTCGTTCAGCGAGCAGGCGGTGATCTTCAAGCGCAAGCACAACTGGCTGATGTGCTGGTTGTACCTGGCGACTTTCGGCTCATTCATCGGTTTTTCGGCGGCGTTCCCGCTGCTGATCAAGACCTCGTTCCCCGACGTGGTGGCGCTGAAATTCGCCTTCCTCGGCCCGCTGGTCGGCGCCCTGGTACGCCCACTCGGCGGCTGGCTGGCGGACAAGCTGGGCGGCGCACGGGTGACCTTGTGGAACTTCGTGCTGATGATCGTGATGGTGTTCGGCGTGCTGCACTTTTTGCCGCAGAACGGGCAGGGCGGCAGCTTCTACGGTTTCCTCGGCATGTTCATGCTGCTGTTCATCACCACCGGCGTCGGCAACGGCTCCACCTTCCGCATGATCCCGGTGATCTTCCGCACCCAGCACGAGAAGGCCAGTGCCGGTAAATCCGCCGCCGAGCGCGAGCAGGCGATCAAGGATGCCGGCAAGGAATCCGCCGCCGTGCTGGGCTTCAGCTCGGCCATGGGCGCCTTCGGTGCGTTCTTCATTCCCAAGTCCTTCGGCACGTCCATGGCCGCCACCGGCAGCCCGGCGATGGCCTTCTACATGTTTGTCGGTTTCTACCTGAGCTGCATCGTCGTGACCTGGTGGTGGTACGCCCGCAAAGGCTGCGCCACACCCTGCTGATCGACCACGAATTCGCGGGGCAACGCACCCCACGGCACGCCTGATGAGGAAAGCATCATGAGTCACTTACTGGATCAACTGCGGTTCTTCAACCGCAAGCAAAACGAATTCTCCGACGGTCACGGCGAGACCCGCAAGGAGTCCCGCGACTGGGAAAACGTCTACCGTTCGCGCTGGCAGTACGACAAGATCGTGCGCTCCACCCATGGTGTGAACTGCACCGGCTCGTGCTCGTGGAAGATCTACGTGAAGAACGGCCTGATCACCTGGGAAACCCAGCAGACCGACTACCCGCGCACCCGCAACGACCTGCCCAACCATGAGCCGCGCGGCTGCCCACGGGGTGCCAGCTACAGCTGGTACATCTACAGCGCCAACCGCCTCAAGTACCCGAAGATCCGCAAGCCGCTGCTCAAGTTGTGGCGTGAAGCGCGCCTGACCCTGTCGCCGGTGGAGGCGTGGGCGAGCATCGTCGAGGACAAGGTCAAGGCCGAATCGTACAAGAGCAAGCGCGGCATGGGCGGTTTCATTCGCTCGAACTGGGAGGAGGTCAACGAGATCATCGCCGCCTCCAACGTCTACACCATCAAGCAATACGGCCCGGACCGCATCGTCGGCTTCTCGCCGATCCCGGCCATGTCGATGGTCAGCTACGCGGCGGGTTCGCGTTACCTGTCGCTGCTCGGCGGCGTGTGCCTGAGCTTCTACGACTGGTACTGCGACCTGCCTCCGGCCTCGCCGATGGTGTGGGGCGAGCAGACCGACGTGCCGGAATCGGCCGACTGGTACAACTCCAACTACATCATCGCCTGGGGTTCCAACGTTCCGCAGACCCGTACCCCGGACGCGCACTTCTTCACCGAGGTGCGCTACAAGGGCACCAAGACCGTGGCCATCACCCCGGACTATTCGGAAGTGGCCAAGCTCACCGACCTGTGGCTCAACCCCAAGCAGGGCACCGACGCCGCGTTGGCCCAGGCCTTCAACCATGTGATCTTCAAGGAATTTCACCTGGATAAACCGAGCGCCTACTTCACCGACTACGCCAAGCGCTTTACCGACTTGCCGGTGCTGGTGATGCTCAAGCCGATGACCGGGTTCGCCCCTGGCGCCGGCTTCCAGCCCGACCGCTTCCTGCGTGCCTCGGACCTCACCGGCAACCTCGGCCAGGACAACAACCCGGAATGGAAAACCATCGCCCTCGACGAGAGCGGTGAACTGGTGTCGCCACAAGGCTCCATCGGCTACCGCTGGGGCGAGAAGGGCAAGTGGAACATCCTCGCCAAGGAAGGCGGTGAAGGCCGTGCCATCGACCTGAAACTCAGCCTGCTCGGTGACGACGTCGCCGAAGTGGCGTTCCCGTATTTTGCCGGCGAAGCCCACGAGCACTTCCAGCACGTGGCCGGCGATGCCGTGCAGTTCCGCCGCGTACCGGTGCACAGCGTGACCCTGGCCGACGGCAGCGTGGCCAAAGTGGCGACGGTGTTCGACCTGTCCGCCGCCAACCTGGCCATCGACCGTGGCCTGGGCGGCCAGAACGTGGCCAGGGACTACGACGACGCCAGCGTACCGGGCACCCCGGCGTGGCAGGAAGCGATCACCGGCGTCAGCCGCGAGAAAGCCATCCAGATCGCCCGTGAGTTCGCCGACAACGCCGACAAGACCAAGGGCCGTTCGATGATCATCGTCGGCGCGGCGATGAACCACTGGTACCACATGGACATGAACTACCGCGGGCTGATCAATATGCTCATGCTCTGCGGTTGCGTCGGCCAGACCGGCGGCGGCTGGGCCCACTACGTCGGCCAGGAAAAACTGCGCCCGCAATGCGGCTGGCTGCCCCTGGCCTTCGGCCTCGACTGGAACCGCCCGCCACGCCAGATGAACGGCACCAGCTTCTTCTACGGCCACAGCTCGCAATGGCGCCACGAGAAGATGAGCATGCACGACGTGCTCTCACCCCTGGCCGACAAGTCGCAATTCCCGGAACACGCCCTGGACTACAACATCCGCGCCGAACGCGCCGGCTGGTTGCCCAGTGCACCGCAGCTCAACACCAACCCGCTGCACATCTGCCGTGACGCCGCTGCCGCCGGCATGACGCCGAAAGACTACGTGGTCAAGTCCTGGCAGGACGGCAGCCTGCGCTTCGCCTGCGAACAGCCGGACAGCCCGGTGAACTTCCCGCGCAACATGTTTATCTGGCGCTCCAACCTGCTCGGTTCCTCGGGCAAGGGCCATGAGTACATGCTCAAGTACCTGTTGGGCACCAAGAACGGCGTGATGAACGAAGACATCGGCCACAGCACCGAATGCAAGCCCACCGAGGCCGAATGGGTCGAAGACGGCGCCATCGGCAAGCTCGACCTGGTGACCACCCTCGACTTCCGCATGTCCTCCACCTGCGTGTACTCCGACATCGTCTTGCCGACTGCCACCTGGTACGAAAAAGACGATATGAACACCTCGGACATGCACCCGTTCATTCACCCGTTGTCGGCGGCCATCGACCCGGCGTGGGAGTCGCGCTCCGACTGGGAAATCTACAAGGGCATCGCCAAGGCGTTCTCGGCCATGTCGGTCGGCCACCTGGGCGTGGAGCAAGACCTGGTCACCGTCCCGTTGATGCACGACAGCGTCGGCGAACTGGCCCAGCCGTTTGGCGGCACCGACTGGAAAAGCGCCGGTGTGGCGCCGGTGCCGGGCAAGAACGCGCCGAACATGGCGGTGGTGGAGCGCGACTACCCGAACATCTACAAGCAGTTCTCGTCCCTGGGCCCGATGCTGGAAAAACTCGGCAACGGCGGCAAGGGCATCAACTGGAACACCGACGAAGAAGTCGAGTTCCTCGGCGAGCTGAACCATCACGAAAGCGCTGCGGGCATCAGCCACGGCCGGCCGAAAATCGACACGGCCATCGACGCTGCCGAAGTGATCCTGTCCCTGGCCCCGGAAACCAACGGCAAGGTCGCCTTGAAAGCCTGGGCCGCGCTGTCGGAATTCACCGGCATCGACCACAGCCACCTGGCGATCTCCAAGGCCCACGAAGCGATTCGCTTCCGCGACATCCAGGCGCAGCCGCGCAAGATCATCTCCAGCCCGACCTGGTCCGGCCTGGAAGACGAGCACGTGAGCTACAACGCCGGCTACACCAACGTGCATGAAAACATCCCATGGCGCACCATCACCGGCCGCCAGCAGTTCTACCAGGATCACCCGTGGATGCAGGCGTTCGGCGAGCAGCTGATGAGCTACCGGCCACCGGTCAACACCCGCACCATCGAAGGGGTGAAGGGCAAGCGCAGCAATGGCGAGACCGAGATCGTGCTGAACTGGATCACCCCACACCAGAAGTGGGGCATCCACAGCACCTACAGCGACAACCTGCTGATGCTCACCCTGAGCCGTGGCGGACCGATTGTGTGGCTCTCGGAAATCGACGCCAAGCGCGCCGGCATCGAAGACAACGACTGGATCGAATGCTTCAACGTCAACGGCGCATTGACCGCCCGTGCGGTGGTCAGCCAGCGCGTCAAGGAAGGCATGGTGATGATGTACCACGCCCAGGAACGCATCGTGAACGTGCCGGGTTCGGAAACCACCAAGACCCGTGGCGGCCACCACAACTCGGTGACCCGCGTGGTGCTCAAGCCGACCCACATGATCGGCGGCTATGCCCAGCAGGCCTACGGTTTCAACTACTACGGCACGGTCGGTTGCAACCGCGATGAGTTTGTCGTGGTGCGCAAGATGGCCAAGGTCGACTGGCTCGATGGCTCCAGCGGCGATGATTTGCCGCGCCCATTGCCGACTGACATCGAGGAGAACTGAGATGAAAATTCGCTCACAGATCGGCATGGTCCTCAACCTGGACAAATGCATCGGCTGCCACACCTGTTCCATTACCTGCAAAAACGTGTGGACCAGCCGTGAAGGCATGGAATACGCCTGGTTCAACAACGTCGAGTCCAAGCCCGGCATCGGCTACCCCAAGGAGTGGGAGAACCAGGACAAGTGGAAGGGCGGCTGGGTGCGCAACGCCAATGGCTCGATCAACCCCCGCATCGGCGGCAAGTTCCGCGTGTTGGCGAACATCTTCGCCAACCCCGACCTGCCGAGCCTGGACGACTACTACGAGCCGTTCGACTTCGACTATCAGCACTTGCACACCGCGCCATTGGGCGAGCACCAGCCGACCGCACGCCCGCGTTCGCTGGTGTCCGGCAAGCGCATGGAAAAGATCGAGTGGGGGCCGAACTGGGAGGAAATCCTCGGCACCGAATTCGCCAAGCGTCGCAAGGACAAGAACTTCGACCAGATCCAGGCCGACATTTATGGCGAGTACGAAAACACCTTCATGATGTACCTGCCGCGTCTGTGCGAGCACTGCCTCAACCCGGCGTGTGCGGCATCCTGCCCAAGCGGTGCGATCTACAAGCGTGAAGAAGACGGCATCGTGCTGATCGACCAGGAGAAGTGCCGGGGCTGGCGCATGTGCATCAGCGGCTGCCCGTACAAGAAAATCTACTTCAACTGGAAGAGCGGCAAATCCGAGAAGTGCATCTTCTGCTACCCGCGTATCGAAGCCGGTATGCCGACCGTGTGCGCCGAAACCTGTGTGGGTCGGATTCGCTACCTCGGTGTGCTGCTGTATGACGCCGACCGCATCAGCGAAGTGGCCAGCACCGCCAACGAGCAGGACCTGTACGAGAAGCAACTGGAAATCTTCCTCGACCCGAATGACCCGGCGGTGATTCGCCAGGCTCTGGCCGATGGCGTGCCGCAGTCGGTGATCGACTCGGCCCAGCGTTCGCCGGTGTACAAAATGGCCGTCGACTGGAAGTTGGCGCTGCCGCTGCACCCGGAATATCGCACTTTGCCGATGGTCTGGTACGTGCCGCCGCTGTCACCGATCCAGAACGCCGCCGCGGCCGGCACCGTGGGCATGAACGGGGTGATCCCGGATGTGGACAGCCTGCGTATTCCGCTGCGTTACCTGGCGAACATGCTCACCGCCGGCGATGAAAAACCGGTCAAGCGTGCACTCAAGCGCCTGTTGGCGATGCGCGCCTACAAACGCTCCCAGCAAGTCGATGGCGTACAGGACCTGCAAGTGCTCGAAGACGTCGGCCTGAGCGTGGAACAGGTGGAAGAGATGTACCGCTACCTGGCCATCGCCAACTACGAAGACCGCTTCGTGGTACCGAGCGCCCACCGTGAAGACGCCATGAGCGACGCGTTCGCCGAACGCTCCGGCTGTGGTTTCAGCTTCGGCAGCGGTTGCAGCGGCAGCTCCGACACCAACATGTTCGGCGCCAAGAAAGCCAACCGCCGCGACGTGCTGAAAACCGTCCAGATCTGGGAGGACTGAGCCATGCGCATTCTTAAAGTGATTTCGTTGCTGCTGGACTACCCCACTGAAACCCTGGTGAACGGTCGCGACGAACTGGAACAGGCGATTCTTGAAGCACGGGAAATCAGCCCCAAGCAGCGCGGTGCGTTGTTCGAGTTGCTGGAACTGATCTGCGCCAATGACCTGATGGACGGCCAGGAACACTACGGCGCGCTGTTTGGCCGGGGGCGGTCGCTGTCGCTGTTGTTGTTCGAACACGTGCACGGCGAATCCCGCGACCGGGGCCAGGCCATGGTCGACATGATGGCCCAGTACGAGGAGGCCGGCTTCGCCATCGGCGTCAAGGAGCTGCCGGACTACATCCCGTTGTACCTGGAGTTTCTGTCCACCCGCGAAGACATCGAGGCCCGCGAGGGCCTGGCGGATGTGGCGCACCTGCTGGCCTTGCTCGCTGCGCGTCTGGACGAGCGTGAGAGCGGCTATGCCAGTTGCTTCCGTGCGCTGTTGCAGATTGCCGGCGCCGAGCCGCACCAGGCCGTGGCCGAACTGCGTGCCCAGGTCGCCGCCGAACCGCGCGACGACTCCCTCGAAGCCCTGGACAAAATCTGGGAAGAGGAAGCGGTGGACTTTATGCAGGCTGAGCAACAGGACCGCTGCAGCTCGATGCCGAGCAGTCCGGGCAAGGCCCGCGAAGAAAGCGCGGTGCCTTTGCACTGGGTGGATTTTCAGCAAGAAGGCCGGGCCGCAGCGCCCGCCGGGGAGGTGGGTAATGTCTAAGTGGAATTTGCTGGTATTCGGGGTGTATCCCTATGTGGCGCTGGCGATCTGCCTGTTGGGCAGTTGGGCGCGGTTCGACCTGTCGCAGTACACCTGGAAGGCCGGTTCCAGCCAGATGCTCAACAACCGTGGCATGCGCGTGGCGAGCAACTTTTTCCACATCGGCGTGCTGTTCGTGCTGGCCGGGCATTTTGTCGGCCTGCTGACCCCAGCGTCGGTCTACCACCATGTGATCAGCACTGAGCACAAGCAGTTGCTGGCGATGGTCTCGGGCGGCTTCTTCGGCCTGCTGTGCCTGGTGGGCCTGCTGATGCTGGTCAAGCGTCGCCTGGGCGATCCGCGCGTGCGGGCTACCTCGAGCCCGTCGGACATCCTGATCCTGCTGGTGTTGCTGGCGCAGTTGCTGCTGGGCCTGCTGACCATCGTCGCCTCCACCGGGCATATGGACGGCTCGGTGATGGTGATGCTCGCCGACTGGGCGCAGAACGTGGTGCTGTTGCGGCCGGTGGAAGCGGCCGAGTCGATTGCGCCGGTGTCGCTGATCTACAAGGCCCACGTGGCGCTGGGCTTGACCCTGTTCGTGCTGTTCCCGTTTACCCGCCTGGTGCACATGGTCAGCGCGCCGATCTGGTACCTGGGGCGTCGTTATCAAATCGTGCGGCAGAAGTATTGAGGAGAACGTCATGACTACAGGATGCGGATGTGGTGGCGGTAACGGCGGCAGCGGTGGTTGCGGCTCGTCGGCCAAGGAACCGGTGGTGGCCCAGGCTTCTTTCGAGGAGATCAAGGCGCCGGAATTGATCGCCAGCAGTGAACAGGAATGGCCGATCATCAGCGTCAACGGCGTGGCGGTCACGCCCGAGGCCATGGCCCTGGAGTTGCAATACCACCCGGCCGCCAGCCGCGAGGAAGCGGTGTACCTGGCCGCCCGCGCGCTGGTGATCCGCGAGCTGTTGCAACAGCGGATCGCCGAGCTGGGCCTGGCGGTGGAAATCGCCGCCGGCGAAAACGAAGAAGAAGCCGCCACGCGCCTGCTGCTGGAGCGTGAGGTGACGGTGCCCGACTGCGACGAAGCCAACTGTGTGCGCTACTTCGAGAACAACCGTGGGCGCTTTCACAGCGCACCGTTGCTGGCGGTGCGGCATATCCTGCTCGAGTGCACGCCGGACGACGCCGAGGCGCGCCACCTGGCGCACACCCAGGCCGAAGTCCTGCTGCTGAGCCTGGAAGAACAACCGGGCCAATTTGCCGAACTGGCGCTCAAGTACTCGGCCTGCCCGTCCAAGGCCCAGGGCGGTTCGCTGGGCCAGGTGAGCAAAGGCCAGACCGTGCCCGAGCTGGAGCGCCAGTTGTTCACCCTGGCCCCGGGCCTGGCCGCCAAGCCGCTGGAGAGCCGTTACGGCTGGCACGTGATCAGCGTCGACCAGCGTATCGAAGGCCAGCCGTTGCCGTATGAAGCGGTGGCCGTGGCGATTCGCACCCAGTTGCAGCAAGGGGTGTGGCAGAAGGCATTGGTGCAGTACCTGCAAACCCTGATCGGCGCAGCGGACATCCGCGGCATCGCGCTGCAGGGTGCCGACTCACCGTTGGTGCAGTGACATGAGCCTGGTGGATGGGGTGGGCCGTTCGATCGATTACCTGCGCTTGTCGGTGACCGACCGTTGCGATTTTCGCTGTGTGTACTGCATGGCGAAAAACATGACATTCCTGCCGCGCCAGCAGGTGTTGACCCTGGAAGAACTGCAACGCCTGGCCGCGCTGTTCGTGGGGCAGGGCGTGCGCAAGATCCGCCTCACCGGGGGCGAACCGCTGATTCGCCCGGGCATTGTCGGGCTGTGCCGTAACATCGCGGCACTGCCGGGCTTGCGTGAACTGGTGATGACCAGCAATGGTTCGCAGTTGGCGCGACTGGCGCGGCCGTTGGTGGAGGCGGGGGTCAAGCGCATGAACATCAGCCTCGACAGCCTGGATGCGCAGCGCTTTCGTGGGATCACCCGCAACGGTGATCTGCGCCAGGTGCTGGACGGTATCGAGGCCGCGCGGGATGCGGGGTTCGAGCGGGTCAAGCTCAACTGCGTGGTAATGAAGGGGCGCAACTTCGACGAGGTCCCGGCGTTGGTGCGGTACGCCATCGACCAGGGTGTCGACATCAGTTTTATCGAGGAAATGCCCCTGGGGGACGTGGGGCGATCGCGGGGCGAGACGTTCTGCTCCAGCGACGAAGTGCGCGCGGTGATCGCCCGTGAATATGGGTTGATCGATAGCACCGAGAACAGCGGCGGGCCGGCGCGGTATGTGCGGTTGGCGGGGCATCCTGGGACGCGGGTGGGGTTTATTTCGCCAAATTCCCATAATTTTTGTGGCAGTTGTAATCGGGTACGGATGACGGTGGAAGGGCAGTTGCTGTTGTGCCTGGGGCAGGAGGATGCGCTGGATTTTCGCGCGTTGTTACGGCGCTATCCGTTGGAGGATGGGCCGTTGGTCGAGGCGTTGCACAGGGGGTTGAGGGGTAAGCCGTTGCGGCATGATTTCAGTGGGGATGGGGAGGTGCAGGTGGTGCGGTTTATGAATATGAGTGGGGGGTGAGGGGGGTGTGGGGTGGTACTGAGTACATATCCGTTTCTTCGGTAACGGCTACTTAGGGTTCCGCTCTTACAGCGGGTCACTTTTGGAGGGACCCAAAAGTAACCAAAAGGTCCTCGCCCCAACACTCGGCACCTCGCCTAGGCTCGGTGTGCCCTCACTCCGGCT
>NZ_JBWKPE010000030.1:0-19346 GCF_059418085.1 Pseudomonas sp. GW821-FHT09C10
CGAGGACCTTTTGCTTACTTTTGGGTCCCTCCAAAAGTGAGCCGCTGTAAGAGCGGAACCATAGGTGGCCGTTACCGTAGCAACGGATATGTACTCGGCCTGATCCAACATCCTGGTCGGCTGTCAGGCCGCCATCGGGGGCAAGTCGAATCGTCGCACCGCCCCTCCCACATTTGATCTCCATACAGTCAGGTAGATACTAGTCTGCTCTGGATCTCACTCCATTACCGCAGCAACACCCGCGCGACCACATCCGCCTGGAGAACGACGTGTTGTTTACCAGGGCGCTCAGTCCGCCTGCCTGATCAACGCAACATCAGCTTGGCCACGATCACGATCACGACCAGATGCACCAAGATGCTGCGACGAATCCACGTCGCACGCCGGGGGCTCAAGCGCTGGTGACTCAGCAGGTACGCCAGCCACAGGTAATGGCCGATGATGCTCAGGGCCAGCAAAATTTTCAGGCTCAGCAACGCGGCGAAGTGGCTGGCCCAGGGCACCGCCAACAGCCCGCGATAGTGCCAGGCCAGGCCGATGCCCGCGCCGTACAGCAACACCACCACGCCGTGCAGTACCTGGCGCGAACGCCGCGCGATGGCGTGGTCGGAGGTGAACTGCGCGGACCAGGCCAGTTCCTCGCGGGCGCTGTGCCAGATCACCACTTCGAAAAACAGCGTGCCGATAAACGCAATCGCCGCCAGCAGATGCACGATCAACAAGGTGGAATAGAGCATGACGTCCTCCTAGCCCGGATGCCCATCGACCCGGGCCTGCCACAGCATCGGGCCATACCGCCATAGGTACAGGCCGAGCCCGAGGGTCCAGCACACCCCCGCCAGCCATAACGCGGCCATCGGCAACAGCAGGACCAGCAGCACCCGGCACACACACGCCAGGTTCAGCAGCCCAAAGGCCAGGGTCATGCCGGCCGGCGGCTGCAACGGGCGGCCGGTGTGGCCCAGGCTGACGCGGGCGATCATGGCCAGGATCAGCCCGGCCATGGCGCCGATGGTCAATGCATGCACGGCCAGGCTGGGATTGAGCGGCGCGCCGCAGTGCCACAGCGCCATGCCCAGGCAGGCCACGGCCAGCCAGGCATATGCCAGGTGCAATGACCACAGCAACGGCACGCGCCAGAGGCCGCGATCATGCCAGCGGACCAGGCGCACCAGGTGCCCCAGCCCGAGGACGGCGAACAGCAGGCCGATCCACAGGTTGGCGCCCAACGCGGGCCCTGCGGCATACAGCACGGCGATCAGCAGCGAGCCGCCAAGCAACATAAGGTCCAGCCACGCCCAGGGTTTGACCGCTTCGACCCGACCCAAACCGCGCTGGGTGAAAAACGGAATCACCCGTCCGCCGATCAGGCCCATCATCGCCGCCACCAGCCACAGGCCGGTGAGCACCGCCTGGCGTTGCAGCCCGGAGTCATTGCGCAGCAAGCCATACAGCGACAGCGCATCGGCCACGGTCAGCAGCGCCAGCACCAGCACAATCGGGTAATTACGCGTCTGTCTTACCTGCCAGAGGGTCCAGCCCATCACTGCGGCGACGGCCAGGGGAAAGGTCAGCTCCAGCACCGCCAGCAGCGGCCAGTGCAGGTTGAACAACCAGCCCAGGCGCGCCGCCAGCCACACGCCGGCAAGCAGCGCCAGGGCATTGCCGCTGATGCCTGGGCGGCCGGTCCAGGTCTGCACTGCCGTGAGCAGGAACCCGGCGATGATCGCCACGCCAAAGCCGAACAGCAGCTCATGGCGATGCCAGGCCAGCCAGCCGCCGGCGGGTTGCCAGGTGCCGAGGTGCCCGCCCAGGGCCAGCAGCCAGAGGGGAATTGCCAGCGCCGCCAACACACAGGCGCCGAGAAAGAATGGCCGGAAGGCCAGGCGAAACAACGGGGTAATCGACATGGCCTTGCGCCGATCGAGCACTTGCATGACACGGTCTCCCTTCAGGACTGCGGCAATCTTGCGCCGATACCTGCGTGTTGCCCTTGTCGTAGATCAAGTCGCCATCGGGGCCAAGGGATTACCCTCGCGCCTATATCCACACCGCACCCCGGAGCCATGATGAAAAACGCCTATGTCCCCCTCGCCTGGTTTGTGATCCTCGGCTCCATGCTGGCCGCCGCCAGCGGGCTCTCGCTGGTGCTGGTGTGAACGCCCCGCTGCTGTTCAAGGAACCGGGCATGGTGCTGCATCGCGTGCACCACCAGATCCTGCGCAGCCATCACCTGTTCGAACCGCTGAACGACGAAGAACTCGACGAGCTGATGGGCGACAGCCAGTTGCTGAGCATCGACAAAGGCGAGCCGCTGTTCCGCCAGGGCGAATCGGCCGAGGCGTTTTACTTTGTGATCGCCGGTGCGGTGAAGGTCTACCGTTTGACTCCCGACGGCCAGGAGAAAGTCTTCGAAGTAATCGGCGAGCGCCAGACCTTCGCCGAGGCCATGATGCTGATGGACACCCCCAACTACGTGGCCTGCGCCGAAGCGGTGTGCCCCACCCAGTTGTACCGTTTGTCCAACGCCACCTACATGCGCCTGCTGCACAGCAACAGCCGCCTGACCTTCGCCCTGCTCGGCAAGCTGTGCGTGCGCCTGCACCAGCGGGTCAACGAGATCGAGACCCTGTCGCTGAAAAACGCCACCCACCGCGTGGTGCGCTACCTGCTGACCCAACTGATGCGCCTGCACAGCACCGACGCCACCTTCGAACTGCCCATGGCCAAGCAGTTGATTGCCGGGCATCTGTCGATCCAGCCGGAGACCTTTTCGCGGATTATCCGGCGCCTGATCGATGAAAAGATCATCACCCAGGACGGACGCCAGATCGCCATTCTGGATCGGCTGCGCCTGGAGCAATTCGAGTGAAAACCTGCCTGTATTGCCAGCAGCGCAATGCCGACGTGCGCGAGGCGTGCGCCGGCTGCGGAACGTCCCTGCCCGCCGCGGATGCCAGCCTGCAAGCGCGGCGGCTACGGCGCTTCCAGTGGTTCTGCCTGGTCCTGGCGCTGTTTTGCATCGCGATGTTCTTCTGGCTGCCCCGCGACTTCTACTGACCCTCGGTCAGTTGCCGATACAACTGGGGTAACCGCAGCGGCAACTGCTCCGGCTGGCGGATCAGGGTGTAGCCATGGGCACCGAACATATAGGGCAAATAGTCCCCGGCCTGTCTGTCGATGGTGATGCAGAACGGAATCAGGCCCTGGCGCCGCGCCTCGACCACTGCCTGGCGGGTGTCTTCGACCCCGTAGCGGCCCTCATACAGATCCAGGTCATTGGGCTTGCCATCGGTCAGTAGCAACAACAACTTGCGCCGCTGTTTGCACGCGCCCAGCAACTGGGTGGCCTGGCGAATCGCGGCGCCCATGCGCGTGTAGTAACCCGGCTTGAGGGCCTGGATGCAGCCGCGCGTGCGGTCGTCATAGGCTTGCTCGAACGTCTTGAGCTGGTGCAGGCGCACCTGATGGCGGCGCAGGGACGAGAAGCCATACAGTGCAAACGCATCTCCCAGCCCGGCCAGGCTTTCGCCGAACAGCAACAGGCTGTCGCGGATCACATCGATGACCTTTTGCGTGTCGTTCAAATGCGCGTCGGTGGACATCGACAGGTCCGCCAGCAGCAGGCATGCCAGGTCGCGTCGGGTGTGACGTTGCTCCTGGTACAAGCCGCGTTCGGTGCTGGCGCCGTGTTGGCGTTGCGCCTGGAAATCCACCCAGGCTTGCAGGTCCAGCTCCGCGCCCTGGGGTTGCCGGCGCAGCCATTGGCGGTCGGTGCGCAGCTGCTGGAATTGACGGCGCAGGCGCTGGGCCGGGCCGAGTAGTCGGGCCGGTAACGGTTGCGGTGCATCGGCACGTGGCTGCATCAGCTGCAGATTGACGAAACCGGGTCGAAGGCATTGTTGGCGGTAGTCCCACTCGGGCAGCTTGATGCCCTCGCCGAGGGGGATGTCATCCACATCGGCGGGCGGCAGGTCGAGGTGCAGCTTCAAGCCGCCACTCTTGCGCACGCGCTGGCGCGACAGGCTCAACTGGTCGAGGTCTTCGGCGACGCGGGCGGCGTCCGGGTCCTCACTGTCGTCGGCCCAGCGATCAAGGTCGACGTGCTCGGTCCAGCTGAACAGGTTTTCCAGGCGTACCACCAGCAAGCCGCCATCACGGCTGTGATCATCCACACGGCTGGCACGTTTGAGGGCGCCCTGCTGCTCCCCGGACGGGGTGGCGAGGTCGTCGCCGTCGTCTTCAAGATCGAGGGCCTGGGGCGTGTCCAGGTGCAACGGCGGGTACAGCCATAAGGGCAACGGCCAGGCGGCGCGTTCGCTGCGGGGTAAATGGCGCACGCTGCCGGGCTCGCCCAGGGCCTTGCGCAGGGCTTTTTCCAGGGCGGCTTCAGCGGGGCTCAGGCTGGCCGGGTCGGGGCGCAGCGTGATATGGGCATCCACCAGGCGCTGGTAACTGGGCAACAGCGCCGGGTAGCGTTGCAGCAGCAGCCAGGTCCAGCGCTGGTTGTCCCGGGCCCAATGGGTCATGGGGCCTGCATGGGCGGCCAGCAGCGCCAGCCAACGGTACAGCTCCCGGTTCAAGGCGACTGTGGGGTACACCGCCAGGCTCGACGGCAGGCGCAGACGGTTACCATCGCAGGAGGCCAGGGGTGCATGCTTGCAGGTGCCGGCGATGCGCATCAACAGGTTGCGGCGCAGCAGCAGGTCGCGTTCGCTGGCGGCTTCGAGGGCGATCCCGCTGGCACCGCCCAGGGCGCGAAACAATACGGCGAGGCTGCGCCGGCGGTCGACCAGCTCGACCCGCGCGTGCGGAAAATCGACGCTGGCGCGGCGGGTGATAAAGCGGTGCCAGGCACTGCCGACCCATTCTTCCAATTCAAGGGTAAAGGCCATGGGATGGGCTCCAACTGTTTGATGTTTGACAGGCACACTGCAGTCCAAATGTGGGAGGGACGGTGCGACGATTCGACTTGCTCCCGATGGCGGCCTCTGGGCCGAACATTTTTTTGGATTGGACCGAGTACATATCCGTTGCTGCGGTAACGGCCACTTAGGGTTCCGCTCTTACAGCGGGTCACTTTTGGAAAAGAGCCCCAAAAGTAACCAAAAGGGCTCTTGCCCCAACACTCGGCACCTCGCCTAGGCTCGGTGTGCCCGAACGAAGGCTTGAATCCGTGGGCCGCCGTCATGGGCCATCCCTGGCCCAGGACGGCTAACCCGGCGTCCTGCCGGGTTACCCACGGATTCAAGCCTGCGTTCGGCCAGCGTGTTTGACGGGGCGCCTAGGATCAAGATCAAAAGCCAGAGCAAAAGCAGAGCAAAAGCAGACCGAGGTCTAGCTGATATGTGGAGATCCAAATGTGGGAGGGGCGGTGCGACGATTCGACTTGCCCCCGATTGCAGTGGCTCAGTACCAAATCCACCAACTGACACTCCCTCATCGGGGGCAAGCCCCCTCCCACATTTACCGAGTACACCAGCCCCAACTCCGGTCGGCTCTAAGGCCGCCGCGCTTTGGCTTTTGATCTCAAATCGCCCCGTCAAACACGCTGGCCGAACGCAGGCTTTGGAGCGTGGGTAACCCGGCAGGACGCCGGGTTAGCCGCACTGGGCCAGGGATGGCCCATTGCGGCGGCCCACGCTCCAAAGCCGGAGTGAGGGCACACCGAGCCTAGGCGAGGTGCCGAGTGTTGGGGCGAAGCGTTTTTGGTTACTTTTGGCGCTCTTCCAAAAGTGACCCGCTGTAAGAGCGGAACCCTAAGCAGCCGTTACCGCAGCAACGGATATGTACTCCCCCCCCAAAAAGCGGTCGGCCCACAGGCCGCCATCGGAGGCAAGTCGAATCGTCGCACCGCCCCTCCCACATTTGGACCGCGTTACCTTCAGTAGACGATCGGTGCCGGTGCTCCAGCCATCCGGGCGCGTTGCCGGAAGCTGCACAGGTAGCAGGCCAGCCCGAGCAGGAACACCAGCCCACTGACCAACCGCGCCCAGAACAGTCCCTGCAAATGCTCCACCGTGGCCATGAACGGCAAGGCCACCCCGTCCACCTGCCAGCGTTGCAGCCAGACTTGCACGGCCCCGGCAGCGGTGAGGAACAGCGTGATCATCACCATCGACAGCACCATCATCCAGAAGCCCCAGATTTCGAGGGTCTGCGAACGCGCGTCCGGCGCTTCACCGATACCGCGCAGGCGGGGCATGGCGTAGCTGATCAGGGTCATCACGATCATGGCGTAGGCACCAAAGAACGCCAGGTGCCCGTGGGCGGCGGTGAGTTGGGTGCCGTGGGTGTAGAAGTTGACCGGTGCCAGGGTGTGCAGGAAACCCCACACGCCCGCGCCGAAGAACGCCGTGACCGTGGTGCCCTTGGCCCACAACGTGGCGGCGCGGTTGGGGTGCTGGCGCCGACGTTGCTTCACCATGGTGAAGGCGAACATCACCATCGCCAGGAACGGCAGCGGCTCCAGGGCCGAGAAGATCGAACCGACCCACAACCACACCTCGGGCGCGCCGATCCAGAAGAAGTGGTGACCGGTGCCGATGATCCCGGTGATCAAGGCCATGGCGATGATCACGTACAGCCATTTCTCCACCACTTCACGGTCGACGCCGGTGACCTTGATCAGCACGAAAGCCAGCATCGAACCCATGATCAGCTCCCACACGCCTTCGACCCAAAGGTGCACCACCCACCACCAGTAAAACTTGTCCCGCGCCAGGTTGCCGGGGTTGTAGAAGGAGAACAGGAAGAACACCGCGAGGCCGATCAGCCCGGTCATCATCACCATGCTGACGGTGGTCTTGCGGCCCTTGAGCAGGGTCATGCCGATGTTGTACAGAAAGCCCAGGCACACCACGACGATGCCCATTTTGGTGATGGTCGGTTGCTCCAGGAACTCACGCCCCATGGTCGGCAGCAGTTCGTTGTGGGTCAACTTGGCCAGCGCCGCATACGGCACCAGCAGGTAGCCGAGGATGGTCCACACCCCGGCGGCGGCGAACACCCAGAACAGGACGATCGCCAGTTTCGGGCTGTGCAGCTCGCGTTCGGCCTCCTCGGGCACCAGGTAGTAGGCCGCGCCCATAAAGCCGAACAGCAGCCACACGATCAGCAGGTTGGTATGGACCATCCGCGCCACGTTGAAGGGGATCAACGGGAACAGAAAGTCGCCGATCACGTATTGCAGGCCCATGATCAAACCGAACAGCACCTGACCGAGAAACAGGATCAGGGCGAACACAAAGTAGGGTTTGGCCACGGCCTGGGATTGGAATTTCAAGTATGGATTGGCACTGCGCATGGCTCAGCCCTCCTTGTTCGGTGGCCAGTTATTGGTATTGATCTTCGAGCTCCATTTGAGGAACTCGGCCATATCGTCCACCTCCTGGTCGCTGAGATTGAATTGCGGCATGGCCCGTCGCCCCGGTACACCCAGGGGCTGCATTTTCATCCAGGCATGCAGGAACGGCTTGAACCCTTCTTCGCCGCCCCGGCGCTTGAACACATTGCCCAGCTCCGGCGCGAAATAAGCGCCCTCGCCCAGCAAGGTGTGGCAGCCGACGCAGTTGTTGCGCTCCCAGACGCCCTTGCCGCGAACGACGGATTCGCTGAGTTGGTCGACGTTGCTGCGGGCGGGAAAGGTTTGTTCGGTGTGGTAGGTCAGGGCCAGGAAAATCAGGAAGAAGAACACGCTTCCTCCGAAGTAGATATTCCTGGCCATGCCCTTGGTGAAGGTCTCTGACATGGTCGCTTCCTCATGGCTTGGCCAGGGAATGATAGGGAGGTGGGGGGTGGAAACTGCTTGATGGCGATCAAGAATTGTTGATGGTTTTGGTGGGGTATTTTTTGGGGGAGGTTGGGTTGGGTACATATCCGTTATTTAGGTAACGGCGGCCTATGGTTCCGCTCTTACAGCGGGTCACTTTGGAAAAGAGCCCCAAAGTAACCAAAGGGCTCTTGCCCCAACACTCGGTGCCTCGCCTAGGCTCGGCATGCCCTCACTCCGGCTTGAATCCGTGGGCCGCCGTCATGGGCCATCCTTGGCCCAGGACGGCTAACCCGGCGTCCTGCCGGGTTACCCACGGATTCAAGCCTGCGTTCGGCCAGCGTGTTTGACGGGGCGCCCAGGATCAAGATCAAAAGCCAGAGCAAAAGCAGACCGAGGTCCATCTGATATATGAAGATCCAAATGTGGGAGGGGCGGTGCGACGATTCGACTTGCCCCCGATGAGGGAGTGTCAGTTGATGGATTTGGTACTGACCCACTGCAATCGGGGGCAAGCCCCCTCCCACATTTTTAACCGAGTACACCAGACCCAACACCGGTCGGCTCTAAGGCTGCCGCAGCTTGGCTTTTGATCTGGAGTGAGGGCATACCGAGCCTCGTAAGCAGCCGCTACACAAATAACGGATATGTACTCAGTAAAGCGACCACAACCACCCCCCACCCCAGCATCAAAAATCTCCACAACACTGGCCCACGCCGCAATTCCATAAACCCATCCACAATCACCCACCCCTTGACCACCGCCAGCAACAACACCCCCCACCACAACCCGGAGGCCCCCGTCAGTACAGTGCCAACGCTCAGCACCACCAACATCAGCCAACACAGGATCAGCGTCCGGGAATCCGTCATACCCACCTCAGCGAATCACATAGACCAGCGGAAACAACACCACCCACACCAGATCCACCATGTGCCAATACAGCACCCCCGACTCCAGCCCGCCGACTGACAGCCCGCCGCACCAGCAGGCCAGCGCCAGCCACCCGAGAATCACCATCCCCAGCAGCACATGCAGGAAATGAAACCCCGTGAGTATCCAGTACAAGGTAAAAAACGTGCTGTGCTCCAGGCCCAGTCCGGCAGCGCCCAGGTGGGCGTACTCGCCAAGCTTGATCGCCACATACACCAGCGCCACCAACAACGCCGCGACGAACAAACCGGCGCCGCGTCGCCGGCACTGCAATCGCACCTGCTGCACCGCCAACGCCGCCAACAAGCCTGCGGTCAGCAGGCTCAAGGTCATCGCCAACCCGGTCGAGGTATCCAGCTGTGCGCGCCCGGCGGCAAACAGCTCGGGCTTGAGCGCCTGGGTCACGGCAAACGTGAGGATCAGAATCGCGAACACCGACAGCTCGGCGAGGATAAAAAACCACATCGCCAGGTCGCCTGGCAGGCGGCGCGGTTCAGGCAAAGTGCACATCCACCACGTCCATCAGTGCGGCGACGGTCTGCGGGTCGTCGCTCAGCGGTTCGGCCAGGCACGCCAGGCAGGCTTTGCGTGGGCTCATGCCGGCGCCGATCAGGCGGGCGGTGAAGATCAGCAGCCGGGTGGAGGCCACCTCCTCCAGGTCATGCTGGTCAAGCCGACGCAGCGCCTGGCCCAGGCGCACGACCTGGGCGGCCAGCGCCACATCCACACCGGCCTCGCGGGCGACGATGCGTTCCTCGTCGGCCACCGGCGGGTAACCAAACCGCATCGCCACGAAGCGCTGGCGGGTGCTGGGTTTCATGCCCTTGAGCAGGTTCTGGTAGCCGGGGTTGTACGACACCACCAGCATGAACGACGACGGTGCCTTGAGCACTTCGCCGGTGCGTTCCAGGAACAGTTCGCGGCGTTCATCGGCAATCGGGTGCAGCACCACGGCGGTGTCCTGGCGTGCTTCCACCACTTCGTCGAGGTAGCAGATCCCGCCTTCGCGCACGGCGCGGGTCAGTGGGCCGTCCTGCCACCAGGTGCCGTCGGTACCGATCAGGTGGCGGCCGAGCAGGTCGGCGGCGCTGAGGTCGTCGTGGCAGGCCACGGTGTACAGCGGCAGGTTCAAGCGGTGCGCCATGTGCTGCACGAAGCGCGTCTTGCCACAGCCCGTGGGGCCTTTGATCAGCACCGGTAGGTGGTGGCGCCAGGCGTGTTCGAACAGCTGCTGTTCGTTGTTCTGTGGTTGGTAGAAGGGCTCGGTCATGACGCGTACTCGCAACGGGTTCGACCCCCACGCTAAGGGCCCCTGCGACAACCTGGCAAGCACGTACAACGGCAAACTTGATCGCCGTCAAGCGAGCATCGCGCCACTGCAACATAGTCTTGCCTGGCACTAAGAACCTGCGCTCTACCCAGCCTTCGCCGGGCATCGCAAAGGTCTTGCCTGAGGAGATATGGAATGCTGACTCGCAACAGAAAACCCTGGGTCCTGAGTCTTGCCAGCCTGAGCTGCGCCCTGGCCCTCGCATTGCCCATCAACGCCCATGGCGACACGCCAACCGGGATAGTGAAAAGCCCCGGCGCGCCGGATATGAGCCAGGCGGAGTTCGACGCCTCCAAGCAGATTTACTTCGAACGCTGCGCCGGCTGCCACGGTGTGTTGCGCAAAGGCGCCACCGGCAAGCCGCTGACCCCGGACATCACCCAGGCCCGTGGCCAGGCTTATCTGGAAGCGCTGATCACCTACGGTTCCCCGGCCGGCATGCCCAACTGGGGCACGTCCAATGCGCTGACCAAGGCGCAGATCACCAGCATGGCCACCTTCATCCAGCACACCGCGCCCACTCCGCCGGAATGGGGCATGGCCGAAACCCTCAAGACCTGGAAAGTGCTGGTCAAGCCCGAAGACCGGCCGAAAAAACAACTGAACACCCTCAACCTGCAAAACCTGTTCTCGGTCACCCTGCGCGACGACGGCAAGATCGCCCTGGTGGACGGCGACACCAAGCAGATCATCAGGCTGATCGACACCGGTTACGCCGTGCATATCTCGCGTATCTCCGCGTCTGGCCGCTACCTGCTGGTGATCGGCCGCGATGCCAAGATCGACATGATCGACCTGTGGCCCCTGGAGCCGACCAAAGTCGCCGAGATCAAGGTGGGCATCGAGGCCCGCTCGGTGGAGACTTCGAAGTTCAAGGGCTATGAAGACAAGTACGCGATTGCCGGTTCCTACTGGCCGCCGCAGTTCACCCTCATGGATGGCGAAACCCTGGAGCCCAGGCAGATCGTGTCCACCCGGGGCATGACCGTCGATAAGCAGGAATACCACCCCGAACCCCGCGTGGCGGCAATCATCGCCTCCCACGAGTGGCCGGAGTTCATCGTCAATATCAAGGAAACCGGCAAGGTGATGCTGGTCAATTACCAGGACATCAAGAACCTCACCATCACCACCATCGACGCCGCGCCGTTCCTGCATGACGGCGGCTGGGACAGCACCCACCGCTACTTCATGACCGCCGCGAACAACGCCAACAAGGTCGCGGTGATCGACTCCAGGGAGCGCAAGCTCACCGCGTTGGTGGAGGTCGGCAAGACCCCGCACCCCGGCCGTGGCGCCAACTTCAATCACCCAAAATACGGGCCGGTATGGGCCACCAGCCACTTGGGCGACGGCGGTATTTCGGTGATCGGCACCGACCCGGTCAAGCACCCGCAATACGCCTGGAAACAGGTGGAATCCCTCAAGGGCCAGGGCGGCGGTTCGCTGTTTATCAAGACCCACCCCAACTCCCATCACCTGTATGTCGACACCACCCTCAACCCCGACGCCAAGCTCAGCCAGTCGGTGGCGGTGTTCGACATCAACCAGTTGGACAAGGGCTACACCGTGCTGCCGATTGCCGAGTATTCGGGCATCAAGCAAGGCGCGCTGCGGGTGGTGCAACCGGAATACAACAAGGCCGGTGACGAGGTGTGGTTCTCGGTGTGGAACGGCCAGACCGAAGAGTCGGCGCTGGTGGTGATCGATGACAAGACCTTGAAGCTCAAGCAGGTGATCCGCGACAAGCGCCTGATCACGCCGACTGGAAAATTCAACGTCTACAACACCCAACACGACATTTATTGAGCCCCATCAACACGAGGTCACCGAATGAAAAATATTCTCCTCGCACTGCTGGCATCCGCCGCTGCGCTCAGCCTGCAGCCGGCGTTGGCACAAGACGGCCCGGGGTTGTTCACCAGCAAGCCCTGTGTGGGCTGCCACACGATCGACAGCAAACTGGTGGGGCCGGCCTTGAAGGACGTCGCCACCAAGAATGCCGGTGTGAAAGACGCAGCCACCACCCTGGCCAGCCACATCAAGAACGGCAGCCAGGGCAACTGGGGGCCGGTGCCGATGCCGCCGAACCAGGTCACCGATGATGAAGCCAAGGTGTTGGCCGATTGGGTCCTGACCTTGAAATAAGCACAAGGAGCACGCCATGCAAGCATCGATGATCGGTACGGCCATGGCGCTGCTCCTGCTGATTCCCGCGCGGGCAGCGGCCACCCCGGACGCTGCCCGCCTTGAACACCTGTTGACCCAGGATTGCGGGGCCTGCCATGGCCTGCACCTCACCGGCGGCCTGGGCCCACCCCTCACACCGCAAGCCCTGGCCCACCACAGCCGCGACAGCCTGATCGCAACCGTGACCTACGGCCGCCCCGCCCGCGCCATGCCCGGTTGGGGCCCGCTGCTGAGTGCCGGCGATATTGCCTGGCTGGTCGACCGCCTATTGCAAGGAAGCCCCCCACCATGATGCGCCCTACCCTGTTATGCCTGTGCCTGTTGCTGGGTGCCTGTGCCCAACCCGCGTTGCGCGGCAGCGGCGACCTGGGCCTGGTGATCGAACGCGCCAGCGGCAGCGTGCGGATTATCGAGAGCACCGGCATGACCGAACTGGCCCGTATCGAGGGGCTGGGCGATCTGTCCCACGCCTCGGCGGTGTTTTCCCGCGACCAGCGCTATGCCTATGTATTTGCCCGCGATGGCGGCATGACCAAGATCGACCTGCTGCGCCAACGCATCGAGCGGCGCATCGTCCAGGGCGGCAACAGCATCGGCGGCGCCATCAGCCAGGATGGGCGCCTGATCGCCGTGTCCAATTACGTGCCGGGCGGGGTCAAGGTGTTCGATGCAGAAGACCTGACCCTCATCGCCGACATCCCCGCGACCGCAATGGCCGATGGCAAACGCTCGCGGGTGGTCGGCCTGGTGGATGCGCCCGGGCAGCGCTTCGTGTTCAGCCTGTTCGACACCGGCGAGATCTGGAGCGCCGACTTCAGCCACGGCAGCCCGCCGCGCATCACCCGCTTCAAGGACGTCGGCGAGCAACCCTATGACGCGCTGATCACCGCCGACGGCCGCTACTACATGGCCGGGCTGTTCGGTGAAGACGGCATGGCCCAGCTCGACCTGTGGCACCCGGAGCGCGGTGTGCTGCGCGTGCTCAAGGACTACGGGCGCGGCCAGGCCAAGCTGCCCGTCTACAAGATGCCCCACCTGGAGGGCTGGGCCGTCGCCGATGACCAGGCGTTCGTGCCGGCGGTGGGGCGCCACCAGGTGCTGGTGATGGATGCACGTACCTGGCAGCAGACGGCGGCGATCCCGGTGGCCGGGCAGCCGATTTTTGTCACTGCGCGCCCTGATGGGCGCCAGTTGTGGGTCAACTTCGCCTACCCGGACAACGACCGGGTGCAGGTGCTCGACACCGAAACCCACCAGGTGGTCGCCGACCTGCGCCCCGGCCCCGGTGTGCTGCACATGGAATTCACCGGGCGTGGCGAGCAGCTGTGGCTGTCGGTGCGCGATGGCGAACAGTTGCAAGTGTGGGATCCGTACCGCCTGACCCTGCTGAAAAGCCTGCCGGCCCAGAGTCCCAGCGGGATTTTCTTCAGCCTGCGCGCGCAAAAAATGGGGTATTGAAATGGACCTTGATTCGCTCAGCCAGCAATTGATCGAACGCTTCCAGCACGGCATGCCGCTGTGCGCCGAGCCCTACCGCGAAATGGCCCAGGTGCTGGGTTGCAGCGCGGCCGAGGTGATGGCCTGCCTGCAACGCCTGGAACTGGCCGGCGCCTTGTCGCGCATCGGCCCGGTGTTCGAACACACCCGCGCCGGCGCCAGCACCCTGGCCGCCCTGGCGGTGCCGATCGAGCGCCTGGAACAAGTGGCCGCACGGGTCAGCCAGTACCCGGAGGTCAATCACAACTATGCCCGCGAGCACCGTTACAACCTGTGGTTCGTGCTCACCGGGCCCCACCGCCAGCACTTGCAGCAAATCCTCGATGAGCTGGAGCAAGACACCGGCCTCACGCCCCTGGACTTGCCGATGCTCACCGCCTACCGCATCGACCTCGGTTTTTCCCTCGGAGAGCAGCCGTGATCGCGCCACTGAACCACGAGCAGATGCTCGACCTGCGCCAGTGCCTGGAGCGCGGCCTGCCCATCGTGCCACGGCCCTACGACGAGCTCGCCGAGCAGATCGGTGCCCACCACGATCAGGTGCTGCAACAGATGCAGCAATGGCACGACCAGGGCCTGTTCCGTCGTGTCGGCCTGGTGCTCAATCACCGCGCCCTGGGCTATGTGGCCAACGCCATGCTGGTGCTGGATGTGCCGGATGCGCTGGTCGATGAAGTCGGGGCGCGCCTGGGCCGCGCCCCCGGCGTGAACCTGTGTTACCAGCGCCCGCGACGCCTGCCGCAGTGGCGCTACAACCTGTTCTGCATGGTGCACGGGCGCGAGCGCGCGGTGGTCGAGGCGCAGATTCAGGCGTTGCTGGAGCAGCATCTGCTCAGCGACCTGCCCCACCAACTGCTGTTCAGCACCCGCGCCTTCAAGCAATGCGGAGGACGTTTCGCGCCGCCGCCGTCACAGGTATGGGCCCATGGATGAACTGGATCGACAACTGATCAACCGCCTGCAACGCGGCCTGCCGCTGGTGCGCCAGCCCTGGCAACAGGTGGCCGAGGAACTGCACTGCCCTGCGAGCGAACTGCTCGACCGCCTGCACGACTTGCTCGAAGACGGCATGCTCACGCGCTTCGGCCCGATGTTCGATATCGAGCGTCTCGGCGGCGCTTTCACCCTCGCGGCGCTTGCCGTACCCGAGGCGCGCTTTGATACGGTCGCCGAGCAGCTCAACGCCCTGCCCCAGGTGGCCCACAACTACCGCCGCGAACACCGCTGGAACATGTGGTTCGTGCTGGCCTGCGCCACCGCGCAGGAGCTGGCCGATACCCTGTCGTGCATCGAGGCCCTCACCGGGCTGGCGGTGCTCAACCTGCCGAAGGAGCACACCTACCATGTCGGTCTGTATTTCCCGGTCTGACAACACCCTGGCCCTGCAACTGGTCGCCCTCACCCAAAGCGGCCTGCCGCTGGTGGAGGACCCATGGGCCTGGCTCTCCGAGCAACTGGGCATCAGCGTCGAGTCGACCCTCGACCTGCTCAAGCGCCTGCAGGCCGAAGGTGCGATCCGACGTATCGCCGCAGTGCCCAACCACTACCGCCTGGGCTACCGGCATAACGGCATGACCGTGTGGGACGTGGCCGATGTGCACCTGCCGCGCCTGGGAGAACTGCTCGGCGCCCAGCCGTTTGTCAGCCATTGCTACCGTCGCCCCCGGCGCCCGGACTGGCCCTACAACCTGTTCGCCATGGTGCATGGCCGCAGCCGCGAAGAAATCGACAGCTACCGCGAGCACCTGCGTTTCCTGCTGGGGGATGCCTGCCGCGCCGACGAGATGCTGGTGAGCAGCCGCATCCTGAAAAAAACCGGCCTGCGCCTGACGCTGGCGCACTCAAAGGAATAGCCCATGCTGCGAATCAGTCAGTACCTGCGCACCCTCGCCGGTCAATGCCCGCCGCCGCGCACCTCGCCCCCTGGCAGTGAACGGCCGCCGGTGGTGATCTGGAACCTGCTGCGGCGCTGCAACCTCACCTGCAAGCACTGCTACGCCACCAGCGCCGACAGCGTGTTTCGCGATGAACTCGACACCCCGGCAGCGCTGCAGGTGATCGACGATTTGCACGACGCCGGGGTTCGCGTGTTGATCCTGTCCGGGGGCGAGCCGCTGCTGCGCGAAGACCTCTTCGTGCTGAGTGCCTATGCCCGTGACAAAGGTTTTTTCGTCGCACTGTCGACCAACGGCACGCTGATCGATGAGCACAACATCCAGCAGATCGCCGACGCCCGTTTCGATTACGTGGGCATCAGCATCGACGGCCTGGAGGCGACCCACGACGCGTTTCGCCAACTGCACGGCAGTTTCCAGCGCTCCATGCACGCCATCCGCCTGTGCCGCGAAGCCGGGATTCGCGTGGGCCTGCGCACCACCCTGACCCAGGACAACCATGGGCAGCTCCCGCAGTTGCTGGCGCTGATGCGCACCTATGACGTGCAGAAGTTCTACCTGTCGCACCTCAACTACAGCGGGCGCGGCAAGCGCAGCCGCCAGCTGGATGCGCACCGGCAGATGAGCCGCGAGGCCATGGCGCTGATCTTCCAGCAGGCCTGGAGCGATATTCAACACGGCGTGGACAGCGATTTCGTCAGCGGCAACAACGACGCCGACGCCGTGCTGTTGCTGCAATGGGTGCACCAGCACCTGCCCGAACACTACCCGCAGCTTGAACACCTGCTGCATGCCTGGGGCGGCAATGCCTCGGGCAGCGGCATCGCCAATATCGACAACACCGGCGAGGTGCACCCGGACACCTACTGGTGGCAGCAATCGGTGGGCAATGTGCGCAACACCACCTTCCGCCAACTCTGGCTGGAGCAGCCCGACCCCTTGCTGCTGCGCCTGCGCGAACACCCGCGCAGCATTGGCGGGCGTTGTGCCGAGTGCCGCTGGCTGGCGATCTGCAACGGCAATACCCGCACCCGCGCCTGGGCCGATGGCGACCTGTGGGGCCCGGACCCCGGTTGCTACTTCAGCGACGCCGAGATCGCGCGCCAGCCCCTCAACCTGATCCCTTGCTCGACCACCCGGTGACACAACCGGGGGCCGCCTACCTGATGATGAACCAAGGACGTCCCATGCACACTTCAACTGCCCACTCCTCCACTGGCCTGCCAGCCAGTCTGCACAGCCCCTTGCACCCTGGCGAAGTCGCGTTGGTGGGCGCCGGCCCCGGTGACCCGCGCCTGCTGACCCTGCGCGCCTGGAGCCTGTTGATGCAGGCCGACGCGGTGGTGTTCGACCGGCTGATCAGTGCCGAACTGCTCGCGCTGATCCCGTTGACCTGCGCCCGTCATTACGTGGGCAAGGCCAGCGGTTGTCACAGCCTGCCCCAGGATCAACTCAACGAACTGCTCGCCGAGCTGGCCGACCAGGGCCAACGGGTGGTGCGCCTCAAGGGCGGCGACCCGTTTATCTTCGGGCGCGGCGCCGAGGAACTGGAGTACCTGCTCGCGCGCGGTATCCCGTGCCAGGTGGTGCCCGGCATCACCGCCGCCTCCGGCTGCAGCGCCTATGCCGGTATCCCGCTGACCCACCGCGAGCTGGTCAATTCGTGCCGCTTCGTCACCGGCCACCTGCAACGCGACGGCGCGTTGAAACTGCCATGGGCCAGCCTGGCCGAACCGAGCCAGACCTTGGTGTTCTACATGGGCCTGTCGAACCTGGCACTGATCGCCGAGCATTTGGTGGCGGCCGGTTTGCCCGCAGACACACCGGCCGCCCTGATCAGCAACGGTGCGCGCGCCGATCAACAGGTGGCCCGTGGCACCCTGCGCCAGCTGCCCACCCTGGCTGCCGACTGCGAACCCGGCGTGCCGACGCTGACGGTGATCGGCCACGTCGTCAACCTGTTTGCCGACGCCGCCCTGCACTTCCCCGCCACCCTGGCACCGGCCCGTGAAGCGGTGGCGGTATGAAACGCCTGCTGCTGGTGCCGCTGCTGTGGGCGACGGCCGCGCACGCTACGCCCGCGCAGGACTACCGCCAGTATTGCGAAAGCTGCCACGGGCTTAATCGCATCGGCGCCACCGGCCCGGCGCTGCTGCCGGAGAGCCTGGGGCGGATCAAGCCGGATGAAGTGCGCAGGGTCATCGAACAAGGCCGGCCCGCCAGCCAGATGGCCGCGTTCGCGCCGCAACTGAGTGCCGCGCAGATCGATGGGCTGGCGCAGCTTCTGCAACAGCCGCCTGACTCACCGGCGACGTGGAACGAGCATGACATCCGCACCAGCCACAGCGTGCTGGCGGACCTGCGCCAATTGCCGAGCACACCGCAGCATCACGCCGACCCGCTCAACCTGTTTGTGGTGGTGGAGTCCGGCGACCATCACATGGATATTCTCGACGGCGACACCTTTGCCGTGCTGGACCGTTTCCCCACCCATTTCGCGGTGCACGGCGGGCCGAAATTCTCCCCGGACGGACGCTTTGTGTACTTCGCCTCGCGGGACGGCTGGATCAGCCAGTACGACCTGCACAACCTCAAGTTGATCGCCGAGATCCGCGTGGGCCTCAACACCCGCAACCTGGCGGTGAGCAAGGATGGCCGCTGGGTGCTGGCGGGCAATTACCTGCCGGGCAACCTGGTGCTGCTGGATGCGCGCGACCTGTCGCTGGTCAAGACCCTGGACACCGGCTCACGGGTCAGTGCGGTGTACACCGCGCCACCGCGCAACAGCTTTATCGTCGCGCTCAAGGACGTGAACGAGGTCTGGGAATTGTCCTATGCCGATGCTCGGCCCAGCTTCGAGCCCCGGCGCATCCAGGCCCAGGACGTGCTCGATGACTTCTCGTTCTCGCCCGATTACCGCCAACTGATCGCCACCTCACGCAAGGCCGGCGGCGGCCAGGTGATCGACCTGGACAGCGGCCGCGTGGTCACCGATATCCCGCTGTCCGGCATGCCGCACCTGGGTTCGGGGACGTACTGGCAACGCAACGGGCAATGGGTGTTTGCCACGCCGAATATCAGCAAGGGGCAAATCTCGGTGATCGACCTCAAGACCTGGACCCTGATCAAACAGATCCCCACCCTCGGGCCGGGCTTTTTCATGCGCAGCCATGTGAACTCGCGCTATGTGTGGAGCGACGTGTTTTTCGGGCCGGACAATGATGCGATTCACCTGATCGACAAGCAGACCCTCGAGATCGCCCACACCCTGAGGCCAGTGCCGGGCAAGACGGCGGCCCATGTGGAATTCACCCGGGATGGGCGGTATGTGTTGCTGAGCATCTGGGCCACGGAGGGGGCGTTGATTGTGTATGACAGCCACACGCTCGAGGAGGTGAAGCGCATTCCCATGAATAAGCCGTCGGGCAAGTACAACGTGGGCAATAAGGTGGAGTTTGCGGAAGGGACGTCGCATTGAACACGGGTGACAGGCAGGAAGCAGCCAGGTCATAGAGCGCATGGGCACCGCCGGTCCCATGTGGGAGATGTCGAGCTTCAGCGAGGCTTCGATGGCGGTGGCACAGTTGGTAGAGGTGTTGGCTGACACAGCGCTATCGGGAGCAAGCTCCCTCCCACATTTGATCGCGGTTAGCAGGTAGAAAGTGGCCCGGCTGTAGATCTCGTGGGCACCGCTGGTCCCCTGTGGGAGATGTCGAGCTTTAGCGAGGC
>NZ_JBWKPE010000031.1:0-5122 GCF_059418085.1 Pseudomonas sp. GW821-FHT09C10
TAACCAACGATTGCTGAGCCAAGTTTAGGGTTTCTTAAAAACCCAAAGATGTTTGAACTGAAGAGTTTGATCATGGCTCAGATTGAACGCTGGCGGCAGGCCTAACACATGCAAGTCGAGCGGTAGAGAGAAGCTTGCTTCTCTTGAGAGCGGCGGACGGGTGAGTAATGCCTAGGAATCTGCCTGGTAGTGGGGGATAACGTTCGGAAACGGACGCTAATACCGCATACGTCCTACGGGAGAAAGCAGGGGACCTTCGGGCCTTGCGCTATCAGATGAGCCTAGGTCGGATTAGCTAGTTGGTGGGGTAATGGCTCACCAAGGCGACGATCCGTAACTGGTCTGAGAGGATGATCAGTCACACTGGAACTGAGACACGGTCCAGACTCCTACGGGAGGCAGCAGTGGGGAATATTGGACAATGGGCGAAAGCCTGATCCAGCCATGCCGCGTGTGTGAAGAAGGTCTTCGGATTGTAAAGCACTTTAAGTTGGGAGGAAGGGCCATTACCTAATACGTGATGGTTTTGACGTTACCGACAGAATAAGCACCGGCTAACTCTGTGCCAGCAGCCGCGGTAATACAGAGGGTGCAAGCGTTAATCGGAATTACTGGGCGTAAAGCGCGCGTAGGTGGTTTGTTAAGTTGGATGTGAAATCCCCGGGCTCAACCTGGGAACTGCATTCAAAACTGACTGACTAGAGTATGGTAGAGGGTGGTGGAATTTCCTGTGTAGCGGTGAAATGCGTAGATATAGGAAGGAACACCAGTGGCGAAGGCGACCACCTGGACTGATACTGACACTGAGGTGCGAAAGCGTGGGGAGCAAACAGGATTAGATACCCTGGTAGTCCACGCCGTAAACGATGTCAACTAGCCGTTGGGAGCCTTGAGCTCTTAGTGGCGCAGCTAACGCATTAAGTTGACCGCCTGGGGAGTACGGCCGCAAGGTTAAAACTCAAATGAATTGACGGGGGCCCGCACAAGCGGTGGAGCATGTGGTTTAATTCGAAGCAACGCGAAGAACCTTACCAGGCCTTGACATCCAATGAACTTTCCAGAGATGGATTGGTGCCTTCGGGAACATTGAGACAGGTGCTGCATGGCTGTCGTCAGCTCGTGTCGTGAGATGTTGGGTTAAGTCCCGTAACGAGCGCAACCCTTGTCCTTAGTTACCAGCACGTTATGGTGGGCACTCTAAGGAGACTGCCGGTGACAAACCGGAGGAAGGTGGGGATGACGTCAAGTCATCATGGCCCTTACGGCCTGGGCTACACACGTGCTACAATGGTCGGTACAGAGGGTTGCCAAGCCGCGAGGTGGAGCTAATCCCATAAAACCGATCGTAGTCCGGATCGCAGTCTGCAACTCGACTGCGTGAAGTCGGAATCGCTAGTAATCGCGAATCAGAATGTCGCGGTGAATACGTTCCCGGGCCTTGTACACACCGCCCGTCACACCATGGGAGTGGGTTGCACCAGAAGTAGCTAGTCTAACCTTCGGGAGGACGGTTACCACGGTGTGATTCATGACTGGGGTGAAGTCGTAACAAGGTAGCCGTAGGGGAACCTGCGGCTGGATCACCTCCTTAATCGACGACATCAGCTGCTCCATAAGTTCCCACACGAATTGCTTGATTCATTGAAGAAGACGATAAGAAGCAGCCCGAAATTGGGTCTGTAGCTCAGTTGGTTAGAGCGCACCCCTGATAAGGGTGAGGTCGGCAGTTCGAATCTGCCCAGACCCACCAATTTTGTGTGGGAAACGCCTGTAGAAATACGGGGCCATAGCTCAGCTGGGAGAGCGCCTGCCTTGCACGCAGGAGGTCAACGGTTCGATCCCGTTTGGCTCCACCACTACTGCTTCTGCGTTATGAAAGCTTAGAAATGAGCATTCCATCAGTATGATGGTGAATGTTGATTTCTAGTCTTTGATTAGATCGTTCTTTAAAAATTTGGGTATGTGATAGAAAGATAGACTGAACGTTACTTTCACTGGTAACGGATCAGGCTAAGGTAAAATTTGTGAGTGGCTCTTAATTGAGTATGATCGAATTTTCGGCGAATGTCGTCTTCACAGTATAACCAGATTGCTTGGGGTTATATGGTCAAGTGAAGAAGCGCATACGGTGGATGCCTTGGCAGTCAGAGGCGATGAAAGACGTGGTAGCCTGCGAAAAGCTTCGGGGAGTCGGCAAACAGACTTTGATCCGGAGATGTCTGAATGGGGGAACCCAACCATCATAAGATGGTTATCTTGTACTGAATACATAGGTGCAAGAGGCGAACCAGGGGAACTGAAACATCTAAGTACCCTGAGGAAAAGAAATCAACCGAGATTCCCTTAGTAGTGGCGAGCGAACGGGGACTAGCCCTTAAGTGGCTTTGAGATTAGCGGAACGCTCTGGAAAGTGCGGCCATAGTGGGTGATAGCCCTGTACGCGAAAATCTCTTAGTCATGAAATCGAGTAGGACGGAGCACGAGAAACTTTGTCTGAATATGGGGGGACCATCCTCCAAGGCTAAATACTACTGACTGACCGATAGTGAACTAGTACCGTGAGGGAAAGGCGAAAAGAACCCCGGAGAGGGGAGTGAAATAGATCCTGAAACCGTATGCGTACAAGCAGTGGGAGCCCACTTTGTTGGGTGACTGCGTACCTTTTGTATAATGGGTCAGCGACTTATTTTCAGTGGCGAGCTTAACCGAATAGGGGAGGCGTAGCGAAAGCGAGTCTTAATAGGGCGTCTAGTCGCTGGGAATAGACCCGAAACCGGGCGATCTATCCATGGGCAGGTTGAAGGTTGGGTAACACTAACTGGAGGACCGAACCGACTACCGTTGAAAAGTTAGCGGATGACCTGTGGATCGGAGTGAAAGGCTAATCAAGCTCGGAGATAGCTGGTTCTCCTCGAAAGCTATTTAGGTAGCGCCTCATGTATCACTGTAGGGGGTAGAGCACTGTTTCGGCTAGGGGGTCATCCCGACTTACCAAACCGATGCAAACTCCGAATACCTACAAGTGCCGAGCATGGGAGACACACGGCGGGTGCTAACGTCCGTCGTGAAAAGGGAAACAACCCAGACCGTCAGCTAAGGTCCCAAAGTTATGGTTAAGTGGGAAACGATGTGGGAAGGCTTAGACAGCTAGGAGGTTGGCTTAGAAGCAGCCACCCTTTAAAGAAAGCGTAATAGCTCACTAGTCGAGTCGGCCTGCGCGGAAGATGTAACGGGGCTCAAACCATACACCGAAGCTACGGGTATCACGTAAGTGATGCGGTAGAGGAGCGTTCTGTAAGCCTGTGAAGGTGAGTTGAGAAGCTTGCTGGAGGTATCAGAAGTGCGAATGCTGACATGAGTAACGATAATGGGTGTGAAAAACACCCACGCCGAAAGACCAAGGTTTCCTGCGCAACGTTAATCGACGCAGGGTTAGTCGGTCCCTAAGGCGAGGCTGAAAAGCGTAGTCGATGGAAAACAGGTTAATATTCCTGTACTTCTGGTTATTGCGATGGAGGGACGGAGAAGGCTAGGCCAGCTTGGCGTTGGTTGTCCAAGTTTAAGGTGGTAGGCTGAGATCTTAGGTAAATCCGGGATCTTAAGGCCGAGAGCTGATGACGAGTTACCTTTTAGGTAACGAAGTGGTTGATGCCATGCTTCCAAGAAAAGCTTCTAAGCTTCAGGTAACCAGGAACCGTACCCCAAACCGACACAGGTGGTTGGGTAGAGAATACCAAGGCGCTTGAGAGAACTCGGGTGAAGGAACTAGGCAAAATGGCACCGTAACTTCGGGAGAAGGTGCGCCGGTGAGGGTGAAGGACTTGCTCCGTAAGCTCATGCCGGTCGAAGATACCAGGCCGCTGCGACTGTTTATTAAAAACACAGCACTCTGCAAACACGAAAGTGGACGTATAGGGTGTGACGCCTGCCCGGTGCCGGAAGGTTAATTGATGGGGTTAGCTAACGCGAAGCTCTTGATCGAAGCCCCGGTAAACGGCGGCCGTAACTATAACGGTCCTAAGGTAGCGAAATTCCTTGTCGGGTAAGTTCCGACCTGCACGAATGGCGTAACGATGGCGGCGCTGTCTCCACCCGAGACTCAGTGAAATTGAAATCGCTGTGAAGATGCAGTGTATCCGCGGCTAGACGGAAAGACCCCGTGAACCTTTACTATAGCTTTGCACTGGACTTTGAATTTGCTTGTGTAGGATAGGTGGGAGGCTTTGAAGCGTGGACGCCAGTCTGCGTGGAGCCATCCTTGAAATACCACCCTGGCAACTTTGAGGTTCTAACTCAGGTCCGTTATCCGGATCGAGGACAGTGTATGGTGGGTAGTTTGACTGGGGCGGTCTCCTCCTAAAGAGTAACGGAGGAGTACGAAGGTGCGCTCAGACCGGTCGGAAATCGGTCGTAGAGTATAAAGGCAAAAGCGCGCTTGACTGCGAGACAGACACGTCGAGCAGGTACGAAAGTAGGTCTTAGTGATCCGGTGGTTCTGTATGGAAGGGCCATCGCTCAACGGATAAAAGGTACTCCGGGGATAACAGGCTGATACCGCCCAAGAGTTCATATCGACGGCGGTGTTTGGCACCTCGATGTCGGCTCATCACATCCTGGGGCTGAAGCCGGTCCCAAGGGTATGGCTGTTCGCCATTTAAAGTGGTACGCGAGCTGGGTTTAGAACGTCGTGAGACAGTTCGGTCCCTATCTGCCGTGGACGTTTGAGATTTGAGAGGGGCTGCTCCTAGTACGAGAGGACCGGAGTGGACGAACCTCTGGTGTTCCGGTTGTCACGCCAGTGGCATTGCCGGGTAGCTATGTTCGGAATAGATAACCGCTGAAAGCATCTAAGCGGGAAACTAGCCTCAAGATGAGATCTCACTGGGACCTTGAGTCCCCTGAAGGGCCGTCGAAGACTACGACGTTGATAGGTTGGGTGTGTAAGCGCTGTGAGGCGTTGAGCTAACCAATACTAATTGCCCGTGAGGCTTGACCATATAACACCCAAGCAATTTGCGTCGAAAGGCCAGATTGCGGTGTGTGAAGACGCAATGAACCGAAAGTTCGAGATTTCACAAAACACCGACAGCTGTCACATACCCAATTTGCTGAAGCGAGGCCA
>NZ_JBWKPE010000032.1:0-5070 GCF_059418085.1 Pseudomonas sp. GW821-FHT09C10
CGAGTGTTGGGGCAAGAGCCCTTTGGTTACTTTGGGGCTTTTCCAAAGTGACCCGCTGTAAGAGCGGAACCATAGGCCGCCGTTACCTAAATAACGGATATGTACCCAATCAAAAAACCTTGACCCCGATCAAGGGAACCCCACCCCATTCTCCGTAATCTCACTGCATATTGTGTCTTAAAGCCTAAAAACATCTATATGTAGTGCCTGGAGCCCGGAAAATGCAAAACACGCTCACCCCGTTGGTCAGCACCCGCCTACACAAACGCGACGGCAGCCTGGTCCCCTTCAACGCCGAAAAAATCCACCACGCCCTGACCGCCGCCGGTACCGCCACCGGCGAGTACCAGGAGGCCGACGTCGACCTGTTACTGGGCGCCGTCCTCGCTCGCCTGAGGGGCATCGAACACCTGGACGTCGAACAAATCCAGGACAGCGTCGAACGCGTACTGATGGACGCCGGCTACTTCCTCTCCATGCGTGCCTATATCGTCTACCGCGAACAACACGGCCGCCTGCGCCGCGACCGCAAGACCCTGGTGGAAGTCGCCACCTCGATGAACGAATACCTCGACCGCGAAGACTGGCGTGTGCAAGCCAACGCCAACCAGGGCTACTCCCTGGGCGGGCTGGTGTTGAACGTGTCGGGCAAGGTCACCGCCAACTATTGGCTCGACGAGGTCTACAGCCAGCAGATCGGCCGTGCGCACCGTGAGGCGGATCTGCATATCCATGACCTCGACATGCTTGCCGGTTATTGCGCCGGCTGGTCGCTGCGTTCGCTGCTGCACGAAGGCCTCAATGGCGTGCCGGGCCGTGTCGAAGCCGGGCCGCCCAAGCACTTGGGCAGCGCCCTGGGGCAGATGGTCAACTTCCTCGGCACCCTGCAAAACGAATGGGCCGGCGCCCAGGCGTTCAGCTCGTTCGATACCTACCTGGCGCCCTACGTGCGCAAGGACCAACTGAGCTACGCCGAGGTGCGCCAGGCGGTGCAGGAGTTCATCTACAACCTCAACGTACCGTCGCGCTGGGGCACCCAGACGCCGTTTACCAACCTGACCTTCGACTGGGTGTGCCCGGAAGATCTGCGCGAGCAGGTGCCGGTGATCGGCGGTGAGGAAATGCCGTTTGCCTATGGCGACCTGCAAGCGGAAATGGCGCTGATCAACCGCGCCTATATCGAAGTGATGCAGGCCGGCGATGCCAAGGGCCGGGTCTTCACCTTCCCGATTCCCACCTACAACATCACCCACGATTTCCCCTGGGACAGCGAGAACGCCGACCGTCTGTTCGAGATGACCGCGCGCTACGGCCTGCCGTATTTCCAGAACTTCCTCAATTCCGATATGCAACCCAACCAGGTGCGCTCGATGTGCTGCCGCCTGCAACTGGACGTGCGCGAGCTGCTCAAGCGCGGCGGTGGGTTGTTCGGTTCGGCGGAGCAGACCGGCAGCCTGGGCGTGGTGACGATCAACTGCGCGCGCCTCGGCTACCTGTTCAAGGGCGACACCTCGGGCCTGTTGCAACGCCTGGACAGCCTGATGGACATGGCCATGGAAAGCCTGGAGGTCAAGCGCAAGGTGATCCAGCACCATATGGACGCCGGCTTGTACCCCTACACCAAGCGTTACCTGGGCACCTTGCGCAATCACTTCTCCACCATCGGCCTCAACGGCATGCACGAGATGCTGCGCAATTTCACCTGCGACGAGCAGGGCATGCACACCGAAGAGGGCCGCACATTTGCCCTCAAGCTGCTCGACCATGTGCGTGCCACGTTGCTGCGCTTCCAGGAAGACACCGGCCACCTCTACAACCTCGAAGCAACCCCGGCGGAAGGCACCACCTACCGCTTCGCCAAGGAAGACCGCAAGCGCTACCCGGACATCCTGCAGGCCGGCAGCGACGTCGCGCCGTACTACACCAACTCCTCGCAACTGCCGGTGGGCTTTACCCAGGACCCCTTCGAAGCCCTGGAGCTGCAAGACGAACTGCAATGCAAGTACACCGGCGGCACCGTGTTGCACCTGTACATGGCCGAGCAGATTTCCTCGGCCCAGGCCTGCAAGCAGTTGGTGCGCAAGGCGTTGGGGCGTTTCCGCCTGCCGTACCTGACGATCACCCCGACGTTCTCGATCTGCCCGGTGCACGGTTACCTCGCCGGTGAACATGAGTTCTGCCCCAAGTGCGATGAAGTGCTGGCACGGGCCGCTGCGCACTGAACCGATCTTCCAACCCGCAAGGAGATTCACCATGCAAACATCCCAGCCACAACGTCAGCGCTGCGAAGTCTGGACCCGGGTGATGGGCTATCACCGGCCCGTGTCGGCGTTCAATCCCGGCAAACAATCCGAGCACAAGGAACGGGTGCATTTCACTGAAACGGCCGCCGTGGCCGGGCGCCAATGAGTCGAGCGCTACGGGTCGGGGGCCTCGTGCCCCTGACCACCCTCGACTACCCCGGCATGCTCGCCTGTGTGCTGTTTTGTCAGGGCTGTGCCTGGCGCTGTCGTTACTGCCACAACCCGGACCTGATCCCGCCGCGCGGTAGCACGGAGGTGGATTGGCGCCGGGTGTTGCTGTTTTTGCAGCGGCGCAAGGACTTGCTCGACGCCGTGGTGTTCAGCGGCGGCGAGCCGACCTTGCAGGAAGGCCTGCCGGCGGCCATGGATGAAGTGCGGGCGATGGGCTTTCGTGTCGGCCTGCACAGCGCCGGGATCAAGCCGGCAGGGTTTGCCAATGCGTTGCGGCATGCCGATTGGGTCGGCTTTGACGTCAAGGCGCTGGCCGAGGATTGCCAGTTGATTACCCAGGTCAGGAACAGCGGTGCCGCCAACTGGCGCAGCCTCGACACCCTGTTGGCCAGCGGCGTCGAGTACGAGTGCCGCACCACGGTGCATTGGCATTTGATCGACCCCCCTCGGTTGCTGTTGCTGGCCCAGCGTTTGCAAGCCAACGGCGTGCAACGCTTTGCGGTGCAAATGGTGCGCACGGCCAGCATGCTCGATGCGCAATTGTCGAGTTCTCCGGCACAGGCTGCCTTGCCGGAGTTATGGGGCCGATTGCGCGAGTTGTTTCCTGCTTTTGTATTGCGAGGGTGATCGGCGCCCTCAAGCGGATTTTTATAGATGCTGCCCATGACGGGCAGGTGTTCATCAGGGACTATCACAATGAAGCAATTAACCACGGCACAACGCATTGTCATCGGTTTCGCGATTGCGCCGCTGGCGCTGGTCGGCTTGGTGTTTTACGCCCTTCACGACCTGGCGACCCTCAAGCAGCAGTCCGAGCAGATCGTGCAGCAGGACTGGCCCAGAATTGCGCCGATCATGGTGATCGCCACCGGGGTGCGCGATAACGGGCGCAACACCCGCGACCTGCTGATCGACCAGGACAACCAACAGGCCCAGGCCTCCATCGGCACCACGCGCGAGCGCATCACCCAGGCGTTCGCCACCCTCGAACCGCTGCTCGACACCGCCGAAGGCAAGGCCGCCTATGCCACCTTGAAAACCCACCGTGAGGCCTACGTGGCGGCCTTCACCCAGGTGCAGGCGCTGATCCTGCAAGGCGCGCGCGAGCAGGGCCTGGCCCAGCTCAAAGAGCAGGTGATCCCGGCCGAGCTTGAGGTGTTCAAGAGCCTGGATGCGTTGATGGCCATGCAGGGGCGGCTGTTCGCCGAGCGTCAGCAGGCGGCGCAAACCCTGTATGACGAGGCACGACGCACCATGCTCGGGCTGTTCCTGCTGTGCCTGGCCCTGGTGGTGGCGGCGGCGGTGATCGTCACGCGCAGCGTCACCCGCCCGCTGGGCGGCGAGCCGGATGAAGTGGCGCGGGTGTTGAGCCATATCGCCGAGGGCGACCTGACCCTCGAGGTGCCATTGGGCAACAGTATCGACGGCAGTGTGATGCGCAACCTGCACCAGATGCAGCAGAGCCTCAACCAGATGGTGCGCCATATCGCCGCGTCGGTGGACGGCGTGGCCAGCTCGTCGGAAGAGTTGAGCGCGGTGAGCGGTCAGACCAGCAGCAGCCTGCAGTTGCAGGGCCAGGAAATCGAACTGGCCGCCACGGCGGTGAATGAAATGACCGCCGCCGTCGACGAGGTGGCACGCAATGCCGTGAGCACCAGCGAAGCCTCGCGCCTGTCGGAGCAGACCGCCCAGCGTGGACAGGCGCAGGTGCAGGAAACCGTGGCGTCGATCAACACCTTGGCCACCGGCGTGGTGGAAACCTCGGAGCGTATCCAGCAGCTGGCCGGCCGTGTGCAGGACATCAGCAGCGTGCTCGAAGTGATCCGCAGCATTGCCGACCAGACCAACCTGCTGGCGTTGAACGCGGCCATCGAAGCGGCCCGCGCCGGGGAAGCCGGGCGCGGGTTTGCGGTGGTCGCCGATGAAGTGCGCGCGTTGGCCCATCGCACCCAGGTCTCGACCCAGGAGATCGAGCAGATGATCGGCAATATCCGCCAGGACACCGAACACGCCGTGGCCGCCATGCACAGCAGCAGCGAGCGGGTACAGGCGACCTTGAGCGTGGCGCAACGTTCGGGAGAAGCGCTGGACGAGATCACCCGGTCGATCTCGCAGATCAACGAACGCAATATGATGATTGCCAGCGCCACCGAAGAACAGGCGCTGGTGGCGCGGGAAGTGGATCGCAACCTGGTGGGCATTCGCAACCTGTCCCAGCAGGTGTTGCAGGGCGCGATACACACCGAGACGGCCGGGCATGACCTGGCCGGAATGGCGGGGACGCTGCATCAGACGGTGGCACGGTTCAAGGTGTAACTTCGGCTGGTGCGGTCAGGGGGCTTGTTTCCGTGGCGGCCGTCGGGCCGACCATGGCGTTGGATTTGATTGAGTACATATCCATTGCTGCGGTCACGGCCACTTAGGGTTCCGCTCTTACAGCGGGTCACTTTTGGAAGAGCGCATTTGAGATCAAAAGCCAAAGCGCGGCGGCCTTAGAGCCGACCGGAGTTGGGTCTGGTGTACTCGGTAAATGTGGGAGGGGGCTTGCCCCCGATTGCAGTGGGTCAGTACCAAATCCATCAACTGACACTCCCTC
>NZ_JBWKPE010000033.1:0-1620 GCF_059418085.1 Pseudomonas sp. GW821-FHT09C10
TCATAGGGAATGGCACCGCGGAAAAAATGGTACTGCACGCTGATGCGGTTGCCGTCTTCACGAATACCTTTGGCGATAACCTCCCTTGGAATGGGCACGCTCACCTCGTGGGTGGCGGGGTTGCCCTGCACTTCCGTGGCGTAGCTGCCATGGCCGTCCGGGCTGAGCCAGTCGATAAAGATCCGATCGGTGGCGTGCATCGGCCGGAATTTCACCACCACGGTGGCCCCCGACAAGGCCGCCAACGGGTCGAGGCGATCCGGAAAGCGTTGGGCTTCGGCGACTTCCGGACGGTCCAGGACCACCCCCACGCCAACGCTGAGGTTCAGCACCTCCGAGCGCAGGATCTGCCGTGGCGGCCCCTTGCGTTCCAGGCTGTAACTGATGCGCAGGCTGCCGTTGAGGTTGAAGTCCAGGATGGTGCGGGTCACCGGGAACGTCAGTGGCACGCCTTCGGTCGCCGCATTGACCAGGATGGTGCCATTGGCCGAGCCGCCCAGGGCCGAGCCGATGCAGCTCCAATGGTATACGTCGTCCTCTCGGGCACCGAGATAGGGCAAGGTCAGCAGTACGGTGGGGCCGACGATGTGGGCGGGGTTGATGTTGTTGCCTTCGGTGCCCTGCAGTTGTGGCGGCGGCAGTTCAGCCACACGTTCGCCCACCTGGGCCCCCACCTCCACCGATTTGCGCGTGTTTTTACCGTCGGTGACCACGTAGTAAAAATAGATGATGCCCCGGCCGTTGAACCGTTGCAGATCCGCCTTGCTCACATGGCGACTGCCACCCTGGGGCCCCGCCAGTTGGGACTCGACGTAGGTTTCGCCACCGCCGCCGGGGACCCGGTGTTCGATGTAGAAGATTTCCAGCCAGTCCGAATTAAACGGCTCGTAGAATGGGAAGATGACTTCGATATCGTGGTCGGGGTCAATCAGGCCCAACTCGATCGGGTTGATCGTCACCCCAGGCATCGACACCGGCGTGCCGATCACGGTGACGGTGATGCTGCCGGACTGGCCGACGAAGTCGCCGTCGGCGTCTTTAATCACGAACGAAACCCGGAAGGAACCGCCGACTATTTGCGTGATGATGTCGCCATCAACGGGAACCTCAGTCACGTATACGTTGGTCGCGTTCCTGAAGGGAAGGGCAAACTCCCGGGTCGAGCCATCCGCCAGCGTGGCATACAGCGTGACGAACACCTGGTGGGGCGGATTGGGTGCGGGCAACTGGCGGCCCGTGAAACACGAGACTTTAAATACCGCATCGCCCTGGGTATCGATGTCGACCTGCTTGAGGTCGACATCGTCCACCAGGAACACCGGGGCTTCAATCAGGCTGGGGTCCAGTTCGCTGACCAGGAAGTAAGACTTGGAATACTGGTACTTTTCCCCGGAGAAGTTCTCCACCACGTCCTGTACCCGAAAGCGCAGGGTCAGGGTGCCCAACAGCCCACCCTGGAGGATGATCGCCTCACTGACGAAAATCCGGATCGGCCCGCTGCCGGCCGCCTCGGCCGGGCTGACGATATGCGTGACGATGACGCCATCCCAGGACAGCTCGATGCGGTCGTTCTGGCGGATATGTTCATACCGCTCAATCAGGCACCACACGCCAGCACCG
>NZ_JBWKPE010000034.1:0-944 GCF_059418085.1 Pseudomonas sp. GW821-FHT09C10
ATGGGAATATCGGTACCTGCGCCCAAGCGACTCAACAGCGCGCAGAACCCGGCTTGCAACACCATGAACAACGTGGCCTGACGCGCTCTCCCTACCGCCAGCAAACGCTGGTGCAGCGTCGCGCTCAGGCGAAACTCGACACTGCCTCCCCGCGCTGTGGCGAGCGCAGGGCGACTGCGATCCGTCGGCAAAGCGATCTGTACCGGCAGGTCTTGCAACGCTGTACGCCAGTACGCCAATTGATGAGCTAACGCACTGTGTTCGTCCCCCTCTTCGCCCAGCCACTGGCGCTGCCAGAGGCTGTAATCGGCGTATTGAATCGGCAGGCGTGACCAACCGGGCGCGTGCCCGGCCTTTCGGGCTTGATAAGCCTGGGCCAGGTCACGCACCAGCGGCCATTGCGAGGCGCCGTCAGTGACGATGTGGTGCAGCACCACCAGCAACACATGCTCCTGCGGCCCCAACACCAACAGGCTCGCCCGCCAAGGCGGCGACGGGTCCAGCACAAACGGTTCGTTGGCGTGTGCCGCCAAAGTCTGAGGCAGTGTGGCCTCGGTCACGGCCACAGTGCGTAAGGCCGGCTGCAGATCCGTCAGCACCACCTGGGAAGGTTCGCCATCGTGCAGGGCAAAACCGGTGCGCAAGCTCTCATGGCGCTGCGCCAGATCGGCCAGCGCCGCGACCAACGCCTGTTGGTCCAGTGGGCCGCGCAACCGCAAGGCAAAGGGCACGTTGTACGTCGACGTCGCGCCTTCCAGTTGCGCCAGGAACCACAGCCGCTGCTGAGCAAACGACAAGGGAATGATTGGCGGCCGTGGCAGTGCTTCAAGCAGCGGGCGCTGCAAACGGGCAGGCTCCAGGTGCGCTTCCAACTGCGCCACTGTAGGCGCTTCAAACAAACTGCGGATCGTGACGTCGACGTGCAGGGTTCCCCGGATCCGGTT
>NZ_JBWKPE010000035.1:0-828 GCF_059418085.1 Pseudomonas sp. GW821-FHT09C10
ATTCATTTGCAGTGGATCTACCCCGACGGCAGCATGGCCACTATTGCCGCCAAGGATGGCCTGGATGGCGGTCGCGTCGACTTCGCCATCAGCCAGAAGATCCTGGCCGACAGCGTGGGTAAAACAATCACCTTGCGCTATATCGCCGTTATTAACGGTGACGAGGTAGATTCCTTTGTCCAGACCCTGACCGTTCAAACCCTGCGCGAGTCGGACTTGCCCAGACCGCTGATCAACGGCATCGCCCATAACGGCACACTCGACCTCAATACCTTTACTGGCAACGCGACGGCGTCGTTGGCCAAGTGGCGGTTGAGTGCTCAGGGACAACGGGTGTGGTTGAGGTGCAGCAGCGTCGGCGTAGATGATTTGCCGGTGCTTGATGGGGTGGAGATCACTTCGTCGGAAGCGGCGAACGGCCTGGTGAACAAGGCGGTACTGCGCAGTTGGCTGGCGGCATTGCCGGATAACCGGCAGATCACTGTTACGTGCAACGTGAGTTTTGACGGCAGCGCTGTCGAGGCCACTGCCCAGGAATTCCCCACGTCCACCTACATCGTGCGCTCGGCACTCGGGGACCTGCGCCTGCCCGTGCTGCTCCAGGCTTCAGGCAGTGGAGCCTCGGTAACCCTGGCCCCATTGAGCGCCTTGAATGGGGGCACGGTCCGGGTGAGCTACACCGGTATGCTCACCACCGATAACATCCGAGTCATCATGCTCGGCAACGGCGCCGCAGGTTCTCCCGTCCTCCCAGCCAAGGGCGGCAGCACGAGCGGCAGCGTTGATTTCCCGATTCCGGCGAGCGCCATCGCTGCCAATATCGGTAAC
>NZ_JBWKPE010000036.1:0-682 GCF_059418085.1 Pseudomonas sp. GW821-FHT09C10
GGACATCGTTTACACATTTGAGGCCTGGACGCGGGTCATACCTCGTCCAAGCCTCCCCAAGGGATAATCACACAGGTACAAATCCCAAGCATCATCTTCAGCTTCTTTGAGCCCTATCCTTTCCCCGGACAGCGCCTCGCTGATAAATACCAACTTGCCGTTCCACTTGATCGATCCGTCCTGTCTGACGCTTCGAACTTTCATTTCTGCCGGATATTCCACATCGGGCAAGCACCCTGGATAAATTCGGGTGGACGGCACATACAAGTCTCCCGGACTTTTCATGCCGAGCGCTTCGTGAGGGCGTACGTAATTAAACTCATGCCTGAAATGCTCCAGCAAAAGCTGCTGCTCGACTAAGTTTTTCCCTAAGGGCAATTCAAGTTTCAAGCTACGGTGCATTCGTTCATGGCGACCATTCTGGGCGGGTCTTCCCGGCATGGTTCGCTCGGGATAAATACCCAGCCGAATCCACCAAACTGCCAGTGTGGATATTCTTGCCAGGCCAGGAGAGGCGAACGGTACCCCGTTGTCCGAACGGATAACTTCCGGCATGCCGTACTCCTGAAAAAGCCTCTCAAAGGCCTGTTTTACAGGCTGGGTCATGATCTTGGGGTGGGCCCAGCACGCTAAAATCAGCCGCGACGCATGGTCTGTGACGGTCAAAGGGAAGCACATCTGA